>JANNXJ010000030.1:0-8327 GCA_031409515.1 Gammaproteobacteria bacterium | reverse complement strand
AAAATCAACTTGTCGCAGCGCCTTTTGCAATAATTGGGCAATTCCCTAATTCCCCCAACCCCAAATGCGCCTTGCCCCATTTTATCCAAAACGCCGCTCCTACAGGGCGTTCGAACAAGGGGATTTATCGATGGCGAAGATTCTGGGTTGGCTGATTGCGTTTCTCTATGCCGTGCAGGCGGCGATTTCGGTGGCCATGCCCCGCACCGTCAAGCCTTCGCTGATGCGCGACGAACTGCGCAGCTGGCACTACCTGGTGGGGCTCATCCTGTTCGTCGCGCTGCTGTGGCGCCTCTGGGTCTGGTGGCGGGAGCGACCGGCACCGGCGAATCGCGCCCTGCCGCCATCGGCCAACGCCTGGACGGCGCAGCTGGCGCTGATGACTTACGTGGTGCTGGCGTTCATGCCGCCACTCGGGATCCTCGCGGCGTGGGCCGATGGCCTGCCCGTGCGCCTGGGTCCCTTCGTCACGCTGCCTGCCCTCATTGGCGAGGATCGCACCCTGTGGATGTTCGGCGGGTACTTTCACTCCGCCCTGGGGTTTGGCGCGACGCTGCTCACCGCCATGGCCGCCATTACGGCCGTGTACCTGCTGCTCCGCCGGGGCGTGGGTTTGCTGGCGGCCTTTCCAGCCGGCTTCGGCGCCCAGGTCTGGATCACCGTCCTGGTCAGCGTCTATGCCTTCTCGACCTTCAAGGGCCCGGGCCCCGGCGTCGTGGCCGTCAGCATCTACCTGGCAATTACCGCCCTGTTCTTCGCGGTAGCGCGCTGGCGGGCCGGGCGGGCGTCGGCGCCGGCAACCTCCGCGGTGACGACCGGGCCCCGGGCGGTTGCGGTGCTGGCCTCGCTGGTCATCGTGCTGATCGCTGCGTACCTGCCCTACCAGACCTTTCGCGTGACACCCTGGCCCATCGGCGTGACTGTCGATGCTCCCGAGGGCGTCACGTCCCACGCGGCACCCCGCATGGCGGTGACCATCACGCCGGAAACCGAGTACGAGAGCCAGGTGAAGGCAGAGACCTACAAGTGGTGCGGCTTCTGTCACACCATGCAGAAGGGGGGTAAGCACCTGGTCGGACCGAATCTCTACGCCATCTTCGGCCAGCAGGCCGGCCGGGTGCCGAACTTCACCTATTCACAGGCCATGTCGGAGGCTGGTCAGAAGGGCCTCGTCTGGAACGACGAGACGCTGGACAAGTTCCTGGCCGGACCCGACCAGTTCCTGCCCGGCACCTCGATGATCATCTCGATAGGCGCAATCAAGTCTCCCGAGGAGCGCGCCGCCATCATCAACCTTCTGAAGCGTGACACGATGCTCCCGGCTCCTGCGGTACCCTAGGTGAGCATGGTAGATACCCAGAACTGGACCACCGAACGCATAGCCCGGCTCGTTGCCCTGGCGCTGCTGGTCGTGGCTTGCCTGCAGATCATTCTGCCGTTTCTGGTGGCACTGACCTGGGCCGCGATTATCTCCATCACGGTCTGGCCCGCCTTCGTCTGGTTGACCGCCAGGTTTGGCAATCGCCCGGTGCTGGCCGCAGGCCTGTGCAGTCTGGCCCTCTTTCTGGTGCTGGTGCTGCCCTTCGGCGTGCTGACCGCCACGCTCGGGCAGGCGCTGCCTCAGCTGGCGACGATGCTCCGGGACCTGACGGTGTCGGTTGCTCCGGCTCCACCGGGCTGGGCCACCGACCTGCCCTTGGTGGGCCCGCTCATTCGCGATGTCTGGCTGAATGCGGTCACCGACATGTCGGGGATGATCACCAAGGCGCTGCCAGCCGCGGAGGTTGCCGGCGTGTGGGCTCTGGCCCAGGGCGCCAATCTGGCCCTGGCGCTGCTGGAGTTCATGTTCGCGATCCTGATTTCGGCGGTCTTCCTGATCACGGCTGACCGTTCCGCCGATCTGGCCGAGCGGCTCGTTGCCCGCCTGAACATTGGTGAGCAGGGCCACATCATTCCCCTGGTGGTGGGCACCGTGCGCAGTGTTTCCATCGGGCTGGTCGGCACCGCCTCGGTGCAGGCCATGATCGCCGCGCTCGGTTTCTTCATCGCCGGTATGCCCGGCGTGGCCGTGCTGGGCTTCGCCACGTTCATGCTGGCTCTCGTCCAGTTGCCGACCCTGCTCATCTGGCTCCCGTCGGCCATCTGGCTGTACTACACCGGGGAGACGGGCTCCGCCATCTTCCTCGGCCTCTGGGGCCTGTTCCTGGTGAACACTGTCGACAACTTCCTCCGCCCCTACCTGATCAGTCGGGGTGCAAAGCTACCCTTTGCCCTCATTCTGATGGGGGTCATAGGGGGCCTGCTGGCTTGGGGGATTATTGGCCTGTTTATCGGGCCTACCCTGCTGGCGGTAGCCTACTCCCTGGTTCGCAGCTGGATCGGTACCGCCCGCGAAGCCGTCAATCTTCCCCCGGTTAACAGCTAGATCGCCGAAGTTAGCGACTTTTGGCGGAACCCTTAGGGCCTGCCCCGGGCTTTTGCGTGGCTGTGATCTGGCTTCTTGCAGACATATAACGATGTCTTTATATTTGCTGCATGGATTTGCACCAATGCGTCTTGCAGCTGAATGCCGCCGCCGAGCCCAGCCGCCTGCGGTTGCTGGCGGCCCTGCTGGGTGGAGAGACCACGGTTGGCGACCTGGTGGCGGTGCTCGAGCAGAGCCAGCCCCGGGTTTCCCGGCATCTGCGGGTGCTGGCTGAAGCGCTGCTGCTGGAGTCCTTTCGGGAGGGGCGGTCCATCTATTACCGCTGGTCCGTCCCGGCAGAGGCCAGCATTCTGACCGCGGTCGCCGCTCTGGCCGGGGGCGACGACCAGACCCTGGCGCGGGACCGCGTCCGCCTCGAAAAGATTTCCCGGCAGCGGGAGCGGGAAGGGCTGCGGCGCGCCCTGCGCACGGGGAGAGCGCGGGGCATGCATGCCTCGGAAGCCGATGCGGCGTATGCCGACCTGATCCGCGGGCTGCTGGGTTTCCGGGAACTGGGCGATGTTCTGCATGTGGGCTGTGGGTCCGCCGATCTTCTTCGGGCGCTGCAGCCGGATTCCCGGACGGCGGTCGGTACCGAGCCGTCGGGCCACCGCCGGCAGGTGGCTCGCGCGCGGCTCCGGCAGGCCGGACTACCCCGCTGGACGATCCGTAACGCCCTGCCGACCACACTGCCCTTTGGGGCTGAGACTTTTGATCTGGTAATTGTGCAGGACGCCCTTGAGTCTGCCACCGACCCGCAGAAAATCCTCGGCGAGGCGGCGCGGGTACTGCGCCCGTCGGGCCAGCTGCTGATTCTGGACCGCATTCTGCCAACGAACGGCGAGTTGTCCGGCCAGCTGGCGGCGCTGGGCTTCGTTATCAACCGACGCCAGTGGTTGCCGGGCCGGGCGCCCGACAGGGCGTTGTTCCTGGCCAGTCGCCTGGCTCCCCGACCACAGCTCGATCTTGCAAGGACCGGCACCAATGCCTGAAGCACAAGCCACACCGCAGAAGCCGCCGGTGCAAGTCTCCTTCGAGTTCTTTCCGCCCCGGACGGCGGAGATGGAGACGACTCTCTGGCAGGCGATCCAGAAGCTCGCGCCCCTCCGGCCCCGCTTTGTGTCCGTCACCTACGGTGCGGATGGCTCGACCCGGGACCGGACGCACCGGATCGTCTCGCGCATCGCCAGCGAAACCGGTCTCGTCAGTGCGCCTCACCTGACCTGCGTGGGCTCGGACCGGGAAGAGATCAAGGCCATTGCCAGCAGCTATCGGGACGAAGGCGTCCGCCATATCGTCGCGCTGCGGGGTGACGCGCCCGCAGGAGCCCCGCACTACATGCCGCATCCGGGCGGCTATGCCTACGCCGTCGATCTCGTGCGCGGTCTGCGGGAAGTGGCCAACTTTGATATCTCCGTGGCGGCCTATCCAGAGGGTCATCCCGAGGCGCCCGACGCAGCCTTCGATCTCGACAACCTCAAGCGCAAGCTCGACGCGGGCGCCAACCGGGCCATCACCCAGTTTTTCTTCGACACCGAGAACTTCCTGCGTTTCCGTGATCGTTGCGCTGCCCGGGGTATCACCGCGCCCATCGTGCCCGGCATCCTGCCCATCGCGAAGTTCCGCCAGATGCTCAACTTTGCCCAGCGCGCCGGGACATCGGTCCCCGTGTGGCTGCACGAGCGCTTCGAGGGGCTCGATGATGATCCGGATACCCAGCGCATGCTGGGCGCGAGCGTCGCCATCGAGCAGGTCGCGACCCTGCGCCGGCACGGCATCAGTGAGTTCCATTTCTACACGCTGAACCGGGCGGAGCTGACGTTTGCCATCTGCTACGCACTGGGCGTCAGGCCCCAGCCTGTCAGCGGGCCAGAGACATCGGGAGCGGCTGCTTGAGCACACCGGGGAACCTGCCCACGACGCCGCGCTATCCGGCTCTGCTGGCTCTCCTGGCGCAGCGGATCGTCATTCTTGATGGCGCCATGGGCACCATGGTGCAGGCGCACCGGCTGACTGAGAGCGACTACCGCGGGCAGCGCTTCGCTGCTTCCCCCCGGGATCTGAAGGGCAATCACGACCTGCTCAGCATTACCCGCCCGGATGTGATTGGCGGGATTCACCGGCAGTTTCTCGAGGCCGGCGCCGATGTCATCGAGACCAACACCTTCAACTCCAGCGCCCCGTCCCTCGCGGACTATGGCCTGGAAACCTGCGTCCACGAACTGAACCTGGCCAGCGCCCGGCTCGCCCGCTCGGTCGCCGACGAAGTCAGCGCTGCCTCGGGCCAGCTGCGGTTTGTCGCGGGAGTCATTGGGCCCACCAGCCGGACGGCCTCGATCTCGCCCGACGTCAACGACCCGGGTTTCCGGAACATCAGCTTTGATGAGCTTGTGGCCACCTACATCGATGCCGTCCGGGCCCTGCTGGAGGGTGGTGCGGACTTCATCATGGTGGAGACCATCTTTGACACACTCAACGCGAAGGCCGCCCTCTATGCCATCGCGACCGTGGGCGAGGCGCTCGGCGTGCGCATTCCTGTGATGCTCTCCGGGACGATCACGGATGCCTCCGGCCGCACGCTTTCCGGTCAGACGCCGGAAGCCTTCTGGAATTCCCTGCGGCACATCGACCCGTTTGTCGTCGGCCTGAACTGCGCGCTGGGCGCCGAGGACCTGCGCCCCCACGTGAGTGAGCTGTCCCGGGTGGCAGGCACGCATATCAGTGTGCATCCCAACGCCGGGCTACCCAACGCCTTTGGTGGCTACGACGACACGCCGGCAGCGATGGCGAGTGTGCTCGGCGAATTTGCCTCCGCTGGTCTCCTCAACATGGTTGGCGGCTGCTGCGGGACGACCCCGGCGCACATCACCGCCATTCGGGCCGCGGTGGCCGCGCATGCTCCACGCCGCCTGCCAACGCCCGAACTGAAGCTCCGGCTCTCAGGGCTGGAGCCCTGCAACATCGGCGCGGATTCTCTTTTCGTCAACGTGGGTGAGCGGGCGAACGTCGCGGGATCCGCCCAGTTCCGCAAGCTGATCATCGCGGGCGACTACGCGGCGGCTCTGGCAGTTGCCCGTCAGCAGGTGGAGAACGGCGCCCAGATCATCGACGTGAACATGGACGAGGGAATGCTGGACTCCGTAGCGGCGATGGATCGCTTCCTCAAGATTGCAGCCACCGAACCGGATATAGCCCGCGTCCCCGTGATGATCGATTCCTCCCGCTGGAGCGTCATCGAGACCGGACTGAAGTGCGTGCAGGGCAAGGCAGTTGTCAATTCAATCAGCCTCAAGGAGGGCGAAGAGCCATTTCTCCGCCAGGCTCGCGAGATCCGCCGGCATGGGGCTGCGGTGGTGGTCATGGCCTTTGATGAGCAGGGCCAGGCTGACACCGTCGAGCGCAAGCTGTCCATCTGTGCGCGCTGCTATGGCCTGCTGACCACCGAGGTGGGCTTCCCGGCCGAAGACATCATTTTCGACCCCAACATTTTCGCTGTGGCCACGGGGATCGAGGAGCACAACGACTACGGCGTCGCCTTCATTGAAGCCACGCGACAGATCAAGGCAACGCTGCCTCACGCACTGGTGAGCGGGGGAGTGAGCAATGTCTCCTTCTCGTTCCGGGGCAACGACGCGGTCCGCGAGGCCATGCACTCGGTGTTTCTCTTCCATGCAATCCAGGCCGGGATGGACATGGGCATCGTGAACGCGGGGCAGCTGGCGATCTATGCGCAGATCCAGCCTGATCTCAAAGTGGCGGTCGAGGATGTCATCCTCAACCGGCGCCCCGACGCCACTGACCGGTTGCTGGAGCTCGCCGCCCGTTTTCGCGATGTGGGCGGCGGCGTGGCGAAACAGGCCGACCAGGAATGGCGTCAGCTGCCGCCGGGCCAGCGGCTCTCCCACGCCCTCGTGAAGGGCATCGACGAATTCATCGTCGCGGACACCGAGGCGGCGCGTCTCCTCGCCCAGAGGCCCCTGGACGTGATCGAGGGCCCCCTCATGGATGGCATGAACGTGGTCGGTGACCTGTTCGGCTCCGGCAAGATGTTCCTGCCCCAGGTGGTCAAGTCGGCCCGGGTCATGAAAAAAGCCGTGGCTCACCTCGTGCCTTACATCGAGGCGGCTCAGTCTGGTGCCCCGCGCAAGGCGGGCAAGATCGTAATGGCGACGGTGAAAGGTGACGTGCACGACATCGGCAAGAACATCGTGGGCGTCGTTCTCCAGTGCAACAACTTTGAGGTCATCGATCTTGGCGTCATGGTCCCCTGCGAGCGCGTCCTGGAAACGGCACGGCGCGAGAATGCCGACATGGTCGGGCTGTCCGGCCTCATTACGCCCTCCCTCGAGGAGATGGTCCATGTGGCGAAGGAGATGAAGCGGCTGAACTTCACCCTGCCGTTGCTGATTGGCGGCGCCACCACCTCGCCGGCCCACACCTCGGTGAAGATCGATCCGGAGTACGACGGCCCGGTGGTCTATGTGAAGGATGCCTCCCGTGCGGTGGGCGTGGCCCAGAAGCTGGCGAGCCCGGCAGACCGGCCGGCCTACGTGGCCAGCGTGAAGGAAGACGCCCGCGTGCGGCGCGAGCGGCACGGCCGCCGGACGGAGGCGTCGCCTCAACTGGGCATCGCCGCAGCCCGGGCGAACCGGATACCCCTGCAGTGGACCAGGTTGCCGGCGGTGCCCACTTTCACCGGAGTGCGGCTGCTGGACGATATCCCGCTCGCCACGCTGGTGCCCTACATCGACTGGATGCCCTTGTTCAATGCCTACGAGTTTCGCGGGACGTTTCCGGCGATTCTCGATGACGAGATCGTGGGTGAGGCGTCCCGGGATCTGTACGCGGATGCCCAGAAGATGCTGGCCCGGGTGGTGGCTGAGAAGTGGCTGACCGCCAGGGCCGTCTTTGGTTTCTTCCCCGCCAATCGGGTCGGGGACGATGACATCGCCATCTATGCCGACGAGCAACGCTCCGGCCCGGTCGCCACCCTGCACCATCTGCGCCAGCAGAAGCCGCTGGCGGACCAGCTGCCGAATGCCTGCCTGGCTGACTTCGTGGCACCGCACGAAAGCGGCCTGCGCGACTACGTCGGCGCCTTTGTGGTCACGGCCGGACTGGGTATTGAAGCGCATGTTGCTGCCTTCGAGCGGGAACTGGACGACTACTCTTCCATTCTGCTCAAGGCGCTTGCCGACCGGCTGGCTGAAGCCTGCGCCGAGTATCTGCATGCTGACGTGCGCCGCGTGCACTGGGGCTACGCGGCCGACGAGACGCTGAACAGCGAGCAGCTCGTCGCCGAGGCCTACCGCGGGATCCGTCCCGCGCCGGGCTACCCGGCCTGCCCTGACCACACGGAGAAGGCCACGCTCTGGAAGCTGCTCGACGTGGAGAAGAACATCGGTGTGCAACTCACCGAGTCTTTCGTGATGATGCCCGCAGCGTCAGTCAGTGGTTTCTACTATGCCCACCCTGAGTCCCGCTACTTTGGTGTTGGCCGGATCGGCCGGGACCAAGTGGAGGACTATGCCCGGCGGAAGGGGCTGTCCCTGGCTACTGCAGAGCGCTGGCTGTCATCAAACCTCGCCTACGACCCCGAGTAATCCAAAAGGTACCGGACCTTGAATCCAAAAGGTACCGGACCTTAGTTATTTAAGTTTTGTTAGTTGTTGCAACTGCAACAACTAACAAAACTTAAATAACTAAGGTCCGGTACCTTTTTCTGCACACACGGGGCAGGCGGGATTCTTGCGAATAGCCACCATGCGGGTGGCGCCGCTGAGGCCATCGTACAGCCACAAGCGGTTACGCAGACCGGACTCGAGGCCGACGAGCAGCTTCAGCACCTCGGTCGCGAGCAGGG
>JANNXJ010000029.1:0-157668 GCA_031409515.1 Gammaproteobacteria bacterium | reverse complement strand
TTGAGAAATGAGGCATGTCCCCATTTCCCGCAAGGCGCTCCTACAACGCAGCGATTATTTTTCGCGTCAGCAGATCCTGCATCTCGCCGTCCCCGTAGCCCGCCTCCCGAAGAATCTCCCTCGTGTGCTCCCCGGCACGGGGCACATCCCGGTGCACGCCGAAGCGGGCGCCGTCCATTTCCAGCGGCAACGCCGGCAGGCGGGTCTTTTCGCCGGCCCGGGGGCCATCGCTCACGGTGAGCGGGAGCAGGCCGTTGCTGGCGGCCAGATGCGGGTCGTCGAACAGCTCTTCCGGCCGGGTGATGGGCGCAAAGGGCAAGCCGGTCTTCTCCAGCTTGTTCATCAGTTCCTGCTTGGTGTATTTCCGGAACGTGGCCTTGATGACCGGCAGCAAGCGCTCCTTGTGGGCCACCCGGTCGTTGTTGCCATCCAGGGATCGGTCGGCAGCCAGCTCGTGCAGCTCAAAGGCAGCGCAGAAGTCCTTCCACTGCTTGTCGCTCACCACGCCGACAAACACCTGCTGGGCATCACTGGTTTCGAAGACCTGATAAATGGCCCAGGCGGACACCCGCACCGGCATGGGTGCTGCGGCCTTGCCGGTGACGGCAAACTGGGCCATGTGCTGACCGACGAGAAAGACCGTGCTCTCGTAGAGGGACGCCACGATGTTCTGGCCCCGGCCCGTGGCATGGCGCTGATGCAGGGCGGCGATGATGCCAACCGCGCCGAACATGCCACCCTGAACGTCGATGACCGAAGTGCCGGCCCGCAAGGGCTGCCCGGGGGGACCGGTCATGTAGGCGAGACCGCCCATCATCTGGGCCACCTCGTCGAGGGCCGTGCGGTTCTCGTAGGGACCGCTCAGAAAGCCCTTCTCGGAGCAGTAGATGAGCCGCGGATGAAGATCCTTGAGTGTTTCGTAGCCGAACCCGAGCCGGTCCATGGTCCCGGGCCTGAAGTTTTCGATCAGCACGTCGGCGCCCTCGATGAGGCGCAACACGAGCTTGCGGCCGTCATCGGCCTTGAGGTCCACGCAGAGGCTGCGCTTGTTGCGGTTGTACATTGGGAAGTACCCCGCCCCGGAGCCGGGCAGGTGGCGCGTGCTGTCGCCATTTACCGGCTCGATCTTGATGACATCCGCACCGAGGTCCGCAAGGATGAGGCCAGCCGCGGGACCCATCACCATGTGGGTGAATTCGATGACCCGCACGCCCGCAAGGGGCAAACCCTGTCGACCTGTCATAGCGCTACCTTTGGTTAAGCGGTGGATTATCCCCCACCCCGCCCCCATATAGAATATGGGCCTTCGATACACAGGACGACCGCATGACAGGCACGCACGACATTGACGTTCTGGTGAGTGAAGTAGGTCCGAGAGACGGCCTGCAGAGCATCAAGTCCAGCATGCCGACGGCAGCCAAGAAGGCGTGGATTGCGGCGGAAGCCGCCGCCGGGGTCCGGGAGATCGAGGTGTGCTCGTTCGTCCCGGCGAAGATCCTGCCCCAGATGGCGGATGCCGCCGAGGTGGTGGCCTATGCCCGCACTATTCCGGGCCTCACGGTGCTGGCGCTGGTCCCCAATTTCCGGGGAGCCGCCGACGCCATCGCGGCGGGCGCCCACAAGATTGCGATTCCGCTGTCGGCAAGCGAGACCCACAGCAAGGCCAACCTCCGGAAGACTCACGCGGAGGTTCTGGAAGACGTCCGGCGCATCGTCGAGCTCCTGCGTTCCCTCCCGGCAGACCAGCGCCCCGGCTTTGAGGGGAACGTCTCAACAGCCTTCGGCTGCACCCTTGAAGGCGTGGTGCCGGAAGCCAAAGTGGTGGAACTTGCAGTCGCCCTGCTGGAAGCCGGCTGCGATGACATCGGACTTTCAGATACCACGGGCTACGCCAACCCGGCTCAGGTCCGCCGGCTCATTCGTCTGGTACGCAAGGAAGTTGGCGAGGACAAACTCAGCGGCGTCCACCTCCACAACACCCGGGGGCTGGGCCTGGCGAATGCCCTCGCAGCCCTGGAGGAAGGCATCACGACCCTGGACAGTTCCCTGGGAGGCCTCGGCGGCTGCCCCTACGCGCCCGGCGCGAGCGGCAACATCGTCACGGAGGATCTGGTGTTCATGCTGGACGCCATGGGCCTCCGCACCGGCATCGATATCGAGAAGCTGCTGAAGGTGCGGTCGATCCTGGCGGAAGCACTGCCTGCGGACGAGCTCTACGGCTTCACGCCGGATGCGGGGCTGCCGAAAGGCTATGGCCGGGGCGGCTGGGGCGCGGGGCCACCCCAGCGCTGAAACCGGTAGCGTCCGGGCAAGAAAAAGGGGCGGCATCCGCAGATGCCGCCCCTTCCGTTACAACTCAAGCTACGGTCGCTGCAGTCCTTACCAGACCACCTGGGACCGGATCAGGATGATATTGGGCTCCACGTCGTTATAGACGTTGCCCGGGCGATCAAGATCGAGAACCCGGATGTAGTTGGCCATGAACCGCAGGCTCTCATTGGGGTACCAGTTGACGCCCAGAGTGAGGTTGTCTTCCTCACCGCCAACCACGCCCTCGCTGGAAAGATCCAGCGTCGAGTAGCGCGCCGCAACTTCCCACGCTCCCCAGCCATCGTCCCCGAAGTTGCGCTTCGGCTTCACCTTGTCATGGATCGCCTCGGCGGGCTTGAAGCCGCGGGTCTCGCCCGTCACCAGCCAGCTCAGCTGACCGTAGCCCCCGTCGAACGAGGGATTCGAGAGACCCCCTCCACGGCTGACATTGGTCTTCATCCACTCACCCTGCGCGGCGAACGGCCCCCAGAGGGTGGCAAGATCGACGCCAAACTGTTCAAAGGCGGTGACCAGTCCGGTGCCACCGCTGAGATCACCCGTATCCACGAGCCGGAACTGGGAAACGGCGGCCTCAGGCAACGCACGGAAACGGGTGAACGCACTGGCCTGGTTGGTCTCCTGGCGCCGGAAGGAGGCACCCAACTGTAGAAGTTGAGTGGCGTTGTAGATCGGAGCTATGGTCACCCGGCCCGTCACGTCAATGCTTTCATCGTTTCCACTGACCGGATTGTCATCCTGGGCGCGCATCCCGAAGATGCCGGACTTCGCAGTCCAGAAAGGCATGAAATCGCCCAGTTTCCCGCCGCCCAGGGTGCCGCCAGTGGCCAGGGCGATGCCGATGGACCGATCAGGGGTCAGCGAGTTCGTCGGCATCGCCCGCTCAAGGAACGTGATGTTGTTCGAACTGGTCTGACGCTCGAGACCGAAGGGCTGAAAGAACTGACCGACTTGCAGTTTCCAGGGCTCGTAGCGTTCGAAGGAGATGTAGGCGTCCTTCAGGCCGACGGGACCGATGTCCGCAAAGTCGTACTGCACCCGGTAACCCCAGTCCTCCTGAATCTTGCCCTTGACGTCGAAACGAACCCGACGAAACGCCGTTCCGTTGCCGAAGACGTCGTTCCCTGCGGTATCCCGGTCGTTGCTGTACTGCGCCGCGTCCACCTGAATGCGGCCGCCAAAACTGAAGGAATTCTTGCCGTCGGGACTCTCAATCTTGAGCCCGCCCTTCGTCTCGATCTTGAACGGCAGTGCAGGAGTGGGCGCTGGAGCACTAGCGACAACGGCCGGGGCACCGGATTTGGCCTCGGCAGACTCTGCCTTTTCAAGGTCCGCGATGCGCGCCGCGTTGGCCTTTTCCAGCTCCGCGATGCGGGCCTCCTGCGCCTCGATCCGTTCAATCAGGGCCTTCACCGTTTGCTCGTCGACGGCAGCTGCAGCCGGGCCAGCAAGCCCCACCTGCAAGGCCACCAGCGCCAAAGCTCCAAGAGCAAGTCTCATGGGTACTACCTCCACCAGCGTCATTCAGAATTAAGCAGGATGGCTCAACACGCCGGAACGGGAAGCCAGTCCCAACCAACGGGCGCTAGCGTATTTCAGGATTGTTTCAGAATAATGACAAAACCCCTGCCAGAGGGGTCCATCGAGGAACGCAGCCTGCGCCCCACCCGAGGGGGGCGGCAGGCAAGCTGCCGCCCCCGGGGGTCGTTAGCCGTGGCTCAGACGGAGCCTCCTCAGGGAGTGTAAGGCAGCGAAGAGTGGTGCAGGACAATGCGCAGCTTGCCCTGATCGTCCTTCTTAAAACCCCAGGTCTTGTCGACGGTGGTCACCTTGCCGTCCTTGCCCGTCAACATGACATTGCCCATCGTCAGGGCGAGATCGCCGTCAATGTAGACACCGGCATTCTTGAACTCGTATTTCTGCCAGCCCTTGTTCGCGAATCCGGAATCATTCGGATAGTCCTTGTTCCCACCCACGAAATAGGCCAGCGCTCCGGCCTTGGTCGTGCGGAAGGTCTGCTTGCCTGAGGTCAACGTGGGTTTGAAGAGAACAATGCCCATGTTGTAACCGTAGGCAGCGTCCAGGACAGCGTTTGCGGTCTCCGTGGCACCCTTGATGCCCTTCTGGTCAAAATCCTTGCCGATCTGGATCAGGGCTTTCCCCCAGGCTTCCTGGGCCGCCTGGATTTCTGCCTCGGTGATATTGGTATTGGTAATGTTATTGCCGAACGCTTCAGAGCGGTCCGCCAACGCTGCTGTTGACAGGGACATCGACACGGCCAGAGCGCAGGCAGAAATCAGGGCAATCGTTTTCACTACTTTCTCCATTGGTGGTGAGGTGGTGTCCTCGCCTCTGACCGTGACATCCGGCAAAAGTTTCCGCGTTCTCGTGAGGAACTTCCGAATCAGGTTCACGTCTATAGGCGCGGGCCCCGCATTCTGGTGCGGGACAATCGAATACTCAACAGGAGTTGATGACCTTGAAGAAGACGCTAATCCCTTTCGGCCTCGCCTTGATGTGCAGTGCGGCGCAGGCGGAACAGATACAACACGTCAAGGCCGGCGACTGGCTGATACGGGGCGGATTCATGGATGTGGATCCGAAATCCGACAATCTTTCCCTGCCTTCCGGCAATCTCCAGGTCGAAGACGACACATCCTTTACGTTCAATGTCAGCTACTTCTTTACCGATGCGCTGGCCGTGGAACTGCAGCTCGCCACGCCCTTCGAGCACGACGTCGACCTGGACGGGGAAGGCAGGGTTGCCACCATTGACCATCTGCCGCCCACCGTGAGCGTTCAGTACCACTTCCAGTACGGCGCGTTCAAACCCTATGTCGGCGCAGGCGTCAACTACACGATCATCTACAACGAGAACACGACCGGTGCACTGGCCGGGACCAAGCTGGAACTGGATGACTCGTTCGGCCTCGCCGCGCAGGTGGGCATGGACTATGCCATCGGTAACGGCTGGTACCTCAACGGCGAGTTGCGCTACGTCGACCTCGACTCTGACGCGTCAGTGAACGGCGGCGATATCGGAACCGTTGAGGTGGATCCCTTTCTCTGGGCGCTGAACGTTGGCAAGTTCTTCTGACGAACGCTAGCCGAAACGTCCCGTGACGTAGTCCTCGGTGAGCTTGTGGGAAGGATTCGTAAAGATCTTGTCGGTCGGGCCTACTTCCACCAGCCTTCCCAGGTGGAAGTAGGCCGTGCGGTTCGACACCCGCGCCGCCTGCTGCATTGAGTGGGTCACAATGGCGATGGCGTACTTCTGCGCCAGCTCATCGATCAGGTCCTCGATACGGGCCGTGGCTATAGGATCCAGGGCCGAACAGGGCTCATCCATCAGGATCACTTCGGGGTTCACGGCAATCGTCCGGGCAATGCACAGACGCTGCTGCTGACCGCCCGACAGTCCGGTTCCCGGCTCATCCAGCCGGTCCTTCACCTCGTTGACCAGCCCCGCCCGCTCGAGACTGCCGTAGACGATGTCATCCAGCTCCGCACGGTTGCTCGCCAGGCCGTGAATGCGCGGGCCGTAGGCCACATTCTCGTAAATAGACTTGGGGAACGGATTGGGCTTCTGAAAGACCATGCCCACGCGGGCCCTCAGCAGCACGACGTCGGTATCCCGCGCATAGATATCGGTTCCGTCCAGCCGGAAATCGCCGGTCACCCGGGCAGACTCGATGGTGTCGTTCATCCGGTTGAGGCAGCGGATAAACGTGGACTTGCCGCAACCCGACGGCCCGATCAGCGCCACCACTTCGTTACGGCCGACATCCAGACTGATGTTGCGCAGGGCGTGCGTGTCACCGTAGTGCACATTCCCGCCCCGAACCTTGATCACTGCATTCTTTGAAGTGATATCACCAACGGTCTCCGGGGAAATCCGATCGGTCTCCGCGGCATCCGCGATAGCCGGGGCCTTCCCCGCCGTTTTACCAGCTCCGTCTTTGGGCTCACCGCGCTCGCGCATGGGGACGAATCCTGGTTCCTTGTCCATCAGTAGCATTATCGTCAATCTCCCCGGCTAACCGCTACCAGCGGCGCTCGAAACGACTCCGTAACCAGACGGCAGCCGCGTTCATAACCAACAAGAACGCCAGCAGCACCATGATGGCCGCTGACGTCCGCTCAACAAAGGCCCGCTCCGGACTGTCAGCCCAGAGGTAGATCTGCACGGGCAGCGCTGTGGACGGGCTCATGGGACCGCCTGGCGGCTCGACGACAAAGGCCACCATGCCAATCATCAGCAGCGGCGCGGACTCGCCCAGCGCCCGGGCCATGCCAATGATGGCGCCGGTCATCATGCCCGGCAGGGCGAGCGGCAGGACGTGGTGAAAAACCATCTGCATTGGTGATGCCCCGACCCCCAGCGCAGCCTCGCGCACGGACGGTGGGACCGACTTGATGGCCGCCCGGGAGGCAATGATGATCACGGGGAGGGTCATGAGCGTCAGCACAAGGCCACCCACCAATGGGGCAGAACGAGGCATCCCGAAGAAGTTGATAAAGACGGCGAGACCCAGCAGGCCAAAAACAATAGAGGGGACGGCAGCCAGGTTATTGATGTTCACCTCGATGACATCGACGAGCCAGTTGCGGGGCGCGAATTCCTCAAGGTAGATCGCGGCAGCAACGCCCAGCGGAAACGCGAGGAACAGCGTGACGAACAACATGAAGAACGACCCCTTGGTCGCCCCCCAGATACCGGCGAGTTCCGGCTCACGGGAATCACCCGCCGTGAAGAATATCGTGTTGAAGCGCTGCTCAAGCTTGCCGGATAACTCCAGGGTCTGGATCCAGGCGATCTGCCGGTCGCTCAGCCTCTGGCCTTCGTCCCCGCTCCCGGCGCTAACTGCAGGTGCCCTGCCCTTCACAAAAACGTTCACCTCGTCATCGGCAGGTAACCAGACATTTCTGGTCTGCCCGAGCAACGTGGGGTCCGCCAGGAGCATCTTCTGCAGCGTGAACGCGCCTCCGGAGCTGACCAGCGCGTTCAGCTCACGACGGGAGGTCCGGTCTTCCGCGTCCGGAAACAGCGTGCGCAATGAGGTCTTTACCAGCTGCGAGTAGTCCGCCGACGCAAGGGTGTCCTGCTGTCGGGTGCCTTCCGGATCCAGGACTGCCGGGTCAAACTGAACCTCGAGCTGGATAAAGACCTGGCGAAATGCCCCGTAGCCGTTGCCGATAATCGTTGCGAACAGGACCAGGAGGAACCCAACGCCCAGGAGCACGGAAACAAGGCCATAGAGTCGAAACAGCCACTCGCTGCGATAGCGGCGACGCAGGCTGGCATCCACGCGACGGCGGGTTTCGGCAGGAGTAAGCATGGCCATCAGTCGTACTGCTCCCGGTAGCGGCGCACCACCTGCAGGGCGATGATGTTCAGGATCAGGGTGACGACGAAGAGCACCAGACCCAGAGCGAATGCGGCCAGGGTTTTGGGGCTGTCGAACTCCTGGTCACCGACCAGCAGGGTCACGATCTGGACCGTTACGGTGGTGACGGACTCCAGAGGATTCGCCGTCAGGTTGGCCGACAGGCCAGCGGCCATCACCACGATCATGGTCTCGCCGATCGCCCGGGACGCGGCGAGCAGCACGCCGCCCACGATGCCCGGCAGTGCGGCCCGCAGGATGACCCGCTTGATGGTCTCGGACTTGGTGGCCCCCAGCGCGTAGGACCCGTCCCGCATGGCCTGGGGTACCGCGTTGATGACGTCATCCGAGAGCGACGACACAAAGGGGATGATCATGATGCCCATGACCAGCCCCGCCCCGAGTGCGCTCTCGGAGGCAACATCCAGGCCCAGACTGTCGCCCCACTGGCGAATGACAGGCGCCACCGTCAGGGCAGCAAAGTAGCCATACACGACTGTGGGAATGCCGGCGAGGACCTCAAGCACCGGCTTGACGATCCTGCGCAGGGCCGGCCGGGCGTACTCGGAGAGATAGATCGCGATCATCAGGCCGATCGGCACCGCCACGATGAGCGCTATCCCTGAGATCAGGAGCGTACCCACAAACAACGGAACGGCCCCGAAAGCTCCCGAAGAGCCGACCTGATCGGCCCGGATCGCCATCTGCGGGCTCCAGGTCAACCCAAACAGGAAGTCGTCGAAGGGTACCTGCCGGAAAAATCGAATCGCCTCAAAGGTCACTGACAGCAGGATGCCCAGCGTCGTCAGGATCGCGATGAGGGACGCGGCAATCAGCGCCGCCTTGATGGCCAGCTCCACGTGATTGCGGGCCCGGAACTTTGGCTGCAGGCGCCACCAGGCCAGCGCAAACCCCAGAAACGATACGGCAATGATGAGCCCCGAGAGCAGCCTCTGGGATGCAGCGCGCAGGTTGTTGTAGAGGTCCGCCGCCACGGCAAACTCCGGCCGCCGGGCCTCATCCACCATCTGGCCGGCCGCCAGGTTGCGGATATCGTTCAGGGTCAGGCCCAACTGAGCTTCCGGCTGATTGCGCAGACTGTCTGGCAGGGCCTCAATGACGCGACTCGTAATCACGGTATCGCTCAATGCCGTCCAGGCGAGCAGGAGAACCAGCCCCGGCAGCACGCACCACATCGCCGTGTAGTAACCGTAGTACTTGGGGAGAGAATGCAGGAGCCGCGCCTTGCCGGGCCCGCCACCGATAGCCACCGCACGGCTACGCCCCAAGTAAAAGGCGGCCAGTGCCATCGCTGTCAGTATCAGGACCAGCGTAGTCAGGCGCATGGGCGGAGCGTCACTCTGATTCCTTCAGCAGAAAAGCGGCGGCCAGCACCTGCTGGCCGCCGCTGACTTATGGTCAATCCTCCGGCTCCGTGGCCGGTTACCCGGCGTTACTTGGCGGGAGGCATGGCTTCCATCGCCGTCACCTTCTTCACCACCGCCTGATACTCGGCAGCAGGCAACGGCACGAGACCGCGATCCGCCAGATAACCCTCTTCACCCATGGCCTTCTGGCTGGTGAACTCAGCAACGAATTGCTTGATGCCCGGGATCGACCCGACGTGGGCCTTCTTGACATAGAAGTACAGAGGCCGGGACACGGGGTACTTGCCGCTGGCAATGTTCTCAAAGGTGGGAGAGACGCCATTAATCAGGGAGCCCTTCACCGTATCCTCGTTCTGCTCGAGGAAGCTGTAACCAAAGATGCCGACGGCATCCTTGTTCGACTTGAGCTTCTGGACGATGAGGTTGTCGTTCTCGCCCGCCTCGATGAAGAAGCCGTCCTCGCGGATCGTGTAGCAGATCTGCTTGAACCGGTTCTCATCCTTGTCCTTGATCGCCTTGATCCAGGGGAAGGTCTTGCAGCCCCCGTCCATGGCCAGCTCGACGAAAGCGTCCCGCGTGCCGGAAGTCGGCGGGGGTCCCAGGACCTCGATCTTCTCCGCAGGCAGCTTCGGGTTGACGTCCTTCCATGACTTGTAGGGATTGGCCACCAGCGTCTCCGTGCCATTCGGGTTTGGCACCTGCTTCGCCAGCGCGAGATAGACATCCCGCAGCGTCAGCGGCAGGCCGGGCGACGCCTTCGACTCGGCCATCACGATACCGTCGTAGCCGATCTTGACCTCCACGACATCCTTCACGCCATTGGTCGCACACATGGCCAGTTCCGTCGGCTTGATAGCCCGGGAACTGTTGACGATATCGGGGTACTGAACACCCACGCCGCCACAAAAGAGCTTGATGCCGCCACCGGAGCCGGTGGACTCGACCTTGGGGGTCTTGAACTGGCTGGTCTTGCCGAACTGCTCGGCCACGACCGTGGAAAAGGGATAGACGGTGGACGAGCCGACGATGCTGATGTAGTCGCGGGCCGCCTGGGCAGAAACCGGACCGGCGCTTACGGTCAAGGCAATGGCGGCTGTCAGCAGGCTGAAAACGGGACGAAAATGCTTCACGTGGACCTCCGGGGGAGTTAAACCTTAGGGCTCTGGCGGGGCCCATCTTATGACCGGACTGTTAAGGAATTATTTCAGCGCGGGCGTCAGCTGGACGCCAGCCGGTCGCTCTTGGCAGCCTCCAGCTCCTGGAGCACTGTTTCCCGCTCGGTGTGGCGGATATCCCGGCCATGCACGAGGAAGACGACGTATTCCGCAATGTTCTTGGCATGATCCCCAATCCGCTCCAGCGCCCGGGCCACCCAGGTGACGTCCATGAAGCGCCGGATCGTGCGGGGGTCCTCCATCATCAGAGAGATGCACTGGCGGGTGATCTGGTCGTACTCCTCATCCACCAGCTTGTCTTCCTCGATGACCGCCAGCGCGTCGTCGACATCCATGCGGGAAAAGGCATCGAGGGCGTCGTGCAGCATCTCCTGGACGTGCTCGCCCAAGGCTTTGAGTTCACTATAGGCCGCGTACCGCTCCCGGTCCGTCGCCAGGTGGGAAGCAAGGTAGCCGATCTTGGCCGCCTCATCCCCCACCCGTTCGAGATCGGTGATGGTCTTGATGACCATGACGATCAGTCGAAGGTCAGCCGCCGCCGGCATCCGGGTGGCCAGCAGCTTCCGGCACTCCTCGTCGATGTCCACTTCGAGCCGGTTGATCTTGTGGTCGTCGTTGGAAACCCGCAGGCCCATATCGCTGTCGCCCGCGATGATCGCCTCGACCGCCGTATCCAGGTGCTGTTCGACCAGCCCGCCCATCCGGAGCACCTCGCTCCGCAGGTGCTCGAGCTCGGCGTTGAAGCGCCGGGAGATGTGGTGACTGAAGCTTTCGGATTCCATGGTGTCGCTCCTTGACCTGCGGCCGCTGGACTCAGCATCCAGCGGGATCAAGAGTATCAGGATAGGGCCAGACGATCCCGCGGAAAGTGGCACACGAAGGTACTGCCCTCCCCCAGCCGACTACGGATCTCGAGTTCCGCGTCGTGGCGCCGGAGCGCGTGCTTGACGATCGCCAGGCCAAGGCCTGTGCCACCGCGCTGCCTGGCCCGGCCGCCATCGGCCCGGTAGAAGCGCTCTGTAACCCGGGAGATGTCTTCGTCGGCGATCCCGATCCCTGTGTCCTGAACCTCAAGGTGCCCACCTTCGGCGTCCACGGTCCAGCGGATCGTGACCTCCCCGTCGGCGGGGGTGTAACGCACGGCGTTGGACACGAGATTGGAGACTACAGACTGCAGCTCGGTTTCCTCCCCAAGCAGGTTGGCCGGGCTGTTGAGCTCGATCTCGATGGCCTCCGGATGCTCCGGCAGCGCAAAGGCTTCCTTTCGGGCGGTGGCCAGAATGGCGGCGATATCCACCACCCGGTCCTTGGGGACCGACTGGCCGGACTCCAGCTTGGACAACTGCAGCAGGTCCTCCACCAGACGTCGCATACGGACAGACTGATCCTGCATCACCCGGATCGGCTGGTGCCAGCTGTCCGGGATCCGCTCGTCGTCGCCCAGCGCCTCCAGATAGCCCATGATCACGGTGAGCGGCGACCGCAACTCATGGGAGGCGTTGGCCACGAAGTCCCGCCGCACCCGCTCGATCTTCACCCGCTGGCTCACATCCCGGATCAGCAGCAGCGTCTGCTCCGGCCCGTAGGGAATCAGCCGGCAGGCCAGCCAGGTTTCCGGAGCGGAAGGTGACGGAATATCAACCGAAACCCTGTCCGCCGGGTTGTTCAGGTAGTCAACAAAATCGGGAAAGCGCAATAAGTTCTCGATGCGCTGACCGCGATCGCTGCGATTCTTCAGGCCCAGCAGCAGCCGGGCCGCCTGGTTGTAGTTGACGATTTCGTGACTGGCATTGAGGATCACGCCGCCGTCAGGAAAAGCCTCCGTGGAGGCACGGAGATCCTTGACCAGCTTGCGAAAGCGCTTGCCCCGGCGTTTTACCTTGCCCTTGATGAACTGGATCTTGGCGAAAACCGGTGGCCACACGCCCTCGCCGTCGGGAACATCGGCAATCTTGCCGGTTGCCAGCCAGCGCTCGAGCCGATAAAGGTTGTACATCTGCCAGAACAGCAGACCGAGGGTGACCACAAGTGCTCCCAGCACCGGGAGCCCGTAGAGAAAACCAATGACAGCGCCGGCCGCGAGGGCGCCGCCGTAGCGAATCAGGGTCCAGGTCCAGACCTTGGGCATCTACTCAGCGCGCGGAGAAGCGGTAGCCCGCGCCCCTGACCGTCTGGATGTAGTGCTCCACCTTGTATTCCTCGAGCACCTTGCGGAGGCGCCGGACATGAACGTCGACCGTGCGCTCTTCGATGTACACATTCTGGCCCCAGACAAAGTCGAGCAACTGGGTGCGGCTGTAGACCCGGTTGGCATTCTCCATCAGGAACTTCAGCAGTCGATACTCAGTGGGTCCGAGCTGAATTTCCCGTTCGCCCACAAACACCCGATGACTGACTGGGTCCAGTTGCAGGTCCCCGGCCACCAGGGGCTCATCAGCAGAAGGCGCGGCCCGCCGCAGCACTGCATTGATTCGGGAGAGCAATTCCCGGGCAGAGAACGGCTTGGTGATGTAGTCGTCGGCACCGCCGTCCAGGCCTAACAGCTTGTCACGCTCCTCGGCACGGGCCGTGAGCATGATGATGGGCATTTCGCGGTTGGCTTCCTCCCGGCGCAACGTCCGGGTGAGTTCGAGGCCACTGGAGTCGGGCAGCATCCAGTCCACCAGCATCAGGTCAGGCCGGGAGTCGGCGATGCGGAGCCGGGCCGACGTGCAGTCCTCGGCCTCTTCAACCTCAAAGCCGGCGCGGCTCAGATTAAAGGCAATCATCTGCCGAATGGGTGCTTCGTCTTCGACAACCAGGATTCTGCGTGCGCTCATGGTGTTCCGTTGCAATACTGTTGCAGCTTATTGCAACAGGCTTTTGTTACAAAAGCATTACGGGAAGCAGGTCCGCGAGGGAATTGTGACAGCTGGGAGCCCCGAGTGGGGCATTTAACCGAAGCGGTACCCGAAGCCCCGGACCGTTTGGAGGAGATTCTCACAGGCGTGGGGCTCCAGGGCTGCCCGCAGCCTGCGGACATGGACATCCACCGTCCGCTCGCCGATACCCCCCCGGCGCCGCCAGACCTGCTCCAGCAGGTGCCGGCGGGCGAGGACTCGGCCGGGGTTCTCCATGAAGTAGGCCATCAACCGGAATTCGACGGGTGCCAGGCCAACCTCGCGAACGCCGACCGTAACCTTGTGACCGAGCTTGTCCAGACGCAGGGGCCCCACTTCCAGGACATTCTCCCTCGACGGCGCCGCCGGCCGACGGAGGGCAGAGTTGATCCGGGCCAGCAACTCCTCCTCCCGGACGGGCTTCGCCAGGTAGTCATCGACACCGCTATCGAGCGCCTGGGCCACGGCGCTCGCTTCCTGCCGGCCGCTGAGCATGACTACGCGGGTCAGCCGACCGTTGGGATGCTTCCGGACGTAGTGCGCAAGCTCCAGGCCGGACATGTCCCGCAGCATCCACTCCGTGACCACCATGTCGAAAGAACGCTTCTCAATGCGCTCTACCGCGGTGGTGGCGTCGCTGGCGCAGACGACCTCATGTCCGGCGGCCTTGAGCCGGTCATGCACCCACTCCCGATCATCTGTGTTGCCGTCGACGAGAAGAATACGGGTCACGATGGTTGACTGGGCACCAGATTATTGAGCGTTAAGTGTCGCGGGGACTGATTGCAGCCCATTTACGGGAATGTTTCTTTTCTATTACAGGAAGAGCCAATCCGCCGCCTAAGCCGAATTTTCGTTATGCTTTCGGCCCTTCGGATCTCGCCCCTACCCCGCGCCCGTACAGTCACTTTTTCTGAAAGACAATCATAGAGATGGCCAAGCAAGGTAAACGCGGTCTCCGCCGAATATGGGATGCAGCCGGCTATTCGGCGGCCGGCTTTGCAGCGGCCTGGCGGGGTGAGGAAGCCTTTCGCCAGGAGGTACTCGCAGGCCTCGTGCTGGTACCTGCAGCTCTCTGGCTGGGCCAGACGGGACTTGAGCGACTGCTGCTCGTTGCAACCTGGCTGCTGGTCATGATCGTGGAGATCCTGAACACAGCGGTGGAGGCCACCGTCGATCGCATCAGCGACGAGAAACACCCACTGTCGGGACAGGCCAAGGACCTGGGCTCGGCCGCCGTGTTCCTGAGCCTCGTGCTGACCGCGCTGGTCTGGGGAACGGTAGCGTGGCAGCGGTTCGGGGTCTGATCCCTGAGAGCCGGGCATCAGACCATCCAGGTATCAGCCCGGAACCAGGGCAAGGCTCGTCGCCGCCAGGATCCAGCCCAGCAACCCACCGGCCAGCACATCCGTCGGATAGTGCAGTCCCAGGACAACTCGTGACGCCGCCACGCTGACAGCGAAGGGCACGACCAGCCACAGCAATTCAGGGCAGTAGTGGGCCAGCATGACGGTGAAGCTCACCGCGTGCAGGGTGTGACCGGAGGGAAAGCTGTAACGGTCCAGTGGCCTTACCAGAGCGCGAACGCCCTCGTGGGAATAGAAGGGCCGCTCGCGCACGAGTCGGCGCTTGAGGAGTTTGTAGATCGCAACCCCGACCAGGCCGGTAAGTGCCATGTGAAGTCCCGGGAGTACCGCGCCGCTGCCGTAGAGCAACGGGAGGATCGCAAGCAGCGTGTACCAGGCAACGCCGTCGCCCAGGCGGCTGACTGTCGCAAAGTAGTTCCGTACCAGGGGAAAGCGCCCGGCAGAGTTGACGGGCAGGCACCAGCGAACTTCGAGGCTATCGAGTCGGGCAAAGGCGGCGGGGAGACTGTAATCCAGCATCCGTGCAACGCTCCATCGGTACAACCGACCAACGCAGGATGGCCTGGGTAGCTGACAGGTTCTTGACTGTCTCGTTAAACTTTAATGACAGCCTATAGCTCTTTGATTTTACTGCCTGTAGGAGCGCCTTCAGGCGCGACTCCACTAGCTATCGCGCCTCAAGGCGCTCCTACGGGGCAACGGGCGTCGCCGCGGCGGGCACCTTCAGGCTGTCGATCTGCTGGCGGTAGCCCTCGACGGCGTTCTCCACCTCGGCCCGCTTCAGGCCCGTAAAAGGTTCCGCCTGGGCGAGTGCGCCGAAACAACCTTTGTTCTTGTACCGGTCCAGAGCCTCATTCGCCACATCGGCCAGTTTCACGTTGCGCTCGGCACAGACCTTCAGGTTTTGTCCGTCCTGGGCAGCCTGACGAGCCAGGTCGTTACGCTCCAGTTCAAGCACACGCAACTGTTCAGCGAGTTCCTTGTACTTGGCCACGACCTCATTCAGCCGGGACTCCGTGGACTCCAGACGGGAACTGACCGACTGCTGCCCCGACTCTGCACGGCTCACTTTGCTCTCTGCCACCCCCGCGCGCCGGGACAGGGCGTCCTTCTCGGTGCTGAAAGCCTTGGCTTCCTTCTCCAGGGTAGCCACCTGCTCCTTCAGCCGCGCGTTCTCGGTCTGCAGCGCCGTGCGTTCGCTTCCCAGTTGCTGAAGCTGCTGCTGCATGCGGGCACTGGCATCGCCACCGGGACGCCGGGCTTCCTGGGCGGAGACCGTGGTGGCCAGCAGGGACAGTATCAGCAGCATTAGTGAGGTACTACGCATGGGAGCACTCAGAACTTGCCGTACAGTTCAAGCTGAAGAACGTCGATCCCCAGCGGCGGGCCATCGATCTCGTCCGCCGACAGGTAGCGAAGCCGCGTCCACGTGTTGTTCCAGAGGCCGAGCTCGGCTCCGATGGTATAGCCCTCGGAGTCGGTGCCGCCACGATGAAAATTGGAGTCATTGAAGGCGTCGAGGACCGCATCACGCTCAATGTGGTTGTAGGCCACGAAAGCCCGCCACGCCCACTGTTTCGCGATGTCCGGATTACCGACGCGAAAGTCCAGCCGGTAGGCATTCGCCTTTTTCGGGACAAACACGCCAGTGCGCTCGAAGACTTCGCTCTCGCTATAGCCGAGATTGGTAATGTAGTAGGCGCCAGATTCCAGTACCAAATCAGGCTGCAGAGTCCAGCTGGCCAGGACACTCAGGTCCAGCAGGTTGTAGTCCGCTGCCAGCGCATACAACTCGGTTGCTGGATCATTGTCATTGCGGATATCGAAAAGGGTGTTGCCCTTCTGCACGAACTGGGGCGCCGTGTAGTCGTTGACCCGCAGATCGAGTGGGTTCAGTTCGCCCGCAATGTTCCGGTAGTCAAAGTAGCCAGCGGCTAGACTCATGCGCAACTCCGGCACGACGTTGAATTCGTAGCCCAGCTGACCAGCCAGCAGCCACTTGTCGTTATTGGTGAACTGCTCCTCCTGGATCGCATAAGCACCAGCGTTGGCAAACAGGCCGCGGGCGGTGCGAACTTGCCCCGGAAGTTTGGGGTTGTTCCAGTTGTACTGGAGGCTGAAGCCGTTAAAGCGCACGTCATTGTCCCAGGCAAGCTCAGACGTCTGATAAATGTTGGGGGTTCGGCCAGCCCAGAAGAGAACCTGCTGGTTTTCCTGATCCGGCGACGTTCCAAGCCGCAAGTACGCCTCTTCCAGCAGGATCGGGGAGGTCCTGCCGTAGTCCCCGAGGGCCTGGTTGCGGGTTACCGGATTGGGCTCATTCCCGGTCGACAGTTTCAACGCCGCCACGGTGTGCTCACTCAGATCAAACTTCCCGCCAAAGGACAACCTCAGCAGGAACCGCGTCTCGTCCTCAGTCGTGTTCAGGACCGCATCTGGTCCCGCCTCAGCAATACCTCCGGCCTCATTGATCGCCTGGAAATTGGCATAGGTGAAGGGTTCATTGGCACTCCCGTAATTGATGTTCTCTGCCCGCACCCGGACCTCGCCAGACCAGGTCGCATTCCGGACCCAGGAAGGAAGCGCTCCCGGAACGCCCCAGCCCTCATCCGCTGCGGCTTTTTTCACGTCGGCGACCACACTCGCCTGCATATCCTGTTTGACCTGGGCCGTGATCTGGTCCTGCACGACCTGAGGCACATAGGTGACGCGCACATCACCGGGAGCCGCAGCGCCTGCAGCCGCACTGGCGACTGCCTCTGCGTTCGCCCTGGACTGGGCGTCGGCAACCAGTTTCTCCGCCGATTCCTTCGAGATCAGCCCCTGCTTGACCATGGCCTCCAGCAGATTGACGACCGTGTTGCGCAGGACGGCCATGTCGGACGCCGCAGCCTCCTGGGCCACCGCATTCAGGCTGAATGCCGTGAGCAGGACGGCCGAGCACGCGAGGAGCAACTTTCTTGGTGTCATGTCGAATCCAGATTTCCGCAGGTAGATAAACGGGCCGCTCAGATGCGGCTGACAATTCGCAGTCGAACAGGCTGGGGCATGCCTGCCGGCGGCACTTCGGAGACCTTGCCGAGAGACTCGAGAGCGGCGACCAGGGCCTGGTCGAGACTCTTGTCGCCCGTTGCCTTCACCACACTGAAGCGCTGAATACGGCCATCAGGCGCCAGCCAGAGACTGACCTCAATCGAGTACCTGTCGCGGCGGATGTCGCGTATCTCGGCCAGTTTGTCGATGAGGTCGTTCTTCAGTATCTGGCCGTACCACTTGTATTGATCGCCGCTGCCCGCTCCCAGCAGATCCCTGCCACCCTTACGACCGAGCAACCCGAAGCCATCACCACCCGCGACGCCATCGGCGTCCAGACCGAGCTGGTCGCCCGGGGGCGGCTGGTCGGCATCCGCCACGTCGGGCTCCGGCGCCTCCGGCTCAGGGACCTCCACTTCTTCCACTTCGGGAGGTGGAGGTGGGGGCGTCTCCGGAGGCGGGGGCGGCCTGATGATCTGCACCTGCTGGACGGGCTTCTTCGTGGTCGTGGCGGCATCGCCCAGGCTGCTCACGACCAGCCAGATCAGCACGCCAACAACCGAGACGACCCCCAGGGAGATGGCCACAATGGGCAGGTAGCCGCGCAGCCCACTGCCCTTTTTGCTCCCGCCAGCCGCCATGCGCCGCTACTTGACGACTCGCTGGGTCACGAGACCCAGCTGGGTGATCTCGAGCCGCCCCAGCAGGTCGAGCACATCCACCACCCGCTGGTAGGGGATGGTGGAATCGGCCTTCACGATGACTGGCAGGTCCGGGTCTGCAGCCCGGTACTGGCGCAAGAGCGCTTCAAGCTCAGAGAGGCTGACCGGGTAGGCATCGAGGTAAATCGTTCCGTCGCCGGTAATGGAGACCGCCTTGGTCTTGGGTTCGGCAAGGCTCGGTGCCGCACTCGCCTTGGGCAGGTCAACCTTGATGCCCTGGACTGTAGCCGTGCACAGGATGATGAAAATCACCAGGAGTACGTAGGCAAGGTCGAGCATCGGTACGACATTGACTTCGTCGTACAGTTCGCCATCTTCCTGAATATCAGACATCGACAATCCCTTAGCTATAGCGCTCAGCCACCTTGGTGACGAACTCATCAACGAAAACGCGGTTATCGGCCACGACCTCCTTGATCTGGGCCGCCAGCCAGTTGTAGCCAAACAGTGCGGGAATGGCGACGGCGAGACCCGCCACTGTGGCCACCAGCGCAGCGGCAATACCCGGCGCAATGGAGCTGACGTTCACCTCGCCGGTGGCCGCGATCACGGCGAAGGTGATCATCACGCCAACCACCGTGCCCAGCAGCCCGAGGAATGGCCCGCCCGCGATCGCCAGTGTCAGGAGGACCATCTGGCTGTTGAGCTTCTGGGTTTCACGAACGTTGGTGGCATCGATCGTGGCCCGGATGGCATCCAGAGCCTGAGGGCTCAGCGTTTCGACCCGGGCAGCGCCGGCTGTGCTGGCGAAGCGCAACTGCACCTGCTGAATACCGGCGTGGTACAGGCGGTAGGCCGTTGAGCTCTGGTAATGGTCATGGGAACCGGAGAGCGCCTGAAGCACGTTGTGCTCCTCCGCTGTCGCATCCTCCTCCGCGTCAAGACTGGCCAGATTACGGGTACTGGTCTTCTGGAAATCAGCCAGGAAGGCGCGATTGTCCTTGCGCACCCGCCGGATGGTCAGAACCTTCGTGATCATGACGATCCAGCTGACGATGAACATGACGCCCAGGATGGCGATCACGATCCAGCCGTCGAGGGTCACTTGCTGCAGGGTCGTCAGGAGGTAGGACGGCTCTCCGCCCGACTCTTTGGCGGTATCTTCGCCGTAGCGAACCAGCTTGTCGTCCTGACCCTGATTGGCGAACTGGGCCTTGATCCAGTCCGCCGAGCGGGCCGTATTCGCGATCGTCAGTTCATCAACCTGGGCATTGAGAAAACTGTCGCCTGCCGCGCTGGCGCCGATGGTCAGCACGCCACCGGTCTCGGCAAACTGGGTGTCGATGCCGGAGACCTCCCGGCCGTCCAGGTAAAGCGTTACCCGCTTGGCGCTGACTACAGCCGTGACCAGGCCCCAGCTGCCGGGCAACAGGGACGCCGCCCGCTCGGTCTCGACGGTGGCAACACCGTCATTCACCCGCACGTAAGGGGCCAGAGCGGCGATGCCCACGAGCACGGACGGCCCGGCGGGATCAGAGAGTTCAACCAGGACCTCGTCGGTCTGGGGGGAATCGGGAATGTTTACCCAGGCGGAGATCGTGAGGCCCCGGTCGGGTAGCAGTCGTACCGTCGATGAACCGGCCACCTTGATGCTCTCTGCGCCACTGAAGCGCACGCCGGCGCCAATCACAGAACCCGGATTCGCCACGGCGGTGGATTCCGCGGGCTGATTGCCGTAACTCGTGGCGTCCTGGGGGGGCACGGCGGCAAAGTGATACGCGAGAACCTGATTGACGTCGTAACTGGCTCCGGAGTCCGACGCAGCGGGGGCGTCCGGATTGCCGTAGTACATGTAAATGGTGTCGCTGGTCCCCGGTGCAATAGCGGGCACCTTGACCCAGATGAAAGCCATGCCGGCCACCGGGTCGAAGGACTCGACATGGAACGCGAGAGGCGTCTTGTCGTCGCCGGCGATGAAGCGGATATCGGCCCCGTCCGGCTTGGTGTCGGTGAAGTACCCGAAGTTACCCACATGCAGCCTGACCAGTACGGCGGCGTTCTCGATGCTCGTGCTCGTGGCAGCGCCCGCGCCGGTGGCGTCCAGAGTCAGGGGCTTGCGAAACGCCCAGTTATCGTCCCACCAGGCGTAGGCCGCGTGCGGTAACAGCAGAAAACAAAGGACGGCAATGGCGATTCGGCGGGTCACTGGGGTGCTCCGGGAGCAGGCGCTTAGGGAGAGTGCAATTCCAACGTCACTTTAGGAAAACCGCGTGACAGGAACGTTACGAACCTGTGACGGCACGTTTTCGGCACGGGTTCGGGAACTAGGGAGTGCGGCGTCGGCGCCGTTCCTCGTCCTCGTCGTCGCCAAAGCCATCGATGAAGACCTCGAGCCAACCGAGCGCCTCATCGGCCAGGGTAGCCTGGCCATCCGCACTGGCCACCGCTGCCTCCTCCGTGGCGCTCGCGACGTTAGTACCGAGGCTCGAAACCCCGGTCAGGCCTGCAGCTGCTCCCGAATCGGTCGGCACGCCGGTGGCACTACCGAGGACCTGGATGTTGTCCAGACCCACGACCTGGGGGGCAGCGATGTTCAGGTTACCGGCAGACCCAATGCCTGCGTCGCCCGCATTCACCACGCCCGTCGGGGCGATCAGGTCCACGTCGCCCGGTTCCAGATCCTCGCTGGTGAGAATGCCGCGGATGCCACTTCCCGCTATGGCGTCGGCGAATTCGACCTGAACCTGGCCATTAGCGTCCACACGAATGACTGGCGGTGGCGCCGAGATTGAAGACTTGGAACCGCGCCCGGCATCGATGTCGCCATTGCTCGACCAGACCAGGATGTCGCCACCAGCCAGAGTGAAGATGCGGGACTGATTGACGAGCACATCCCCGTCAGCAAAGACCTGAACTCGCCCGGATCCCTGGGCCACGATACCGAGGTCGGAAGGTTGCTTGGTCGACGCCAGGTTACTGGGCGGCTGGGCCAGGCCAACGTTCAGCAGGCCGCCCGGCGCGAGCAGGCTGATGTCGCCACCGGCCAGCGTGTACAGGCGACTGAAGAGCAGGCTAAGGTCGCCCTTGAAGGACTCCTCGCCAGGGAATAGCGACGCCACGGCCAGCTTGCCGCGGTCGAAACCGAAATCTCCCTGGCGCAGGTTGGCGAGCCGGCCGGAATCCCGGAGTTCCCGGAAGAAGAACTCCTGAATCAGCGGTCGCTGCCGTTCCGTGTCGAGCAACCGGTAGTCCGCTACCGCAGTCGTCGGCGTCAGGTCGGTACGGCCGCTGGCAGTCTGCGTGTATGCCACGAGGGAATCCACGAGATCCACAAAGCTGGTGAAGGTAATGCGCTGGTCTGCCTCAAGAGTTGAGAGATAGGCCTGCCTTTCCTCAGTATCCAGGCCTGCATAGGCCGTCCAGACGTTGTCTGGATTCAGATCCGTGCGGTTCGTTACTCCGGCAACGTACTCAATCAGGCCCGAACCACCGTCAGGACCCGCGAGGTAGCGGGCAAACTCCTCGCTGTACTGTTCGTCCCAATACTGTGAATTGAAGCCGGCGTAGTCAGGCTCACCGCCCAGACCCACCCATACGTCGAGTGCCGCACCGCCGGCCGGCAACCGCGCGTTCGCCGAGTTGCCGATGGTGGTTATACCCCTGGAAAAGCCGAGGCTCACATCGCGGCCCGCCAGCACTTGCAGCCGGCCGGGCCCGCCCACTTCGATCCGGTTCCCGATTGAGTTTCGGGGATTATCACGGGCGTTAAGGTCGATATCCCTGCCGGCCTGAATGAGGCTGATCTGGCTCGCGCTCGTGTTCTGGCCCGTCAACAACAGGTCCCTGATGTCTTTACCGGCGATAGCGCGGAACTGTTTCGCAAACTGCCAAGCGCCCCCAACGATGTCGCCGGTGGCAGCGATCAGCAGCGCGGACTGTTCGTCGCCGGTGTGAATCGCGGCGTCGGACGGCAGGGATACCGCAGCCAGGAGCTGGCCCGCGCTAACGGGCCGGCTTGCGGTGGGCAAGCCCGCCGGATCGGCGTCCGACATCAAGAGCGGCACGCTACGGTCGCCTGCCAGAATGGAACCGGCGGCGATTATCTCAACCTGCCCTCGCGCAGACGGAAGGAGACGCACCTCCCGGAGCAGCTCGAAGTCACCACTGGCGGCACGGGCCCGCAGGGTGGGCGCAGCAACACCGAAGGCCGTGATCCGGCCGGCAACATCGCCACCCACGTTAGCGGCAAAGGCGTCCTGGTCATTCAGGATGCGCAGGCGACCACCAGTGGACGTGAGTTCCAGGGCATCTTCTGGCTGATAGGTATAGAAATAGACGGCGGATGGATTGACGGACGGGATGACGGTGGGATTTATGATTGCGCCCACGTCCAGGTCCTTGCGGGCTGTCACGGCCAGTTTTCCTGCACCTGCCGCCAGCGTGACACCGATATCCGCCAGATCAGCCGTCGTCCCCAGCCCAACCGAACGCCCGGCGGCCAGGCTCCCGTTGCCCCGCCAGATTGAGTAGGTACCGCCCCTCAGGTCACGGCCAGCGGCTACCCCAAGGCTGCCGCCACCCCAGGTGTCGAAGGTTCCGGGCGCCGTTGGCACGTCGCCACTGGTCGTCGCCACCGTGGCAGAGAGGTTCAGGATGTCCCGCCCGGCAGTGACATCGACCACCCCACCGGCCAGAGCGGCTACGCCCTGATTAAAGCGACCATAGTCCGTCGCCCACTGGGCACGGCCGCTGGAGCCGAGATTGCGCACATTCCAGCCACTCAGAACCTGGGTGGGCAACGTAGCGCTGATGTCACGGCCGGCAGCGAGACTGATATCGCCGCCGTCCCGGGACCAGTTGGCCCGGAAGGTCCCGACGTTGATCGCCTGCCGGGCGGCCACGCCGGCCGTGTAGATCGCCGTCGAGGGCCCGCCAAGTACCAGGTCACTGGCCGCGGCTAGCCGGATATCGCCAGTGCCCGTCCGCACCCGCAAGCCGTCTCCCACGTCAAGGGACCCGGTAGCTGCGACATCGAGCAGCCGGCCACGGACACCATCGGTGAGGACGCTGCCGGGATCGGCACCAGCCACGAGATCCAGGGACCAGGAATCGCCGGTCAACTGAGTGAGGACCGTACCGGACTGCCGGAACCCGTCGGACAGATTGCCCTGGATGCTCAGATTTCCGGCTGCCCGGAGAACCAGATGGCCGGGCTGGGAATCCCAGCGCCATTCAGCCAGGTCCCAGGCATCCACGAGCACGAGATCGTTGTCGGCGACGACCTCGAGGCCCGGCCGCACGAGAACGTCCGCACCTGCGCCCAGCCGGTTGCGTATGGTCTCGGGCGCGACGGCCATGAAGGTGTCCAGCAGCGACCGCAGCGACTCGACAACAAATGCATCGAGAGTCTCAAGAGGCGCAGAGCGCAGCACGGGCTCCAGAATCGTCCGGACTGCTCCCTCGATCGTCGCACCGAGACTGGCAACCCGAAGGTCATCTGCCGTGGCACCGGCCCGGACAAGGAGTTCACCGCCCACATTACCACCAGAGCCATTCAGCCGGACGCGGCTGCCGGACTCCAGGCTGACCTCCCCCTCCGCACTGTCGAGGGTGACGCGGGATGGAGCCACGCCGCCGGCCGTTGCGCGAGCGTCGATCTCAGCGCCAGGGGTGAGACGGAGATTGTCACGCGCCGCCAGCAGCACCCGGCCACCGTCGCCGGCCCGGGCGTCGATTAGCCCCGAAACAATCAGGTTGCCGCCGCTGGCGGCAAGCGTCACCTGCTGGGCCTGCAGGGTTTCACCGGCAGCCAGGACCAGATCACCGGTCAGTGTCTCAATGCTACGACTGCGATTGAAGCCACCGCGGTTGAGGCTCTGATTGAGACCCGTGAAGTCAGTCAGGGAGCCGGCGGTCAGACCAAAGCTTCCACTGCGCTCCGCTGCCGGACCAGACCCAATCAGGTCGCCCTCCAGCGTGGCGAGGCCGCCGGCCAGGATCTGCAGCGCACCGGCACCCACGGTCGCCGTGCCAGCCCCGGACGAGACATCCACCCGGGAGCCGTCCCGAAGACTAACTGCACCGTTGCGGGCGACGATCTGCACTGTGCCCGCCGGAACGTCGACAGGCGCGCCGCCGAGGCTTAAGCGCCGCCCGGAGACGTCAATGCGGCCACTGGCCCCCAGCTCCACGCTGTCGTCTGCCGCGAGCCGCACGAGCCCCGCCGGATAGATCAACCGGGTATCGGCAAAAATACTGCCCGCCTCGACGGTTAGTGCGGCGCCGACCGGGGTGAGTCCCACCGCCGGCGTCACTCCTGTCGGCGTCGTCAAACGCACAGTGCGGCCTGCCGCCAGAATTCCCAGTTCTGAACCTGCTGCTCCACTGAGAGTGGGCGTCGAGAGTGTGAGATCGGCGCCGGAACGGAACCGTGCATCGGCGTCGGCACTGACGCCCTGACTGGCATTAATGTCAGCGGTAGCAAAACCATCCAGCGCGATATCGCCGCCCCAGAAGCGCACCCGGTTGGCGTTCACCTCGAGACTGCCGGAGCCGTTAGTTGGCGAGCTCGCCAGCACGGAGCCGGAGCTCTGCAGCGTCAGCTCACCTGCAGAGATGTTGGCGTTTGCAGACGACGTCCGGATCACCGGCGTGTCCAGGGTCAGCCGGTCCGGCCTGTTGGCAGCCGTCCCGAGGACCACTGGTCCGGCAAGCGTGAGTTCTTCACTCGCACGTAACTGCAGCTCTGCCGCGCTACCGAGGGCAGCCAGCCCAGACCCATCCAGGGCAAGGCCATCGGTGACTGCAGCTTGTTCCGCCCCGAGCACGATGCGTCGGGAGCCAAGTGCGAGGGCCGCTTTCGACCCCAGCTCGAAGGTACCGAACGACCGCGCAGTGCCACTCGCGTCTGCCGTCACAGAACCGTTTGCGGCCAGTACGGCGCCGGACCCAATCTGCAGGTTGCCAGTGGCCGCGGCGCCCGCGGCGCGCTGGAGCTGCACGGGGCCATTGCGAGACACCCGGACGAGCGCGCTGCCGGAATCACCCGTGAGAACCAGACGACCGCCCGCAGGGCTTACCGCGGCGCCTGTGCTGCGCACCTCCGCGTTGGCGCCTACAGTGACAAGGTCCTTCGCCAGCAGCAGATACTCGCTGCCGGCCAACTCCAGGCCTGACTCGATCTCCACGGTGCTGGCAGTGGGCGATATCTCTGTCCGATCCGCCAGAACCGTGCGGACACCACCGAGCAGCACGCTGTCCGCACCGATGCGATTCAGGACGCTGGCGGCCACTTCCACAAAGTCGTCCGCGATGCCGCTCACTGCCGCAACAATGCGCAGGCGTTCGGCGCTCAGATCAAGCCGGCCACCCCTGCCGTCATCATCGGTCTTTGCCGGATCACCTGCATCGGCCTCGAGGCGCAGTGTGCCTCCGAGATCGAGAACGTCGCCGACCCGAAGCTGCAGGGCGCCGGCGTCCCGGGCTACGGGAGGCGGGGGTTGATCAAGGCTCGCCGCCTTCCGGGTGAAGAACGTGTTACCGAAGCTATCCCGGTACTCGGCCAGTTGTCGGGCGTAGCTGCCGGGGCGGATAGCGAAGCCCGTGGTCCGGCTATCAGCAATCCCGGTACCCGCAATTGTGCGCACTCCAGCCACGACAGGCGTGCCATCCGGCAGGCCTGCGCGCTGATTCAGCGCCAGATCCTGCACGCCAGGCACGACCTCAACGAGCACCGCACCCGGCAGTAATGCATAGCGGGCGGGCAGCAGTGCGTACTCGCCAGCGGCCAGCAGACCCGGTACACCCGCCAGGCGCACACTGTCCCCGGGCCGGAGATCAGAGCCCTGGTACTCCTGGGTATCGTAGGGCGCAAACAAACTGCCGCTCGGGAGCACGGCGTACAGATTGGGATTGACACCCGGTGCGAGAGCGTCGATGGAGCCACCAGGGCCGGGCAGGAACTCGTAGGCATACAGGTCACCACCGCCGGAGAGATCCACCAGCGCGCCCTCAGCCACCGTGACTGCCTGGCCATCCAGGCGAATGCGCTTCTCAGGCGGAGCCTGAATGTCCGGCGTGATGCCCCGGACAGATTCGTAAGTCCAGCTGGTGCCACCCGTCACGCGACCAAACGGCAGCAGCTGTCCTGCCCCGGAAGTGGACGTGAGACTGCCAGCCGCGAGGGTGAGGCGATCCCGGGCGTTGAATTCGATCTCGCCGAGTGGGGCGCGCACGGTCCCAGACTGCAGGATTTCATCGGCAGCGAAGCGCAGCTTGCCTGCTGCGGACAGCACCGGCGTTGCTGGCGTGCCGTTGCCCGAGATCTGCAGCACGCCGGGTGTCGAGCCAACACCACTCACGCTCACCTGGTAGTCACTGAACGTCGTCGGATAGACCTGGGCTGCCCGCAGTTCCAGCCGTCCGGCGGCACTGAACGACCCGGGCAGACTGGTTCCGGCGGACACCGGCAGCCCGGTCGCGCGGATATCGGACCGCGCCGCGAGTGTAGTAGCACCAAAGCCCTGCAGCGCCAGCCGCCCAGAGAGGTCAATGAGTCCTGCCTCTGCCCGCAGTCGGGTTGGCCCCGCCAGCGCAGCTGCAGGGGTAGCCGAAGACGCGAGGGTTGGACCGAGGGCCAGTGCGTTTGCGGCCAGCCGGACGTCGCTCACCCCATCGGCGGCGCGCAGATTCGGGGCTTGCAGGGCGAGACGATTGCGCACCATCAGATCTATGTCGGTGGCAAACAGTATTTCGTCGTCTGCCTGGAGAGTCAGACTGTCGAAGCCCCCTGCAGCGACCCGCGAAGCGTCAAACTCGGCAACGCCATTCCCGACTTCACCTGTCGGAGCGTTCGTGACCTGAATCTGCCGCGGCCCGGTAGGAAACGTTGGCAGGAGTTCCGAGCCGACATTGAAGCCTCGCAGCCGACTGACTCCGACGGCCAGCCGACCACCCTCCGCTGCGGAACTCCCTCCCGCCCCACGGAGTACGCCATCGAGCCGCAGACCCTCAGGCGCCAGCAAATCTATCGTGCCGCCGCGGCTTGCGACCACCGTGGGTTGAATGACGGGCCTGCCGGCCCCGGCGTTGCCGGACGGTAAATCGAGCTCCGCTGCGGATCCGGAAACGTCGAGCTCGGAACCAGGCGCCAGCTCAACGCGGCCGCGCCGCGCTGTCAGCGTGATGGTCCCGCCACCCAGCACCTGACCCCGGCGGAAGCCTTCGTCGTTCGGGGTGAGGATGGTGGTGCCCCGCGCGTCGAGGCGACCAGAACTGCCGACGAAGATGCCGACGCTGGCATCGAAGCCCTGCTCGAGGGCACCCGGAGGGCTCACCAGCCGCGCCGTAATCTCGCCGCCGGGGGCGGTTACGGATCCGTCCAGGCGCACACGGGTCGGTGCCGAAAACTCTACCCGACCCTTCGGATCCACACGCACCGTGCTGCCTGCGGCCAACAGCAGATCACCTGCGGCTTCTGGCGAGACCAGCGCGTGGGGTATCACGGAGAAAGCAACACTGGCGGCGGGCCGCACGTCATCAGTCGGCACGAACGTACTGGAGAACGTCCGGATGGGTGCACCACTGGCAATCCCGCGGAACCCGGGATCGAGGGACAGCAAGGCGACCCGTGGCTCGACCGCAGCGCCCGCCGCGATGGTCAGCGGCTCCACCGCGTTGCCATTTGCGCCTGCTACCCGGCCACCGGTGGCAACGATGCGAAAGTCTGCGAAGCCACCCTCCCGGAACACGCCGGTGGCAATGTTGAACGGCATGTCCTGCGCTGTCGGGTCGGCGCGTTGCGCCGCGCTGAACGCAGGTCCGTTGCCAGAGATCTGCACGCGATTGGCCCCCAGTGTCAGGGTGCCACCCTGGCTGAGACCGTAGGCAGACAGCTGCAGGTCGCTGCCGGTGGCCAGAGCCGTCAACGGGCCTAGCGCCTGGAGGCCGATGCTGCCGCCACGGCCAGACTGGAGCGCGCCGGTACCATTCAGCCAGCCCCCCCCATCGGCGCGTAACTGCGCGCCGTTGCCTACCGCCAGCTCACCCCTCTGCGTCGTAACCTGCAAATCGATACGCCCACCCTGGATGAAGACGGGATCCATCGGCATCTTGCCGGCAAGGGGGGCCAGGTCGTTCACCCAGCGCCCGCTCACATCGATCTTCACGTTGTCTGCGACGAACACGCCGGGCCGGCGCGAACCGGAACTGACGGCCAGGGGATTCAGCTGCACGGCGGCCAGACGAACCTCACCGCCGGGTGCCCGAATGTCGCTGGCGACGTCCACCACCGAACCTTGCAGCCGAAACTTGCTGCCGGCAGCGAGATCAAGGTTGGTATTGGGACCCAGGCTGATCACGCCGTTGCTGAAGAGTTCAGTGCGAGTGAAGCCGCCCTCAGTCAGGTACTGCGTCGGGAGTTCCAGTCGCTGCCAGCTCTCCGGCAACGGCTGTCCGGTGGTCACGGCAACCGGCACGACCGTGTTCGTGAAATTTATGGACGGCGCCCGGTAATCCGGCAGGTCGCCGGCGGAGCCCGTCGGCAGACCGACGATGAGGCGGCCACCCAGGGGACGCATGTCCGGTGTGCGCTGGAACTCCGACGTCCTCACGTTGCCCAGGAGATCGCCGTTCACGACCAGTCTGGGGGCAGCAAACTGAACCGTGCCCGCATCGCGGCCTTCGGTATAGCCTGCCTGAAACCGTCCAATGCCGGACACCGCCCGCGTCTCAATGACCCCCCATTTCCGGTAGACCACGTCCACAGTCGGGTTGCTGACCCCCTGATAAACCCGGCTGGGGTCAGCCTGGCTAATATCGACCACGCGGCCATCCGCCGCGACGACCCGGGAGGACTGCAACACGCCGCCGAGATAGTTGACAGCGCCACCAGACACATCAATCACTGCCCCCTGGTCGAGGACCACGTCTCCCTGGGAGATCAGGGTGACCGTGCCGCCAGCAGCAGTCCGCTCCCGGACATCCTGACTCACAGAGGCGACCGCTCCTGAAACGTCGGCCAGCGGCGTACCTACCCGGGAATCCACCACCACCGTCTCGCCCCGCAATGCGCCGTCGCGCTGTACGGGTGAATCGCGCAACTCATTCGTCCGCAGCTCAACTGCGACGAGGTTGCGGGCAAGATTTACGTCAGCCACGGAGCCTGCCACGTCGATCCGGCTGCCCGTCTCCAGGCGGATTCGCGACTCGGGATCCACCGGCAGCGGCGAGTCTCCGGTGGGACGGGTGACGCTTGGATTCGGCAAGGCCGTGAGGCTGACCAGACCGCCGGGCACGCGAATGGTGCTGCCGGCCCGCATCTCGATTTGTCTCCCGACCACTTCGACGGACGACCGGGGCTGCGCCTGGTCGGGCACGGCAGTTTTCGCGGCGGTTGCGGTGTCAGTATCAATCTCGGTGCGACTGCCGGTACCAAAGGTGACCGCACCGGCCCGGGCCGTCTTGAGGGTGGGCTGCAGGGTCGTGCTGAGCTCCACGTTTACGGTGTCTCGCGCCAGCAGGCGCACCGACCCGTTGCTCTGTACGGAGGTCGTCGCCGACACCCGGCCGTCCTGATTGACGGCCAGCCCGACCATGGACACGTTGCCCAGGGTGCTGGAGATCTGGCCGGTCGCCGTATTCCAGGCCTTACCCCCCGCATCCACCTCAACCAGCAGGCCGCGAAGATCCGGGCTGTCGCTCGCCTGCAGGTAGACCTTCTGGCCCGCTGCCAGAATGACCTGACCCGACGGCGACTCAATTTGACCGGCATTCTCGACCTGCTGGCCAATCAGGGCCACGCGGCCGCCGCCCGTGGCGGCTGTCTTGATGGTCGCGCCTTCCTCGACGACCACCTTCACGGCAATGGGCTGCCCATCGCTGCCTGTCACCACTTGCCCGTTGGCATCGAGGACATGAACCCGCCCGTCGCCCTGGAAAGCTGCCTTGCCCTGCCGGAGCAGGCTCGGATTGAGTATGCCCCCGGACACCGCTTCAGGATCGATGTCGAGACTCGAGGCGATGAGCGCCCCGACGTTGACCTGGGAACCCTTGCCGAAGAGGATGCCGTTCTGGTTGATGAGGTAGATCTGGCCGTTGGCCGAGACCGCGCCGAAGATCTTGCTGGGGTCGCCCTGAAAGATCTTGTTCAGAGCCAGGGAGTTCTTGCCGGGCTGGTTGAAATTGACCTTGTTCCCGGCCGCCACGTTGAACTCGGACCAGTTGAGGATCGCCTTGTCGGTCGTCTGGGTGATATCCAGCTGAGTTCCCGCGGGGTTGGTGACGGCCGTCGCAACGCCCTGCGTGATCCACACTGACGGGCCGCCGGCGCAAGTCCCGCCCGCGCAGGGCACGGGTAGGCCGGCCGCCTGCGCCTGGAGGCCCGCCAGTCCGCAGTAGAGTGCGAGACTGAGGGTCAGGGCGAAGTGGCGGGCTCTGCTGATCAGCTTGTGGTCGTACATATCAGAATCCATAGCTCACCGAGAATAGCAGGCGTTCGTCGCCCTTCCTTGTGGTGGTCCCGTCCCGCAATGGCACGGCGAGATCGAGTGCGGCGGTGAGCGGGTCAGCCAGCAGCTGCAGTCCGACGCCGGCACTCAGCAGCGTGGCTGTATCCACCTGCCCTGGCAGTGGGTCGTTCAGGAGCAGGTGAGCGCCATCAACGAAGCCGAAGCCGTAAAGATTCCCGATGGGCTTCCAGAGTCGTGGACCCAGGTTCGGAGTGCGCCATTCAAGAGCCGCCTGCAGACCATAGTCACCCAGTACTTCGCCTTCGTAGTACCCACGGACGCTGTACATGCCCCCGGCAGCCAACTGCTCGTTCGAGATCAGGGCGTCGGTCGTCAGTTGCCCCTGGAGTTCCAGGGCCAGTGACGTGCGCCACCAGGGCAGGGCCTGCACCAACTCATAGCCGCCCTTGAGGTAGAAATAGTTGGGGAGCGCCTTGAAGCGCTTGTCGGCGAACTCCTGGGTGTCATTCGCGAGCCCGCGCACGCCGAGGTTCGCCGTCAGGTCAACACTGTGTGTGCGCGTTTCACGGGGTACCGTCGCATTCCAGCCCAGGGACCAGTTGAGATAGGTGATCGGGGTAACAATGTCCTCCTCGCCCTCTGCGTCGAACCCGACAGTCTCGCCAAAATCCTTGAAATCGACTCCGAGTTGCAGACTGTGGAAGAAACCCTCCGCGCTCGATAACGGCAGAATGGCTCTCGCCCCGTAGACCTGGCCAGTCCCAATGACACTGATGTCACCGCCGAGCGTGGCGATGTTGCTGTCACTGGAGAGTGCATAGAGCGCAAACGCTTTTCCTGAAGCCTTCGGCTTAATGACGTAACTCGCGGCGAGTACCTGGGTCTCGTCAGGATCTTCGGGCGCCACCTGGTACTGCAGGCCGAAGGAATGATCCCTCTGCCAGAGATTGTCGTAGCGCACGGCAGTCTCCAGCCGTGTTGGCGTCGTGTTGGCAGAATTCCGGTTGTTGACTGCAATGGACCCGTTGACCGGCAGCTGGTCCTGCACTTTCAGCTCGATCTCCACGGTGCCGGGGTCCGCGCCGGGCCGGAGCACCGGAGTCAGCTGGCGGTCGGGGGAACGCACATTCAGCGCCCGGAGCTGCGCCTGAAAGGCTTCAAGACGGGGGATAGTCCCCGGCGCCACTTCCGGCAGCTGATCCCGGATCCAGCCGTTGCTGTAGTACCGGGAACCAGTAATCCTGACCGTCGAAACACGACCCTCGGTCACAGCGATTCGCACCAGACCCCCATCGACTGACTGTTCCGGTATATCGACAAAGACCGTCGGATAGCCCGCATCGCGGTAGGCCTTCTCGAGTGATTCCCGTGCCGCGTTCACATCGTCGAGTGTTTTGCCCGGGCCTAGCTGGCCATAGACGGCGCGCTCGATCGCCACAGAATCGAGAACCGTATTCCCCTCTACCCGGTACTCCAGCACAGCAAAGCGTGGCTTGGTCTCTGCCACCGGGGCTTCCTGCCCAACGGCAGCGCCCGACATGACCACACAGGTCATGCAGGTGGCGACAACAGACCGGTCAAGGGAACACAACATCCAGTACGGTTTCGCTTGCTGTTAAGGGGAGGAATCCGACGGCCTATGCTCGCGACGGAATGTTTCAAGAACGTTGCAGGCGCGTTAAACCGGAACCCCAAATGAGAACCGGCGCCCCGAGGGGCGCCGGCAATGGTCTCGACTAATGCAACGTGCTCAGGCGGTGGTGCGGGACTTCTTGTAGGCGCGACGGGCCAGCGGGATGAGCGCCGTGCCGAGCAGCCACACAGCGGCTGGCGCGGGGACCACAGCGGTCGGCCCAATCTGCAATTGGCTGGTCGAGAGGTTCAGGTTGGCGAACAAACCACCGTTGAAGCCCGTAATCGTGGCGGAGCCCAGGTTGGCAACGGCAAAGGCAACGTTGTAAAGATAGAGTGTCGTATTGCCCGCGGCCAGGTTGTCCAGGGCGAAATCACCTGACGCCCAGTTGTTGTAGCCCCCGTCCAGGTAATTCGAGGTACCGGAACCCGCGGCGAAGGGGCCGTAGGTCAGGTTGGTTGAGGTCGGCGTGGCATCACCGTTATTCAGATTGACTACCAGGCCATTGATTGAACCCGCCCAGTTGCTCTTGACCCCGTTGGCAATGGTGATGTCGTCAAGAAACGTGGCGTTGCCCGAGGACGTCAGGTAGTTGCGGGATGTCGTGTTGCCGGCCACGATGCCGTAGGTCACGTTGGCGATGCCGCCAGCGGCACTGATGAAGCTGAGAACGCCCGCGCTCAGTGAGTAGTTATCACCTCCATTGATCGTCGCGACCTGCTCGCCCAGGTCCTGGCTGATCGAGTCACCCGCCACGTTAACGAAGGACAGCACGGCCTCGGAACCGCCCGCGGCATTGGCAGCGATGATGGATGCCTCCGCACCCGTAACTCCCAGCATCGCCAGGGTGGACAGGGCCGCCAGCCCCTTGAAGTGCTTGTTCATGAATTCGATTCCTTATCTGTTTTCTTGGGTGGTCGGTTTTCTTGGATGGGCCTTTGTGGCTGACCACAGGCTACTGGCCCATTGGGGAACTTCTGTGACACTTCTGTGAAGGAAACGTCACAAATGGACTGACTGTGGGTGCCTGAACCAAAAAGAGCCGGCGCCCTTTCGGGCGCCGGCCGGTATCGAGACATCGCTGGGCACGACGTAGTGAGACTTACGGGAAGACCGGCAGCGGGGCCTTGCAGTTGCTGCCGCCCTGGCCTACGAACTTGCTCGTCCAGCCCACCGGCGTGGCAGCGACGAAGGGGTCCGTGGGGGTACCGAAGCCCGGCAGCGCGTTGATGCCATTCAGGCCCGAGGCCACGATCTTTGCCGGGTTGCGCACGTTGGCAAGGAACAGGGTCCGGAACTGGCTCCGCTGGGTGGTCGTCGCCCGGGCGGTCAGGTCAGCATTGATGAAGTCGTTCAGCGCCGCGACGTTATTGATCGTGTCGCTGTTGGAGTTCAGGGTGGACTCCGCGTACCAGCGATACGTACCCAGTGCTGCAGTCTGCTGGCTGGGCACGATGCCATCGATCGAGAGGTTGGCACCACCCGGCTTCGGCGCGTTCTCCAGGGAGTTGATGCCGATTGACCGACCGCGATCCGCCACGACACTCACGACACAGTTCTCGACGTTACTGGAAGAACTGTTCTCAACAACGGTGTAGTTGGCCGGATAGCCGTTGGCCCCGTTGTTGTCATCGAACGTCGCATCAATAAAAGAAGCAACCTTCGTGCTGGTGCCGCAGTAGGCGCTGCCGAGCCACAGGTGGGAATGGCCCGCCTGGGTGCCGGACGTATTGGTCCGGCGGCAGACCTTGAGGCCTTCCGTATCGTCACCCACGAGCGGGGCAACGCCCATGGCCGACTTGATGTCGGCAACAGACTGATAGTTACCGGAGAAGATACCCGCCAGGACGACGGAGGAGATGTTGCCGCCGAGTTCGGTAGCCAGCTGGTCACCCGCCTGGATGGTCCAGGGCAGCTGATAGACCGGTGCTGCCGTGACCTTTGCCGTCTTGAGCGCAGCAACTTCCGCCACCGTGCACTGGATCGGGCCATTTTCCTTGGCCACTTCGCAGCCAAAGACCGGCTCTTCGTCAGAAAGACCAAAATCCGGAACCTTCCCATCGCCGACACCATCGGGAATGGTGTAGTCGGCGTCGGCGGTCAGCGTGGCGCAAATCTGATCTCCTGGGATGCCATCATCCACGGGGCAGGTGCTGCCGTCGATGAACTTGATGGCCTGGGGAATGGCGATACCCCGGATGCCGAACAGCGTGCCGCCCTGGGACCGGGAGAAGAACGCGACCTTCAGGCCGCGAATGGAGGTGGGAACGTCGACGGTGTTTTTCAGGGTGCAGACGTTGACGCGGTAGTTGATGGACGAGGCGCTATCAATGTAGTCGGCGCGATCGTTCACTGCCGGATCACACAGTTCGGTCGCGATCGCCGGCGGGATGGCACGGGCAGCAGACGCGCCCGAGATATAGAAGCTGGCGCTCACGGCAGGTATCGCGGCCTGGGCGGTGCCGGCGAGCAGGCCGGCTAGCGCCACGGCCAGCGTACCGCTGACTTGCTTGATGGTCGGTTGCATTAGCAGTTCTCCGTTTTGATTAAGATGAATAACCGAGTGAATCAGTACAGGATGTGGCCTAGGCGGCCGTCGCGACGCGGCGGCGAACAACGCTCAGCAGGCCGAGGGCGCTGCCCAGCAGCCACACGGCAGCCGGCACCGGAACCACGGAAACTGGCCCAATCTGCAACTGGCTGGCCGAGAGGTTCAGGTTGGCGAACAACCCGTTCAGGCTCGTGATGGCGGCGGCGCCGAGGTTGGCGGAGGCGAAGACGACCTTGTAGAGGTACAAGGTGGAGTCGCCAGCCGTCAGGTTGTCCAGGGCGAAGTCACCTGACGACCAGTTGTTGTAACCACCGTCCAGGTAGTTCGACGTGCCGGAACCCGCCGCGAACGGACCGTAGGCCAGGTTGGTTGAGGTCGGGGTGGCATCACCCTGGTTCAGGTTTGTTACCAGGTTGTTGATTGAACCCAGCCAGTTGCTCTTGACGCCGTTGGCGACTGTCACGTCATCCACGAATGTTGCATTGCCCGACGACGTCAGGTAGTTACGGGTTGTGGTGGTGCCGGCAACGATGCCGTACGTCACGTTGGCAGCACCACCAGCAGCGCTGATGAAGCTGAGGACAGAAGCGCTCAGGTTATAGGTATCGCCGGCATTGATCGCCGCGACCTGTTCGCCCAGGTCCTGACTGATCGAGTCACCAGCTGCGTTAACGAACGACAGGATGACTTCGGAACCACCCGCAGCACTGCCGGCAAGGATGGATGCCTGTGCACCCGTCACTCCCAGCATTGCCAGGGCGGACATCGCCGCCACTTTCTTGGTCATTGATCGCATGTATTTCTTTCCTTGTTCTCGCATTTACTTTGCAGCGGGTGATTGGTCCGTGCCGAATCTTTCCGCCCTGTTTGCCGCGCCGGTTTTTCGTCTCTTTGCGTTTCTCAGCCTTACGCGACAGGCGGCAATCTACGCCTGCCCCGCGTCCCGGCCATGACGCGGACGTGAACAAAGCGCCACACAAGGGCGCCGCACGTTAATCAGGCCGGACTCCAGCGTTCACAGAGTCGTCATATTTTCGCCATGAAACTTTCACGGACCGCTGCTGTAGTCGTTGCTGTTCGGGTGCGCGCTGCCCGTGGCCACGTCAGACGTTGCATTGACAATAAATATAGGCATCGCGCTATGACCGCCGTCCGCAAGATCCTCATCGTCGAGGACCACAAACCGCTGCGCAGCCTCCTGTCCTTTCTGCTCTCCAGCGCCGGCTACGAAACCGTCGAAACCCCGGATGCCCTGTCAGCCCTGGATGAGGCCAGTCGGCAGCCACCGGATCTCGTCCTGCTCGACTGGCAGCTGCCCGACATGGAGGGCATCAAGTTGCTGAGGCTCTGGCGGGCAGATGCGGCGACCGCCGAGATCCCCGTGATCATGGTCAGTGGCAAGGCCGATGAAGTGGATCGGGTTACCGCCCTCAAGGCCGGCGCGGACGATTACGTAATCAAACCCTTTAGCCGTGACGAGCTGCTCGCGCGGGTGCAGGCGGTGCTCCGACGCACGGGCGGAAGCCGGGACACCCCGGACCAGGACGTCCGGCGCTTCGAAAACATCAGTCTCGACGTGCGCAGCCTCCGGGTGACCGCCGCCGAAACGCCGGTGCATCTGGGACCCATCGAATTCAAGATGCTGAACCTGTTCATGACCCAGCCAGAGCGGGTGCTGTCCCGAGCCCAGATCGTTGACCGGGTGTGGCGCATCAACGCCCATGTGGATGAACGGACCGTCGACGTGCACATTCGCCGGCTGCGGCTGGCGCTGCGGGGCACGGGTCACGACGACTGTATCCAGACGGTCCGGGGCGTGGGTTACCGGTTGTCCCGGGTCGCTGCCGGAGCGCCCGCAGGAGCGGCCGTAGGAGCGCCGACCGGCGCGAGCGAAACGGATCGCGTCTGAAGGCGCTCCTACGGGCGCCACCCCATGCGCATTCTCTATGGGGTCCAGACCACGGGTCACGGCCATCTGGTCCGCTCGACCCCCATCATCCTTCAGCTGCGGGAACTGGGTCACCAGGTCGACGTGCTGCTCAGCGGCCCGCCTCCGGCCGCGTCCTGGCTCGCGCCCATCGGTGCCCCACTCACTACCAGACCAGGACTTGGCTTTGTTGCCGACGGCGGGCGGATTCGTTACCTCCGCAGCGGGCTGCAGGCTCGCCCTCTGCGCTTCCTCCGGGACGTCTTGCGCACTGCTGCACCCGAGCCTGACCTGATCGTCACTGACTTCGAGCCCATCACAGCGTGGATGGCGCGCCGTCGCGGTCTGCGCAGCGTCGGCATCGGCCACCAGTATGCGTTCGCCTGGCCCCAGGTCCCGCGGGCACGGGGCAACGTGATCACTCGCGCCGTGCTGGACTGGTTCGCACCCGCGTCCATCCCGGCGGGCTTCCACTGGGATACCTTTGGCGCCCCCGTTCTGCCGCCACCCGTTGCTCCGGAGATCCGCGCACTCACCCGCAGCTCCCTGGAGCCGGACCTGATCCTCGTGTACCTGGGCTTCGAGCCCCTGGGCCGGCTGGTGCCGCTGCTGAAGCAGTTTCCCCGCCAGCGCTTCCACGTCTACGCGCAGGTGAACGAAGAGCGTAAAGAGCAGAACGTCACGGTCAGACCAGTCTCCCGCGGCCATTTCGTCGCCGGACTGGACCAGTGCGCCGGAGTGATCGCCAACGCCGGCTTTACGCTGGCGAGCGAATGCCTGCATCTGGGGATCAGCATTCTGGTGCAGCCCATCGCTGGTCACGTGGAACAGGAATCCAACGCCCTGGCTCTGGAGCAACTCGGGATCGGCAGAGTGACCAGGAGACTGTCCCGCAACGACGTGGCGACGTGGCTGGACCAGCCGCCACCGCTGGCGCAGCGCTACTCCGACGCGACTACAGGGATCGTCCGGTGGCTGGATGCCGGCGCGGAAGAGTCGATCTCTGCGCTTAGCGGGAGGATGTGGGGTCGCGCCTGACCCTCACCGGCAAGGGTCCCGGTCAGCGAGGATCAAACAACTCCGCGAAGTTGCCCCAGATCTGTGGCCAGTATTTTCGCCGGGCCTCCTCCGAGGCCTGGCTGGCGAGCTGCTTGAGGAGCCGGTGGTCGGTCGTCGTCAAGCGCGGATGTTCCGCCAGGCTCACCAGCCGCTGGGCCTGCAATGTCGCCTGATCCTGCACTCGATCGTCCAGGTCGCGTCTCCTCATCCAGTCCATTCACTCTGGACTTTTCTTGGGGCCGATCCTAGCACCTCAACAGGACCGGTGCGCTACGGCTTGGCCCCGGTTTCGCGCTGCAGATAGGCGATGAGGTTGGCCCGGTCGCCCGGTGAGCGGATGCCGACAAACACCATTCGGTTGCCGGGGAGGAAATCACTGGGGCGGGCGAGCCATTCATCGAGGGTTGCCGCAGACCAGACGATGCTGGACTGCAGGATGGCCTCCGAGTAGGCATAGCCCGGCGCCAGGCCGGCCTTGCGGCCGAAGATGCCGTGGAGATTGGGCCCCACCTTGTTGGCCCCGCCGGCCTCGAGACTGTGGCAAGCCCGGCACTGGAGAAACAGCACCTGGCCCTTGTCGGGATCCGCGGCCGCCAGCAGTGCCTGGAATTCAGCCGGTGAGACCACAGCAGTGGATGGCGCGGCGGCAGGCGCCCCGTCGTCTGCACAGGCCGACAGCAGCACGCCAAGACCCAGGACGGCCAGGGCGACACGAAGGGAATTCAGCATGGTGATCACTCGCATTGGCAAAGGTTGAGAAGAACTACGCTGGCGACGTGCCCGACGCACGCACCGCAGCCGCCGCCCGGTGGATCGCCTTGCGGATGCGGGGATAAGTGCCGCACCGGCAGATGTTGGTGATGGCGGCATTGATGGCGCTGTCGTCCGGTTCGGGGTTGGTCTTCAGGAAGGAGGCGACCGCCATGATCATGCCGGGCTGGCAATAGCCGCACTGGGGGACCTGCTCGTCAATCCAGGCCTGCTGCACGGCATGCAGGCTGGCCTCGGTGCCCAGGCCCTCGATGGTGGTGACGGACTTGCCGGCCACGGCGGCGATGGGCAACACGCAGCAGCGGGTGGCGAGGCCGTCGATATGCACGGTGCAGGCCCCGCACAGGGCCAGGCCACAGCCGAACTTGGTGCCGGTGAGACCCAGCTTGTCCCGCAGGACCCAGAGGAGCGGCATGTCGTCCGGGGCGTCGACCTGGACGGCTGCACCATTAAGGATGAAGCTCTGCATGCAGCTATTGTAGAAGCAATCACCCGATCTTGGGCGGCAACACCCGGTCGGCCGCTTTCGCCGGATCGGCCGAGAGCAGCGCCGGGTACTCCTTCTCGGCCCGCCGGCGATACTCGGCCGGCAGTTCGTCGATGGACTTCAGCTTGGCCCCCCCGGCGTGCCACACCAGATGGCCGGGACGATCGCCCATGTCGAGCCACTTGAGCCAGGGCATGTGCACGGTGGAACCGAAGACGACGGGGACGCTGTCCAGCTTCTCGTCGAGAAAATCCTTCTGGCTGGCGAACATGGTCTGCTGCTGCCAGCGCGGTGGCGGCAGTCCCGGCGGGTAGCGCGTCCAGTTGTGCAGCCAGACCATGTCCCGGGCAAAGGTCCAGTCCAGCACGAGCGGGTCTTCCGGCAACTGATCCAGCAAGCGCGTGAAACGAATGCCCTTGACGGAGTAGTTGAAGCCCCGACCGGGTCCGCCGCCCTGGATCGCCGGCGGGACCGGATTGACAGCCTTGGTGTAGGGATTGCGAAACTCGGACAACATCTCCCCGGTAGTCACGTCACGAAAGAAGGTGACCGTGTTGCCCGTCAGTTCGTAAGCGCCGCCGGGCAGGTGCTGCATCCAGTACAGCTCCATCCCCTCGAATTTGAACAGCGGGCGGGGGTTCTCGCCGGGCACGACGCCAAAGATCGTGCCGTCGTACCACCAGGGCACATCCCGCTCCTGCAGGCTGGCCGTCATCCGGACCAGCGCCCGCAGGTTGTTGGCCGGCAGGGCGAGATTCGGCACGCCGGGCGGCGGCGCGCCCGCCACCCCCGGTAACGCCTCACTAGCCGCTCCCAGCGCCAGGAGCCCGGTACCGATATTCAGGGCACCCAGGGTGAAGGAACGGCGGGAGACAGGGCCAACAGAGCTCATGAAGCACCAGTTTTTGCGGCGGTGGGCCAATTTTTCAGGCACTCTGCCATATCCGGAACGAGGAGTCGCCATGCATCGCGTACTGGTACTGGGCGCCGGCAAGATCGGTTCATTGATCGCCGGGTTACTCGAGGAGTCCGGCGGCTACGCGGTCACGCTCGCTGACTCGCGCCCGGGCGCCGCGGCCGAGGTGGCTGCCGCTCATCAGCAGGTAGGCACCGGCAGTGGCGGCATTCACCCCCTCGACCTGGATGCCACCCGGCTGGCCGATATAGAGGCTGCCCTGGTCAGCCACCGCATCGACGCCGTCGTCTCCAGCCTCCCCTACTACTGCAATGAACTCGTGGCCCGGGCCGCCCGGAGCAAGGGCACCCATTACTTCGACCTGACGGAAGACGTGCGCTCGGCCACGGCCGTCCTGGGCATCGCCGCCGACGCGCCCACCGCCTTCGCCCCCCAGTGCGGCCTCGCGCCCGGCTTCATCAGCATTGCCGCCGCCGAACTGATCCGGCATTTCCAGAGCATCCGCACCGTGAAGCTGCGGGTCGGCGCCCTGCCCCAGCACCCGAACAATGTCCTCAAGTACTCGCTTACCTGGTCTACCGAGGGGCTCATCAACGAGTACGGGAACCTGTGCCGGAGCATCGTGAATGGCGAGACGCAGAATGTGCAGCCGCTGGAAGGTCTCGAGGAGATCGAGATCGACGGCACGCTGTATGAGGCGTTCAACACCTCTGGCGGTCTGGGTTCGCTCGCGGACAGCTTTGGCTCTGGCGTGGAGTCCATGGACTACAAGACCATGCGCTATCCCGGTCACTGCGAGCAGATGCGCCTGCTCATGAACGGCCTCAAGCTGAATCAGGATCGGGGCACCCTGAAGCGTATTCTCGAGAATTCGGTGCCCCAGACCCTGCAGGATGTGGTGATCGTCTATGCCGCGGTTACCGGCCTCCAGGAAGGCGAGCTGCGGGAAGAAAACTACGTGAACAAGATCTACCCCCAGGTTATCGGCGGCCGCCTGTGGTCCGCCATCCAGATCACGACGGCCGGCGGCATCTGCGCGGTGCTCGATCTGGTGCTGCGCCACCCGGAACAGTACCGGGGCTTCGTCCGGCAGGAGCAGTTCCCGCTGAACGACGTGCTGGCCAACCGCTTCGGGCGCTTCTACAGCGACGGGGCCGGCAAGGACGTGTCGGCCCGGGTGATCGCGGCCGGGAGTCGCGGGCAGCAGCGGGTAAAGGGGCACGGCCGTGCGTGAGATCCTCGACGCTCTGGGCCTCGCGGAACTGAATCCCGGCGTCTGGTCGGCTTCGGGCTGGCACCCGACCAAGGGGCGGGAGCGGCTTGCCTCACTGAACCCGGCCACCGGCGGTGAAGTTGCCAGCGTGGCTACTGCCAATGAGCAGGACTACGAGCAGGTCATCAGCAGCGCCCGGATTGCCGGGGCGGCCTGGCGCGCCCTGCCCGCCCCGCGCCGGGGCGAAGCGGTGCGCCTGATCGCCGAGGCCCTGCGCCAGCACAAGCACGCGCTCGGCAGCCTGGTCACGCTCGAGGTCGGCAAGATCAAGGCTGAGGGCGACGGCGAAGTCCAGGAGATGATCGACATCGCCGACTACGCGGTTGGCCTGTCCCGCATGCTCGGCGGCAGCACCCTGCCCTCCGAGCGGCCCCAACACAGGCTTTATGAACAGTGGCACCCGGTGGGCGTGGTGGGAATCATCAGCGCCTTCAATTTCCCGGTGGCGGTCTGGTCCTGGAATGCGTTCATCGCCGCCGTGTGCGGCAACGTGTCCGTGTGGAAACCGTCGCCGAAAGCACCGCTGACCAGCGTGGCGGTGCAGCGCCTGTGCAATGCAGCCCTGGAAGCTCACAACTTTCCGCCGGCGTTCTTCCTTTTCAACACGGCCGATGTCGCCCTCGCCACCCGCTTTGTGGATGACCCCCGGGTGGACCTCGTGTCCTTCACAGGCTCCTCCGCCGTGGGTGGCGGCGTGGCCAGCCGGGTGGCCCGGCGCTTCGGCCGCTGCCTGCTGGAACTCGGCGGCAACAACGCGATCATCGTCGACGAGCATGCCAACCTCGACCTGGCGATACCCGCCATTCTCTTCGGCGCCGTCGGCACGGCCGGCCAGCGCTGCACGTCCACGCGCCGGCTGCTGGTGCACCAGAGCCGGCTGGCTGAACTCACCGCCCGGCTCGTCGCGGCCTACCAGCAGGTGCCCATCGGCGACCCCCTGAAACCGGGAACCCTGATGGGCCCGCTGATCGACCCGGTGGCGGTGGAGCGCTATCAACAGGTGCTGAAGGAACTGGAAACCCAGGGGGCCCGGGTGCTCTGCGGGGGAAAAGTGCGCCAGGGCCCCGGCAACTTCGTGGAGCCCACCATCGTGCTCGCCGAGAACGAGTGGCCCGTGGTCCAGCACGAGACCTTTGCGCCGATTCTCTATGTGATTCCCTGCGCGGATCTTGACGACGCTATCGCCAAGCAGAACGGCGTGCCCCAGGGCCTGTCGTCAGCCATCTTCACCGACCGCCTGCAGAACGCGGAACGGTTTCTCAGCCACACCGGCAGTGACTGCGGCATCGCCAACGTGAACATCGGGACCTCCGGCGCCGAGATCGGCGGCGCCTTTGGCGGCGAGAAAGAAACCGGCGGTGGCCGGGAGGCCGGCTCTGATGCCTGGAAGGCCTACATGCGCCGGCAGACGGTCACGATCAACTATGGTTCAACGCTGCCTCTAGCCCAGGGCATCGACTTCTCGGTGGGCAAGAAGCCCCCGTAGGAGCGGCTTCAGCCGCGATCCGGGCCGCGACCCCTGGCAAACAACGCCACCACTCCAACCGCCACCATCTGAGCGCCGATAAACCCCGGCACACTCGCCGGCGCAATCCCCGCAAATGTGTCCGTCAGCGCGCGGGCCACCGTGACCGCCGGGTTGGCGAAAGAGGTGGACGCCGTGAACCAGTAGGCCGCCATGATGTACAGCCCTACTGCCTGGGGCAGCGCGGCTGGCTGGTGCCGCAGACAGAGCAGGATCACCCCGAGCAGCCCCCCTGTCGCCACGACCTCGCTCAGCCACTGGGCGGGACCCGCGCGAACGTGGGTCGACACCTGCAGGAGTTCCTCCCCGAACATGGCATGCGCCAGCAGCACGCCCAACACAGCCCCGCTGAACTGGGCGACGACATACCCGCCAGCAATGCTCCAGGTCTGTGCCCCGCGCCAGGCCAACAGCACACTCACCGCAGGATTGAACTGGGCGCCGGAAACCGGCCCCAGCGTCAGGATAAGCACATAGAGCCCGGCGCCCGTGGCCAGACTGTTGGCCAGAAGGGCCAGCGCGTCGTTCCCAACCGCGAGCCGGTCGCCCATGATCCCGGAGCCGACCACCAGGGCCAGCAGCAGCGCGGTGCCGCAGAACTCGGCAATGAACTCGGCAATGTACTCAGGCTTCATCAACCCGCGTCTTGCCAATCTCCTGCAGCCGGTTTTGTAGCGACAGCCGGTCGAGGGAATTGAACTTCAGGCTCACGAAGATTTTGATCCGGTTCTCCAGTTCGCGGAACGCCTGGCGAAAGGCCAGCCACTTCTCGGTATCGGTCCCCTCCACGGCCGCCGGATCCTCGACGCCCCAATGGGCCGTCATCGGCTGCCCGGGCCAGAAGGGGCACTGCTCGCCCGCAGCGTTGTCACAGACGGTGAAGACGAAATCCAGCTCCGGAGCGCCTGCGGCGGCGAACTCGTCCCAGCTCTTGCTGCGCAGGCCCTCGGTCGGCAACTGCATATGCTGCAGCAACTCCAGGGAGATGGGATTGACGCGCCCCGACGGCCGGCTGCCGGCGCTGTAGCCCACAAAGCGGCCCTTGCCCCAGTGATTGATCAGGGCCTCGGCCAGGATGCTGCGGGCCGAGTTGCCGGTGCAGAGAAAGAGAACGTGGTACGGACGGTCGGTCATTGGTCAGGCCCTCTTCCGGCGGACCGGCTGCGTAAGGGGAGAACAGTTCGTCGCGCGCGCAGACTCGGCAAGGCTGCAACAGTTATCCGTGAGAAAGCCGATGAGGGCACGCATCACAGCGAAGTTGGCGGAGTAGTGAATGAAGCGGCCGTCCTGACGGGCTGCTACCAGTCCGGCCCGATCCAGCTCCTTGATATGAAAGGACAGCGTCGCTGCAGGCAGGCCAAGCTTTTCAGCGATCACACCGGCAGCGAAGCCGTCCGGCCCGCGCTTGACGAGCAGACGGAAGATTTCGAGACGCTTTTCGTGAGCCAGCGCAGACAAGGCACTGCTCACTTCTGAAGTTTTCATAATTCCATGATAATGGAAATATGAAATTGAGAGCAAGCCTGAACCAGGCGGGATCGCGCCGGTCGGCGCTCCTACAGGTCGGTCGGGTAGAAGGCGAACTCCCGCCAGCGCTTGCCGTCCCTGAACTCGTAGACGTGCAGCGAGGTCTGGCGCACGGGCTTGCCGTTCATCTGCAGGGTGTCGATCTCCACCTGCACCAGCGTGTTGCCCACCATCCCGAGGCGGTGCACCTCCGAGTCGTTCGTGGTCCACATGGGCGACTCGAAGAATATCCTGAGGCGGGCCATGGTGGCTTCCCGGCCCCGGACCATCTCCTTCGGCCCGTCCTCCTTCACCGTGTACCAGCTGAAGTCCTCGGTCATCGCGGCCCCGGACGCGGCGACATCGCGCTTTGTGAAGGCGAGCTCCGAGTCGTCGATCATCTTCTGGTACCGGGCGGGAATGGTCCGGTACTGCTCGCCCCAGGTGTAGGTTTGCTCGGCAACGCTCGTCAGGGCGGGGATGAGCAACGCGCCGGCGACGAAGCCAGCCAGACCGGAGCGCAGGGACCAGGGGGCCGGCCGCGGGCGGGGGTTGGACATGGGTGGAGGCTCCTTCAATGGTGCAAAGCAGTGGGCTGCGGACTACAGTAGCACTGGCATTTGCCGGATCACACGGAGCTCCCGTCATGCATCTGAGAGCCCTGGTTGCAGGCCTGCTGGCGCTGGGGACAATGGCCAGTCCCGGAATCGCGGCAACCAACCCGGCGGCGCCGGGCCTGGTCGTCATCGGTGCCACCGCCAAGAGTTCCACGGAAATCATCCGGCAGGCCCTGGCAGCGGGCTACACGGTCACCGGGGTCGCACGACGGCCCGAAGATGTGGCGCTCAGGGATCCGCACCTGAAGGTCCTGAAGGGTGACGTCTACGACCTGGCATCCCTGGAGGCCGCCATGACCGGCACCGAGGTCGTGGTCTCCATGGTCGGCCCCCGGGTGGACCCCACGGATACGGCCGAAACGCCCGCCACCTTCGACCTCTTCACCGCCGGGACGGCCAATATCATCGCGGCGATGAAGAACAAGGGTAACCGGCGCCTCCTGGTGGCGAGTTCCCTGGGCGTTGAGGACGAGTTCCCGCTGGTGAAGCCCGCCCCGGGGGACTTCCGGCTCAACTGGCTGTGGAAGTCCCGCTACCTCTACAAGAACATGAAGGACATGGAAGGCCTGGTCCGCGCCAGCGGCCTGGAGTACGTGATTTTCCGGCCGCCGTTCCTCGTGGAAGAACCGGCCCGCAAGAACTTCAAGTTGTCGGTGAACGCCAACTCACCCAAGGGCACGATGCTGAGCTACGCGGACTTCGGGGCCTTCGTCCTGGAGCAAGCCCGCTCCAGCAAATACCTCGGCGCGGCGGTGGGTATGTATACCGATCAGCAGCTCCAGTTCGGCAAGAACGCCGATTTCGAGAAGCTCGCCAAGGAAGCCAAGGAAAAGTTTGACCGCGCCAACGCGCAGTAGCTCAGAGCCATGAAAACACTCCTGCTGGCTCTTGTTGTCCTCGCGGCCGCTACGGGCCTTGCCCAGGCTGCTGGTGACGCGGAACGGGGCCGTGGCGTCGCCGCGGCCTGCTCGGCCTGTCACGGCCCGGACGGCAGCAGCCCCTCGCCCGCCTTTCCGATCCTCGGCGGCCAGCACCAGGAGTACCTCGTCCAGGCGCTGCTCGCCTACCAGACTGGCACCCGGGCAGACTCCATCATGGGCGGCGCCGTGCAGACCCTCACCCGGCAACAACTCGAGGACGTGGCCGCGTATTTCGCCGCGCAGAAGGGCCTCACGGGTGGCACTGGCGGCAGCCGCCCGGCTGGCGTACAGCCGACAGCCGGTGGCGGGATCACAGCGAGTCTCAGCAGCATCGCGGCAGCCGGCTCGGTCGCTGACGTCAGGGCTCCGTCACCCTCTCCCGTGGAACTGGCCGGCTGCCCGGCCAAGGGCTCCAAAGACCGGGACCGGGACGGCGACGGCCTGGCCGACGCCTTCGATGCCGCGCCAAAAGACGCCGGCGAATTTGCCCGGGATGCGGACGGGGACGGCTGGTACGGCATCTGCAGCGCGGAGCAGCTGCAGGCCATCCAGACGCTGGCCACCGGCCTCGACCTGGCCACCCGCAACGCGCGCCGCTACGAACTGGTGCAGGACCTGGATCTGGGCACCATCGCCAACTGGACCCCGGTGGGCAACTGCGGCGCCGGGAACAACTGCATGGTGGCCCGGGACAAGTACGGCTTTGCCGGTGCGCTGGACGGCAATGGCCACACGCTGCGCAACCTCACCATCAACCTGCCGGCAGCAGGCGGGGTTGGCCTGTTCGGCACCCTCGCGAAGACCGGCGTGGTGCGCAACCTGACCCTGGAGAACGCCAGCGTCACGGGCAAGGGCGGCACCGGCGCGCTGGTGGGGGCCAACTTCGGCTACATCGCGGACTGCCAGGCCAGCGTGAAGGTCGTCGGGCGGCTGGCCTCAGGCGGGCTCGTCGGTGGCCATGCGGGCCAGGTGGTCAACTGCCACGTGCGCGGGGACGTGTCCGGGCAGGCTGCCATTGGCGGGCTGGCAGGGGACATGAACGGCATCGTCCGGGACAGCTCCGCGGACGTGCGGGTAACGGCGGGCAAGGGCGTGGGCGGGCTCGTGGGCCTCAGCACGACCGGCAAGATACTGAACAGCCGTGCTACCGGGGTCGTCGCCGGGGCCGACAACGTGGGCGGGCTGGTCGGCGTCAACACCGATGCCCTGGTGGAGAACAGCTTTGCCACTGCCAACGTCCAGGGCACGGGCACCAACGTGGGCGGCCTCGTGGGCTTCAATTCCCAGAGCCGGGTGCGCAACAGCTTTGCCACGGGAGTGGTGACCGGCAAGGAAGCCGTCGGCGGCCTGATCGGCCGCAACAACGGCGCGGTGCGCAATGTGTACGCCACAGCAGCAAGCGGCCTGATCGGCGACAACTCAGGCGGCAGCATCGACACTACTGAGTAGACCGGGAGCGACCATGATCCGTCTGACAAAACCAATTGCAGCAGGCCTGCTGCTGTTCACCGTGAGCCTGCACGCCGACACGGACAAATACGTCAGTACCGTCAAGCCCTTCGCGAAGGGCGACATCCTCGTGGCCGCCACGATCATGGACAACCCCACCGATGACCACGGTGGGACGGGCAGAATCATCCAGTACGACGAGAACCTGCAGCTGAAGGGCGAGCTGTACCTGAAGGGTACCCGGCACAAGGTCGGCGGCCTGACCTTTGCGCCGGACCGGACCCTGTGGGCCTTCTCCCAGCTCACGCCCACCGTGGTGGAGATTGCCCCGACCGGTGTGCAGAAGCCGGTGCGGACCTTTTCCGACCGCATGTACTCGAGTGTCACCTTTGGCCAGGACGGTAGCCTCTACTTTGGCGAGCACATGATGGGCACCCAGACGGGGCATCCCGCGGTGACCACCAAGTTCCGCCTGCTGCCGGGCCGGGACGTGATCGGCGACGGCCACGTGTTCCGCCACCACGCCGACGGGAAGCTGATCCAGGAGTACGCCACCGTCGCCAACGGCGGCATGTTCGGCTTCCTGGCTGTGACCAGTACCGTCCTCGCCGACAACGACACCCGGATGATCTTCGTCTCCGAGACCGGCAAGCGGGTGCTGCAGTACGACCTGAAGAAACAGCAGCAGTTGCCGGACCTGGCGAACTTCGAGAACAACCCGGACGTGCCGATGGTGCTCGTGATGAACGCCACGCCGGACGGCCGGCTGCTGATCAGCACGGCCAGGGGTTTTCTGGTGATGGACCCGAAGACGGGTGCTGTACTGCGAAATTACCCGCTGGAGGGCATGGGCTGGGCCGCCGTCAATTCCTCGCCCGACGGTCAGTTCGCGGTGATCGGCAATTTTTTTACCGGCGACATCGTGAAGGTCCGCCTGTCGGACGCTACCATCGTGGCCCGGAACAACGTGGGTCAGAAAGAGTCACTCTCCGGTATTGCTGAGTTTCCAGGATAGGCACCCCATGCAGCGTCTCGACAGCCCCATCAACCGCCGCCAGCTGCTCGCCGGGGGCACCGCGCTCGCCGGCGCGACCCTCACTATGAGCCTGGCCGCCTGCGGCCCCAACGAAGACAAGCCGATCATCCGTCCCGAGGGCGTCCCTCTCGGACCCTTCGGCGCCAAGTCCACCGCCGACGAGGTGACCCAGGGTATCGACCTGACGGGCAAGACCGCACTGGTTACCGGCGGGAATTCCGGCCTCGGCCTGGAAACCATGCGGGTGCTGGCCGGCCATGGCGCTCACGTGATCTGCGCCGCCCGGACAATTGAGAAGGCCCAGGAGGCCTGCGCGGGGATTCAGGGCAAAACTACTCCCGTGGCCATCGAACTGACCGACTTCCCGTCCATCGTTGCCGGCACCGATGCGGTGCGGGCCCTGGGCATACCCATCGACATGCTGATCCTGAACGCGGGCATCATGAACCTGCCGGAACTCGAGCAGGTCTACGGCCTGGAGAAGCAGTTCGTCACCAACCACCTGGGCCACTTCATTGTGGGCAACCGTCTGCTGCCCCAGGTGCAGGCTGCTCCCCAGGGCCGCGTGGTCGTGCTCTCCAGCAGTGGCTATATGTGGGCGCCGGAAGCTGGGATCGAGTTCGACAACCTGTCCGGCGAGCGGGACTACAAGCCCAACAAGATGTATGGCCAGTCCAAGCTGGCGAACTACCTGTACGTCCGGCAGCTGGCGAAGAACCTGGCCGGGACTACGACCACCACGAACGCCGTGCACCCGGGCGTCATCATGACCAACCTGGGCCGCAACTTTCCCCAATGGCAGCAGGTTGCGGCCAAACTGATCGGCTGGACCTTCATGAAGAGCGTCGAGGCGGGCACCGCCACCACCTGCTACGTGGCCACGGCGCCAGCGTTGGCCACGGTCAGCGGCTACTACTTCGCCGACTGCAACCCGGAGGTCCCCGAGGGCCCGATGCAGAACGACGCGCTGGCCGCGCAGCTGTGGCAGGTGTCCACAGAACTGACCAAACCCTACCTGCTGTCATGAGCTACTCGCTGAACCGGCGAGAACTCCTGCTGGGCGGGGCCGCTCTGGCCACGGCGGGCACCCTGGCTGGCTGCGAACGGGCCGAGATCATCCGGCCCGACGGCGTGCCCCTGGGGCCCTTCAATGCCGACTCCACTGCCGAGGAAGTCACGGCGGGCATCGACCTGACGGGCACCACGGCGCTGGTCACGGGCGCGAACTCCGGACTGGGCTACGAAAGCATGCGGGTGCTGGCCCTGCGCGGGGCCCACGTGATCGGCACCGCCCGGACGCTGGCAAAGGCCACGGAGGCCTGCGCCTCGGTCAAGGGACGCACCACCCCGGTGGCGCTGGAGCTGACGGACTTCGACTCCGTGGTCGCCTGCGCGACGCAGGTGGCCGGCCTGAGTGAGAACCTCGACATCCTGCTGTGCAATGCGGGCGTCATGGAAGTGCCCACGGCGGAAATGATCAACGGCATTGAGCGGCATTTCGTCACCAATCATCTGGGCCACTTCCTGCTGACCCAGCGGCTGCTCCCCCAGCTGACAGCGGCGCGCCAGGGGCGCGTCGTCGTCGTGGCCAGCGGGGCCTACAAGCAGGCTCCGGCTGCCGGCATCGAGTTCGACAACCTGTCCGGCGCCCGGGACTACGAGCCCCGCAAGGCCTACGGTCAGTCGAAGCTGGCGAACTACCTCTTCGTTCGCGAGCTGGCCCGCCGCCTGGAGGGCACGCAGGTCACCGCCAATGCCCTGCAGCCCGGGGTGATCATGACCAATCTGGGACGGTACCTGCCCTGGTACCAGATCGTGACCGCCAAGCTGCTGGGCTGGACCTTCATGAAGAGCGTCGAAGCGGGGGCCGCCACCCAGGTTTACCTCGCGACCTGGCCGGGACTCGCCGGCGTCAGTGGCTACTTCTTCAAGGACTGCAACCCGTTCCTCCCGGGCGGCAACATGGAGAACGATGAACTGGCGGCGAAGCTCTGGACGGTTTCCGAGGACCTGACGCGGCCTTATCTTTCTTGACACCTGGCCGCTTGCAATGCCCGGCGGGGCTGGCTAGTATAACTTTTGTTATAACTACTCTCAGGGGCTGACATGACAACCCTAAAGCTCACCCAGATCGGCAATTCCGTCGGCGTGATCCTGCCCAAGGAAGTGCTCGCAAAGCTCAAGGTGGAGAAGGGCGATACGCTCTTCGTCACTGCAGCCACGAACGGGATAACCCTGACTCCCTATGACCCGGACGTCGACGCGCAGATTGCGGCCGGGCGAGAGTTTATGCACGAGTACCGGGATACCTTCCACCAGCTCGCCAAATGAGCAGCTGGCGCTGGATCGACAAGCCGGCGTTGTGCCTGCTCCACGACGAAAGTCTCTCTGAGCATGGCGGATCGGCGGGCCTGCGCGACGAGGGGCTGCTCGAGTCAGCCCTGGCGAGGCCCCAGCATCTGGAAGTCTATGGCCAGCCGGATCTTGCGGACCTGGCCGCTGCTTACGGAGTGGGGTTGGCCAAGAACCATCCCTTCGTGGACGGCAACAAGCGGGCCGCGTTTCTGGCCGTGGGCATTTTTCTGGCACTGAACGGCCATCGTCTGGTCGCGACCCAGGCCGCGGCGACCCTCGCCATGCTCGGCGTCGCCAGCGGCGAGATTGAGGAAGCTGCCTTTGCGGCGTGGCTCCGGGCGCACCTGCAACGGCGCTAATGCGGCACCCGCGCCGCGACCCCTTATGTCCCCAACCCACCCCGGCCGCCACCTGGCAACTCGCCGCCGGCCCGACGCGGTCGGACGGCACTGCTCTGGAGATCTCCCGCTCAACCACGCGCTGGGAAACAGCGGTCGGCTACGTCTCGGCACAGCAGGTCAACGGCCGCGTCCTGCAGGACACCTGCACTGCTGGCAGCGCGGGACCCGTGTGTGTGACTCAGGCCTGGACGGCCACCCGGTCCGTGGACAGCTACGGCTACCTGAGCGTCCAGCGGCGCTTTGCGTTCCGCCCGGACGCGACGCTTAAACCGCTGCTGGGCTTCGGCATCGGGGCGAACACCGACACGAATGCCTTCGTGTCCTCACCACTCACCTTTTCACTGTCCGCGGGACTGCGCCTCGGCGAGCGCTGGTCCCTGGAGTGGCGGCACTTCAGCAATGCCGGGCTGAAGCAGCCAAATCTGGGGCAGGACATGCTGCTGCGCAGGGCGACCTTCCGCGGACCCACAATGCGGGAGCAGCTCTAGCCGCGATCCCGCGGACGGGTCTCGTGGCAGTCGCGCCTAAAGGCGCTCCTACAGACCCAGCGCCCCGGGGTTCATCAGGTTCTGCGGGTCGACGCTCTTCTTCAGGTCGCGCAGCACGCGGGCTGCTTCCGTATCCCGCCCCTGCATGTAGGGATAGCTCTTGCCCACCTGCATGTGCACGGCGCCCACCGAGGCGAAGATCTCGTTGATTTTCTGGCGCAGCTCGCGGACCAGGGCCCTCCCCTCCGGGTTCTCCGGATACTCGGGAAGAATGTCCAGGTACTCCTTGGGCAGGAAGCGCTTGTGGAAATTCGTCCGGCTGTCTTCCCAGTAGAACACCGGCTCGTAGAGGAAGACGTGGGTGTTGATCGTCATGTACATCGTGCCCTTGTCCACCTTCGCCTTGCGCATGCGCTCGGCATTGTCGGTGTAGAGCTTCTGCAGTTTCTGGTGGAACTCGGCCATTTTCGAGAAGGGCATCAGCCCGTGCTGGGGCACCCAGCGCTCACCCTTTGGCCCAAGGATCGGGTAGAGCGGAATGAAGGGCATGGCCCGGATCACCGTCGGAATCGTATTCGCTGTTTCCGTGCCAATGCCCTCCATCGCCCCGCGCAGCAGGGCGAGCTTGGCGTTCACCTCTGCCTGGCACACACCCTCTACGGTGTAGTGGGCGGAGTAGTTGTGGCCGGCCAGGAAGCGCTTGCCCGCCGCCGCCATTTTCAGCAGTCGCCAGCCCGCCTCAATGGGATTGCGTGCGGTCTTCGCCACGGCCCAGGCGGCGCCAATGGCATCGCTGGCATCCGTACTGCTGAGCTGGCCCTGCTGCAGTTTGGGGTCGAGGCCGAAGTTATCGGCCACTACGCCTTCCCGGGCGGCTGCGGCCATGCCCCGGGACATGGCGTCGAAGTCGTCGAAACCGAAGGACGCCGCACCGAAGAACGGCACGGTCTTGATGAGCCGGAGCGTGATGCGCGCCTTCACGCCCAGGGCGCCCGCATCGCCAGTGAACAGGCCGGTCAGGTCCGGTCCGTACCAGCGGAAGAACGGCGCGCCGTTCGCCGCTGCACGGGAACCCGTCTTCAGGATCTCGCCACTCGCCAGCACCACTTCAAAGGCCAGGACCGCGTCGGCAGAGACACCGTAGTTGCCGGAGCCCAGGCTCGCGCTGTTCTGGGACATGGAGCCGCCAACCGTCGCCTTGATGCCGGAGAAGGGACCCCAGAACGTTGTCCGGAGGCCTTTGGCTTTCAGCGTCTGCCACAGGTCGTTCCAGGTGATGCCGGGCTCGACGGTGACGTACATATCGCCCTCGTTGAGTTCGACCACGCGATTCAGGCGCGAGGTGTCGAGCAAAATGGAATTGCTCACCGTCGGCAGATAGCCGTCGGTGTAGGACGCCCCGCCACCCCGGGGGACCACGGCCACGCCCTGACTCGTCGCCGTGCGCACCACCTGCTGCAGCTCCCCGACAGTCCCGGGCTGGATGACGGCCAGCGGCAACTTGAGCTGGTTATAGACGTCCATCGCGTAGAACTCCCGATCCACGTCGCTGGTGAGCACATGGACGGTGCCGACGATGCGGGTGAGATCGGCCAGCAGGTTGCTGGCGGGCATGAGACTGGCAGACATGGCGTGAACTCCTGAAACTGAACGGCCACCTCTGGCGAAGCATGGCCTCGTTGATTGCAGCCTGCTAGCCTACGGCTCACAGGGCTGTTTTGGAAAGGTTTTTCATGCGCTGGTACTCCGGCTTGGCCGTTATTCTTCTGTCTGTCCTTGCCCTGGCGCCAGCCATCGCATCGGAGGGTCCCTCCACCGTCCTGATCACCGGTGCCAACCGGGGTATCGGCTATGAACTGGCCCGGCAGTACGCCGGGAAGGGCTGGACGGTCATTGCCACCGCCCGCTCCCCCCGGGATGCGGCGGACCTGAAGAAACTGGCCGCGGAGAGCCCCAATGTCCGGATCGAGAAGCTCGATGTCACCAGCGACCGGAGCGTGAAAGCCCTGGCCGCGCGGTACAAGGGACAGCCCATCGATGTGCTGATCAACAATGCCGGCATCCTGGGAGACATCGACGCCCAGAAGTACGGCACCTACGATTTCGACACCTTTGACGACATCATGGCGGTGAACTGGGAAGGCCCGATGCGCATGGTCGAGGCCTTCATGGACAACGTGGCGGCCAGCCAGCAAAAGAAGATCATGAACATCTCCAGCGCTGTTGGCTCGATAGAGATGACCTTCCCGGGCCAGGTCTTCTACCGCAGCAGCAAGGCCGCACTGAACATGGCGATGCGCACGCTCTCGAAGGAAGTAAAGCGGGATCCGGACCCGGCGCGCAAGGCACTCATCTTCGGCCTGATCAATCCGGGCATCGTCGATACGGGCTTCTCCAAGAAACTGCCGATTCCCATGATTACCGCCCAGGAGTCAGCGGAGAAGGTGATTGTGGTCATCGAGAGCTACACGCCGGACAAGTCCGGCGCGTTCTTCGACTACAAGGGCACCAAGATTCCCTGGTAGAAAATGGGGACATGCCTCATTTCGGGGACGTTAACTGGAAGTTCGTGAACTGGGAACCGAAATGAGGCATGTCCCCATTTCTGTCCCCATTTCCTCCGGGATCGCGCCGGTCGGCGCTCCTACAAGGTGCACATAGTCGCCCCGCAGCCAGGCGCCGACGGGAATCCCGTTGCGGTAGTGCAACCGATTCCGGAGCAGTGCCGGCACCTTGTCCCCGGGAGTGACGATGCCGCTCAGGTTCAGGGGATCGGCGGCCGACACCACGACCTCCACATCCTGGTTGCCGGCGTGGCGAACCCCCCGCAGATAGTCAATCGCCTCAGGCAGGGCGAACTGCTCGCCACCGAAGCTCGCCACGAAGCGGCCGCCCCGGATCTTGCCCCGGGCCTCCAGGCGCCGCCAGGCCTGGGCCAGCTCCCGCCAGGGCGGCAGAAACCGGGCCTCCCGCTGCAGCACGGAGCGAAACACCACGCCGTAGCGCTCGAGGAGCACCAGCGCCACGTGCTCGACGGCGGCCCGGCGCCGCTTCGGGTCGTCCCCCGCCCCGGGTAACGGGGCCAGTTGCGGCATCACCAGGGACCAGCGGCCGGGGAGATTTTCGTGCCCCTGGCGCCGCCATTCCGGGGCGCGCCGCCGGGCCGCCGGCAGCAGCAGCGTGCGCAACCCGGCATAGCCGTCACCGTTGACGAGTCCCGCGGCGATCAGTTCCCGGAGCCCCGCCTCCGCCGCGTTGCGCTCCAGGCCTCCAAGGCGCAGGAGATCCACAAAGAACACGGCGCCATGGGTCCGCAGGAGGTCGTGCACCTGCGCGGCTGCCGCCGAGCGCTTCACCGCCGTTGAGGTCGTGACGGTGGGCAGCAGCGACTGCCACACCTCCAGATGCTGCCGCTCGAGGAACAGGATCGGCGTCGTCCGCATGGGCCCGAGTCGGTGGCGACCGGCGCCCTCTGCAGACGGGCGCAGCCAGAGAAACTCGCCGCCGGCCAGCACCTGGTCCAGCGCCGCGGGCCCAAAGTCCGGATCCCGGGCGGGCAATACGTTGCCTTCCCAGGCAGCAGCCGGCAGCGGGAACGCGATGAGGCGACCAAGTGCTGCACTCAAGCCTGCAGGCTTCTGCACCGACTCCCCGCCAACCTGATGCCAGCGAAAGAGAAAGCGCATGTAGGCTGCAGGGCTTACGGGCTCGACCCCGCGGCGCAGGGTTTTCAGGGTGTACCGGTGAATGCGGGCCAGCAGGCGGCGGTCACACCACTCCTCCCCCGTCGACGGGGTGGAGAAGCGCCCGCGCATTGCCTGCCCTTCCACCTCCAGGGCCACGAGGGCAATCTCTGCCTCCGCCACGGCGATCCCCAGGGGCGCTGCCAGGGTGCCCGCCGTAACCGGACCCAGCGTCTCCAGCCGGCTGCGGAGCAGGTCCCTCAGGGCCTGTTCCCGGGTCCCGGCAACACTCCGCTGGCCCCCGTGGGCGGCGGCTATCGGTGGCTCGGCGCTGAGGTTCGGGCAGACGAGTTGCAACTGGGCAATGCGCTCCGCACTGACCCACAGGGGTTGCCCCCCTGGCACGGCGACGACGGTCGCCCGCCGGTCGGCGCACAGGGTTGCCAGCAGGGCCGACCAGGGCAGCCGGTCCCCGGGCCGCAGCTCCGGGACCGTCAGGAAACCCGCGAGGGTCAGGCCATCGTGGAGCTCGTCCGGCGTCCGGGCTTCGGGCCAGGCTTCCAGGCACACCTGGCGGATGGCCTCGGGGTCGAGCCGCCCGATGGTGGCGGCCTCCTCCGGATCCAGCAGATTCCGCGTCCGGATAGCCCGGGTGCGGCGTTCTTCCGCCGGCGCGTCATCCAGGAAGGCAAAGGGCCGGGCGCTGATGATCTCCTGGGCCAGGGGCGACGGCGTGGTGAGCTCCCGGGTCAGGATCTCCACGTGGCCCAGGCTGACGTCTTTGAGCAGCGCTTCCAGTCCGTCCACATCCATGAGTTCATGCAGGCAGTCGTGGAGCGCCTGCTGGACCAGGGGGTGGTCCGGCACCTCCCGGTCCCCGGCCAGGTTCTCCGCGCAGGCCACCTGATCGGGAAACACGAGGGCGAGCAGATCGTCCGAATCGCTGCGCTGGAACTGGGGCGGCACCTTGCGGCCGTTGCGATAGCGGCGGATGGCCAGTGCGGTGGTCGCCACCCAGCGCCAGCGGGTGGGAAACATGGGGGCCTGGAGGACGGCCTGGGTGAGCACCTCCCGCACAGTTTCTGCCCGCAGGTAGCTCTGGATCTCCTCCAGGGGAAAGCTGTGGGTGGGCCCCAGGGACAGCACGATGCTGTCCTCCAGGGCTGCGGCCTGCAGCTCAAAGTTGAACTGCCGGCAGAAGCGCTTCCGCAGCGCCAGACCCCAGGCCCGGTTCAGCCGCGAACCCAGTGGTGAGTGGATGACGAGGTGCGTGTCCCCCACTTCATCGAAGAAGCGCTCGAAGATCAGCGTGCGCCGGGTCGGGAGCACACCCAGCGCCGCCCGCGCCGTGGCCAGGTAGGTCGTGAGCTGCTCGCTGGCCGCGGCGGGCAGTCCCAGCGTGCTCTCGAGCCAGCTGCGCACCGCGGCCTCCCCGTCGGCGAGCCGCAGATCAATCTCTTCCCGCAGACGGGACACGGCCAGGGACAGCTCGTCGGTCCGGCCCGGCGACTCGCCAAACCAGAAGGGGATGTTGGGCGGCTGGCCGTGGGCGTCTTCCACATACACGCGCCCCGTTTCCACCTTCCGCACCCGGTAGGAGGTGTTGCCCAGCTGGAAGATGTCCCCCGGCAGGCTCTCGAAGGCGAAGTCCTCGTTGAGGGAGCCGATCGGCAGGCTCTCCGGCAGCAGGACCACGTCATAGTCGAACTGGTCGGGGATGGTGCCGCCGTTGGTGATGGCCGTGAGCCGGGCGCCGGGTCGGGCCCGCAGCCGCTGGTTGACCGCGTCGTAGTGCAGGTGGGCAGCACGCCGGCCCCGCGCCGTGTTGTAGCCATCGGCCAGCGTGTGCACGACCGCATCAAACTCTGTCCGGGCAAGTCCCCGGTAAGGCCAGGCCCGCCGGACCAGGGCGTAGAGGTCGTCGCAGGTCCACTCGCCCATCGCGACCTCCGCCACCAGCTGCTGGGCCAGGGCATCCAGCGCCGGACCCTGCAGGTGAATGGCGTCCAGCTCCTCCCGGCGGACCGCATCCAGCAGGGCCGCGCACTCCACGAGGTCATCCCGGGACACCGGAAACAGGCGGCCCTTGGGCAGCCGGTCCACGCCGTGGCCCGAGCGGCCGACCCGCTGCAGCAACGTGGCGATGCTCTTGGGCGAGGCGATCTGACAGACCAGATCCACATCGCCGATATCGATGCCGAGTTCGAGAGACGCCGTGGCCACGAGGACCTGCAGTTTGCCCGCCTTCAGGCGCTCCTCCGCGTCCAGGCGGTGATCCCGGGCGAGACTGCCGTGATGGGCCGTCACCGCGTCTTCCCCCAGCCGGTCGGCAAGATGCCGGGCGGCGCGTTCCGCGAGCCGGCGGGTGTTGACGAAAATCAGCGTGGTGCGATGCTCCCGCACCAGCTCGGCGAGCCGGTCGTAGATTTCGGCCCAGACCTCGTTGGCCATGACGGGCCCCAGCGGCGATGCGGTTAGCTCGAGGGCCAGATCCCGGCGGCGGGTGAACCCGGCGTCGACGATGGCGCAGGCCCCGGCTGCCGTGGCGGCCCGGTTGCCCACCAGGAACTCGGCCATGCGCTCCATGGGCTTCTGGGTCGCAGAGATGCCGACGCGGACGGGCTCCCGCACACAAAGTGCGGTCAGCCGCTCGAGGGACAGTGCCAGGTGGGCACCCCGCTTCGTGTCGGCCACGGCGTGCAGCTCATCGACGATCACGGTGCGTACCGTGGAGAGCATCGCCCGCCCCGAGGCGGAAGTAAGCAGGATGAAGAGGGACTCGGGCGTGGTCACCAGAATGTGGGGCGGCGTGCGCCGCATACGGGCCCGCTCGAGCTGGGGCGTGTCGCCGGTCCGCACCGCCGTGCGAATCTCGACCTGGTCGAAAACGTTCAGGCGTTCCTGGATGCCCGCCAGCGGTTCGACCAGATTCTTGCGGATGTCGTTGGACAGCGCCTTCAGCGGGGAGACATACAGGACGCGGGTTTCATCCGGCAGGCCGTGCCCGGCCAGGCCCTCCTTCAGCAGCGCGTCGATGGCCGCCAGAAAAGCCGCCAGGGTTTTGCCGGAACCCGTGGGCGCAGCCAGCAGGGTGTGCCTGCCGGCCATGATGGCGGGCCAGGCGCCAGCCTGCACCGGCGTCGGCTCGCCAAAGCGGTCACTGAACCAGCCGGCGACGGCGGGGTGAAAGTCCGGGAGCGGCATGCCCGGACTATAGCGCCGTTGCAGGCGCGCCTTGTAGGAGCGCCGTGTAGGCGCTCCTACAGCGCTCTACCGGCCGTAGATCGCCATCAACTCGGCGGTACCGAGGCTATTCGCCAGGACGTTGTAGCCGACGAAAGCCGCCGTAGCACTGGCCGGGAGGTCAAGCTTCTCCACCTTCAGGGCGTGGAGCCGAAAGTAGTAACGGTGGGGCTTGTCGCCGGGCGGCGGGCAGGGCCCGCCATAGCCGGCGGTCCCGAAGTCGGTGTTGCCCTGCATCACGCCCTTGGGCACCAGGGCTGCGGCGGGATCCCCGGCCCGGGCCGGCAGGGACAGCACGTTGGCGGGGATGTTCCAGACGACCCAGTGCCACCAGCCACTGCCCGTAGGAGCGTCGGGGTCGTACATCAGCAGCGCGAAACTCTTGGTGCCCGCCGGCGGGTTGCGCCAGCTTAAGGCCGGGGACACGTTGCCGCCGGTGCAGCCGAAGCCGTTGTAGACCTGCTTCAGAGCAATGGCCTGCCCGGGCATGAGGTCGGGGCTGACCAGCTGAAAGGTGGCTTCCTGGGCGTGGGCAGTGCCGAGGAGGAGAAGCAGAGTGGCCAACGCAAAACGCATGACGGGGTTCTCCTGAAGGAGCGGCTTGAGCCGCGACCGGCACCCTGTATAGCAGACTGTGTGTCGCGCCTAAAGGCGCTCCTACGGGAGTTGCAGCTCAGGACGATCGCGAAAGTGCGCCAGCACCTCCGGATTCGCCAGTGCCTCTGCGTTCCCCGCCGGCTCGCCGTGCACCACGGCCCGCACCGCCAGCTCGCTCAGCTTGCCGCTGCGGGTGCGAGGCAGGTCGGGCACCTGCAGGACCTTCGCCGGCACGTGGCGCGGCGACAGCACCTGGCGCACGGTGCTCCGGATCTTTTCCGTCAGCCCCGCATCCAGCTGCTGCCCGGCTGCCAGCACGACAAACAGGACGACCCGCTCGTCCCCCGCCCACCGCTGGCCTATGGCCAGGCTCTCCAGCACCCCGGGCACCATCTCGACGGCGCGATACAGCTCCGCCGTGCCGATGCGCACGCCGCCCGGATTCAGCACTGCGTCCGAGCGGCCGTGAATGATCAGGCCGCCGGCGGTCGTGTGCTCCGCGTAGTCGCCATGGGCCCAGACGCCGGGAAAGCGCTCGAAGTAGGCGCGCCGGTACTTCTCCCCGTCTGCGTCGCCCCAGAAACCGACGGGCTGGGACGGGAACGGCCGGGTGCAGACGAGCTCACCCCGGCCCCGCTGCAGCGGTTTGCCCGCCGGGTCGAAGATCTCCACCGCCAGGCCCAGGGCGATGCACTGCAGTTCCCCGCGACGCACGGGTAGCAGCGGATTGCCCAGCGCGAAGCAACCACAGATGTCAGTACCGCCGGAAATCGAGCTTAATTGCACATCGGACTTCACGATCTCGTAAACGGCATCGAAGTTCTCGGCAGCCAGCGGCGAGCCCGTAGAGAGGATCGTGCGCAGGGTCGTCAGGCGGCAGGTGTCCCGGGGACGGGTGCCGCTCTTGGCGAGCCCCGCCAGGTACCGGGCACTGGTGCCAAAGACGGTGATCCCCTCCTCGTCCACCAGGCGCCACAGGGCGCTGTAGTCCGGGTGAGTCGGCGAGCCGTCGTAAAGCACCAGCGTGGCGCCGCTCGCGAGGCCGCTGACGAGCCAGTTCCACATCATCCAGCCGCAGGTGGTGAAGTAGAACAGCCGGTCGGCCCGGTGCAGGTCGGTGTGCAGCAGGTGCTCCTTCAGGTGCTGGAGCAGTGTGCCCCCAGCGCCGTGCACTATGCCCTTCGGCGGGCCCGTGGTGCCCGAGGAGTAGAGAATGCAGACCGGGTGCGCAAAGGGCGTGGCGACGAATTCCAGAGGAGCGGCCTCGGCCGCGAATGCCTGCCAGCTGAGGCAGCCGGGGATGTCGCCAACGCCCACCACCGCTGCAAGACCTGGCAGCCCCCGGGCGAGTTCCATCACGGTATCTCGCGTATCGATGCGCTTGCCGGCGTAGGCGTACCCCGCCGTGGCGATCAGTACCTTCGGCGCGATTTGTCCGAAGCGGTCGAGGACACTGGCGGCGCCGAAATCCGGCGAACAGGACGACCAGATCCCACCGAGGCTGGTGGTCGCCAGCATGCCGATGACGGCCTCCGGACCGTTAGGCAGGAACGCGGCCACCCGGTCGCCGGGACCGACGCCGAGGCGCCGGAGTCCGGCGGCGGCCCGGCCGGTCTGTTCGTGAAGCTCCCGGTAACTCATCTCACCCCGCTGACCCGCTTCGTCCCGCCAGATCAGGGCCGGTTGGTCGTCACGAAAGCGCAGCAGGTTCTCGGCAAAGTTGAGCGTGGCGCCCGGAAACCACCGGGCCCCGGGCATCCGGTCGCCCGCTTCCAGGACGGTGTCGGGAGCACGGCGCCAGCGCAGATCACAGAAGGTGGCGACGCTGCCCCAGAAGTCCCTGGGAGACTCGACAGACCAGCGGTGGAGACTGGCGTAGTCCGGGACCGGGACGCCGAACCGGGTGCGGACGTAGTCGATGAAGCGGGTCAGGTGGGCACGAGCGAGGCGGGCCGCAGAAGGCTGCCAGAGGATCGCGCCCGTCGCGGGGTTCGCGCCTAAAGGCGCTCCTACGGGGGGCATGGGTTAGCCACCGATGTAGTACATCTCGACCTTTTCGGTGGCGGGCGACCGGGCCCGCAGTTCGCTGTACCGGTCTTCCCGCTGGCTCCAAACGCCAGTGATGACGGCCCGCAGCTGCTCGTCGCTGAGGCCAGTCCGCAGCGGACCCTTGAGATCCGTGCCCCGGGATGCAAACAGGCAGGTGTAGAGCTGACCGTCGGAGGACAGGCGGCCCCGGGTGCAGGAGCCGCAGAAGGGCTCCGATACCGACGAGATGAAGCCGACTTCGCCGGCACCATCGTCGAAGCGATACCGCTCCGCCACTTCACCGTGGTAGTTCGCCTCTACCGCCGTGAGAGGCCAGCGGGCCCCGAGCATCGTGAGCAGCTCCTTTGAAGGCACCGTATCGCTGGCCTGCCAGTGATTGATGGTGCCCACGTCCATGTACTCGATGAAGCGCACGATCACTCCCGTGCCCCGGAAGTGGTCGACCAGGTCCACCACGGTGTGTTCGTTCACGCCGCGCTTGACCACGGCGTTCACCTTGATGGGCGTAAGGCCGGCGGTGATCGCCTCGTTGATCCCCTCCAGAACCTGGGCCTTGCTGCCCCGGCCACCACTCATCTGCAGGAACACCGCGTCGTCGAGGGAATCCAGGCTGACGGTGACGCGGGAGAGGCCGGCTGCCTTCAGCGCTGCGGCGTGCTGGGCCAGAAGTATCCCGTTGGTGGTGAGGGCAATATCGTCGATCCCCGGCACGCGGGAGAGATCGCCCACCAGCTCCGCAATGTTTGGCCGGAGCAGCGGTTCGCCACCGGTGATGCGCAGCTTGCGTACGCCCAGCCCGGCAAAGATGTGGGCAAGGCGCAGGATCTCCTCGAAGGAGAGCCGCTCGCTGCTCTTCAGGAACTCGAAGTCCGGGTGGTATTTGTCCTCGGGCATGCAGTAGGGACACCGGAAGTTGCAGCGGTCCATCACCGAAATGCGCAGGTCCCGGAGCGGCCGCTGCAGGCGGTCTGCCATGGCGGGCAACTCGTCCTTCCGGTAAAGCGTGAGCACTTTTTCAGACATGGGACGATGGTAGCAGACGGTCCCGTGGGGGCATTGATATCGCTCATCCCGATATACTCAGGATCATGACGAAGTCGATGCAGGCGGTGGAGATTTCCCGGGCGGGGCCGCCAGAAGTGCTGCGCGTCTGCACCCGCCCGGTCCCGGTCCCGACCGACGGGGAGGTCCTGATCCGCGTTGCAGCAGCGGGCGTCAACCGGCCGGACTGCCTGCAACGGGCGGGCGGCTATCCACCACCCCCCGGCGTCTCCGACCTCCCGGGCCTCGAGATCGCCGGAACCGTCGTCGCCGCGGCCCCGGGCGTGACAGCACCGGCAGTGGGCGACCGGGTCTGCGCACTCGTGGCAGGCGGCGGCTATGCGGAGTACTGCGTGGCACCCGCGGTCCAGTGCCTGCCCGTGCCGGCGGCACTCAGCACCATAGAAGCCGCCGCGCTTCCCGAGACCTTCTTTACCGTCTGGACGAATGTCTTCGAGCGGGGACACCTGCAATCCGGGGAAACGCTGCTCGTGCACGGCGGCGCCAGCGGCATTGGCACCACGGCGATCCAGCTGGGCGTGGCCTTCGGCGCCCGCGTCTACGCAACAGCCGGTAGCGACGAGAAGTGCGCGCTCTGTGTCGAGCTTGGCGCTCACCGGGCAGTGAACTACCGAACCGAGAAGTTTCTCGACGTCATTCTTGAGGCCACAAACAAGCGCGGCGTGGATGTCATCCTCGACATGGTCGGCGGCCCCTATCTCGCCGACAACATCCGCCTGCTCCGGGAGGACGGGCGGCTGGTCTATATCGCCGCGCTGGGCGGCGCGAAGGCTGAGATCAACCTGGGCCAGGTGTTCGTCAAGCGCCTCACGCTGACCGGCTCAACATTGCGCAATCGCCCCATTGAAGAGAAGGGCCGCATTGCCCGGGCGCTGCAAGCTGCGGTATGGCCGCTTCTGGTGCAACGGGCGATCGTACCCGTGATTCAGCACGTGCTCCCCCTAGCCTCAGCGGTGGAAGCCCACCGCCTCCTGGAAGCGAACGAGGCGATGGGCAAGATCGTCCTGCAGATGACGGCAGACCCGTGAGTGACAAGGCGCTCCTGCAGCGCTTCGACGCCTGGCGCCGGGAGGGCACCCCACTGGCGCTGGCCACCGTGGTCAGCACCACCGGCTCCACCTACACCAAACCGGGGCAGCGGATGCTGATCACAGACTCCGGTGACTACCAGGGACTCGTCAGCGGTGGCTGCCTGGAAGGCGACCTGGCGCTCCATGCCCGGGAGGTGCTTGCCTCCGGCGCGCCCCGGCTGGTCACCTTCGACCTGCGGGGCGACGACGACGTGCTGTTCGGGCTCGGCATCGGTTGCGACGGGCTGCTGCGGATCCTGCTGCAGCCCCTGCTCCCCGCCGACGGGTTCGAGCCCCTGGCGAGCATTGCGGAGGTACTGCGGGGCGACGTGCCGGCCCGCTGCGTCATTGTCCTCGCGGCTCACGGCGACAGCCGCCTCGGTACGACGCTGCTTGGCGCGGAGGCGGGGAATCGTTGGCCGGAACTGGCAGTGGCTGAGATGCTGGACACCACGATCCGGCCCCTGCCCCGCCTGCTGGTGCTGGGCGCCGGACCGGACGCCCTGCCGCTGGTGGCCCAGGCCGACGCGCTGGGCTGGCGCGTGACGCTGGTCGATCACCGGCAGGCCTGGCTGGAGCGCCCCGGGTTCGAGGCAGCCGACGCCCGGATCTCCGCGCCGGCAGCCGAGCTGGCGACCAGGGTTGCGCTACCCCTCTTCGCGGCGGCCATCGTCATGAGCCATCACCTGGCGACAGATCGCAGTTATCTGGCTGCACTGGCCGGAAGTGGTATTCCTTATATAGGCCTGTTGGGCCCTGCCGGACGGCGGGACCGCTTACTCCGGGAACTGGGTAGTACCGCCAGCTTGCTGGCAGGCCGGCTGCACGGGCCCGCCGGACTGAACATCGGCGCAGACTCGCCGGAGTCCATCGCCCTGTCGATTCTGGCCCAGGTGCACTCCATGACGGGAAATCGCTAGTGGCTGACACCGCGCGGCGCCGGATCGACGTGAGCGAGGCCGCGGCGCTCATCCGCGACCGGCTGCGCGGCTGGGGATCTGTGCGCGTGCCCATCGATGCGGCCCAGGGCGAGGTGCTGCGGCAAACGATCAGCGCGGAGCGGGACCAGCCACCCTTCGATCGCGTCACCATGGATGGCATCGCGATTCGCCACAGCGCCTTCGCCGGGGGAACGCTGACCTTCCAGGTGGCGGGTACCCAGGGTGCCGGAGGCGCACCCGTGCCGCTCCCGGACGCGACCAGCTGCGTCGCCATCATGACGGGCGCCGCGCTGCCCCCCGGCGCCGACACGGTCGTGCCGGTGGAACGCATCACCCGGGAAGGCCAGACCGCCCGCGTCGAAGCCGGCTACGTCCCGCTGGCAGGCCAGTTCATTCACCGCCGTGCATCGGACCACGCGCAGGGCGCCACGCTGCTGGCGCCAGAAGTCCTGCTGGCCCCCCCCGAGATGGCCGTGCTCACGGTGGGCGGCTCGGACTCCGTCGAAGTGGCGCGCCGGCCTGCCATTACCGTCATCTCGACGGGTGACGAACTGGTGGACGTCGGCGCCCTACTGGGACCCACGCAGATCCGCTCGTCCAACGGCTGGGCCATCGCCGCGGCACTGGCAAGCCGGGGCTTTCTCGACTGCGAGCGCGTGCACCTGCCCGACGACCCGGTGGTTCTGGAGCAGGAACTACGTCAGCTGCTCGTGGAGCAGGACGTACTCATCCTCACGGGCGGCGTATCTATGGGCGAGTTCGACTACGTGCCCCGGGTGCTGCAGGACCTGGGCATGGAGCTGGTCTTCCACAAGGTTTTGCAGCGGCCTGGCATGCCGCTCTGGTTCGGGATCTCGCCTGCGGGCAAGCCCGTCTTTGCGCTGCCTGGCAACCCCGTATCGAGCCTGGTGTGCCTGGTGCGCTACGTGGCACCGGCGCTCTTGGCCGCACTGGGGGCCAGGGTACGGCCGGAGCCCGTAGTCCGCCTGACGCAGGAAGTGCGCTTCGAGCCGGATCTGACCTGCTTCCTGCCGGTGATCCTCGACTACACACCTGACGGCCAGTGCGTCGCCCTGCCGAAGCCGACGAACACTTCGGGAGACTTCGTAGCCTTGGGTGGAACTGACGGCTTTATCGAGTTGCCGCGGGGCCGCTCGGACTATCCGGCGGGCTACCCTGCCCGCTACTTCCCCTGGTAAGACCCCGTAGGAGCGGCTTTAGCCGCGATTCCCAGCCAATTCACGCCGCAAGACGCACGTGCTCTGTCTCCGGCTCCCGCACGTCCCAGCGCCCCATCCAGTACTGTGGACGTTGACTGGTGTGTGACACTGCAAGGACGGCGGAATCGTCGAACGCAAATGTATAGAGCACCAGATATGGAAACTTCGGCAATAGCCGCTGACGAAGTCCTGGTTTAACCAACAGCCCAGCGTTTGGGAAGACTTCGATCTGCTCTATGAGTCGATTCAGTTCGACAAGGAACCGATCACCGACGCCAGGAGTCCGTTCGTTATAGTAAGCGGCCGCACGGACCACCTCACCCCGGGCCTCCTCAACGAATCTCACGGACCGGCTTCAAGTGGGCGCGAGCTTCAGCGAACACCTCCTCGGCAGAATACGTCCGGGTGCGGCCCTCCCGAAGCAGCTGCATCCGCCGTTCCGCCTCATCAAGCCAGTACTTCTGTAGCTCGGCGCTGGCGAAGCCGCCGAACTTCCCCTGGGCAGGATCGCGATCCCGATCCAGGCTGCAAATCAGACCCTCGACCAGGCGCTCCCGGTCATCAGTGCTGAGCTTCAATGCCTCAGCGGTAATGCGTTCCAATTCAGTGTTCATGACCGGACTCTAGCAGCAGCGAGTTGTGGGCGGTCAAGGGGTATTTCGGGGGCAGATTGCCTGGAATTAGGAATCGCGCGTGAACGCGCTCCTACGTGCCCAGGACGCGGCGTGCGGGGATGTATTCGTAGCCGAGCGCCGACGCGATCGCCTCGTAAGTGACCTTGCCCCGGTGAATATTGAGGCCCTCGAGCAGGCCCGCGTCATCGAGCAGCGCCTGGCGGTAACCCTTGTCAGCCAGGGCGAGCACGTAGGGCAAAGTCGCGTTATTCAGGGCGAAGGTGGAGGTGCGGGCAACGGCGCCCGGCATGTTGGCCACGCAGTAGTGGACCACGCCCTCCTCCACGTAGGTGGGCTTCGAGTGAGTCGTCGCCCGCGCAGTCTCGAAGCAACCGCCCTGATCAATGGCAACGTCGACGACGACGGAGCGGTCCCGCATGGCCCGCACCATTTCCCGGCTCACCAGCCGGGGCGCGGCAGCGCCGGGCACGAGAACCGCGCCAATCACCAGGTCCGCCTCGGCCACGTAATGCTCGATCGCCTCAACCGTTGAATAAATGGTGTTGAGGCGGCCACCGAACTGGAAATCCAGCTCCTTCAGCCGGGGCAGGGAGCGGTCAATGACCGTCACCTGTGCCTCCATGCCCATGGCGACGCGGATGGCATTGGTACCGACCACGCCGCCGCCCAGCACCACGACGTTCGCCGCCTTCACCCCGGGCACGCCGCCCAGGAGGATGCCCGCACCACCGGCCTCCCGCTCCAGGCAGTGGGCCCCGGCCTGCACGGCCATGCGCCCAGCCACTTCACTCATGGGCGACAACAACGGCAGGCTGTGATTGGGTCCGGTGACAGTCTCATAGCCGATGGCAACGACCCCGGATCTGATCAGGCTCTCGGTCTGCTTCGGATCCGGCGCCAGGTGCAGGTAGGTGAAGAGCACCTGGCCGTCCCGCAACAGGGGGAACTCACTCGTCTGGAGCTCCTTCACCTTCACGATCATCTCTGCGCGGCCGTACACCTCGCTGGCTGAGCCCATAATCGTGGCGCCCGCCCGCTCGTAGTCGGGGTCGCGAACGCCGATGCCGGCCCCTGCCTTGCTCTGCACCAGCACTTTGTGGCCGTGAAACACCAGCTCCCGGACACTGGTGGGCGTTAGCCCCACCCGGTGCTCGTCCTGTTTGATCTCGGTGGGAACACCAATGAGCATGTAAATCTCCTAAGCGAAGGAAGCGAGAAGCTTCAGGCGACAGCCCTTAGCGCCGCGCCAAGCGTGGTAACGATCTGGCCTATCTGCGCAGGCTCGATGATCAGCGGCGGCGTGAGCGCGATGATGTCCCCCGTCGTCCGCACCAGGACCCCGTTGGCAAAGCAGTGCCGGAAAACCTCCAGGGCCCGCAGTGTCGGCTGATCCTTGCGGGTCTCAAGCTCCACCGCACCCATCAGGCCGATGTTGCGAATGTCGATAACGTGGGGCAAACCCTTGAGGCTGTGGAGCGCGTCGGCAAAGACCGGGGCGAGGGACGCCGCGCGCTCGAATAAACCCTCATCCCGATAGACTGCCAGCGCCGCGAGCCCTGCCGCGCAGGCCAGCGGATGACCGGAGTAGGTGTAGCCGTGGAAAAACTCGACGGCCTGCTCCGGAAAGCCGGAGGCGTTCACGCAGGCCTCGTAGATGCGCCGGTCCACGAGCACCGCACCCATCGGCACCACGCCGCTGGTGATGCCCTTGGCCACCGTCATGATGTCGGGCTGCACCCTGAAGGTCTGGGACGCGAAGGCCGACCCGGTGCGCCCGAAGCCGGTTATCACTTCGTCAAAGATCAGCAGCAGGCCGTGCTTGTCACAGATCGCCCGGATCCGGTCCAGGTAGCCCTTGGGCGGCAGCAGCACGCCGGCGGAGCCGGACACCGGCTCGACGATCACGCCCGCGATCGTGCTGGGGTCGTGGAGAGCGATGAGCCGCTCCAGTGCGTCAGCGATCTCGACGCCGTATTCCGGCTGGCCCCGGGAATAGGCATTACGCGCCAGATCGTGGGTGTGAGGCAGGTGATCGACGCCGGGCAGCATGGCGCTGGCAAAGGCCTTGCGGTTGGCCACCATGCCACCCACCGAAATACCGCCGAAGCCCACGCCGTGATAACCCCGCTCCCGGCCAATGAAGCGGAAGCGCTGACCCTCGCCCCGCACCCGGTGATAAGCCAGGGCAATCTTCAGCGCGGTATCCACCGCCTCGGAACCGGAATTGACGAAGAAGGCGTGGTCCAGATTCCCGGGGGCCAGCTTGACCAGCTCGGAGGCCAGGGCGAAGGCCCCGGCGTGACCCATGTTGAAGGCGGTGGCGTAGTCCAGCTTGCCGACCTGCTCCCGCACCGCGGCGACGATCCGGGGGTGACAGTGCCCGGCATTGACACACCAGAGGCCGGCAATCCCGTCCAGAATCTTCTGCCCGTCCCGCGTGGTGTAGTACATCCCCGCCGCGGACTCGAGCAGCACGGGGTGCTGCTTGAAGTACCGGTTGGGCGTAAAGGGCATCCAGTAGGACTGCAGATCGGGTTCCATGCGAACCACCCTACCGCCTTTCCCCGGAGCACACAATTCGGCGGTCCGGGGCTATGCTTAAGCGATGAAGCGCATGCCCGCCATCAAGGGCGTCATGACCCCGTTTCCCTACTCCGTGGACGCGGGCGCGTCAGTGGCCGATGCCCAGGCGTTCATGCGGGAGCACCGCATCAGGCACCTGCCCGTAACCCACGCCGGGGAACTCGTGGGCAGCGTCTCCGAGCGGGACCTGCGGCTGATCCTGGGACCCGACTTCGCGAACCCGGACGAGCACGAGACCCGGGTGGCCCACGCCATGACCAGGGATGCCTACGTCGTGGACCTGGACGCCCGCCTCGACGAGGTCCTGGCCCACATGGCTGAACACCACCTGAGTTCTGCCCTCGTGACCCGGCACGGCAAGCTGGCCGGGATCTTCACGGCCACCGATGCCTGCCGGCACTTTGCCGAGTTTCTGCGCGAGCAGGTGCGGCGCACAGGCGGCGTCGGCGGCGGGGGCGACGACGCGGCCTGACGGGTATCATGTCCCCATGGATACACCCCGCGATTTCCTCCCCCTCGCCATCGCCGTACTCACGGTCTCCGACACCCGCACCCTGGAGACGGACAAGTCTGGCGCGCTGCTGGTCAGCCGTCTGGAGGATGCAGGTCACCTGCTCGGTGACCGGGCGCTGGAGCCCGACGACCTCTACCGCATTCGCGCCACCGTCTCCGCCTGGATTGCCGACCCCGCGATCCAGGTGATCCTCACCACGGGTGGCACCGGTGTCACCGGCCGGGACGGCACGCCGGAGGCGATCCTGCCGCTGCTGGACAAGGTCATTGAGGGTTTCGGTGAGATGTTCCGCCAGATTTCCTGGGAGGACATCGGCAGTTCCACGCTGCAGTCTCGAGCGCTTGCTGGCGTGGCCAACGGCACCTACCTCTTCTGCCTGCCCGGCTCCAGCAACGCCTGCGCGACAGGCTGGGACCGCCTCATCGCGTCGCAACTCGACCACCGCACCCGCCCCTGCAACCTCGTCGAACTGATTCCGCGGCTCACCGAGGTCTGAGACTCTCTTGACCGCGCTCCAGATTCACCAGATTCCCTGCCTCCAGGACAACTACGGGTACCTGGTGCACGATCCGGAGGCGGGTCTGACGGCGAGCATCGACACCCCGGACGCTGCAGCCATCCAGCAGGCACTGGCAGATCGGGGCTGGCACCTCGACTACATCCTGAATACCCATCATCACGCCGATCACGCGGGCGGCAACCTGGTCCTGAAGGCGAAGACGGGCTGCGTGATTGTCGGCTCCCGCGGGGATGCTGCGCGCATTCCGGGCATCGACATTCTCGTGAGCGAAGGCGATCACTTTGCCCTGGGCACGCATCGCGCCAGGATCCTGGAGACGTCGGGCCATACCGTCGGCCACATCTGCTATGTATTCGATGACGACCGGGTGGCCTTTGTCGGCGACACCCTGTTCTCCATGGGCTGCGGGCGGTTGTTCGAGGGTACGCCGGCGCAGATGTGGAACTCACTGCAGAAACTCATGGACCTGCCCGACGACATGCGGGTGTACTGTGCGCATGAATACACGGCGAGCAACGGGCGCTTCGCGGTGACGATAGAGCCGCGGAACGCCGCGCTGGCGGCGCGGGTGGCGGAAGTCGCGGCACTCCGGGCGGCGAGCCGGCCTACCGTCCCGAGTACCATCGGACTCGAGAAGGCCACCAACCCGTTCCTGCGGCCCGGAAGCCCGGAACTCCGCCAGACGCTGGGCATGCACACCGCACCGGACGCCGACGTGCTCGGCGAAACCAGGCGGCGAAAGGACAGGTTCTAGATGCTCGAGGAAGTCGCCGTTCAGTGCCCCCACTGCGGGGAAACCATCACCCTTGCCCTCGACCTGTCCGAGGGCGACCAGTCCTATGTGGAAGACTGCTCGGTGTGCTGCGCCCCGATCCTCGTCAATTACTCTGTCGACGAAGACGGCGGCCTGACCGACATCTCCGTCGACAGGGAATAGAGCGGGCGGGGACATGCCTCATTTCGCGTGATGGCAGCGGAACTTGCTGGTCCAGCGCGCGAATTGAGGCATGTCCCCTCTCTCAGGTGAACACCGCCTGATGATCCCGGATGAACTGCTCCAGGGACGTGGGCGCCTTGCCGGTGATCTTCTGCACCGTGCCCGTGACATGCAGATCCTGGCCGTCGGCAATTTCCTGGAAGAGCTCGCAGACCGCGTTCAGGTGCCACTCGTTGGTGAGGAAGCGGGCGAGCGTCTGGCGGTAGGCCGGCATCGGCACGTGGACATACTCGATCTTGCGCCCGAGCACCTTGGTGAAGCGCTCGGCAGCTTCGGCGAATCCCAGTTCCTCGGGGCCCGTCAGCTCGTAGGACTGACCCTCGTGGCCTGGCGTGGTCATGACGACGGCAACGCAGACGCCGATGTCCCGGGTATCGATCATCACGGTCTTGCCCTGAGCCAGCGGCAGGAAGAACTTGCCCTGCTCCTTGATGGTGCCGCCGCTGCCAAGGAGATTCTGCATGAAGAAGTTGGGCTTGATCATCGTCCAGGCGAGGCCAGACTGCTTCAGGTACTGCTCCGACGCGTAGTGGATCTTCGGAATCGGGGCAGTGGCATTGGGGACGGCCTCCATGGAGGACATCTTGATCACGTGCTTAACGCCCTTGGACTTGGCCACGTCGATGAACTGCTTCTCCAGTTCCAGCTGCTTCTCGCCGTTGGGCATGGTCATCAGCGCCTTCTCGACGCCAGTCATGGCCTTCTCCAGCACGGCCCGGTCGGTGACGTCGCCAATCACCAGCTCAACGCCGGCGGCCTTCAGTGGAGCCGCCTTGTCAGCATTGCGGACGATAGCGCGGAATTTGATGCCCTTCTTGAGGAGGGCCTGGGCAGACGCGCCGCCGGTCTTGCCGGTAACGCCAGTGAGCAGCAGCATGAATTTTCTCCGGGGGATTTGAGAGCGGCGGCTAGTCTAGCGGATCAGGGCCCCGCCGGTCCGCCTCAAACAGACTCTCCAGCTGCTCTGCGGACGCCTTGGCCGTGGCCTGAAACTTGGCCTCGTCGCCCCGGATCTCGAACTGCCCCTGCAGGGTGGCCTCGTCGTGGGCGCGAAACAGGGCCACGCTGCGCCGGGCGGTCGCCGCATCGTCGCCCAGCCATTCCAGCACGTGCTCCGCCATGTCCAGGCTGGAGAGGTAGGTCTCCCGCATGAGGTACGGCACTCCCAGCTCCATCATGCGAAAGGCGTGCTGGCGGTTCCGTACCCGGGCAAAGACTTTCAGATCGGGATACTGGTGGCGGGCAAACTCTGCAATCTTCACCGACGCGTCCTGATCGTCCACGGCGATGACCAGCACTTCCGCCTTGTCCAGCTGGGCGGCGCGGAGCATCTCCGGACGAGCCGCATCGCCGTAGAAAATCCGGTTGCCAAAGCGCCGGACAAAGTCGACCTGGCTCTGACTGATCTCCAGCGCCGTAAAGGGAATACCCCGGGCACGGAGGATGCGGGCCACGATCTGACCAAAACGGCCAAAGCCTGCAATCACGACCCGGTGATCGTCTGGCACCACGTCATCGTAGCGGGGCTCCTCCCCGGGCGAAAACCAGCGACTGAACCACCGGTCATCGGCAATCAGCAGCAGCGGACTCAACAGCATGGAAAGCGTCACGGCAAGCACCAGCAGCTCGGCAAGGTCCCGGCTCAAGAACCCCGCAGAGACGGCGATGGGAAAGAGCACGAAGGCGAACTCGCCTCCCGCCAGCATGACCAGGGCGAGGGACCTGGCCCGGGCGCGCAGCGGCTCTGAGGAAAGCCAACCCAGGCCGTAGAGCACCAGCCCCTTGGCCAGCATCAGCCCCGCCGTAACGCCCAGCACCTTGAGCGGCGCCTCCCCGACCAGTCCGAGATTCACCGACATGCCAACGGCAATGAAGAACAGGCCCAGCAGCAGGCCTTTGAAAGGCTCCAGGTCGGCCTCGAGCTCGTGACGGTACTCACTGTCGGCCAGCAGGACGCCGGCAATGAACGCGCCCAGCGCCATGGACAGCCCAGCGGCATTGACCAGCAAGGCCGTCGCGATCACGACGAGCAGTGCCGCCGCCGTGAACACGTCTGGTATGCGGGTCTCGGCAACCACGCGAAGTAGTGGGCGTAGCGCGTAGCGGCCCGCGACCACGATCAGGGTGACGGCGCCGAGCGCGAGGAGCGGATTGAGCCCCACCTGCTCCGCATCGCCGATGGCTGCCACGCCCAGCAGCGGCACGATGGCCAGCGCGGGCAGGACCGCGAGATCCTGGAAGAGCAGGATGCCGAAGGCCCCGCGGCCGTGCTGGGACGCGAGTTCCTTCCGCTCGGCCAGGAGCTGCAGCACCATGGGTGTGGATGACAGGCTTAGGCCAAAACCGGCAATCAGGGCCGCCGGCAGGGGCAGCCCGAGCAGGAATCCGAGCCCGGCGAGGACCGACGTGGTGGCCAGGACCTGGGCGGCGCCCAGACCAAACACGACCCGGCGGAGCGCGAGCAGCCGGCTGGGCTGCAACTCCAGGCCAATCAGGAACAGGAGCAGCACGACGCCGAATTCGGCGAAGTGCAGGATGCTGTCCACGTCGGCCACGAGCTTCAGGCCAAAGGGCCCAATGAGCATGCCGCTGGCCAGGTAGGCCAGCACGGCACTCAGACGGAAGCGCCGGAACAGCGGCACGGCAATCACCGTTGCCGCCAGGAACAGCGCGACCTGGGTCAGTAGGCCGGTCACGTGCCCGCTACGGCACCGTTAGGGCGCCGTAAAACCCAGCGCCTTGTGGCTGCCATCGCAGTAGGGCTTGGTCTTCGAAGCGCCGCAGCGGCACAGGTAGGTTTCCTCCACCCGGTTGAGCGTGCGTCCGGTGCCGCTCACGATCTCGAGGGGCCCCTTGGCCTGCAACGGGCCGTTGGGAATGACCGTCACGGCCAGAGGCCCGTTGCGGACGGCCAGCGCTGCCGATTCCCTGGTGGGGGTTTCCCCGGTAGCCAAGAATCCTGCCGCCACATGGCTGCCATCGCAGTAGGGCTTGTTGGCGGAGGCGCCACAGCGGCAGAGCGTGGCCCGAAAGCCGGCCGGCTGGCCGGCAATCTGCAGGGGAGCATGGAAGGCCAGGGGCCCATTCTCCAGGACCCGGGCGGTGTTGACGAGGGGCCCCGTTTCTCCGGCCCCGCCGTCAAGGCGGTCATACTGGATGGCCCCCGAGGGACACTTGTGGGCAAGTTCGGCGATTTCCTCGGGCGTGGCCCGGTCCGGGTGCAGCCACTCGCCCTGGACATTGGGGACGAAGACATCGGGACGATCCAGCACGCAATGGCGGGAATGGATGCATTTCCCCGCTTCGAAACGGATCACGGACCGCTTGCCGCGGGCCTCTTCGACCTTGGGGGGCATGGGGTTTCTCCTTTCCCCCTACTCTAGCGCTTCCTATCGCCCCGGGATTGCCTATAATTCCGGCCCGCTGCCATGCGTCCTGACAGCCACAACGCGCCCGTAGCTCAGCTGGATAGAGCACCTGGCTACGAACCAGGGGGTCGGCGGTTCGAATCCGTCCGGGCGCGCCATTTCTCCTCGGTCCATACCGGACACATGGTTTACGTTTTATACCGGAGACATGGTTGACACCTGTACGGTCCATCCCGGGACCATGAGATCAAGTCAATCAGCCAGTCGAGCTGAATTGACGAACCGGCGACCTCACGATCAACAACCCAACACCGGGCGAACGCAGTGCCGGCTCAGCGACCGGACGCCGGCGGCGTTTAGTGTGCTCGAGTAGCACGGCGCCGTGCCAGGCCAAGCAGCCCCAGCGCGGACCCGAACAGCCACACCGCAGCCGGGACCGGCACGACCGTACCCGTCACGACCAAGTTGGCCGCGGTCAGCGTGCCGCACACCAGGTTCTGTCCGAACTGGTTGTTGGTCGTCCAGACGATGGCGGACCCCGTACACCCCGACAACCCGGCGGCGCGACGGACCTCGCCTGCCTGAGTGGTAATGTTGCCGTTCGCATCCACCGCCAGTGAGGCCAGCACGCCTCCCAGGTAGGTGCCGCCATTGACCGGAATCTCGCTCATGGCTGTGCCGGGGCCGTTGCCATCGAGATCCCAGCCCCAGGACAGATGCTCTGCCAGGGCGCCGGCGCCACCCGGCTGCTGGCTGTAACTGCAGAGGATATTCGCCGGGGAGCTAGTGCCACCCTGCTGGCACAGGTAGCCGCCGTCGCTGAAGCGCCCCGTGCCGCCGGTGATCTGCCACGAGGAGGCGGTGAAAACCCCGGTAAGAGCCAGTGTGTAGGTCCCGGCAGTCGTTACTCCGTACCAGGTGTTGCCAAAGGGTGCGCCGTCGTTACTCCTCAGGTTGTAGCCGTTAGCGCCGGTGCCTACGGAACCAACGGTGCCACCGGTGGGCTCGTCAGTCGTGCCCTGGATCGTCAGCACCCCGGTGAGCGTCGTGTCGGTAACGGTGAGCGTCCCCGTAGCCCGCGCACCGCCGGGACCGGCATCAGCGGCAGGTGTGCCAAAAAAAAATAGATTTTGGGTGTAGTCGACGTAGCGACAGCCATACTTCCGCACGGCGGCCAGCGCGGCCCCAATCTGGGGATCGAGGCCCGCGATGGCGGTCGCGCAGGTGGCGGCGCTGGCGAAGTCTGAGTTGTAGTAGTTGGTCGCGTTGGAGCCACCAAGTGTGGAGAAGTAGGCCGAGTTTGCAATCGTCGTCAGGGTGTTAGTCCCCCGGGAATCCCATACACGCTCGGTGCCGTTCGTCGCCCAAGCGAAGCTGACGTTTGCCGTGCTGGTGTACGCGTGGGCATTGAGCATGCCTGTGAGACCAGACAATAGTGCGACCAGGAACAGTGATTTGCGGGTTGGTCCCATGCGGATCTCCGGGTGATCCCTGTAGATGTTACGAGTATGAGGCTGTGCCCGGTCGCTGGGCCACCAGCCCACCGCGTCAGCGGCATTCCGACTTAACCTAATGCACGCCTACGCCCGAAACAAAAACTCCTGCATCCCGTTCCGGAGCAGCATCGCGCTGTCCGCCCGAAACCCGCGCATGCACTTCCCCAGATCCTCCGGTGAATACCGGGGCGCGGTTCTGGTGGCAGTGCTCGTCACCGTTTCAATCAATCGCCCGTCCTTAAGCGGCGCAAACTGGCTCGGCCGTGCGGGCATCGTGGTGCCGGTGTACACGATCAGTGCGTGGGCAAAGCCCCCGGGCCGCATCCGGGCAGCAAGACACTCCATCAGGGTGGCAATGGCGGGCCGCTGCAGGTAATTCAGCAGGTCCCAGCACAGGACGATGTCCGTGGGCTCCTGCCGGGCCCGGGGCAGCAGGGCTTCGGCCTTTTCCCGCCGCAGATCCCGGTCTGGTTCTTCATCCAGCGTGGAGAGGCCCTCCGCGAGATCAGCAATCTCGAGACGACAGCGAAACGGTGTCAGTAGCGCTACTGTCTCGGGCCGAACGGCGCCCAGATCCAGCACGACGGAACGCCGCTCCTCGCTCAGGGACTCCACCAGCCGGCGGAACAGCGGCGCATTGACGGGCGCCGGTTCCGCAGCGGTGGATTTCGCTGTGCGGCTGGAGAGACTCACCACGCTGGGAGCGTCAGTCGATCAACGCGCACTGTTAGCGGGACTAATCAGCGGGACTGGCCGCCCACGTTGCCCACCGGAGCACCGGAACCGGAGACCGGCTGCGGCGAGGCTACCGGCCTTGGCGCAGACGCTGCCGGACCCGGCCCGCGATTAGCGTTACCGGACGAGCCCAGCACGTTCTTCACCGACTCCGGGTCCATCTCGATCGAACCCTTGAACGCAGCGCCGTCTTCCAGCGTCACCCGGGGCGAGGTGATATTGCCCCGCACCTTCGCACTCTTGCGCACGATCACCTGCTCGGTGCCGAAGAGGTCGCCGTCCATGGAGCCTTCCACGAATACGGTGTGGGCGTAGACGTCCGCTTTGATCTTGCCCTGGGCGCCAATCGTCAGAGTGTGGTTCTGCAACTGGATGGTGCCCGTCACTTCGCCTTCGACGTAGAGGTCTTCCTGGCCCCGCAGGGTGCCGTCGATCTGGATCGACGGGCCAATGACGGCGGTGACCCGGGCGCGGGACGGGGTGGCTGACGGACTCGCGCCGGTGCGGGGTGTCGCTTCGGGTGCGGGTGCGGCCACCGGGGCCTGATACGAGCTGGGGGTTGTGGAGTCTTGGGGGGAGTCGCCGGGCTTCTTGGTACGTTCGAACATGACTGTCTCCTTAGGCTTTGAGTTACCTGATTTTTTCTGGACGCCGGATTGGTGGAGTGTACAGAAATGGCGGGCCAAGCAAACCCGGATCGTTCCGGTCCAGGGAACTAGCCCCACCAGGGCCGGACTGTTCAGGAGAGGTTCAGGCAGACGCGCAGATTTGGCCAGTCCGGGGCTAGCGAATGAACTCCCACTCCCAGACCGGACCGGCCATGGGGTCCTCGTAATCCCCCAGCAACAGGAAGCCCGTTTTCTGCAGGACCGCAGCCGGCGCGCCCCGGTCGGGCGGCGTGTGGGCAATGATCTTCAGCGCGGGATCGGAAGCGTAAGCAATCTCGATCAACTGACGCACCATGGCCGTTGCCAGGCCCCGGCCTTCGTGACCCGTAAAGGTGAAGAAGGCAATCTCCACCGCCCCGTCGGAGGGGGCCGTCTTGAAGGCGCAGGTACCGGCACAGGTGCCCGCCGACAGCGCGAGGTAGCCGATCCAGGGCGGCTTGAAGCCAGTGGTCTGGTACATCTCGGCAGTGGCCTGACAGACCGCGGCGGGAGTGTCGGCCAGCTTGATACCCGGCTGCCCGATGCTGGCATCCCGGGCAATGTCCACGAGGGTGACTGACATGATGGCGCGAACTCTACCGGATTGGCCTCCAGAAATGGCCGATAATCAGGTCTGCTCACTGCCGGACTGCTGCCGTGTGCGGACGCTACGTCGCCAAGATCGATGCGGCTCTGGAGCGGGACTGGGCGCTCACCCGGCCACCACCGCCCTTTGCCAGCTACAACATTGCGCCCACCACCCCGGTACCCGCAGTGCGGGAGCGAAGCGGGGAGCGCCTCTGTGAACTCCTCCGCTGGGGTCTGGTCCCCTTCTGGGCCAAGGGTATCCCGCCGAAGCTGAGCACCATCAACGCCCGCCTCGAAACCATCGCCACGGCCCCCAGCTATCGCGGTCCCTGGCAGCGCGGCCAGCGCTGCATCCTGCCGGCGCTCGGCTTCTACGAATGGCAGGTGCGGGACGCCGGGAAGCAGCCCTGGTACATCTACATCAAGGATCAGTCCGTCTTTGGACTGGCGGGCTTGTGGGAGGCGTCCACGACCCCCGAGGGCATCACGGTGGAGTCCTGCACGATCATCACCATGCCCGCCAACCCGTTCATGGCGGAGATCCACAACAGCAAGGCCCGGATGCCCGCCATCCTGCGGCGCGCTGATCACGACGCCTGGCTTGCCGGTGATGCAACCGCTGCCCTCCACTGCCTGCGCCCCTATCCGGAAGACCAGATGCTGGCGCACACGGTCAGTACCGCCGTGAACTCACCCCGCAACAACACCGCCCGACTGCTGGAGCCCGCTGGCCACGGCACGGGCGCGTAACTGCCCGCAACCACCCTCCACGTCCTGGCCGGCCGACCGCCGGAGCTTCGCCAGCACGCCCCGCTGATGCAGGTAGCGCGCCATCTCGGCAGCACGCTCAGCGGAGGGGCGCTGGAAATCCAGGCCCTCCACCGTGTTGTAGGGGATGAAGTTCATGACCGCGTACTTGCCCTTCAGCAGCGCCACTATCCGGTCCAGTTCATCGTCACCGTCGTTGATGCCGGCGAGAAGCGTCCACTGGTACTGAATCGGGTAGGTGGTGGCCCGCGCATAGCGCTCGCCGAGAGCCACCAGTTCCTCCGGCTCAAGCCGGGGGGCCCGGGGCAGCAGACGGGCGCGCAGCAACCGGTCGGTCGAGTGCAGGGAGAGTGCCAGGGCGGGCTTCACGGGGCCCTCGGGCAAGCGCTCAAACACCCGGCGATCGCCCACGGTGGAGAACACCAGGTTCTTGTGGCCGATGTCCCCCGCCGTACCGAGCAGCTGAATGGCCTCCAGCACGTTGTCCAGGTTGTGGGCCGGCTCGCCCATACCCATGAAGACCACCTTGCGCACGGGCTGGCGGGTCCGGGCCAGCGCCACCTGGGCCACGATCTCGGCACTGCCGAGCTGCCGGAGCAGACCCTCGCGACCGGTCATGCAGAACACGCAGCCCACGGCACAACCCACCTGGGTGGAGACGCAGACGCCGTTCGGCGGCAGCAGCACGGTCTCTACCGACTGCCCATCCGCCAGGCCGAGGAGCAGGCGAGTGGAGCCGTCGGCGCCCGCATGCTCAGAGCGGATTACCGCGAGACTGGCAAGATCGCTGGCAATTCCCGGTAGGAGCGCCTTCAGGCGCGACGGATATTCCGGCAGCCCACCGCTGCCATCCAGCGGCAAGCCCCGCGCCCAGGCCCGCAGCACGCGGGCCTCGTGCACAGGCCGGGCGCCATTGGCCTGGAGACGGTCGCGGAGTGTGGTGATGCGCATGGGGTTGTGAGTTTTCTCCGGATCGCGCCTTAAGGCGCTCCTACGGGCGGCGGCCGCTACCGGAGGGCACCTTGAAGGTCGACGGTTTCCAGGGGTAGCCGGCAGCCTCCGGCGGGATGTCCTGGGCGTAGGCTTTCCAGGTATCCACGCGGGAGTTGTCGGGAACCCAGCCGTCCGGCACCGTCAGGAACTGGGGCGCGTACTTCTCTATGTAGGCCCGCACTTTCGGTGGGACGTCGTCGAGACCCTTCAGACCCTTGTGACTGAACATGCGCCCGAACAGCGTCGCGCCGGCGTACTCCGTGCCGCCCATCTGCATAAAGGGCCAGCATTCCGACAGGCGCGTAAAACCAGCGTTGAAGCGCACCGTCGGCAGATCCCGGTCCTCCATTTCCCGCTTCGAGAAGTTGAACGTGAAGTGCTCGGATGGCGTCGTGCGCTTGCCCGTGGACGACCGGGGCCACCCCGCCGGGGTCACGGGGTTCGTGTAGTCGTGGGTGTAATCCCAGGACAACAGCATGTCATCGCCATAGGTCTGGAAGGGCAGGATGAAGGGATAGCGGCCCGCAGCATCGGGGAACGCTGTGCCTTCGTTCATCAGCGTAGGGCTGTCTCCCTCCACGCCCATGAAGAACCTGGGAATCTCCTTGCCAACCTTGCCCACCAGCACGTCATTGTAGAAGTGGTAGACGGGCACCGTCTTGCCCGTGAACGGGTTGGCCCAGGTCTCCAGAATGTCGCCCGTGCGCAGATCCGTGAAGTAGCCGGTTTCCCGGGACTTGATCCAGAGGTCCTTGTTCTCGTCGATGCGGGCCAGCAGGGCCCCCGTGCCGGTGTAGCCAAACACCGGGACCGCGCGGCGGCCGGGAATACGGAGGTACATGAGCCCGTGGAAGGCGCCAATGACCGGCGTGTCGTAGCCCGCCCAGAGCTTGCCGAAGGCGTAGAGGTTGTCGGCCGGATCCGCATAGTTGAGAGAGGTCCCTGCCCGTGCAGCCGGGGCCGCTGCCGTGCCAAGAACGGCGCCTAGACTGAGACCAACCGCAGACTTGAGGGCTGAGCGCCGATCCAGCAGAAGATCAGCAACAAAACGCGATGACATGAAAGGCAACTCCAGCCAGACCAGAGGAGCCAGTGTAAGGCAGAGCAGCCTCTCCGGCTCTTGCGCCTACTTCCCCGGCTCCCAGTCGCTGTGGAGAGCCACCCGCCACATCAGGCGGCTGCCGGTGTAGTCGGAGTTGGGGCTGTGCTGGACCGCCCGGTTGTCCCAGAACATCAGCGAGTTGGTCCGGTAGCGGAAGCGGCAGCAGAAGATGTCCCGGGTGGAATGGCGCTTCAGCATGGTCAGCACGGCCTCACTCTCGTCCCGGGTCAGACCCTTGATTCCGACAGTCCAGGCTTGGTTCAGAAACAGCATTTTCCGGCCCGTCTCGGGATGCCGGCAGATCAGGGGGTGTTCGACCTGGGGAAACTTGGTCCGCATGCCCCGCAACATCTCGATGGCGGCGACGGTGGCCGTCGAATGGTGACCGGAATTCAGGCCGTACTGCAGGACATCGTGGATGGCGATCTTGTCCTCGAGGAACGCCTGCATGGCCGGCGACAGGTTTTCGTAGGAGAGATAGTTGCTGGCAAACAGGGTGTCGCCGCCAGCCACGGGAATCTCCCGGGCATAGAGCATGGCGCCCATGCTCGGGTTCCGCTGATAAGTGTGGTCTGCGTGCCAGCCCAGATTCTGGGTAGAGACAGACTTGGCGTTCTTGGGCGCACCCCGCAGGTAAAAGACGCCTGGCACATCGGCGCGATGGGGCAGGAACGGCTCGTCCTCCAGTTTGGCAAAGCGCTTGCCGAAATCAGCAAACTGCTCCTGGGTCAGGATCTGGTCGTGGAACATGACCGCCGAGTAGTCCAGGAAGGCCTGATGAATCCTGGCGAACTCCCCGGTGGACAGGTTCGCCAGGTCCACGCCAAAGATTTCGCAACCCAGAGCACCGGTGAGGGGCCGCACTTCCATGCTGCCGGGGGCGATGCTTTCTGCTGACGCTGCCATGGCTCGACTCCTGCTAAAGGGGACTGGAGGGACTACTCGTGGCCCAGTGTAGTATTGTCATATCAATATAACAATATAGCCCGGATAGGCCACCCCGGCGGCTGGCCCGGGCACCCATCAGGGCGTTCGGCCGGGGCCCTTCCAGCCAAAGTAAAAGGGTGTGTAGGGGTCCGTCAGAGGGTCCTTCGGGATGTAGCCCGTGCAGCGGGCCGGCCTGGTATTGGTCGTGCGGGCCCAGTTCAGGGCGCTGGGCGCCACCCAGGGCGCGGGGTAGCGCATGCCCAGCGCCGCCGACATGCAGGCGATCACCTGGGCGCTGAAGAAGATGAAGTAGTTGTCGTAGAACGTCAGGTGCGTCAGGGCAATGGCCAGGTTGGGAATGTGGCAACCCAGCGCCTTGATCTTCTGGGTCATCGGCGTGTCGTGCTCCGGCGCGATGTAGTGATCCCAGTAGATGTTGTGCCAGTTGGGCTGATAGGCGCCGAGGATGAGGAAGGTCACGATCCAGGTCCCCCACTCCGGCATGCCCACGTGACCCACCAGCAGCCAGATCGACAGGAACAGCTGCCCTGAGCTGGACCCCCAGAGAAAACCGAACACCGCGGAGACCAGCCGGTTGCTCTGCCGCTCGAAGACCGGCGTGAAGTAGGACCAGACGCCGGCATAGGCCACAAAGATAAAGATGTAGAGCCCGCCCGTGAACAGCAGCCAGTTCGGGCTGGCCAACTGGGCCGCGGTGGCGATGGGACTGGTGACCAGCAGTTCCATCGCGCCCGTCCAGTAGGACAGGAGGTAGCAGCTGCAGAAATAGATGCCGGCCCGGAGCCAGGCGATCTTCGGGTAATAGATATCCCAGGGATGACTGCGGTAGCGAGCGAACCAGACGCCGATAAGCACCACCAGCAGTGCGGCGATCGCCATGGCAAAGAAATCGAGCATTGAACTGTCCAGTCTGTTGAGGGATTAGCGGCGCATCCGCCCCGGCAGTCAGTGCATCGCGGCCAATCTGCGACGCCAGGCCGGCAAGAGCAGCAGGACGGCGAGCATAAACGGATTCACGGCTCCGCCTCCACCACCACCACCACCGCCCACGGCTGCTGCCGCAGTGCTGCTGGTAAAGGTCGCGGACGTGCCGCCAACCGTCAGGGTCGTAATGGTCTGGTTGCTGTTTGCTGCAGCGCTCGTGTGGCGGACGCAGAGGGTCTGGTTGTTGGTCACGCTGCCGGCTGCCGCCGTGTAGGGGTCGTTACACCCGACGGAGTACTCACCACCCGTGACCGACACCGCCGCGGCGCCATTGATGCCCGTGATGATCACCGGCGCGGAGGTCACGGTCGTCGAGAGTGGCACGCCGGACTGCGCCGGGAAGACAAACGGATCCGGAGTGGTGTCCGGCGGCACGGCCGCGACCGTGGTGCTGGTAAACGTGTCAGCCACGCCCCCCACGGTCAGCGTCGTGCTCACCGGGACACTGTTGGCGGCGGCACTCGTGTGCCGGACGCAGACGGTCTGGTTGTTGGCCACGCTGCCCGGCGTGCTCACGTAGGTTGCCGTGCAGCCCACTGAGTAGGTGCCGCCGGACACCGTAACCGACGCAGCCCCGGTCAGGCCCGTAATGCTGACGGCCGCGGAAGTCACCGTAACGGCGAGGCCCACGCCGGTTTGATCCTGAAACGCAAACGGGTCCGGCGTGGTATCCGGCGGGACTGCGGCGACCGTAGTGCTGGTAAACGTGTCGGCCACACTGCCCACGGTCAGCGTCGTGTTCACCGTGGCGCTGTTGGCGGCGGCGCTGGTGTGCCGCACGCAGATGGTCTGCCCGTCGCTGACCGAGCCACTGACCGCGGTGAACGGGCCCGTGCAATTGATCGAGTACTGGCCATTGACCACGACCACAGTCGCGGCCGCCGTCAGGCCGCTAATGGCCACTGGGGCCGAGACAATCAGCGAGGCAGGCGTGACGTCGGCCTGATCCACAAAGGTGAAGCCGTCCGGCACCGTGTCAGCGATCGTCGTGCTGGTGAACGTGTCCGACACACCGCCCACGGTCAACGTGGTGCTGATGCTAGAGAGTGACAGGGCGGCGCTGGTATGCCGGACACACAGGGACTGGCCCGGAGTCACGCTGCCGGCTGCCGCCGTGAAGGTGCCGTTACACCCGACGGAATACTCGCCACCTGTGACCGACACCGCTGCGGCGCCATTGATGCCAGTGATGGTGATCACGCTCGAGGTCACCAGCGTGCTCAGGGCCACGTTGGTCTGATCGACAAAGGTAAAGGGCTCCTGCGCTATGTCCGCCGGCTCCGTGGTGCTGGTGAACGTGCCCGTGATGCCCCCGACGTTGAGCGTGGTGACGGTGTTGGTCTCCGGAGTGGCTGCGCTGGTGTGCCGGACGCAAATTGTGGCACCGTCAGAGACATTGCTGGCGGCCGAGGTAAACGTCCCGGTGCAACCAACGGAGTACTGGCCGCCGCTCACCGTCGTGCGGGCTGGCGCCGCGATGCCTAAGATGGTGATCGCGTTCGAGGTCACCAGCGTACCCAGGGCCACGTTGATCACGGCGCTAAACGTAAACGGGTCCGGCTCCGTGTCCACCGGCGTGGCGGTGCCCGTGATCTGCAGCGGGCCCACCGTGAGAATGCCGCAGCTGATGCGGTCGCCCGTCCAGCGGATCTTGCTGGTGCAGCCATTGCCATCAACGCGGCCCGAGCGGTACTCGCCCGAGGTGGTGGACAGCGTCCCGGCCGGCCCCACCGTCAGGCTGGCCAGCACGCCGGACAGGGTGGCGACGATGCTCGTGCCGGTCCCGTCCCAGATCTCGATCTCCCGCATCAGCGTGCCTGCGCCAGCCCCGCCGTCGGCGTCGATCCCGAAGCTGAGGTGGGAACCGTCGCTGCTGTAGGTGCCGGGCAGGGTCGAACCGGGATCACACAGGATGAAAAATGGGGCCGCGCCGCCGATACCGCCCTGCTGGCACCGGAAGGCCGGATCTGAGAGCCGCACCGTGCCGCCGGTGATCTCCCAGCCCGCGGCGCTGAAGTCCCCCGTGAGATCCACCGTCAGGGTGGCGCCCGTGCTGACGCCGTACCAGGCACCGCCAAAAGGAGACCGGTCCTCGGTGCGGACGTTGAAGCCATTCGCCCCGTCGCCAACCGAGAGGGCATCGCCGCCAGTGGGCTCGTCCGTCGTACCGCCAACGGCGAGGACGCCCGTGAGCGTCGTATCCGTGAAGAACAGCGTGCCCGTCGCCTGGGCCCCTGCAGGCCCCACGTCGGTGGGTGGTGAGGGCAGCAGAACGAAGCGCGGCTCGCCGGCAACCGTCAGATAGCGGCAGCCGTACTTGCGGGCCGTGATCCCGGTGGCACTGCCATCCAGGGCGAGTACTGCCGAACTGCAGCCCACCGGGGAGGCAAAGTCCGAGTTGAGGTAGCTGACCTGGTTGCTGCCTTGCAGGGCCTGGAACAGCGTCTCGTTGGACACCACGGTCAGCGCATTCTGGAAGCGCCAGCTCCACGTAATGGGATTCGCCGTTTCACCCCAGGACAAGGTGACGTCCGCCACCCCGGAATAGGCCTGCACGGTAGCCGCGTACCCGCCGAGCAGGAGCCCGCCCAGCCCCAAAAAAAAGGAGGGCCACCGTAGTGGCCCTCCCCTGGTCAGGCTGGCACCGATCTGGATGACCGGCACTGCTGGTCAGCGCTTGTCAGCTCTCTTCAGCTCAGGCGCCCGCGATCTTCCGCCGGCGAGCCGCACCGCGGCCCACCATGGCAGCGAGGAGGCCCAGCAGGCCCAGCATCATGCCGTCCACCGAGCTGCTGCCGCCGTCGATCTCAATGGAGCCGGTAACTGCATCGGCTGTGTTGACCCGGTAGGTATCCGACACACCACCCACCGTCAGCACCGTGTTCGTCGATTCATCGAACAACGCCGAACTGGTCTGGCGTACAGCGACGGTCTGGCCGCTGGTGACAGTGCCTGCCGCCTCGGTGAACACCCCGCCGTTGATCGAGTACGCACCACCGGTGACCGAAATCGGCGTGGCCGTGTTGATGCCGGCGATGGTCACGGCGTTGGACGTATACACGGTAGAGACCGCGGCATTGTTCACGTCGACGAAGCTGAAGGCGTCGGGCGTCGTGTCCGGCGGGACCGTCGTCACGCTGAAGTCAGCAGTGACCCCACCGACGGTCAGCGTGGCGACGTTAGCAGTGGCCGGCGTGGCGGAACTGGTATTACGCACCACGACCGTCTGCCCGCTGGTTACAGTCCCCGCACCCCCCGTGAAGGTTCCGCCGTTGATGCTGTACAGGCCATTGACGATAGAGATCGGCGTGGCCGTGTTAATGCCGGTAATGGTCTGGCTGTTGGAGTCCACAGCCGTCGACAGGGCCACATTGGTCTGCGGCGTAAATGCGATGGCGTCCGGGGTCGTGTCCGGCGGGACCGTGGTGACCGTAAACAGGTCGGAAACACCGCCGATGGTCAGGGTGGTCGTGGTCGCCGTGGCGGGCGCAGCCGAGCTGGTCTGCCGGACGCACACGGTGCCGCCCGGGGTGATCGTCCCGGCTGCCTGGGTGAAGGTCGCGGTGCAACCCACGGAATACTCACCGTTGGCCACGGAGATGTCGTTGGTGGCTGCCGTGCCCGCCAGGGTGATCGTGTTGGAGGTGATCACTGTCGCCAGAGGCTGATCAGTCACGTCGGTGAAGGTGAACTGATCCGGCGGATCGATGAGGCTGCCCGAGATGGCCAGGGGACCGACCGTCAGGGTGCCGCAGCCGATGGCCGTGCCGGTCCAGCGGATGCTCTTGAGGCAAGGCCCGTTGGTGCTGCCCAGGCCAGTGCGGTACTCACCCGTCGTCGTGGCTACGACGCCGGAGCCATTCACAGTCAGGGCTGCCAGGACGCCGCCCAGATTCAAAAGGACCGTGTCGCCCGCCCCATTGCGCACCTCGACTTCGCCCATGGTCGTGTTGGTGCCCGCGCCGTCCAGGTCCCAGCCGAAGCTCAGAGCCGCACCGTTGTTCTGGAAGCCGCCGGCATTGGTGGACGGGTTGCAGAGTATGAAGCCCGGGGAAGAGCCGCCGAAGCCGCCCTGCTGGCACTGGAAGCTGGGATCGACGAGCCGCGCGGTACCGCCCGTGATGTCCCAGGTCGTCGCCGTGAAGGTGCCCGTGAGGGCGACCGTGAGGGTGGCTGTGCTGCTCACGCCGTACCACACGTTGCCGAAGGGTGAGCCGTCGGCGCTGCGGTAGTTGAAGCCCGTGGCGCCGGCGCCCAAGGCCGGGCTCGACTCGTCACCGGTGGCGGCGATCGTGAGGATACCCGTGAGGGTCGTGTCAGTGACCGTGACGGTCCCCGTGGCCGACGCGGCCGGGCCCGTGTCCAGCACGGGGGACGCGAGGAACAGCGGGGAGTTGTAGCCGGTGCTGTCGCTGACCCGGCAGCCGTAGCGGCGGATCTGGATGGTGTCGTAGCCAGGATCGGGCGCACCAGTTGACGCTAACGGGGTCAGGCAGTCATCCGCCGTGCCGGGACCGTAGTCGCTGGCCGTGGCGAAATCGCCGTTGTAGTAGCTCTTGGAGTTGGAGCCGGGTTGCTGGGTGAAGTAGGTGGAGTTGGTAAAGGCTCCCAGCGTGTTCACGCCGCTGGCTGTCCAGCTGATGGTATTGGCAGCCGGGTCGGCCCCGCCCCAGGCGAAGGTGACATTCGCGGTTGCGGAATATGTGCCGGCTTGTGCACCAGCGCCGACCATGGCACTCAGCACCGCAACGCCAGCCATCACTGTTAGCTTGTTCATGAAAAACTCCCCTAGAAAGCCCGCCGTCAATTGACGGCCCCCGATCGATGCCTGCGAGTGTACTAGCGACGGCGGTCCGGCGGAATACCCTCACCCGGACCGTCCGTCGGCCGCCGCGTCGCGGTCATGCCCGTGTCAGGGCTGGATCCGGAGCCCGCCCCGAGATCCCCCGGCTCCAGCCGGTACCACCCCAGGCTCCAGCCGGTACCAGTAGAGCAGCACCATGGCCAGCATTTGGGTAGTCACCGGGATCCAGACGAAGCCGATCACCATCGCCTGTCGGGCCCCCGCGGACTGATCCGCGGTGGGCGCCAGGCTCTTGTCGAAGCCCATGCCGGACAGCAGTGCACCGATGGCCAGCGGCCCGATGGCGAGGGAAAACTTCTCGACAAAGCTGATGGCGGCTGCCAGGAACCCTTCCCGCCGCAGCCCTGTGACCTGGTGGTCCCAGGCGTAGGTGTCCACCAGCATGGAGTAACCAAACAGAAACAGGCCCGCATTGAACGCGCCGAGCCACAGGCCGCGGGCGTAGAGCACGAGGTCGGGTTCTGTCGGCGTGGCCAGCAGCCAGGACAGCATGCCGAGGGCGTAGGCCCCCATGCACACCAGGTAAGCGCGGCGCTTCTCGAAGTGCCGCCCCACCCAGAGCTGCACGGGGGTGAACAGGACGGTGGCCAGGGAAAACACGCCGAAATACGCGCCCACCGCCGCGGAGCTTTTCTTGAGAATGCTGGAGAAAAAGAACAGCAACACGGCCGTAAAGGCCGCGAGCCCTGCGTAGAGCAGGATCTTCGTCCCCATCAGCACGAGCAGTGGCGTGTTCCGGCGCAGCTGCCGGAAGTTGTCCAGCAGGGACAGGGGAGCCGGGTCCCGGGGCCGCTGCCGGGCGCCAGCGGTCCCGATGACCGTCAGGACCATGGCCACGAAAATCACAACGCCAACGAGGATGCCCATCTGGCCATAGGCCGGCCGGTCACCGCCCAGAGCAGACACGAGAAGGGGTGGCACCGCGGCGCCCATCAGATTGCCAAAGGTCATGAAGACGGTGCGCCAGGACATGAGGCGGGAGCGCTCGTGGTAGTCGTCCGTCATCTCGCCCGGCATCGCCATGTAGGGGACGGTGAAGACCGCGTAGGCCACTGTGTAAACGAAGAGCCACCCGCCGAGAAACAGGTACACGCCGTTCTGGGTGGCCGTCGCGGGCACGTTGAACAGCAGCGCGAAGGACAGCCCGCAGAAGAACGAGGCACCGAGCATCCAGGGCCGGCGGCGCCCGAGGCGGCTCTCCGTGCGGTCGCTCAGCAGGCCGATGGGCGGATCGATGAGTCCGTCGAAGACCTTCGACGCAAAGAGCAGGCCGCCAGCCACGACCGGCTCCAGCTTGACGAAGGTGACGAGGAAGTAGAGCAGGACGATGGACACGCCGTTCAGCATGGTCGTCGTGGCGAAGGCCCCGAGACCCCAGAAGGCGGCGATACGCGCTGGAACTCGCATGCTAGGATCCTGACGTCCTGTAACTCACTGGCCACATGTCCATGACTGGCCGCATGACCGCCGTCGCCACTCTCGTCGCCACTCTGGCCGGGAGTCTCGCATTTTTCCTGGCGACGATGGGCCTGTGCATCGGCCTGGTGCTCGCCAACGCGGCCGTCTCACCGCAAGTCGTCTGGTTCCCCCTGCCCCTGCTCGCCCTGCTCGTCGGCGTTACTGCCCTGACTGAGCGGCGCTACAGAATCGGGCTCCGGCCCCCAGAGACGACGACCCGGCGACCGAAACGTAGCAGGGCCAGCATCACGGCGATGACTCTGGGAATTGCGCTGGTGGGCGTTGCCGCCTGCGTCCTCCAGGGTTCACTGGCCGGCATGACCCTCGCTGCCGAGACCGGTCCTGCGGGTACCAGCCGTCTTTTCCAGTTCAGCTATGCGGTGCTGTTGTCCGTGACGCCGGCGGTACTGGCAGAAGTCGCGTTCCGGGGACTCCTGCAGTCGCGCCTGGAACCGCTGTGGGGACCCTGGCCCGCCATCATCCTCATCGCGGCCCTCAACACCGCGGCCCATCGCTGGGGGCCCGACCTGGCGGCCCAGTGGCTGGGCTACTTTGTCGCGCTGGCAGGCCTCGGCTGGTTGCGCTCGGTATCGGGCTCACTCTGGCCACCGCTGCTGGCCCACACGCTGACCAATCTCGCGATCGCCCTTGCTCTCTGGCACTTCGGGCCGTTTGCTCAGGGTGGGATCGGGGACCTCGGCCGGATTGCTCTGGTGGCGTTGCTGGGGGGTGGGTTCCTGGTGGCGCGCATAGCCACGAAGCCCAAAACTGGTTGAACCGCCGGGATTTGTTGCTGTCCTCGGCAATTTCGCGTTGTTATCGTCCCGTGATCTGCCAGACCGGCGCACCCGATGAGGCACACCGTGGACTACCTGTACTCACTGTATGATGCTCTGGTAAGTATCGACGTCCCCAACGACAAGGCCCGGGCTGTCGTCGATGCGATGGAGCGGGATATGGGCACCACGATCGCGACGAAAACGGACCTGCAGATTTTGCAGGGCGCGACCAAAGCAGACCTGCAGACGATGCAGAACGCCACGAAGGCGGAGCTGCAGATGCTGCGGCAGGAATTCAAAACAGGCCTGCAGATGCTGCGGCAGGAACTGAAAACCGACCTGCAGATGCTCCGGCAGGAGTTGATCTCCAGCCTGGCGTCCCGCGACGAACTGGCCGGTGTCAAGACAGATATCGCAGCCCTGCGCCAGGACAATGTTCTGATCCGCAAGGAGATGGAGCTGCTGTCCAGCCGGCTGATCGTCCAGCTCGGTTCCATGCTGTTCGTCGGCTTCGGACTGACGATCGCAGCACTGAAGTTTTTCCTGAACTGACGGCGAGGCTCAGTCCCCAGGGCCCAGCCCGTGGTTCCGCCGGTGGCGAATCACGCGCAGCAGCCGCCAGGGCGTCATCGGAATCTGGGGCAGCATCTCGCCGACCGCATTCGCGACGGCATTCGCCACGGCAGCCATCGTCACCACAATCGGCCCCTCGCCCACTTCCTTGGCCCCGAAGGGCCCGTAGGGATCGATGGTCTCCACCAGGATGTACTCCACCTCGGGCAACTCATAAGTACGGGGCAGCTTGTACTCGAGACGGGACGGGTTGAGGATCTGGCCGCCGTCCATCCGGCACTCTTCATAAAGTACCTGGCTCATCCCGGAGAAGACCTGGCCGTCCAGCTGACCCTCCACGGCCAGCGGATTCAGCGCGCGGCCGAGGTCGTGGGCAGCCGTCACCTTGATCACCTTCACAGCGCCGGACTCGGGGTCCACCTCCACCTCGGCCACCTGGGCTCCGAAGGAATAGGCCAGTGACCCGGACGGGCGCGGCGAGTTGAAGGACCCGCGACCCATGATGGCCAGGCCCTGGACACCATTGAACGCCTTGCCGATGGCCTCGCGGAAACTGAAAGATCTGCCGGTGGCATCGGGCGTTGAACCTCGCACCCACACGCGCCGGTGGGCAAACTCCAGGTCCGTAGGGGCAACGCCGAGCAGGGGACCGACGATCCCGGCCAGCTGGGCGCGGGCGTCCTCCGCCGCAAGTTTCACCGCGTTCCCCGTCGTGAAGGTGCCCCGCTGGGAAAACGCGCCCCAGTCGAAGGGCGTGATGTCCGAGTCCCCGCCGACGATGCGGATATCCTCGGGCTCCACACCGAGGACTTCAGCGGCAATCATTGCCATCACCGTGTGGGAGCCCTGCCCCATGTCCGGGATACCGGTATAGAGGGTCACGACGCCGTCGTCGGCGACCCTGAGCATCGCCGCCGAGGTATCGTTGGCGGCATTCTTGCCACCGGACGCCTGGGCGCCGATGCCGATGCCGATGCCCCGGTAGGGCGGCAGCTTGCCGTACTTGGCTTTCCAGCCGGAGCGCTCCACCACCCGGTCGATGCACTCCTTCAGTCCGCAGGAGGCGAAGTCACTGCCATCCAGGGCGTGATGTCCCGGGTCGATGGCGTTCTTCCGGTGAAACTCCGCGGGGTCCATGCCGAGCTCTTCGGCGACGTGATTCAGGTGCTGCATCCAGCCCGCCGACAGCCGGCCAAAAATGCCCCCGTGGTGGGAGCCCTTGGGCACGGTGCTGGTGTAGACGAAGCGACCCCGGTAGCGCACGGCGTCGACCTTGTAGAGCCAGTTCAGGTAGGGCGCCGGGAGCCAGAGGATCATGGCCCACTCGGCGTGGGCCCCCGCATCGAAGGTCACGTCCGCCTCGAGAGCCCTGATCTTGCCGTCCCGGGTAACGCCCGTGCGGAAGCGGTACTGGGTTTCGCCGGAACCCCGGAACATGATGAATTCTTCATCGCCGGTGGCCTTGATCTTGACGGGCTTGCCAGCGACGCGAGACAGGAGCGCTGCGATGAAATGGTGGGGCTTCGCCCGCCCCCGCCCGGTAAAGGCACCGCCCACATTGCCGTAGACGATGCGCACCTGGCTGGTCTCCAGACCGAACGCCCTGGCCAGCGCCATCTGGTACATGGGCGCACCCTGGGTCGGGGTCCACATGTGCAGCTTGTCGGGATTGGTGAAGTCAGCCAGCGCCACGTGCAGCTCGGCCAGCGTGTTGTGCTGGACGGGGGAACGGAACTCATCGGTGATGACGAGATCGCTGGCGGCAAAGGCGGCGTCCGGATCGCCGAAATCTTTTTCATGGGTGAGGGCCACGTTGCCGGCGGCCCACTCGTGGAGCTGGGGGGCATCCGGTTGCTGGGCCCGGCGCAGGGACGTCACCGCCGGCAGCACCTCGTACTCGACCTCGATGAGGTCCAGCGCTGCCTCGGCAATCAGGGGGTCGGTAGCGGCGACGGCGGCCACTTCCTCGCCCACGTAGTGCACGAAGCCCTTTGCCAGCAGGGGCTGCTTCTCGGAGAACAGCATGTCCGGCGCGTCGACGTTCGACACCACGGCCTTGACCCCTGGCAGGGCCCGCGCCTTCGAGACGTCGATACGGATGATGCGTGCCCGCGCGTGGGGGCTGCGCAGGATCCGGCCATGGAGCATCCCCGGCAGGACGATGTCGTCGGTAAAGACCGACCGGCCCGACACCTTCTCGAAGCCGTCAAGCCGCGGCTGGCGGCGGCCGATAACGCTGAGGTCTTCAGGCTTGCTCATGCCGTACTCCTCAGGGTGCGGTGCCGAACTCGCCCACGTGCCGGATCGCTTCCTTCACCTTGATATGGCCGGTGCAGCGGCAGATCACGCCGGCCAGGCCATCGTTGATGTCCTCTTCCGTGGGGGCAGGCGTCAGGTTCAGCACCGCCTGGGCCGACATGATGACTCCCGGCGTACAAAAGCCGCACTGCACGGCGTGGTACTCCACGAAAGCCTGCTGGATGGGCGCGAGACAGCCGTTTTTTTCCAGGCCTTCGATGGTGGTGATCGACTGGTCGGCCCACTCCAACGCCGGCGTCAGACAGGACAGCACCGCTTCGCCTCGCCCATTGTTGACCGTGCAGACCCCGCAGGAGCCCGTGGTGCATCCCTCCTTGGTACCCATGAGCTTCAGCGTGCCCCGCAGGACATCGAGCAGCGTGTGCTGGGAGCTCACGAGGACCTCGTGGGCATCGCCATTGACGTGGAGCGTGATGAAACCCTTCTTCATGCCTGCATCTCCCTCAGTTCAAGGACCGCCTTGCGCAGCAGGATCCGGGCCAGCTCCCGCTTGTAGGCGGCCGGCGAATAAAGATTGGTGAGCGGGCCGAGCTCATCCCGCAGGGTGGCGCACGCCGCGTCCAGCCCGTCATCGCCAAGCCCGAGAACCGCCAGACGTTCCGCCGCGCCGGCCAGCAGTCGCGGAGCGGTCGTGAGCGAACCGAGAACGATGCGCAGCCGGCTGGCAGTGGCGCCGGAGCCATCGGCCCGCACCGCGATGGCACCGTAGGAAAAATCCATGCCCTGCCGGGCAGTTTCCTTCAGGAAGACCAGCCGGTCGGTGGTGGGCGGGATCGTGACGCTGGTCAGGATCTCGTCGGGTTCCCGGGCCGTGTGCCGGATGCCGTCTTCCCGGTAGAAGTCCTGCAGAAGCATCCTGCGTTCGCCCCGGCTGCTGGCCAGGGTCACGGTGGCATTCAGAGCGATCAGTGCCGGGGGCGAGTCCGCGTTATTCAGTGCCACGCACACGGGCGCGCCCGCAATGGCGTGGCAGACGTCCTTCCCGGTCTTGAGACAGGGGCCCTTGGCATCGCGCCACTCCTTCGTCTGGTTCGTAAACCAGCACCGGGTGTCGAGACAGAGATTGCCCCCGAGGGTCGCCAGATTCCGCACGTGCCGGGACGCGACCGCCCGAAAGGCCTTGACCAGCGCCGGGTAGCGCGCGGTGAGCACGGTTGCAGCCACGAGATCCGTCAGCCGGCAGGCGGCACCGAGTTGCACGCTGCCATCCGGTAGGACGGCAATACCCTGCAGCTCGGGGAGATCCTTCAGGCTGAGGAGGGTATCCGGCGTCAGCAGCCGGCAGCGCATATTGAAGACCACATCAGTCCCGCCCCCCAGCAACCGCACGTCACCGGGAGCGTCCCGGAGCACAGCGAGACCCTCTGCCAGCGTGGGCGGTTTGACGAAATCGTGTTCGGGCAAAAGCATGACGGCTATTCTCCGCCTTTTAGACCGGTAGGAGCGCCTTCAGGCGCGATCCCCTCCCCGGAGAATCGAGTCCCCGAGTCTCTCCGGGGAGGGGATCGCGCCTAAAGGCGCTCCTACCAGCCGCCCGTCCCGGATGCGGATCACCCGGTCGGCCTCCAGCGCGAAGTTATCGTCGTGGGTCACCATCACGAAGGCCGTGCCGGATTCCCGACTGAGGCGCTTCATCAGGTCAAACACCAGCCGGCCGCTCTTGCTGTCGAGATTCCCCGTGGGCTCGTCGGCAAAAACCACTGCGGGCTCATTCGCCAGGGAGCGCACGACGGCCACGCGCTGCTGCTGGCCCCCCGACAACTGGGGCGGCCGGACCTTCAGCTTGTCTTCCAGGCCGACCGCCTTGAGCAGCTCCCGCATCCGCGGCTCCTGGGACTTCTCAAACTCCCGCCCGCGCATCCGGCAGGGCATCAACGCGTTTTCCAGCACGGTGAATTCCGGCAGCAGGTAGTGGAACTGGAAGATGAAGCCCAGCCGGTCCCGCCGGGCTTTGGCGCGCTTCAGCTCATCGAGCTGACTCACTTCCTGGCTCTCAACCCGGATCACCCCCGCCGTCGGGCGGTCGAGCAGACCCATGAGATTCAGCAGAGTGGTCTTCCCCGAGCCGCTGCCACCGACGATGGCCACGAACTCCCCCGGCACGATGCTGAAGGAAATATCAAACAGCACCGGCGTCTCGACGTCGCCGTTGTAGTAAGTCTTGCCGACGCGGTCAAGCTCGACGACAGGTTGCGCCATCAGCTGCCCCGGATGACCTGCATGGGATCCACCTGCCCGGCCTTGCGGGCCGGAAAGTAGGAGGCCACGACCCCGGTGGCCATGGCCACGAGGGAGGCGCCGAGGAGCAGCATGGGATCGATCTCGATGAGGAACGGCGCATCGACGCGACCGTCGGGACCCACCGAGCGGATCGCGGCGAGGCCCTTGAGCAGAAGAACGCCCAGAGGAACCCCGACCAGGCAGCCGATGAAGGCGAGCAACAGACCCTCGAGCACGAAAATGCTCTGAATCTCCCCCGGAGTTGCCCCCATGGCCTTCAGGATCCCGATCTCCCGGTACTTGCTGGTCACGACCATGACCAGGATGCTGCCGATGCCAAAACCCGAGGCGATGGTGGTCATAATAAGAATCAGGTCCCGGGTCTGACCCTGGGCATCCAGCGTGCGAAACAGGTTGGGGTTCTGCACGACCCAGGACTGCACCTTGAACGGGAACACAGGCACCATCCGCCGGGCCACGTTCTCGGCGTCGTAGAGGTCAGTCAGCTTGATCCCGAAGGAGCTGATCGAACCGCCCAGCTCCAGCAGGGACTGCCCGTCCCGCAGGGTCACGAAGACCTGGCCATCGTCCACCTGGCCGAAACCCGTGGTGTAGATGCCGGCTACCGAGAAGTTCAGCGTGAGCCCCTCAGGACCCACGAGCCGCACCTTGTCCCGGAGCTTCAGGCCGAAATCCCTGGCCAGCTTCTGGCCAAGGACGACGTCGCCGGACACCATGCCGATGAAACGGCCGGCGTCCAGGTTCTTCTCGATCTCGACAATGCCGTTGTGACGTTCCGGAATCACGCCGGTGACCCGCACGGACTGGCGCCGGGAGCCCCGGTTCATGAACGCCTGGCCAGTAACGATCGGCGATACCGTCGCGACTTCCGGGTCCACTGCATCGAGGGACGGCAGCCACAGGCGCCAGTCCTCAATCACTTCCCGGGCCTTCGGCAGGTTCACCACCTCCCCCACGTAGAGGGTGTCCTTATCCAGCCCCAGGTTGGACAACTGCCACGCACCGACGGGGGTCCGCTCCGGCGGCTCCACGGTGATGTGGGGAATAGCGCCCGTCGTGTTCTGCGTAATGCGTTGCTGGGTGCCGCCAATGATCGTCCGCAGATAAATGATCAGCAGCACGCTGATGGCGACGACCCCGATCGTCAGCAGCGACTGGCTCACGCTGTAGCGCAGGTGCCGGAAAGCGACGGAACGAATGAAGTAGGACAACATCAGCGCGTGGCCACACTCGTGGGCGGACCGCCGCCCTCGGCGGCCGGGGGCTCCGTCACTGGCCGGATCTTCCGGCCCGGGGAATTACCCAGCAGCTGCCGCACCACCACCGTGCCCTCCGGGATCTCCGCGACGGCCACCCAGTCGGGGTTGCGGCCGATGACCTTCAGCGGCCTGCGCTCGAGCCGGCCACCCTCGCCCACCGCCAGCACGAACGGGGGATTGGCCTGGAGGGCCACTGCACTCACGGGCAGCGCCAGCGCCTGATTGGCCCGCTGCACTTCGATGCTGACATCCACCGTCATGTTCGGCAGCACGAAGTCGGGCAACTCCTGGGGCGTGATCTTGAGGCGCACCACGCCCCGCTCGCTGTCCACGAAGGGCCCCACCTGGGTCAGCGTGCCGCGAAAGGGCCGGTCGGGATACGCAGGGACAAAAGCCACTACCGGCTGGCCCACCTTGAGCTTGCCCAGGTTGTTCTCATCCGTCTCCACTTCGATCTCGGTCGCAGCCATCTCGGAAATCCGGAACCAGCCTTGCGCCGCCGCCACGGGCGTGCCCGGCTCCACTAACCGGTCGGTGATGACGCCATTGAAGGGCGCCCGGACCTCCCGCCGGTCAAACTCCGGGCCGACCCGGTCGACTTCGGCCGCTGCCTCCCTACCCCGGGCCCGGGCCGCCTCGGTGCGCGCCGCCTGCACCCGGGCATCCGCCTCGGCCCGCTCGAGCTCAGCGGTGGAAACCTGCTTGCGCTCCGCCAGCAGCTGGAAGCGGGCCAGTTCCTGCCGCGCCTTGTCCAGCGCCGCCTGTTCCGCCCGCACGTTCTTCTCGGCCACGTCCAGAGCAGCCCGGGCGGACGCGAGGCGGGGCGCAGTGTCCCCTGCTGTAAGCCGGCCCAGGAGGTCGCCCTGGCGCACGATGGCACCCTCGTTCACGGCGAGACTCTCGACGATGCCCGCGGACTCGGCACCCACCTGGGTTTCCCGGACGGCCTGAAGCTTGCCGCTGGCCACCACCAGCTCGACGATGTCCCGGCGCACTGGCTCTGTGACTACCACGGGTCCCGGGCGGCGGATCTGCCAGACCAGCCCGACGACGGCAATGATCGCGAGTACCCAGACGATCCGGGTTCTGGAAATTTTCATGGGTTCCCTTGTCTCAGTCCTGCCAGCTTCGCCAGAAATCCAGTGAGGTCGGCTATCGCCACCACCCCGGGGGGCAGCGGGTCCCGCGTGAGCAGCGTAGCAGCCTGGCCGGCGACCCAGATCTCCGTCGGGGAGGGGACGATCTGCCGCAGCGTGTGCAACTGTCCCGCAGCGTCGTTCACATCCGGCTGGGTCACCAGGCTGATGGCGAGCACGTCCACCGGCCGGCGCACGCAGAAGCTCCCAATCTCCGTGGCCGGGAGATCGGGTCCCAGATAGATGCACCGGAACCCGCGGCTGGCGGCCACCACCGCACCCATCAGGCCACCGAGCTCGTGGCGCTCGCCACTTAAGGTGGCGAAGACGACGCTGGGACCGCCGGCACCGGCCAGATGGCGCTCCAGCGCCGATGTGAGCCGGCGCTTCACCACGCCGGACAGGATGCGTTCCTGAATGACTGACCACTCACCCCGATGCCAGCGATTGCCCGCCTCCCGCAGCACCGGCGAGACCACATCGCGGACGAGCACCAGGGGGTCGAGTTCGGAAACGGCGCGCACGCACAGGCGCTCACAGGCCGCGACGTCGAGGTCCTCCGCCGCCGCCAGCAGGTCGCTGATCAGCTGGCCGGGAGTGCCGGGGGTTGGTGACTCCATGGGGGTCATTGTGCCCGAATGGCCGGGCCGGTCCTTTTTGTCAGTCCCTGCCAGTTCGGCGGGGAGAGAGCTTGGGATTCGCCATCTCAGTAGGGGGACCGACCGAAATCGACCGGTGGCAGGCGTTCCGGCAGGTCGGGGACGTTGTCCCGGAGGAAATCCAGCAGCACCGAAACGTCCGTATAGCCGGAGATGCCACCCCCGGTGGCGCACAGGTTACCGACCGTGACGCTGGCTACCCCCACCAGAACCGGCTGTCCGTCATAACCGGTAACCAGCAGGGGTCCGCCGCTGTCGCCACCGCAGGGACCCCCGTCGGGCGCGTCCAGATAGATGTGGGTACCGGCAATCTCCAGTGCGTTGAGGTGGATCCTGGCCTGGAGCAGCACGTCGGGCCACTGCACGCCCTCAGCCGTGGCGCCCCAGCCCAGGATGGTCGCCGCCCCGCCCGGGCGCACCAGATCCCAGGATTCCGCCCGGCTGGCAACCGGTACCGGTCGCACCCGCAGGGGCCGGGCGAGGCGCAGCAGACCGAGATCGTAGGCATTGGGTTCGCTGGTGTACCTCGGGTGGCGAATGACCTCGCGCACGGCCACCCGACGGCCCGACTCCCGGGACCGGTTGCCATAGAGGACGCTGAGGCCGGGGCTGGCGCAGTGGGCGGCAGTGAGCACGTAGCGCGGCGAGATCAGGCTGCCCGTGCAGATGCCCGGGTCCTCCGGCCGGAAGAGCACCACAGCCCAGGGTGAGGTGGCGGCAAACTCGGCGTCGGTGGGTGGTACGCCACTGGCCAGGGCTGCACAGCGCCCGGCCACCAGCAAGCCGGAGAGGAGCACAGCACACCGGCGCTGAATGCCCACGAATCCTCAGGGCCAATGCGTCAAGGCTGGGGCGTCACGTCGTCATAGAACTCGTGGGAGTGCTGGGGCAGGAGGTGGGGAAACAGATCCTTGCTGCGGGCGCGGGAAGCACCCCGGGAAAACGCGATGCGCTCCGCCACGCTGTCCCACTGCTCCACCATGACGAACTGGACACCTGCCGGCCCGTCTTCATGGCCGTGACCCTTCAGTTCTTCTGGCGGCGTCACGCGGCGGACTTCCGCCTCCATCGCGCCGGGACGGGCCCGGAGCATTTTCCTGCCCCGGTAACCCGGTGCGGCCTGCATCAGCGGTTCGAGGTCCTGGTAAAACTGGGTGACGGCCAGCTCGTGGCCTGGCTTGGCTAACAGGATGGCGACGTAGGTAATCATCTCGACGGCTCCGGATGCAGAAAAAGACGTGGCCGATTATGCACGGGATCGTTGCTGTAATTGTTTCTGGCGCAGGCTGGCGAAAGCATCGAGAGCCCGTTGCCTCGCGGCACGGTGGTCAATGATGGGCGCGGGATAGTGTGTTCCCAGCCGGATCCCGGCAGCACTCAGAACACTGACGGTTGCTTCCCAGGGGGCGTGGAGGTGCTCATCCGGCAACGCGGCCAGTTCCGGCACCCAGCGCCGGATGTACGCGCCCTCCGGATCGAACTTCCGGGACTGGAGCACCGGGTTGAAGACCCGGAAGAAAGGCGCGGCATCGGCGCCGCAGCCCGCGACCCACTGCCAGCTGGCGGCATTGTTGGCGAGATCCGCATCCACCAGCGTGTCCCAGAACCAGGCCTCCCCGTCCTGCCAGGGCACCAGCAGGTCCTTCACCAGAAAAGAGGCGACGATCATCCGCACCCGGTTGTGCATCCAGCCCGTGGACCACAGCTCGCGCATCCCCGCGTCGACCAGCGGATAGCCGGTGCGACCCTGGCACCAGGCCTGGAACAGTGCCGGCTCGGGTGCCCAGGGAAAGTTGGTGAACTCCTGACGCAGCGGTTGATCGGGAAGGTGCGGGCAGTGAAACAGGAGGTGCGTTGAAAAGTCGCGCCAGCCTAGCTGGCGGAGGAAGCCTGTGCCCTCGCCTTCGGGGGCTGCTCCCGCCGCCATGCTGGCCTGGACGGCATGCCAGACCTGGCGGGGACTGATCTCACCGAAGTGCAGATACGGAGAGAGACGGGAGGTGCCTGCGGCGCCCGGCTGATCCCGGCCGTCCCGATAGCGGTGCACAGCGCTATCGAGAAAGGTCTCCAGTCTGGCCATTGCGGCAGCCTCGCCGGGCTCGAACGCCGAGCGCAGGCCGCCACTCCAGTCAGGTTGTGTCGGCAACAGGTTCCAGTCCGTGAGGAGTTCGCGGGCGGGCCAGGCCACCGGAGCGGCGAACTTGTCGGGAGCGGAGACTGGTGGTGCGGGTGCCGGCTGGGCAAGGCACGCTTTCCAGAACGGCGTGAACACCTGGAACGGTTTGCCCGCCGCTGTGCGCAGGTTTTCCGGCTCGAACAGCAGGCGACCCGCAAAGCGCCGCAGCGTGGCGCTGTCGCCCAACTGGGCCCGAAGGCGTTCTTCAAGGGCCGGCTCGCCGGGCTCGTAGCACCGGCTCCAGTAGACGGCGTCAGCACCAGTCTCCTTGATGAGACTGTCGAGTACCGCTGAAGAGTCCCCGGTGCGTAATATCAGCCGGGACCCGCGCCGTCTCAGCTCGGCATCGAGGCGCTCCAGACTCCCGTGGAGCCACCAGCGTGTGGCGCTGCCGTTCTGCCAGCGGCCTGCAGCCGCGTCGTCCCGGATAAAGACGGGCAGCACCGGTCTTCCTGAGGCGCCTGCGGCCATGAGGGCAGGGTTATCCGCGAGACGCAGGTCCTGGCGAAACCATAAAATGACGGGCGACGACATGTGACCCAGTATCGGTCAAATAATCTGACCTGTGCAGAGGTTTCCTAGCTGCCGACGCAAGTATTGACCAAAGGACTCACGAGATTAAAACCTTCTGTAGGACCTTTGATCAGCTCCAGGGATATACCAAGCTCGTCGAACTCCTTTCGACTCGCACGATACCGCTTCTCATAGGGGTAATTCGCATGCGTGATGGTCAGATGCCGATTGTCGGTCCACTCAAGTATCACCCCCCAACCGTCAACCATCTGAAAATCGTAGCCATCGGGATCAAAGGACTGCTTCGCTCCTTGGACTCTCACTCTGTAATAGTCGTAGCCGGCAGCGCCGCCACCCGATACGTTATAGAGAATGGCGACTAGCTTGCGATCCGGCGAGGGACATTCAGCCATTTTCTTGACTGACCCACTGCAACCACAGATCAGCAGAGCGAGTAGCGGAGCCAACGGCCAGCTGCGCAACCTAGCAATGGCGAGACCATGGGCTCGCCTCAACCCCATGGCTGCAAGTGTTCCCGGATTAAGGCCCATTGATCGCGACTCTTCTCGGGTCACATGACGAGAGCATCCCACTTCTGACCTCAGCTGAAATCCGGGAGGTTAACCATCACTGCCGCCCCAGAAAAATGAGAGCAGATATCAGAAGGGGCGTAATGAGAAACCAACACCAGAATAACCGCCTGCGAAGCGCCTGAACGGAGCTTGGCTCGCTCTCATAAATGCTTGCTAGCGTCGCATGCTGGCCGCTAGCTATCCAGCGCATGTACCCGACAACGACCAACATCACCCCTAGAAGAATGATAGTTGCCCTAGGATGGGCCACTGCTAAGTCGGGCATCCATTGCGGCTTTAGGCGCTCGATGAGTTTCAAAAACGCCACGAGTGGAATACCCGCATACACGATCCAGTTGGATAAAGCGTAGGAACTGGGATCGGAAATCCCGTTGCGCAGCGCAAAGGCGTAAAAGCGATAAAACGCGTAGCGATTCACTACTTTCCTTCTGTCTTGCACCCACCGCCGCAGCCTCCAGCAGCCGCTGCGCAACTTTGCGCACGAACTATATGAGGATGGGCGATTCAAAGCACCTGCAGATGGCACGCCCCGAGCGGGCGGTGTCCCCAAACCACGGCCACCCGGAAGCCGCGCGCTCCCGTCGTCGGCAACGCGGCCCTGAATCTCCCCGTTCGCATGACTTTCTCGCCCTGCACACCCCCTGAGGCGCAGCGCTGCCCAGCCGGTCTGCCCCCGGCAACACGTCTGACGCCCTGATTTATCCCAACCCCAGCAGGGCCTGGCGGCGGACCCCGCACCTCGGGCCGGCGTGATCTGGGCCCGCCTTAGGCTGTGCGGCGCGAAGGCCACGTGGGTAGTGGCGTCCCGGGACGGCCCATTACTCCGCAGAATCACCTGAAGCGCAGCGTGACTCTGGTACCTCCAGACGGCACATTTTTGCGCGATGACCCCCTGCAGATTCACCGACTACTTCGAGAACGACGTTCTGCGGAAACGTCCCTATCTCAGGAAAGAATGGTGCGCAGCAGTGTTGGAGCAACCTTTCCGGGTTGCGCGCCAGCCTGACGGGCGGTACCGTTTCTGGGGTCTGGTCCCTGAACTGGGCGGTCGTTACTTGAGGGTGGTCACGCTTGCCGATACAGTCACCGTGCACAACGCTTTCCCCGACCGCAGGTTCACGCCATGAAACTCCACTACGACGCGGCTACCGACTCGCTCTACATCGATCTGGCGGATCGCCCCAGCGTCGAGAGTGACGAGGTGGCAGACGGCGTGGTCCTCGATTTCGACGCAGACGGGCACCTCGTCGGCATCGACATCGATCACGCCAGTCAGCGCGTGAACCTCCATCAGCTGGTTCTCGACCGGCTGCCGTCCAAGGTGGAAACAATCGCAACGACGTAGAGCCACTCAGGAAGGTGGCGGCTTCAGAGCACCATCTGTCAGGAGCTTGGCAAATCGTCGTCGTGAAGAGATCCGGGACCGTAGCAGGCTATTCCCACCAACTGAGAGCCCCCATGAACTGCGACCAGCTGTTTCTGCTCAAGCCCGACTTCATGGCCGGCACCCGGGGCCCGTGCTACTGCCCGGCCTGCGCGACGCTGGAGGGTGTCCTGGCGTTCTACCCGCAACTCCGCGAGGTTCTGGACATCCACTATGTCGACTTTCCCCGACCCCGGGCGGCCGTGATCGCGGTAGTCGGCGAACAGAACCAGGGATTGCCGTTACTGGTTGTCGCTCCGGACCCCGAAGCAGAGCTGGCAATCGTGGGCCTCGACGTCCGGGAATGGCAAGGTCGCCGCTTTCTGAGGAGCCCCGGTGACATCGGCCGCTACCTGGCCCGCCGCCACGGCATCGGCGAGCCGCATTAGTCGGAAAAGCGCTGGGTGATGTCCTCGTAGGCATCGATGCGCCGGTCCCGCAGGAAGGGCCAGCCGATGCGGAAGGCCTCGATCTCCGCCAGATTCAGTTCCAGTTCCAGGATCGCTTCGGCGTCCGCCGGCCCGCGGGCCAGGATCCGGCCGTCGGGCGCCACGGCAAAACTCTGCCCCCAGAACTCGATGCCGCCATTCCCCGTCGGGTCTGGCTCGAAGCCCGTCCGGTTGATAGCCAGAACAAAACACCCATTCGCCACGGCGTGGGAACGCTGCATGAGTTCCCAGGCAGCGTGTTGCCGCTCGCCCAGGCGCGCCTTTTCCTCGGGCTGCCAACCGATGGCCGTGGGATAGATGAGGATCTCGGCACCCTTCAGCGCCGTCAGCCGGGCGGCTTCCGGGTACCACTGGTCCCAGCAGATCAGCACGCCGAGATTGCCCACTCCGGTGGCGAAGGAGCGAAACCCTAAGTCGCCCGGCGTGAAGTAGTACTTCTCGTAGAACCGGGGATCGTCCGGGATATGCATCTTCCGGTATTTCCCCGCGTAACCCTTGCGGCCATCCAGCACGGCGGCGGTGTTGTGAAAGAGCCCCGGCGCGCGCCGTTCAAACAGGCTGATCACGATGGTGGCGTCGAACTCGGCGGCCAGGCCCGCGAAGGCCTCCGACCCCGGTCCCGGCACCGGTTCTGCGAGGGAAAACTGCGCGCTGTCTTCGCTCTGGCAGAAGTAGCGGCTCTGGAACAGTTCCGGCAGGCAGATCAGTTTGGCACCGTTCTGTGCCGCCTTGCGTGCCAGCCCGAGAGCCCTCTGCAGATTGTCCGCCGGATCGGCGGAACACCGCATCTGTATTAGGGCAGTGGGCAGGGCAGCGGGCAGCACGGCCTGGCTCATCCAGCGCGCTCCGTGGCGGGTGCCGGCCGCGCATCGCAGTAGGTGGTGTCGTTGAAGCAGGCCAGATACTGGCCCAGAATTTCCATGCCCATCGTCGGCCGGATGACCCCCGCGTCGATCTTGCGCTTGACGATGTCGCTCATCCGGCGGTTGAGGTCATTGGGGAAATACTGCACCTGGGCCAGCATCTCGTGGATGGCAGCGCCCGGAATGATGCGCTCGATCCAGAAGTTGTCCGGCTCGTCGGCATCCGCATACACGTGCACTTCCGCCACCCGGCCGAACAAGTTGTGGGTGTCCCCCATGATGTCCTGGTAGGCGCCCATGAGGAAGAAGCCCAGGTAGTAGGGCCGGTCGCCCTCCAGGGAATGCACCGGCAGGAAGCTCTTGTCTTCCATGGCCGAGATGTAGTGACTGACCTTGCCATCCGAATCGCAGGTCAGGTCGACGAGCAGCGCCCGACGATCCGGTTTCTCATCGAGCCGGTCGATGGGAATGATCGGGAAGGACTGGTCGATGGCCCAGTGATCAAGGATGGACTGGAACACCGAGAAGTCGCAGAGGTAGCGGTCCGTCAGCTTCTCTTCCAGCTCCAGCACCTCGGCAGGCGTGGGGTCGATCTCAGCGGGGCGCAGTCGCGCCAGCAGGTCCCGCGCAATGGACCAGTAGAGTTCCTCCACCGTCGCGAGCTGGCCAAGCTCCAGGTAACCGAGACTGAACAGGGTGCGCGCCTCGATCCGGATCTCTTCGATGTCGTGGTACGCCTCAATCAGCTCTTCGGGCTCCCGCTCGGGATTGCGCACGTTATCGAGGATCTTCGAGAGCGCCTCCACCGCAGCGTGGGGCTCTGCTGGCAACTCCACGTGGTCGGGTCCGCCGCGCCGGTGGCCCTCCAGCACGGGCACCAGCAGCACCGAGTGGTGGGCAGTAATCGCCCGGCCGCTCTCGGACACAATGATGGGCGTCGGCACTTCCTGCACGTCGCAGACTTCCTTGATGGCGAAGACCACCGCGTTGGCGTACTCCTGCAGGCCGTAGTTCACGCCCGCCTCGCCCCGGGCGTGGCCCGCGCCGTAGCTGACCCCCAGGCCGCCGCCGATGTCGATGTACCGCACCCTGACCCCGCGCTGGTGCAGCGACGCGTAAATCTGCGTCATTTCCTTCAGGGCCCGCTTGAGCACCTGGATGTCGATGATCTGGCTGCCGATGTGAAAGTGCAGGAGTGCCAGAGCCTCTGGCTTGCCCCGCCGCTCCAGCTCGGCAACGAGCCGGACCAGCTCGGGTATCGACAGGCCGAACTTGGAACGGGCGCCACCGGACTCCGACCAGCGCCCTGAACCCCGGGTGGCCAGCCGCACCCGGACCCCGAGCACCGGGGAGACGCCCTGGATGTCGGCCAGCGCCAGCAGGGACTCGAACTCCGAGTACTTTTCCATCACCGGCACCACGTTCAGCCCCAGGCGCTGGGCCGAAAGGATCAGCGACAGCATCGAGCGGTCCTTGACCCCGTTGCAGACGAGCAGCATGCCCTCTTCGGTGAGATGGGGCAGGCAGGCGATGAGCTCGCCCTTGGAGCCGCACTCCAGGCCCATGCCGTACTTGCGGCCGGCCTCGAGCACCTCCTCAACCACCTCATGCAGCTGATTGACCTTGATGGGATACACGCCGTTGTACCGGTTGCCGTAGTTCGCTTCCTCGATCGCTGCGCCGAAGGCCTCATTCAGCATGCGCACCCGGGACTGGAGGACGTCCTGGAAACGGATCAGCACGGGCGACGAGATGGCCCGGCGCTCCAGCTCCTGGATGAGCTTCACGAAATCGATGGCGAGCCGGTCGTCGCCAAACGGCTTCACCGCGGCATGCCCCTGCTCATTGATCATGAAAAAGGAGTCACCCCAGGACTCCACGCGATAGAGCTCCGCGGAGTCTTCCGGCGTCCAGGTCGCCTCGGGGGCGACGACGGGTGTCAGGGCGGCATCACGGGCAATGGCAGCTGCACTCTTGGCCAACGGCGTTCCTTCAGGGTGAAATCTGGGCGGTCTGATCAGGTGCTACTGGTCAAGCACGCAGGCAAAGATCAGGGGTGCGACGATGGTGGCGTCGGACTCGATGATGAACTTGGGCGTGTCTGCGGAGAGCTTGCCCCAGGTGATCTTCTCATTGGGGACAGCGCCCGAGTAGGACCCGTAGCTGGTGGTTGAATCACTGATCTGGCAGAAATAGCCCCACCGGGGAATGTCGCGAATCTGCAGGTCCTGCTCCAGCATCGGCACGACACAGATCGGGAAATCGCCGGCGATGCCGCCACCGATCTGGAAGAAGCCAATGGAGTGCTGGCGGCAGTTGGCCTGATACCAGGCGGCCAGTTCCACCATGTATTCGATCCCCGTGCGGACCGTGTGGACGTTTTTCACGTCGCCTAAGATCACGTGGGAGCTGTAGATATTGCCCAGGGTGGAATCCTCCCAGCCGGGCACGAAGATGGGCAGGTTCTTCTCGCAGGCGGCCACGAGCCAGCTGTCCCTGGGGTCGATCTGGTAATGCTTCTTCAGGACACCCGAGCGCAGGATCCGGTAGAAGAACTCGTGGGGAAAATACCGCTCGCCCCGGCCATCGGCCCCGGTCCACTCATCCAGCACTGCCCGCTCGATCCGGCGGATCGCTTCTTCCTCCGGGATGCAGGTATCCGTCACCCGGTTCAGATGGCGGGCCAGCAGCGCTTCCTCATCCGCGGCGGTCAGGTGGCGATAGCCGGGAATCCGGACATAGTGGTCGTGGGCGACCAGGTTGAAGACGTCTTCCTCCAGGTTGGCCCCCGTGCAGCAGATCCCGTGGACCTTGCCCTGCCGGATCATCTCGGCGAGAGACAGGCCCAGTTCCCCCGTGCTCATGGCCCCGGCCAGGGTGACGAACATGTAACCGCCACCCTGCAGATGCTTCACATAGCCATCGGCGGCATCCACGAGGGCAGCACTGTTGAAGTGCCGGAAATGGTGGTGAACAAAGCGGGATACTTCAGCCATGGGGTTTCACTCGGTGGGGCGGGGAAAGAATAGGGAATACCAGCCCGGGGAACAACCAAAAGTTTCTGTCCCGGCGAGCCTGGAAAGTGGCCGACGGCAGGCTACTCCGGTGCGACGGGCACCTGCTGGGTCAGACAGTGAAAGGTGCCCAGGCCCACCACAACGTCCCGGCAATCCAGGCTGACGATCCGTCGCCCGGGGAAACACCGGGCCAGGATGGCCGCCGCCTCCTCGTCCGCCGGGCAGTTGAACGTCGGCAGCAGCACCACCCGATTACCCACATAGAAGTTGGCGTAGCTGGCGGGGAGCCGGTTGCTGCCCCGGTAAAGGGGCGACGGCATGGGCAGTTCCACGACGCGCAAGGGCCGGCCGTCGGGCAACCGGATGCCGGCCAGGCGCTCCCGGTTCTCCTGCAGCGGCTGGTAGTTCTCGTCAGCAGGATCCTGCTCCACGGCCGTCACCACCAGATCCTCGGCCACGAAGCGGGTGAGGTCGTCGATGTGCCCGTCCGTGTCGTCGCCGACGATGCCGTCCCCGAGCCAGACGATCTGGGTCACGCCCAGCAGGGACTTCAGCTGTGACTCGATCTGCTCCCGGGTCAGGCTGGGATTGCGATTTGGATTGAGGAGGCACTGCTCGGTGGTCAGCAGCGTCCCCTGGCCGTTGACCTCGATCGAGCCGCCCTCCAGAACCATCGGGATCGACCGGCAGGGGACGCCGAGGACCGTGGCCATCCGCTGGGGAATGCCGTTGTCCAGATCGTAGGGCGGGTACTTGCCGCCCCAGGCGTTGTACTGAAAATCCAGTGCCTTCAGGGTCGCCTGCTGGTCTGCACCCTGCGCGGAACTCTGCTCAGCGGCGCGGGTGACAAAAATGGCGCCGTGGTCCCGGCACCAGGCATCGTTGGTGGGAAACTGGTGCAGAAGCACTTTGTCCGGCGGCACCTTGCCAGCCAGAAGCTTCTGGACGTGATAGCCATGGCCGGAGTCCCGGACGTTGATGCGGACCACCTCGCCCTTGGCCAGCGCGGCAACGGCCTCCGCCAGAATCCGTTCGACGGCAGGCAGGTAGTCGGTCCAGGTGTCCGGGTTGTGGGGCCAGGAAAACCAGGTGGCCTGGTGGGTACTCCACTCCGCAGGCATGCGATAGCCGGACGGCACTGCTGAACTCCCTTGCATGGGGTCGCAGTGTACCCGGACACCCGGGACGCTGACTCACCTTCTTGACTGTCAGTCGTCGCAGTCCTCCCAGCGGTGGTCGTGCCTGTCGTGCTTGCGGTGCTTGTGGTGACCCCGGCCCGGGCCCCGGTAGTAGTAGCGGGGCGCTTCGTAATACGCCGGGTACCAGACGACAGGCGGCGGGGGTGGAGCGTAGCCATAGCCACTACCGCCCCACTCCACGTCGATACCGAAACGAACCCGGGGCTCCGAATAGTATTGACCGCCGCTGGAGCCACGGTAGTAGACCCGCTCACCGGCACTCGCCGCGGTGCTCAGGGCTGAGCTGGCCAGCAGTCCCAGCAGGGCGACCGCACGCAGCGTTCTTGGTTGCAGCATTTTTGATCCTCGGTAGTGGCGACGCCTGCAGACTACCGAGCGCTCAATGAATACGGCCTGAAGCCGTGGCGGAGACTTTTCTAGTAGGACGCCAGTGGAGTCCTCGAGCCCTGGATCAGGCGCGTCTCGCCGTCGCGACCGTAGGTGTCGGTTGCCGCGCGGCCGCCCCGGAGGACGTTCAGGGAGCCTTCCACCCGGCGCCGCTGGCCCCGGATGAGCAGGCCGTTGACGTCGTTCTGCTGGCGGCACTCAGCCGCCAGGGTCTTGAGTTCGTTGATGAGGCCCGTCGCAGCGGCCGTCGGAGCGGCGGGATCGGCGGCGGTTTGGGCCTGGCGCTGCTGCTCCAGGCTCGCCGCGACCGCCACGGCTTCCGCCTTGGCATTGCTGGCGGCCAGCAGCGCGTCGGGAGACCGTTCTTCGAGAGCCGCGCGCTCAGCACCGAGCGTTGCGAGGACCCGCCGCAGGGCCTCAACCTCCTGCGTGAGCAATGCCAGCACCGACATCAGGCCAGATCCCGTTCAAAGGCGAGCAGGCGATCAGCCAGCCGACCGGCATTGATTTCGTAGGCGCCCGATTCGATCCGCTGACGGAGCGCGTCCACCCGGGCGCGATCCACATCCGGCAGGTCTTTCACTCGCGCTTCGATCTGTTTCAGATTGGTTGCGGTGTCGGTCAGGCGGATCTGACTCGCCGCTGAACTGGCCGCTGAACTGGGCTCTGCCGGGCGACGCGCCGCCTGGGCCTTGTCACCGTCAGAGCCCCGCTCCGTGCGGGCTGTGCTCCGGGAACGCGTGGACGTTATGTCAACGCCACCGCCACCAAAGCCCGAAATCTTGTCTGCCATCACCCGTTCTCCATCGTGCAACCCAAGCCTGAACCCAAACCGTTTACAGGCCTGCGGTTCCTGTCGGCACGCCCGGCTGGAACTTGAGGACCCGAATATAGGTGTGCTATCGCAGCAACACCTCGACCGACTTCGCAGAACGCACCACCGCCTGGACGACCCGGCCGGAAGTACCGCTTTCCACCTCAATAGTGTCTCCCAGGGCCCCGTCGGCCAGGGCCACGCCCGCCATGCGGACCGAAAGTCCACCAGCCTGGGCCTCCACCTGCACGTCCTGGCCCCGGCGGACCAGGGTCGGGGCAGCCAGCAGCCCCGTCGTCAGGGCCTGGCCGTCATCGGCGGGACGGCGCAAGCGCCGGCCCACCACGAGATTCACATCGTGCAAGGCTCCCGGGGGGGCCGCCCCGGTGGGGGAATTCGCCAACCGGACGTCACCGGGCGCCAAAAGCGTGTCGCGGGCCAGTGCCCGGCTCGCCACCACCACCGGCTGGGAACTCGTCACCCGAACCGGCAGGTAGACGCGCCAGGGCCGGGCGCCGTCACAGCGCACATCCGCCGTCAGCCGCGCGGAGCGCACCCCGTTGGCCGGCACGGTGGCCGTCAGGGGCTGGCTGCAGGCAGCCAGCCTGAGCCGCGGGTCCGGACTGTCCGCAGACACCTCTGCCGGACCAGGAATAGCCAGGCGGGCGGCCGCCTCCGCCGCTTCCCGGATCCCGGTGTGGCTCTGCCATTCGGCGCCGCTCCAGACGGCTGGAGAGTGGAGGAACCCGGCGGCGAGGAGCGCACCGAGGAGTAGCCATGGCCGTGTGGTTGCGTGATGCATGGCCTGGGAATTGCAAGAAGCGTGCCTGCCGCCCCGGGGTCCACCGCGGAAGATTTCGGCAGCCGCTTGCCGGTGGAGCGGCGAGACCTTGCCGCCCGCACCGGGAATCGAGGCACTGGTTGCACCTCCGGCAGCGCTGGCACGTCGCTTGCATATACCTCCCTGGGAGAAAACGTATGGCACTGGATATCTACGCACAGTTCGACTTGCACACCCGGGCCCTCGGGCTGGCCAATCAGCGCCTCGAGTTGCTGGCCGACAACGTGGCCAACACAGACACGCCCAACTACAAAGCCCGGGACATCGACTTCAGCGCCGCCATGCAGAGTGCGGTTGGCCCGGGTGGGGATGTCCAGATGACCGCCACGCGTGCTGGCCACATCCAGGCCGGGTCGGCCGGCGCCAACACCACGACGCCCTTATATAGAGTCCCCGAACAGCCCAGTCTCGACGGCAACACCGTGGACTCCCAGAAGGAGAACGCGGCCATTGCCGAAACGGCGGTGCGCTATCAGGCCACCCTCACCTTCCTCTCCTCCCGCATCCGCGGGATGCGGGATGCCTTCACTGGAGGTCGCTGACCATGAGTCTCTTCAAGATCTTCGACATAGCGGGCTCGGCCATGAGCGCCCAGTCCGCCCGCCTGAACACCACGGCCAGCAACCTGGCCAACGCCAACACGGTCGCAAGCAGCGCCGCGGCGGCTTACCGTTCCCGGCAACCCGTCTTCCAGACCGTCATGGACAACTCCGCCGGCATGGACCCCGCCAGTGCGGGCGTGCGCGTGGCGGGTGTCGTCGAAAGCACCACGGAGCCGGCCAAGGTCCAGGATCCGGGCAATCCGCTTGCCGACAAGGATGGCTACATCTACATGTCCAACGTCAATCCAGTGGAAGAACTCGTGAACATGATTTCCGCCTCCCGCTCGTACCAGAACAGCGTCGAGGTTCTCAACACGTCCAAGGATCTGCTGATGCGGACCTTGTCCCTCGGCCAGTAAGGAGTAGCCCGTGACCGCGATTACCTCAACGAACACCGACCTCGATATCGCCAACCTCACGCTGGGCTCCTCCGGCACGAAGAAGTCGAACAAGTCGCTCGGCCAGGAGGAATTCCTGGCCCTGATGATCCAGCAGCTCAGGAACCAGGACCCCCTGAAGCCCATGGAGAACGGCGAGTTCATTGGCCAGATGGCCCAGTTCAGCACCGTCACCGGCATTGCGGACATGACCAAGTCCATCGGCGGCCTGACGGACGCCTTCAACTCCGGCCAGGCGCTGCAGGCGGCCTCCATGGTGGGCCGGACGGTGCTCACGGAAGCCAGTTCGGGCAACTTCTCGGGTACCAAAGCCCTGACGGGCGCCGTCGACCTGCCCTTTGGCACCTCCTCGGCAGTAGTCCGCGTCTACACCAATGCGGGCGAGCTGGTGCGGGAACTGCCGCTCGGCTCCCAGCAGCAGGGACTGAGCAACTTCAGCTGGGACGGGACCATGGCCAACGGCCAGCCGGCTCCGGCCGGCAAGTACAAGCTGACAGCGGCCATCGAGAGCCCTGCCGGCGATACCGCACTAACTACCTACCTCGCGTCGAAGGTCGAGAGCGTCACGCTCGCGGGCGACGGCAGCGGCTCACAAATCCGGACCGACAGTGGGGCCAACGTGCGCCTCTCCCAGGTCAAGGCAGTCATGTAAGGAGAATCACGATGTCATTTCAAATCGCACTCAGCGGCCTCAACGCAGCCTCCACGGACCTGCAGATCACGTCGAACAACATTGCCAACGCCAACACGATTGGCTTCAAGAGTTCCCGGGGCGAGTTCTCCGACGTGTTCTCGGGGGATTCCGTAGGCATCGGCAACGGCGTGCGCCTGACGGATGTCCGTCAGGAGTTCACCCAGGGCAACGTGGAAATCACGGCCCGCCAGCTCGACCTGGCCATCAGCGGCAACGGCTTCTTCATCACCGAAGACAACGGCAGCCTGCTCTACTCCCGGGTCGGGGCCTTCGGCCTGGACGCCGACGGTGTCGTGCAGAACGCCGAGGGCGAGCGCCTGCAGATCTACGCGCCGGTGCCGGGCACCAACGGCTTCAACCAGGGTCAGCTGAGCCCGCTCGTGGTCACGGCGGAAACTGCGCCGCCCGCGGCGAGCACCGCGGTGGCCATGAACATCAACCTGCCGGCCAACGCCACGATTCCCACCGTCGCGCCCTTCGATCCGAATGACCCGCTGTCCTACAACCACAGCACCTCCACCATCCTGTTCGACTCGCTGGGTGTATCCCACACCGCCACCTACTTCTTCACGAAGTCGGCCGCCGGCTGGAACGTGAATCAGACACTGGATGGCAACGTGGTAGGCGCCACCCAGCCGTTTACCTTCAACTCCACGGGCACGATCGCCAGCCCGGCGGGCGGCAACATTCCCGCCTTCACGGTGCCGCTCACCAATGGTGCCAATCCGCTGACCGTCAGCCTGCAGCTGGGTGACACCACCCAGTTCGGCGCCGATTTCACGGTGAACAACATCAACCCGGACGGCCAGGCGGAAGGCCGCCTGCGGGGCCTCGAGATCAGCCAGACGGGCATCGTCTTCGCGCGCTTCTCCAACGGCGAGTCCCAGACGCTGGGCAAGGTGGCGCTGGCCAACTTCTCCAACGTGGAAGGCCTGCAGAAGGTCAGCGACACGTCCTTCCAGGAGACTTTCAGCTCCGGAGTGGCCCAGCGCGGTGAGGCGACAGAGTCCAACTTCGGTCTGCTGCAGTCGGGCGCGCTCGAAACCTCCAACGTGGACCTGACGGCCCAGCTCGTGCGGCTGATCACGGCGCAGCGGCTGTTTCAGGCCAATGCCCAGGTGATCTCGACGCAGGACACCATCACCCAGACCATCATCAACATCCGCTAATCGGCCAGTAACTGAACCAGGACTTGAGGTGAGCACACCATGGACAAACTTATCTATGTGGCGATGTCGGGCGCCCGTGAAGCCATGCGCGCGCAAACCACGACGAGCCACAACCTCGCCAATATCTCGACCACGGGGTTCCGGGCACTGCGCAACGTCCTGGACAGCGCACCGATACCTGGAGAAGGGCTACCGACTCGCGTGAACACCGTTCGCCAGCCAGAACTGTGGAACACAAGCCAGGGACAGACCCAGGCCACAGGCCGCGACCTCGACGTTGCGGTTCAGGGCGAGGGCTGGCTGGTGGTTCAGGATGCCAACGGCCAGGACGCCTACACCCGCAACGGCAATCTGCGGATCAATGCCAATGGCATCCTGGAGACCGCCTCCGGGCAGCCCGTAATCGGGAATGGCGGTCCGGTGAGCATTCCACCCTACGAGAAGATGTTCATCGGCGCCGACGGCCAGATTTCGATCGTGCCCCAGGGCCAGACCGCGGAATCCCTCGTCCAGGTTGACCGGCTCCAGCTGGTTAACCCCCCCGCCCTGCAGCTGGTGCGGAGCGGCGCGGGACTCTTCAGCCTGAGGGACGGCAGCAGTGCAGATCCGGATACCACGGTGCGCATCGCCAGCGGGCAGCTGGAATCGAGCAACGTGAATCCCGCGGCCGCCCTCGCGGAAATGATCGAGATGTCCCGGCACTACGAAATGCAGGTCCGGGCCATGAACACCGCTGACGAACTGGATGCCGCCAGCGCCCGCCTCATCCGCATGAACGGCTGACGCGCCACCAACTGACTCAAGGAGCAAAGCGACCATGGAATCATTGTGGGTAGCCAAGACAGGACTGGATGCGCAGCAGACGCGCATCTCGGTCATCTCGAACAACCTGGCGAACGTCAACACGGCAGGCTTCAAGCGCGGCAGGGCGGTGTTCGAGGACCTGCTGTACCAGAACGTCACCCAGGCGGGCGGCGCGACGTCCCAGAACACGGAAAGCCCCACCGGGCTCTCGGTGGGCACCGGGGTCCGGGTGGTGGCCACGGAAAAAACCTTCACGCAGGGCGGCGCCCAGCCCACGGGAAACCCCCTGGACGTGCTGATCCAGGGCCGCGGCTTCATTCAGGTGCTGCAGCCGGATGGCAGTCTGGGCTACACCAGGGACGGCTCCTTCAAGATCGACTCGGAGGGCCGTCTCGTCACGGCCAACGGCTACGAGATCCAGCCCTCCATCACGATCCCCAGCGATGCCCAGTCCATCACCATCGGGCTGGACGGCACGCTGCAGGCAACCCTGGCCGGCCAGACCTCGCCCACGAGCCTGGGCACCCTCCAGCTCGCCGACTTCATCAATCCCGCGGGGCTGCAGCCCAAGGGCCAGAACCTCTATGCGGAAACCGCCGCCAGCGGCTCGCCCCAGGTGGCGAACCCCGGACTGGAAGGCATTGGCACGCTGGTACAGGGCTCCCTCGAGGGCTCCAACGTGAATGTCGTGGAAGAACTCGTGAGCATGATCGAGACCCAGCGGGCCTACGAGATGAACTCCAAGGCGATCTCGACCAGCGACCAGATGCTCCAGTACCTGAACAACAACCTGTGATCGCCATGAACAGAGCGCCATTCGTCGCCGCCATCGCCATCCTCGGGCTCAGCGCCTGTGGCTCGCTGCGCATGGGTGCCCAGCCAGGCAGCTACCCGCCGGCACCGCCGGAGGTGTATGCGCCGTCCCCACCCACCACCGGCGCCATTTACCAGCCAGCCCGCAACCTGACGCTGTTCGATGACGTCACGGCGCGCCGGGTCGGTGACACCGTGACCATCGTACTTGCAGAGCGCACCCAGGCCTCCAAGAGCGCCAGCACCGACGCCACGAAGGACAGCTCCATAGACACGGGGCTGCCCATCCTGGGCGGCGGCACGGTCACGCTTAACGGCGACGAAATCCTGAGCAACAAGTGGGAAACCAAGCAGGACTTCGGTGGTAAAGGCAGCAGCAGCCAGAGCAACCAGCTGAACGGCAGCATCACGGTGACGGTCGCCGAGGTGTACCCCAACGGCAACCTGCTGGTCCGCGGGGAAAAGTGGCTGACCCTCAATCAGGGCGAGGAGTTCGTCCAGATCAGCGGCATCATCCGGCCGGCAGACATCGAACGGAACAACTCGGTACCCTCGTTCAAGGTGGCGGATGCCCGCATCACCTACAGCGGCGCCGGTGCCGTTGCTGATGCCAACCGCCCCGGCTTACTCGCCCGCTTCTTCATGAAGCTCTGGCCCCTCTGACGATTACCGAAAGCAACTACAGACACCATGCGCAAGCAACGTGAACAGATTCGCCGCCACACGCTCTTCCTGCTGGCCGGGGCCACGCTGGCGCTTGCCCTGCAGGTGGCGCCGGCCCACGCTGACCGCATCAAGGACCTGGCGACCGTTGCCGGTGTCCGCGGCAACCAGCTCGTAGGCTACGGCCTGGTGGTCGGGCTCGACGGCACAGGCGACCAGACGACCCAGGCACCCTTCACCGCCCAGAGCCTCATCAGCATGCTGCAGCGTCTCGGTGTCACGATCCCGCCGGGCACCAACCTGCAGCTGAAAAACGTCGCGGCGGTGGCCATCCACACGAGCCTGCCACCGTTCGCCAAGGTCGGGCAGACCATCGACATCACCGTCTCGTCGATTGCCAATGCCAAGAGCCTGCGGGGCGGCACACTGCTCATCTCGCCACTCAAGGGTCTCGACGGGCAGGTCTACGCCATAGCCCAGGGCAACCTCGCGGTGGGCGGGCTGGACGTGTCTGGCGAGGACGGCTCACGCATCACGATCAACGTGCCGAGCGTCGGGCGCATCGCCAACGGCGCCACCGTGGAACGGGAAGTAACCACCATCATCGGTGACACGGACATCCTGACCCTCAACCTGCGCCAGCCGGACTTCACCACCTCGACCCGCCTGGCAGAAACGATCAACACCCTGCTGGGCGCCGGGACGGCGGAGGCTCGCGACCCCATGTCCGTGCAGGTTCGGGCCCCAGCCACGCAGGCGGACCGGATTTCCCTGATCTCCACGCTGGAGAATCTCGAAGTCACGCCGGGAACCGCGGCGGCGCGGGTCATCATCAACGCCCGCACCGGTACCGTGGTGATCAACTCCAGCGTCCACGTGTCGCCAGCGGCCGTCTCCCACGGCTCCCTGGTCGTTTCCATCACCGAAGACTTCGATGTGAGCCAGCCGCAGCCCTTCAGCGAGAACGGCGAAACGGTGGTGACGCCCCAGTCCAATCTGGATGTCAGCACGGGCGACAACCGGATGTTCCTCTTCAGGCCGGGCGTTGACCTGAACGATATCGTGCAGGCCGTGAATCAGGTTGGCGCGGCGCCGGGTGACCTCGTGGCGATCCTCGAAGCGCTCCACGAGGCCGGTGCCCTGCGGGCGGAGCTGATCATCATCTGATCCCGACCGTCATGACCGCTAATATCAGCACATACAACGACTTCCAGGGGCTTTCTCAGCTTCGCTCTGACGCGAAGGTGCGCTCCCCGGAGGCCACCAAAGAGGCGGCCCGGCAGTTCGAAGCCCTGTTCGTGCAGATGATGCTGAAGAGCATGCGGGACGCCAACGCCGTGCTGGGCGAAGAGCGGGACACGACCTACGAGGAAATGTTCGACAAGCAGATCAGCATGGAAATGACCAAGGGCAAGGGCCTTGGCATGGCCGACATGATGCTGCGGCAACTCGGCGGCGGGGAGCCGGCTGCGGCGGAACCCCCGGAACCCCTGGCGCTGCTGCTGCAACGGATTCCCGCCCTGGGCCGCGCCCAGGTCACTGCGCTCCCGGAGGGCACGGCGCCGGAACTGACTTTGCCAGACGGGCGCACGCTGCAACTCCCGATGCCGATGCTGCCCAGCCAGCCCACCAGTACCAACCGCAGCGACTTCAGACCAGAAACGCGGGAAGACTTCGTGCGGGAGATCTGGCCGCTGGCGGTCCGCGCGGGCGAGAAGCTTGGCGTCAGCCCCCGGGCGATCGTGGCCCAGGCTGCCCTCGAGACGGGCTGGGGAAGCCGGCAGATCCGGGACGATGCCGGGATCAGCGGCAACAACCTGTTTGGCATCAAGGCGGATTCCCGCTGGACCGGTGAACGGGTCACGGTGACCACACTGGAGTACGAAGGCGGTTTACCAAAACCCCAGCGGGCGCCATTTCGCGCCTACCCGGATCTGGCCAGCGGCTTCGAGGATTATGTGCGCTTCCTGCAGACCAACCCCCGCTACAGCGACGCCCTGCGAGCCGGCGGCAATGCTGAGGTCTACGCCGAGCGCCTGCAGTCCGCAGGCTACGCCACCGATCCGCGTTATGCAGAAAAGATCCGCAGCATCATCGGCAGCCCCGCACTGAACCCGGCCGCTCCGGCACTCAAGAGTGAGCGCGATGTGCCGACCCCTCTCTCACTCCGCGGCGCCACGTAGCGCGACTGCCAGGTAACAACTCATGAGTGGAACCATCACCAACGGCCTCTCGGCACTGCTCGCAGCACAGCGGGCCTTGCAGACGACGAGCAACAACATCGCCAACGCGAATACTGCCGGCTATGTGCGCCAGCGGATCGACTTCGTCGAGCAGCCGGGCACGCCCCTGGGGCGGATCACGATTGGCGCCGGCGTGGCGGTTGCAGACGTCTCGCGGGTCTACGACCAGTTCCTCACCGACAATCTCCGCAGCTCCACGTCCACGGAGCAGCGCTATGTGGCCTACAGCAGCTTCGCCTCGCGTCTGGACACACTGCTGGGCAACCCGGACACCGGCGTCAATGCCTCCGTCCAGCGCTTCTTCAATCAGGTGGAGGCCGTCGGACGGGACCCCACGTCCATCGCCCAGCGGCAACAGCTGCTGCTGGAGGGCGACAGCCTGGCGTCCCGTTTCCAGCAGCTGGAGTCCCAGCTCAACGGCCTGGGCAACGAGATCGATGGCCGGCTCGTCAGTGCCGCCAATACCATCAACCAGCTCACCAGCCAGATCGCCGACGTCAACGACGACATCCGGAGCGGGGGCAGCAACGCGGCGCCCAGCCTCCTCGACAAGCGTGACGAGCTGCTGAAGGCCCTCGGTAGCCAGATCGACATCACGACGGTCCGGCAGACCGATGGCACCGTGAGTGTCCTGGTGGGCAGCGGGCAATCCCTGGTCCTCGGCAATCAGGCGACGAAACTGGCCACGGTCCCCGACACGTTTGACGGCTCCCGGCTGCAGCTGGCCGTGGACAACGGCGGCAACCTCCAGAACATTTCCACGAAGGTCAATGGCGGCGTCGTGGGCGGCCTGCTGGCCTTCCGCAATGACGTCCTGGACGGTGCGCGGCAGGACCTGGGGCAGCTGGCTGCCGGACTGGCTGACGTGTTCAACGCCCAGCATCGCCAGGGCGTGGACCTGAATGGCAATCTGGGCGGCGAATTTTTCACCACCACAGTGCCCCTCGCCTCAGCAGCCAAGACCAACACCGGCAGCGCCGTGCTCTCGGCTGTCATCACCGACGCAAGCAGCCTGGCCGGCCGGGACTACGAACTGCGCTACAGCGGCTCAGCCTGGTCCGTACTGGACGGTCGAACCGGCGCGGTAGTGCCCGCCACTGGCACCGGCACGGCGGCCAGCCCTCTACTGTTCAACGGCCTGTCAGTCACGGCCACGGCGGGTGCAGCCGCTGGCGACCGCTTTCTGGTGCGGCCCGTGGCGAACGCAGCCACCGGCTTTGGCGTGAGCATTGCCGCGCCGGGCGAGATCGCGCTGGCATCACCTCTGGCAGCACGGATCGGCACCGGTAACCTCTCCCAGGCCAAGGTGAGCGCGCCGGTAGTGACGGACATCAATGACCCCAAGCTGCAGACTGCCGCTACCATCGTCTTTGACTCGCCAACCTCCTACGTGGTGTTCACTGGCGGCGGCGCCGACCTCGTCGGACCCCTGCCCTACTTAAGTGGCGGAGCCATCAGCTTTGCCGGCTGGACGGTGCAGGTCAGTGGTCAGCCCCAGACGGGCGACCGCTTCCTGGTCGCCGCAGCGGCGCCCGGCAGCGGCGACAACAAGAATGCCCTCGCCCTGGCCTCGGTGGCCCAGCAGGGCTTCTTTTCCGGCGGCACCCAGTCGATTGCGGACCTGGGGGCAGACATCGCTGCCACGGTCGGCTCCACGGCGAATCGGGCCAACAATGAGGTCAAGGTGCAACAGGCCCTGCGTGAGCAGGCCGAGATCGACGTCGAGACCATCTCCGGGGTGAACCTGGATGAGGAGGCCGCCAACATGCTGCGCTACCAGCAGGCCTATCTCGCGGCGAGCAAGGTCATCAGCGTGGCGGATGGCCTCTTCCAGAATCTTCTGCAGATCGTGGGGCGCTGAACATGCGCGTTTCTTCGAGCGTCTATCAGCTGCAATGGCTGGCTTCCATTCGCCGCCAGCAGGCGGATCTCGCAGCTACCCAGCAGCAGGTGAGCACCGGCAAGCGGATCAACACGGCAGCGGACGACCCGGCAGGCGCCGCCCAGGCCATCCTGCTCCAGCAGGGCCTGGACCGGCTGAAGAACTACGCCGCCAATGCAGAAACTGCGCAGCGCCGCCTCGGACTCGAGGAGGGCTCCCTGTCCCAGGCGACCGAGGCCCTGAACCGGGTCCGGGAGCTGGCCATCCAGGCCGCGAACGGCACCCAGACCCGGGAGAGCCGCAGCGCCATCGCCGCGGAGGCCAGCGAACTGCTGACGGGACTGCTCAACACGGCGAATTCCCAGGACGGTGAGGGCCGCTATCTGTTCGCGGGGAATCAGGTCCAGTCGCGCCCGTTCATCCTGTCCACCACCGTGCAGTACACCGGCGACAGCGGCACGCGGCTACAGCGCGTAGCCGACGCCAGAACCGTGCAGGAAGGGGATTCAGGCGCGGCTGTCTTCATGCAGATTCCGAGTGGCAACGGGACCTATACCGTCAGTGGCGCCAGCAGCAACGCAGGCACCGCCTCCTGGACTTCCGCCACGGTGACCAACGGCACGCCCTTTGTGCCGGGCACGTACACCGTTGCATTCACCTCAGCCAGTACCTGGGAGGCGAGCAGCGCGGGCGTGGTCATTGCGTCCGGCACCTACGCGCCCGGAGGGTCGGTGAGCTTCCAGGGTGCGACCATCGCGTTTCAGGGCACGCCCGCCGCAGGGGACCAGTTCACGGTGGCGCCCGCAAAGTTTCAGGACGTGTTCAAGACCGTGCAGGACTTCATCACCACCCTGGGCATAGACACCGCCTCACCCGCCGGCCGGTCGACGTTCCAGAACCAGCTCAACGCGAACCTGCAGAACCTGGACCAGGCCCTGCAGCAGCTCAGCAACTTTCGGAGCCAGGTCGGCTCCCGGCTGGCGACCATCGACCAGCAGACCGAGAACAACGCCGACGTGCAGCTGGAACTGAAGCGTTCCCTGTCCGTGATCCGCGACCTGGACTACGCCACGGCGATCTCCCAGCTCGAACTGCAGCTGACGAGCCTGCAGGCGGCCCAGAAGGCCTACGCGCGCACCCAGTCGTTCTCGCTCTTCGACGTTCTGTAACTGCGACGCGCGTCACAGGCGCCGGATCAAGTCTCCCTCCTCCCCGGCCGATACCTCCTCCGCACAGCTTCACACGGTTCCGCACCAAGGCTTGGGGCAAACCTGGGAAAGCCGGCGAACTCGGGTACTTTTTTTAGGAGGCCATCATGCCTAGTGTAGTAAATACCAACGTGCTGTCGCTGAACGCCCAGCGTAACCTGTCCAAGTCCGACAGCAGCCTGTCCACCGCCCTGCAGCGTCTGTCTTCAGGTCTGCGGATCAACAGCGCCAAGGATGACGCTGCCGGTCTCGCGATCGCCGACCGGTTCACGACCCAGATTCGCGGTCTGAACCAGGCCGTACGGAACGCCAACGACGGTATCTCCCTGTCCCAGACCGCCGAGTCGGCTCTCGACGAGCTCGGCAACAACCTGCAGCGGATCCGCGAGCTGGCAGTGCAGTCGGCCAACGCGACCAACTCCGCGTCCGACCGTGCCGCCCTCGACCAGGAAGTGCAGCAGCGTCTGGCGGAAATCAACCGGATCGCGACCCAGACTTCGTTCAACGGCCAGAAGGTTCTGGACGGCAGCTTCGGCTCCGCCCTGTTCCAGGTCGGCGCGAACGTCGGTGAAACGATCGCCGTGAACCTGACCACGGGTGTCCGCGCTGACCAGCTCGGTCAGATCGCCACCGCCACAGGCACGGCAGTGACCTCCAGCGCCCTGACGGACGGCGGTCTCACGATCGCCGTTGGCCAGGCAGCTGCAGTTGCCATCGGTGCCAGCACCGCCGGCAGCCAGGCTGGTCAGACCGCTGACAGCGCCTACGCCAAGGCTAATGCCATCAACGCCGGCGGCGTGTCGGGCCTCACGGCCACCACCACCAACGTCACGTCGGGCACCTTCTCGACGATCGCCAACAGCGTTGCCACCTCGACCTACAACCTGACCGTCAATGGCACGGCGATCTATGCCGGCGCTGACAACCTGGCCATCGGCGCGTCGCTGACGGCTTCGGACGTCGCTGCTCAGGTCAACCTGTTCTCTGCCCAGACCGGCGTCTCTGCCGCTGTTTCCGGCACCAGCCTGACGCTCACCGCGTCGGATGGCCGGAACGTGGTGGTCGCCGAGACGGTCACCCAGGGCGCAGGCGCCACGCTGACTGGTACCGGCATCGCCGCCGCCCAGGAAGGCACACTGCGCGGCACGATCACGCTTGCCGCCTCCCAGAACATCACCCTGGGCGGTGCTAACGCAGCGATCGGCTTCGCCGGCACGTCCATCGCCGTCGACACGACGACCCTCTCCACGGTCAGCGTGACGTCGGTGGCGAACGCGAATACGGCGATCCAGCGTAGTGATGCGGCACTGACTGCCGTGTCTTCACTCCGCAGCCAGCTCGGCGCCATCCAGAACCGCTTCGAGTCCACGATTTCGAACCTGTCCGCTGTTTCCGAGAACCTCACGGCTTCTCGGAGCCGCATCCAGGACGCCGATTTCGCGGCCGAGACGGCGGCTCTGACCCGCGCCCAGATCCTGCAGCAGGCCGGTGTCGCCGTGTTGGCCCAGGCCAACGCAGCGCCCCAGACGGTGCTGGGTCTGTTCCGGTAAGCGACGACGCAAGATGAGACGGGGTGGCCGGCAGGAATGCCGGCCACCCACTTGCTTGATGACGACTAGCCCGCTTGAGCATTGCAGGCTCGAGCACTGACGTTGACTTGACCTCAAGGCGAGGTGAGCAGTGGACAGTAGTCTGAACATCCGGAGTGCTGCAGCGGCGGCACTCATCAAGAGCCGGCCCGATACCGGGGCCACCGGCAAGGCTTTGCCTGACGACGGCAGGAAAGTGCCGCCCGAGACCACTCGGGAGCCCACGCCCGACCGGGTCGAGCAGGCGGTGCAACAGATTCAAAGCTACCTGAACGACAACCAGCGCCAGCTCCAGTTCCAGGTGGATTCCAGCAGCGGCCGCACGATCGTCCGGGTAGTTAACCCGGAAACCAAGGAGCTGATCCGGCAGATCCCCTCGGAAGAGGTGCTGGTCCTGGCCCGGGCCATCGGCAATCAGGGAGGCCGGATCATCAGCGACCTGGTGTAGTGGCACACATCTTGCTTTGCGTTGGTCATGACCCCAGCGCTTCAATCTGAACCGGACCCGCATTCGCCATGGCAACGCTGACCTCATCGGGGCTCGGATCCGGGCTCGACATCAAGTCGATCGTCGAACAGCTCGTGGCTGCCGAACGGGCACCCCAGGCCAACCGACTCACCAAGCGTGAATCCACCGCCAATGAAGAACTGTCCGCCCTGGGCAGGTTCAAGAGTGCCCTCGCCGGCTTCAAGGATTCCCTCGGCAAACTCACGGATGCCGCCACCTTCCAGGGCCGGACGGTCAAGGTAGGGGACGACAAGGTCCTGACCGCGGCGGCGAACGCCACCTCATTGCCCGGCGACTACTCGGTCGAAGTCATCAACCTGGCTGCAGCTCAGCGCCTGCGGTCCATCGGCTTTGGCGACGTCACCACCGCCATCGGCACCGGTACGCTGGCCATCACGGTCAATGGCCAGACGGCCAACATCGTCATCGACCCGGCTGCCAGTTCACTCAACGACATTCGTGATGCCATCAACGGGTCGGCCGACAATCCGGGGGTCCGGGCCACCATCGTCAAGGCCAGCGATGGCGCCCACCTGATCCTCTCGGCCACCGAAACGGGCGCCGCCAAGGCCATCACGGTCGCCGTCAGCGGCGGGGACGGCGGCCTGGCGCCCTTTGCCTATGCGCCGGGAGCCCCGTCGAACCCCCTCTTGCAGCTGCAGGCAGCGGCGGATGCCAATGTCGTCATTGACGGCTTCCCCGTCAGCAGTTCGGGCAACACCATCAGTGAAGCCATTGACGGCCTGACCATTAACCTGGTCAGCGCCAAGCCGGGCACCACGGTGAACGTGTCCGTGGATTACAACCCGGAGGGGGCCAAGTCCTCTGTCGCCGGGTTCGTCACGGCCTACAACAAGCTGATCGACACGGTCACCGAACTCACCCGCTACAACGCGGACACGCGGGATGCGGCACCGCTGCTCGGCGACGCCACCGTGCGGGGCATTCGCGACCAGCTGCGCCGGGAAATCAGCCAGAGCCTTGGCAGCGGCGCATTCACGTCCCTCGCTGCCATCGGCGTGACCACCCAGACCACGGGCAAGCTGGCCGTCGACGCCACCAAGCTGGGCAACGCGATCGATACGGATTTCGACGCCGTCGGCGCGGTGTTCGCCGGCACCACGGGCCTGGCCACACGCCTGGACACCATCACGGGCGCGACACTGTCCAGTGGCAGCACGATCAGCACCCGGGAAGCGAGCCTGAAGTCCACCCTGAAGATCATCACGACGCAGCGGGAGACCCTGGACGACCGCCTCGAGAAGGTCAGGAGCCGGCTGCTGGATCAGTTCAACGCCATGGATCGCCTGCTATCGCAGCTCAAGAACACCAGTGCCTTCCTGTCGCAGCAGCTTGGCTAGCAACCCACGCCCCCTTCAGACGAGAGATCAGCAGTCATGAATTACACCCCGGGCAACAACCCGATGAATCAGTACCGGACCGTGGATGCCTACGGCGCGGCGGCGGCCTCCGACCGGATGCAGCTTATTCTGCGCATGATGCAGGGTGCTCTGGACCGCATTGCCACGGCCCGCGGCCACATGCGGCGCGGCGAGCAGGCGGCCAAAGGCGAGGCTCTCGGCAGGGCCGTGCGCCTGATCGATGGCCTGCGCTCCTGCCTGGACCTGAAGCTCGGCGGCGAGATTGCCGCAAACTTAAGCGCCCTCTACGACTACATGACCCGCCGCCTGACCGAGGCCAATCTCCGCAACGACGAGCGGGGCCTGGAGGAAGTGGCAGATCTGCTGGACGAGATTCGCGGTGGCTGGGAGCAGATGGCAGCCTCGCCAGAACTGCGGGTGGTGCCTGCATCAGCGGCAGGAGCCAGCCGGACTCCCGCATGAGCCTGCTGGACCGGATCATGTCCCTGACGACCGCCATTGAAGACCGCCTGGCGGGCGCCGACTGGGCAGGTGCAACGAATCTTGACCTGGAGCGCCGGGAGCTTCTGCGGGAGCTGTTCGCCACCCAGCCTGATGCGGCCCGGGATGGCAACTCCCGGGCGATCCTTGCAGAACTGCGCGCGCGCACGGACAGCAGCGCGGCAGCCCTGCTGACAACCCGCAGTGCGCTGTCCGCAGCCGCCTGGGAAGTCCGCGCGGCGCCCGGAGTGGTCCGCGCCTATGAACGCAACATCGACAGCGGCCCGTTGCGGGTCGCGCAGATCGCCGGAGAGTAAGCCACGATGAACAGATCCCAGAACGACGCAGAATTTGACGGCCTGGCCCTGCACGACTTCCTGCCGCTGGCCTGGGAACCGTCACCCTTGAGCGACCCCGCAGAGCTGGAGCACTACAACCAGGAAACAGCCAGGGCGCTGCAGGCACTTGCCCTGTTCGAGGAAGCACCCAAGGAAATTTCGACCGACGCCATCCCGAAGGGCCAGGAACTGCTGCATCTGGAAGCCAAGGTGGATGTTCTCCTGTCACTGGTCACCCGGCTGGTCAGTCATCAGCAGGGGCTGCCGAAACGGCACAACACCGTCCTCCGGGCCGACACCCTGGAATGGACGGGTCCCAGTGCGGAACAGGCCCGCACGGGCGACACCGGGGTGATCGTGATCTATCCGAATCCCATGCTGCCCATGCCGTTCCGGCTGGCAGGTCGCGTGGTGAGCACCGTGGAACGCGCCGGCATCAAGTGGCGCCTCACCCGCTTCGAGAATCTCTCCCCGCTGGTCAGCGTCGGACTGGAGAAGCTCGTCTTCCGGCGTCACCGCCGGCAGGTGGCCATTGCCCGGGGCACGGACGTCTTCACCAAGACCGGTATCCACCGCGCGCCAAAATTCTGACGCCCTGGGGCGCATAGCCCCGCCAGGCCGCTGCCAAAGGCTTGGCAAACCCTGGGCAGGGCGCCCGCCGGGAAGCCTAAAAATAGCCTAAGCTTCTGTTTTTAATAGACCTAGTCCTCTAGGCACGCTTCTTGCTTTTAGATCTTCCGTGATCCTTGGCAAGACAGCAGGCCCATGAGTACCGACGCCACCGTCGCCCACCCCGAGGCCCGACCCGAGGCGCATCTGGAAAGCGCCTTCGTGGCGTTCACGACCGCCTCGGAGCGGCTTGAAGCGGCCTACGGCAGCCTCGAGTCGGAGGTGGTCGGGCTACAGCAGGCCCTGGTCACGACCATTGCCGAGCGGGATGCGGCCTGGCAGACCGTGCGGGACCGGCAACTGGACACAGTGCTGTCCCGGCACCAGCGCCTCGCTGCACTGGGCGAAATGGCCGCCACCCTGGCCCACCAGATTCGCACGCCCCTCTCCTCCGCACTGCTCTACGCCGCCAACGCGGCCAACCAGGGCTTGGCCCCCCAGCGCCGGGATGAGCTCCTGGGCCGGGCGATCGGCTGCCTGAACGACCTCGAAAAACTGGTCAGCGACATGCTGGGCTTTGCCCGCGGCGCGACCGCCAGCAATGCGCCAGTGGCGCTGACGGACATCACTCTGGCCGTCAACAACGCGGCCCACGCCCTCCTCCGGCCGGGCCAGCAACTCGAGGTGACCGAACCGCCGCAGAACGCAGTGATCTGCGGCAGTCGCGAAGCCCTCGTCGGTGCCGTACTGAATCTGGTCAGCAATGCCCTGCAGGCAGCAGGCGCTTCCGCTGCTGTCCGTCTCGAAACCCTGATTACGGGGGCCGCCGCCGAAATCCGTGTTACGGACAACGGGCCAGGCGTCGCCCAGGCCCTCCGGCAGCGCATCTTCGAGCCGTTCTTCACGACGCGACCGGAAGGCACTGGCCTCGGTCTTGCGGTAGTCCGCTCCGTCGCGGAGGCCCATGGCGGTGAGATTCGCGTGGAGAACACGGACCACGGCGGCCGGGAGCGGCGCGGGGCGTGTTTCATCCTGCGCCTGCCGCTGGCAGCCGGCATCGGCCAACTCAGGGAGCATCAGGCGGCATGAACCAGACCCAACCCATTCTGCTCGTCGAAGACGACACCACGCTTCGCGAGGCGCTGGCAGAAACGCTGCGCCTGGCCGAGTACGAGGTCGTGACGGCCGCCGATGGTGCAGCAGCACTGGAGGCGCTGCAGAAATCCGTGACTTTCAGGGCCGTGGTCACCGACTACCAGATGCGGCCCATGGATGGCTTTGCCCTGCTCACGGCGATCCGCGCGATCCGCCCGCATCTGCCGGTCCTCATGATCACTGCCCACGGGAGCATCGAGCACGCTGTGCGCTGCATGCTGGAAGGCGCCAGCGACTATCTGGTCAAGCCGTTTCCGCCGTCTGCACTCATCGAACGCCTCCGGCAGCTGGTACCGGCCACCGCGAGCTCGCCCTACGACCTGGTGATCGCCGACCCGGCCAGCGTCGAACTGGTCACACTGGCGAGCCACGTGGCTGCCTCGGACACCACGGTACTCATCAGCGGCGAGAGCGGCACCGGCAAGGAAGTACTGGCAAGGCTGCTCCACCGGCTCTCCAGCCGGGCCGATGGTCCCTTTGTCGCACTGAACTGCGCGGCCATCCCCGAGAACATGCTGGAGGCGCTGCTCTTCGGTCACGAAAAGGGCGCTTTCACCGGGGCCCATGAAGCGCGTCCCGGCAAGTTTGAGCAGGCCCAGGGCGGCACGCTGCTGCTCGACGAAATCAGCGAACTGGACATCGGCCTGCAGGCCAAGCTGCTGCGCGTCCTGCAGGAGAAGGAAGTGGACCGTATTGGTGGACGTACCCCGATTCGCCTCAACGTCCGGGTCGTGGCCACCACCAACCGGGACCTGCGGGAGCAGGTGGCGGCCGGCCGCTTTCGCGAGGACCTCTACTACCGCCTGAGCGTGTTTCCTCTCACGACACCGCCGCTCCGGGACCGGCCCGCAGACATCGTGCCACTGGCCCGCTACTTCCTGCAGAAGGCCACGGGGGGTACCCGGCCGGTGCCTGCGCTGGCCGATGACGCCCTCACCGCGCTGACCAGCCAGCGCTGGCCCGGCAACGTGCGGGAGCTGCAGAACACGCTCCAGAGGGCCGTGATCCTCTGCAGCGGGAACGTCATCCGCGCCCGGGACCTGCGCTTCGAACTGCCGGTCAGCACCGGCGCAGCCGTGAAGGCCAGCCCGGGACTGCCTGCCACTGCCGACGAACCGCTGCTGCACGAGAACCTGCACACGGTGGAAGGCCATCTGATCGTCGACGCACTCCAGCGGGCGGGCAGCCGGCAGAAGGCTGCGGACCTGCTCGGCGTGAGCCCGCGCACCCTTCGCTACAAGATTGCCCGGCTGCGGAGCGCTGGCATTCCCATCCCCCACTGCCGGGAAACGGCACGAGCCTTCGGAGCTTAATTCCCCATGAGCGATATGGAAATCAACAAGGTGCTGACCCAGATGCGGGCCCTGTCGGGCACGATCGGTCTGCCGGAATCCGGGCTCGCACTGCCCACCCAGACGCCCGGGAGCCCGACCTTCAGCAAGGTTCTCGAGCAGTCGATCAGCAAGGTCAACGAGCAGCAGGGTGTGGCCCAGAACATGGTCACGGGCTTCCAGACCGGCACCAGCTCGGCGAGCGTCGCCGAGGTGATGGTGGCGATGCAGAAGGCCAGCCTCTCATTCACGGCCATGACCCAGGTGCGCAACAAGCTGATCGAGGCGTACCAGGAAGTCATGAATATGCCGATCTAGCTCCCGCACCGGAGCTTCAGAGGCGCATCCCCAGGAGTAACTGATGGCTACAGCAGAAAATCAACTCGTGAATCCCTTCGCCAACCTGACGCGCATGCCAGGCATGCGCCAGTTGCTGGTGCTGATCGGACTGGCGGCGAGTATTTCCATCGGGGTAACAGGCGCCTTCTGGTTGCAGGATCCCGGTTACACCGTGCTCTTCAGCAACATCTCGGACAAGGAATCCAGCGAGGTCATCAACGTACTCACCAGTTCTGCCATTCCCTACGAGCTCGACGACGGTTCCGGGGCCGTCAAGGTACCCGCCGATCAGGTCCATCAGGCCCGGCTGAAACTGGCGGAGCAGGGCCTGCCCAAGAGCTCGGGATTCGGCCTCGAGATCATGGAGGGCGGCAACGGCTTCTCGACGAGCCAGTTCATGGAGGGCGCGCGCTACCACCACGCCCTGGAAACCGAACTGGGCCGCACGATCGGCAGCCTCCAGCCCGTCCAGAGTGCCCGGGTGCACCTGGCCATCCCGAAATCCACCGTCTTCCTCGGCAAGAAACAGCAGTCCAGCGCCTCAGTGCTCCTGCAGCTGTACGCGGGCCGCGCCCTCTCGGAATCCCAGGTGGCCGCCATCGTGCACCTGGTTGCCTCCAGCATTCCCGACCTGGAAGCCAATCAGGTCACCGTGGTCGACCAGAGCGGCAAGCTCCTGAATTCGCCGGATGACGCCTCCGATCTGGGCCTCAGCGCCCGGCAGCTCGACTACGTGCGCCGCGTCGAGGACAGCTACGTGACGCGGATCGAGAACCTCCTGATCCCGATGCTGGGGGCCGGCCGGGTCCGCACGACCGTCACCACCGATCTCGACTTCACCCAGCGGGAAGAGACGCAGGAACTCTACGACCCGGAAACCGTCGTGCGCAGTGAGCAGGTGTCTGAAGACCGGAACAATGGCTCAGGACTGGCGGGTGGCATCCCGGGGGCCTTGAGCAATCAGCCGCCACCGCCAGCTCCGGTCGCCGCCACGCCGCCGCCGGCACCGCCCGCCGGCAACCCGGCGATTCCACCCGATGCCGCGGCAGCCCAGGCAGCAGCGACGGTGGCAGCGGCCCCCGCCAACGAGTCGGTCCGGCGCACCCGGAACTTCGAGATGGACCGAACCATGAGCCACACGAAGCAGTCGATGGGCGAAGTGCGCCGCCTGTCAGTGGCTGTGCTCATCGACGAGAAACGCGTGACGGCTCCGGATGGCACCGTGACCACCGAGAAGGTTCCCGCCGCAGAACTGGAGGCCATCCAGAAGCTGGTGCGGGACGCCGTTGGCTTTGATGACCGCCGGGGCGACACCGTCAGCGTCAGCAGCATGCCTTTCTACCAGAGCCCGGCCGTTGCCGATGCGGAAGAGCCGGGCCTGCTGCAAAGCCCGACCGTGCAATCCCTGGGCAAGCAGGGTCTGGCCGCAGTGCTGATCCTTGTGGTCGCGGTGGTCCTCGTCCGGCCACTCCTGCGGGCCATGAGTACTGGGGCGGCACCAGGCGGTTCCGCGGGCGTCCCGGCCTACGCAGGCGGTGGCGGCGGTGGAGCCGGCATGCCTCCCGAGCAGCGCGGACCACTGAGCTATGACGACAAGATCAGCGTGGCGCGCCAGCTGGCTGACAAGAATCCCGAACGCGTGGCGCAGATCGTAAGGGCATGGGTGCAGGCAGATGGCTGAGAAACAGCAGGACCTTTCCGGCAGCGAGCGGGCTGCCATCTTCCTGATGTCCCTCAGCGAGAAGGAAGCCGCTGAGGTGATGAAGCACATGCCGGTGGGCGAAGTACAGCGGCTGGGCAAGGCCATGGCCTCGCTGCGCAAGGTCAGCCGCGGCCAGGCGGACTCGGTCATGACCCAGTTCACCAGCAATGTGGAGGGCGACGCGCCGCTGGTCAGCCGGTCGCCAGCCTTTCTGAAGCGCCTCCTGACCACATCCCTGGGCGAAGAGAAGGCGTCGAAGATGCTCGACCGGATCGTTGACGACCAGCCCAAGGGCCTAGACTCCCTGCAACTCATGGAAGCCAAGGAAGTTGCCGAGGTCATCGGCCGCGAACACCCGCAGGTGGTCGCTGTGGTCCTGGCTGGCCTCGACGCGAAGAAAGCGGCGGCCGTCATCTCCCAGCTGCCCGTGCGTCTCTCCACCGATGTGGTGACCCGGATCGCCCGGATGGACGAGATTCCCCAGCACACCATCGAGGAACTCGACGAGGTGATGCAGCAGCGCTTCTCCCAGTCCACGGGCTTCAAGGTTACGGCGATGGGCGGGGTGCGCAGCGCTGCAGAAATCCTCAACATGGTGGAGAAGGAAGTAGAGCACCAGATTCTGGAGAACCTGAACCAGGAGAACGCTGTCCTGAGCCAGGAGATCCAGGAGAACATGTTCGTCTTCGACAACCTGCTGGCCGTGGACGATCGCGGCATCCAGGCGCTGGTCCGCGAAGTGACGACTGACATTCTCGTGATCGCCCTGAAAGGCGCCGACCAGGCCCTGCAGGAGAAGATCTTCAAGAACATGTCCAAGCGGGCCGGTGAGATGCTCAAGTCCGATCTGGAGGCCAAGGGCCCGGTCCGGATCGCGGAAGTGGAAGCCGCCCAGAAGGAGATAGTGACCATCGCCCGGCGTCTGGCCGACGAGGGCACCATCATGCTCGGCAGTGGCGGCGATGACTTCGTCTAGGCTCATCCGGGCTGCCGACGGCAATGCCCAGGTCCAGGCCTGGCGTGCTCCGGAGGTTCCGGGTCAGGGCGGCCCGGGCAGCTTCCGGCGCAGCGGCGACAACGATCTCACCGTCGTCCAGCAGCGGGCCTGGCAGCAGGGTTTTGACCAGGGCCGGGCGGCGGGCGTGGAGTCCGGCACCGGGGAACTGGCGGTGCGCATCGGGGCCGTGGAAAAGATCCTGGATGCTCTCGCCCGTCCTCTCGAGGACCTGGATCACCGGGTGGAAGCAGAACTGCTGACCCTGGTACAGGCCGTAGTGCGGCAACTGGTCCGCCGCGAGATGCACCTGGACCCGACCCATCTGATCGGCATCATCCGGGAGAGCCTCGCGGCGCTGCCCCTCGCCACCGGCGATGTGGTGGTGCGCCTGCATCCCGCCGACGCCGACGCCATCCGCGAACGCCTGACGGATACCCAGGACAACCGTGCCTGGCGCCTGGAAGCCGATCCCTTGCTGGAGCGTGGTGGCTGCCTGATCGCCTCACCCCGCTCCAATATCGATGCGCGGCTGGACGCCCGACTGGCCCGGGTTATTGCCCAACTGCTGGAGGACGACCGTGACGAGCCAGATCAGCAACCTGAGTAGTCACCCCGCAGTCCGGCTGGCCAGCGAACGCAACGAGCGCTGGTCGCGCCGGCTCGCGACCCGGCTTGCAGCAGCGCGGGATCCGGGCGTGGTGGTCGAGGGCAAACTGGCCCGCGTGGCCGGTATGACCCTGGAGGCGACTGGCTGCGAGGCTGCCCTCGGGGCCCGCTGTCGCATCGAAGGCACCGGCGGCAACTCCGTTGAGGCCGAAGTCGTGGGCTTCTCGGGTGACCGGCTGTTCCTGATGCCCACGAGCACCCTCGCCGGCGTCATGCCGAACGCCCGCGTCATACCCACCCGGACCGTCGCGCGGGTGGGCGTCGGCGACGGCCTGCTCGGCCGCGTTATCGATGGCGCCGGACTGCCCCTCGACGGCCGGGGCCCGGTGAGCTGCGAGGGCAGGATCCGCCTCGAAGCGGAGCCCATCAATCCCCTGGCCCGGGAGCCGATTAGCCAGGCGCTGGACGTGGGAGTGCGGTCGATCAACGCGTTGTTCAGCGTGGGCCGGGGCCAGCGCCTCGGTCTCTTCGCGGGTAGCGGCGTCGGCAAGAGCACGCTGCTGGGCATGATGACCCGCTACACCCGCGCTGATGTCATTGTGGTCGGACTCATCGGTGAGCGCGGCCGGGAGGTGAAGGAATTCGTCGAAGACAACCTGGGCCAGGCAGGCCTAGCCCGGTCGGTCGTGGTCGCGACGCCCTCCGACTGCTCGCCCCTGCTGCGCATCCACGGCGCCTGGCGCGCCACCGCGATCGCTGAGCATTTCCGCGCCCGGGGCTTCCAGGTCCTGCTGTTGATGGACTCCCTCACCCGCTTTGCCCAGGCCCAGCGGGAGATCGGCCTGGCCATCGGCGAACCCCCGGCCACCAAGGGTTACCCGCCCTCCGTGTTCAGCCGGTTGCCGCAACTGGTGGAGCGGGCCGGAACCGGCGCCAGGGGCGGCGGCTCGATCACCGCGTTCTATACCGTGCTCGCCGAAGGCGACGACGAGAATGATCCGATCGTCGACGCGGCCCGCGCGACTCTCGACGGCCACATCATGCTGTCGCGGCACATTGCCGAGAGCGGGATCTATCCGCCCATCAACGCCGAGTCGTCCGTCAGCCGGTCCATGAGCCGGATCGCGTCACCCCAGCACCTGGCTGCCGCGCAGAAGTTCCGCGAGATTGTCGCGTGCTACATGCGCAACCGGGATCTGATCACCGTCGGCGCCTATCGTCCGGGTTCCGATCCCCAGCTGGATCGCGCGGTCCGGCTGTGGCCGCGGATCGAGGCCTTCCTGAAGCAGCCCACCGACCTGCCGGTGAGCTTCGAGGAAAGCGTTGCCCAGCTGGAAACCCTGGTGAATACGGATCCGGTTGACGGCCGCCCCCGTGGCTAAGCGCGACCGCATCGCGACGCTGGAGCGCCTCGCCAGCCACACGGAAGCGGGCCATGCCCGGCAGCTCGCCGAGCGCCTCCGGGCGCTGGACGCCGAGGAACGGCGCCTGCAGCAGATTCGTGGCTACCTGGCCGAGTACTCCCTGGGCAACAGCCAGCCGAAGGCCCAGACCATCAGCAGCCTGCGGAGCAGCCGGGGGTTTCTCGAACGCCTCCGGAGCGCCGTGGACGAGCAGCGCGGTGCGGTCGAGACCCAGCGCCAGCTGGTCGATGCACAGACCCTCCAGTGGCGTGCCGCGCGGTCGCGGACCCGCTCGCTGGAAAAACTCGGCGAGCACCTGGGTGAACAGGACCGGGAAATCCGGGACCGGCGGGAACAGAACCGCCTGGACGAGATCGCCAGCGTCCGGAGCACGCCCACCGGCAAAGTGTGAAGTCGGGTGGCACGGAGGTTGCTTGATACTCGGCAGTGAGCGAACTTAACCTCAATCCTGCCCTGCTTCTGGAACGGCCTGCCAGCGCGCCCAATGGCTTACCCGGCGTGCCCGGCACGGCTCGTCCCGGCTCCGGAATCCCGGCGCCCGGGGCCGGGCCAGCGACGCCCTTCGCCGACCTCATCGCCGGCTTTCTCCAGGGAACACAGCCTCCCGCGCCTGTCGCAGTTGCTCCGCTGACCGAATTCAGCCTGGCTGCAGCGCCATCCGAGAGCGCCGTTGTCCCCTCGGACCCCCTGGCCTTGCCTGCCCTGCCGGGCAGCGCGACGCCGGTGTCGCCAGTCGCCCTTACCAGCAGCACTGCCGGTGGCGCGACCGGCAAATCCCTGCCAACAACCGGCCAGTCCTTGCCGCTGGCGGATCAGGAAGCCACGCCGGTGGCCGGCAAGCCGGCGACCCCGGCCACGCCCCAGCCCCCGGAAGCGAGTCCCCGGATCTCCCTGGCCGATCTGGCGCTGACCCGTCTGGTGGATCCCGCGCCGGTTCCGGCTGCGGCAGTCACCGCAGCGGCCGCTGCCGGCCGTCCGCCAGCAGCCGCGAAGGGCACTGAGAAATCTGCCGGCCCTGCGCCGGGGCTGCCGCCAACCCTGCTCCCGGCGCCGGGTACAACGGCACTGGCTCCTGGCCTGGATAGCGCACCGGCCCTGCGCCTGTCTGCCGCCGACCTGCTCCGCAACGCCCTGCAGCCCGCTGCCGGCGTCGAAGTGCTGGTCACTACGCTGGGCCAGCAAATCGCGGCCTTCGCCGCGGGGGGCGACAGCGCTACCGGACTCCCTGCTACCGCAACGCTCAGCGGCTCAGGGGGATCCGATACCGGGAACGCCGCTCTGCTCAGCCGCCTCGGCACCAGCACGCTGCCACCGCTCCAGCCCCTGGGGAACCACGCCAACTTTGCGGGCGGCCTGGCAGACCGCCTGCTGACCCTCGGGGGAGTGGGCTCCCACACGGCCCGGCTGCAGCTCCACCCGGAGACCCTAGGCAAGCTGGACGTGGAAATTCAGATCGAGGACGGCTCGGCCCAGGTGTGGTTCGGTACCAGTACGAGCCAGGCCCGGGAAGCCATTGAAGCCTCCCTGCCCCGCCTCAAGGAACTCTTCGCCGAGCAGGGCATTGCCTTGACCCGTACCCAGGTCGATAGCGGCAGCGGGCAGATGGGCAATCCCAACGCCTTTCAGCAGCGCCAGGCAACCGGGACCAACCCCTTTGCCCCGGACTTGCGGGGCTGGGCCCCGGCCCGGGGTGAGCCCTCTGCCCTCCCGAACCCACTGGCTACCCGAGCCCTCTCGACCCGGCTGGTAGATGTCTGGGCCTGAGCCGGAAGGGGTCCGGCACCAACGCATTGGCGGAGCCCCTGACCAGTGCGCCAAGTTCTTGGCAACCGGGCCGGCACCACTAGAGACCACAATTCAAGTATATGTTTTATATAGTTTTTCTTCTAGCCTTTAGGGTGGCACGGGTCTTGCTTTGAGTTCTCCGGGACGTTCACGGACAGATACTCATGGCCACTGAAGAAGTCGAAGCGGCAGCCCCCGTAACCACACCGGTCGAGTCCAAGCGGACCAGTCTGCTCAAGGCGGCGGGTACCGTCGTCGGGCTGTTCCTGCTGCTGCTGGTCACCCAGCTTGCCGCGCCGATTCTGGGCTGCAAGCTGCTCAACTCCATGACCCCGAATTGCCCGGCCCCCGTGGTGGTGGCTGAGGAACCGGAAGCGGCCCCCAAGGCGGCCGAGGAGCCGAAGGGCCCGCCGCTCTACCTGCCCCTGGATCCGCCGCTGGTGGCCAGCATCGAGGACAAGGGGGCCATCCGCTTCCTCCAGGTCACGGTGGAACTCATGTCCCGGGATGAGCATGTGGTCGCCAACCTGAAGAACCACATGCCCGTCATTCGCAACAACCTGCTGATGCTCTTCGGCGGCCAGGCCGTGCCTGCGCTGACCAACCGGGAAGAGAAGGAAAAGCTCCGCCAGCAGGCCCTGGTCGAGGTGCAGAAAATCCTGGCGGCGAACCCGGACGGGGAAGAACACCCCGGGAAGGTCGAGGACCTCTACTTCACCAGCTTTGTTGTCCAGTAAGTACCACCCCTTCCCATGCACCTCAGGGCATCCCGATGAGCACCAGGCAAATCCTGTCGGACGATGAGTCCCAGGCGCTGAGCGCCCGGTCCGTCGCCGGCGACCCCCAGGGCCGCTCGCCCGAGGGGCAGGTCGTCGACCTGCATGCGGATCACTGGGAGCGGATTGCCGCCGACAAGGCGCCGGCGCTGGAGTCGATCTCCGAGCGCATGAGCAGCCTGCTCAAGATCACAGCGCGACGCTTCTTCCGCCAGTCGGTGGAGGTCTCTCCCCGGGCCTGGCGGGACGAACGCTGGGGCCTTTACGCCCGGCGCCTGCCCGTGCCGACGAGCCTGAATGTGCTGGAGATCCGCGGCCAGAACACCAAGGGCGTGATCACGCTGGATGCCGGCTTCGTCTTTACGCTGGTGGACATCTTCTTCGGCGGCGACGGCAAGGGCCGGCGCGCGGAGGGGGAGTCGGAATTCACGCCGATGGAGGTCCGCCTGGTGCGCAAGTTCGTGACCGCGATCCTCCAGGACCTGCGCGAGGCCTGGAAGCCTTTCGCCATCGTCGATTTTCAGCTGGGTGCTTCCGAGATCAACCCGATCTTCGCCGCCGTCGCCGCGGGCTCCGACCCCGTGTGCGTGACGGGGTTCGATCTGCTGCTGGGTGGGCGGGAGTTCCACTTTGACATCGTGCTGCCCGACGCCGTCGTGGAGCCGGTCCGGCACCTGCGGGATGCGGGTCAGCAGGACCAGGTTGAAGCAGATTCCCGGCGCTGGAGTTCGCGCCTGCGGGCCGACGTCCAGGACGCCAGCGTCTCGCTGCGGGCCGTGGTGGCCCGGACAGAAATCAGTCTCCGGGATCTGGTCAATGCCAGGCCCGGCGACATCATCCCGACGGATCTGCTGCCGGCGGTGCTTCTCTACGCGGGGGACACCCCGCTGGTTGAAGGCACCTTCGGTGCATTCCAGGGACGCAATGCGGTGCGGATCACCAAGCCCGCCAATCGAATCACGGTAGGAGAGAAATATGGACGAGGCGAAAGCAACTGAGGGCGGTGCCGTCACGGCGGGCAAGGCCCAGCCGTTTCAGGCACCGGCGCTCGAAGCACTGGACACCCCCGGGAATACGGGTGGTGCGGACGTCCGGCCCAACATCGAAGTCATCCTTGACGTGCCGGTAACGCTGTCACTGGAGGTCGGCCGCGCCCAGATGAGCGTCGGCAAGCTGCTGCGTCTGTCCCAGGGCTCGGTGGTGGAGCTCGACCGGAATGCCGGGGAGCCGCTGGACGTCCTGGTTAACGGCGCCCTGGTGGCCCATGGCGAGATCGTGATCGTCAACGACAAATTTGGCATTCGCCTGACCGACGTGCTGGCGCCCACCAAGCGCAGCAACGGCCAGAGCTGAAACCCGCCATGCAGTTCCACAGACTCCTGGTCCTTCTGCTCGTGAGCGCTCCGGCGCTGGCGGACGGCACGCAGCAGAGCCTGGCCACCGGCGGGCTACCGACGAGCGACCTCACGTCGGCCGCCATCCGCATGGTGCTGGGCCTCGCGGTCGTCCTGGCCCTCCTCGGCGCCACGGCCTGGGTCTCCCGGCGGTTTCGCGTGGGCGCCGGCCTGCGGGGTGGACTGATTGAAGTCGTCAGCGGCCTGTCGCTGGGCGCCCGGGAACGGGTCGTCCTCATACGCGTCGGCGGCGACCAGGTACTCGTGGGCGTGAGCCCTTCGGGCATGCGCACCCTGCACGTCCTGAACCAGCCGCCAGCGAGCGGCACCACACCGGAATTCGCCAACTATATGGACCGCACCCCATGAGCCCTCGTAGCGCCGCACTCGCCCGCAGCAGCGTCCTTATCCTGCTCGCTCTGGCCCCCGCCATCGCCCAGGCGGCAGCCCCCGTCATTCCGGCGCTGTCCCTGGTGGATAACCCGGACGGCGGCAAGACCTGGTCGGTGAGCATCCAGATCCTGATGCTGATGACCGCACTCACGCTGCTGCCCTCGCTGCTGCTGGCCGCCACCTCCTTCACCCGCATCGTGATCGTGCTGGCCATCCTGCGCCAGGCCATCGGCATGCCCCAGACCCCGCCCAACCAGGTCCTCGTGGGCCTCGCCCTGTTTCTCACCTACTTCATCATGGCGCCGGTGCTGGACCGGGTGAACGAGGACGCGCTGCAGCCTTACCTCGCCGGCACCATCGAGATGCCGGTGGCGGCCGAGAAAGCCCTCGGACCGATGCGGGAATTCATGCTGAGCCAGACCCGCGAGCCAGACCTCGCGCTGTTTGCGACGCTCTCTGGCAAGGAAGGCTTTGAGAAACCGGAAGACGTGCCGCTGTCGGTGCTCCTGCCGAGCTTCCTGACCAGCGAACTGAAGACTGCTTTCCAGATCGGGTTTCTCACCTTCATTCCGTTCCTGGTGATCGATCTGGTGGTCTCCAGCGTGCTGATGTCCATGGGCATGATGATGCTGTCGCCGATGCTCATCGCGCTGCCGTTCAAGATCATGTTGTTCGTTCTGGTGGACGGGTGGGGCCTGATCGTGGGCACCCTCGCCTCCAGCTTCGCGCCCCACAACTGAGGCTGGCGCGATGACCCCGGAAACTGTACTCACCATCGCCAGCGAGTCACTCACTCTCACGGCGCTGCTGGCGGCCCCGCTCCTGCTCGTCACGCTGATCGCCGGCGTGCTGGTCGGCGTGCTTCAGGCTGCCACCCAGATCAACGAGATGACGCTGTCCTTCATTCCTAAACTGCTCGCTCTGGTACTGACGCTGCTGATCATGGGCCCCTGGATGTTGCAGCTGATCACCGGTTATACCCGGACGCTGTTCATGAACATACCGAGCATGCTGGGCTGAACCGCCGATGGATACGACGGCGCAGCTGGCGGACATCCTGTTCGCGATCCTCTGGACCGTGCTTCGGGTAGGCGGCGTCGTCATGCTTGCGCCGTTGCTGGGGGCTGTGTTCGTACCGCGACCCATGCGGCTGGCCATCGCGCTGGTGCTATCGGTGGCGCTGGTGCCCTCGGCAGGACCACCCCCGGATTTCCAGCCCCTGAGCGGTCCCGGACTGACGGCAATCATGCAGGAACTGATCGTCGGGCTCGGCATTGGCTTTGTGCTGCGCCTGGCCACGGAATCTGCCCTGCTGGCCGGCCAGATGATCTCCATCGGTATGGGGCTGTCCTTTGCGACCGTGGTAGATCCCCAGAGCGGCGGCATGCCCCTGCTGGGGCGTTTCTACATCATCGTGGCTTCGCTGGTCCTGCTGGCCACCGACGCACACCTGACGCTGATCGCCCTGCTGGCCCAGAGCTATGCCGCCGTGCCCATAGCCTCCGGCGGACTTAGTCCGGGCGATGCGCGGGTGATCGTCGACTTCGGCTCCGCCATGTTCGCGGGTGCCGTGCAACTGGCCCTGCCGTCGGTCATCGCCATACTGATGGTCAACGTCGCCTTCGGGGTGATCAGTCGGGCAGCGCCCACCCTCAACCTGTTTGCCGTGGGCTTTCCGATCACCATCCTGCTGGGCCTGTTCATTCTTATCCTGTCCATCCGCACCCAGGGTCCGGTGTGGCAGGCCCAGATGAACGAGGCCTTCGACCTGCTCACCCGGATGCTGGGGAGCTAGGCGGACATGGAACAGACCCCACAGGAAGACCGGACTGAACCAGCCACAGCGAAACGCCTGGACGAGGGGCGTCGCAAGGGCCAGATCCCCCGCTCCCAGGAGCTGGGCATGGGGGCCGTGCTGATGACCGGTGCTCTGGTGCTCTACTCGAATGGGGCACAGATCAACGCTGGCATGCAAGAGATGATGCGCAAGGCCTTCGCCTTCGACCCGCGGGCGCTGGACGACCCCGGCTACATGACCCAGGCGTTTTCGCAGGCCATGCTCGCCGGGCTGGATGCCTGCGTGCCCCTGTTCGCCGCGCTCATCATCGCCGCCATCGTCGGCCACATTGCCGTCGGCGGCTTCAACTTCACGTCTGCCCCGATGGCCTTCAAGTTCGAGCGCCTGGACCCGGTGGCCGGACTCGGCCGGATCTTCAGCCTGAACAGCGTGGTCGAGGTGCTGAAGGCCATCGCCAAGGCCGGCTTCATCGTCGCCGCGACAGTGGCGCTGCTCATGGCCACGATGGACCAGCTCCTGGCCTTAAGCGATCAGCCGCTGATGCAGGCCCTGGGCAGCTCCATGTCCATGACGCTCCTGACCTTCGCGATCTGCAGCGGCGCCCTGCTGCTGATTGCCGCCGTGGATGCACCGTATCAGGTCTGGTCCCACGCGCGACAGATGCGAATGACCCGCAAGGAGATCGAGGACGAGCAGAAGGAATCCGAGGGCAGCCCGGAGGTGCGCAATCGCGTCCGGCAGCTGCAGCAGGAGGTCTCGCGCCGGCGGATGCTGGAAAACGTGCCCAAGGCCGATGTGGTCATCACCAACCCGACCCACTTTGCCGTGGCGCTCCGCTATGACGACAGCCGCATGCGGGCGCCGGTGCTCCTCGCCAAAGGTGCGGACCTGACGGCGGCCCGCATCCGGGAAATCGCCACGGAGAACAAGGTCACCCTCTTCGAGTCACCGCTGCTGGCCCGGGCCCTCTACTGGACCACCGACCTGGGCCAGGAGATTCCGTCCCAGCTCTACCTGGCAGTGGCCCAGGTGCTGACCTACGTATACCGGCTGAAGGTCGTGCGTGAGCGCGGCGGCCCGTGGCCCGACCGGCCCACGGTGGAAGTGGACCAGAAACTGGCCAGCGGACCGCAACAGCGGCGCCGGCGTCGCTAGGAACCTGAACGATGGCAGCACAAACCTCCACCTGGCTCGGCTCGGTGCGCAGCACCGCGATGATGGCGATGGGCCTCCCCCTGGTAGTCCTGGCCATGCTGGCCATGATCGTGCTACCCATGCCCCCGCTGGTGCTGGATGCGCTGTTCACCTTCAACATCTGCATCTCCCTCATCGTGATCCTGGCGGTCGTGTACGTCATGCGGCCGCTCGACCTGGCCGCGTTCCCCACCGTGCTCCTGCTGGCCACGCTGCTCCGACTCGCACTAAACGTGGCATCCACGCGGGTGGTGCTGCTGCACGGACATACCGGCCCGGATGCCGCCGGCAAGGTCATCGAGGCCTTCGGCAGCTTCGTCATTGGCGGCAACTATGCCGTCGGTATCGTGGTCTTCGCGATTCTCGTCATCGTGAACTTCGTGGTGGTGACGAAGGGTGCCGGCCGCGTTTCGGAAGTCAGCGCGCGGTTCACCCTGGATTCCATGCCCGGCAAGCAGATGGCCATCGACGCCGACCTGAACGCCGGGATCATCACCCAGGCAGAAGCCGTCGTCCGGCGCAATGAGGTACGCATGGAAGCGGACTTCTACGGTTCCATGGACGGCGCGAGCAAGTTCGTCCGGGGCGACGCCATTGCCGGCCTCCTGATCCTGTTCATCAACCTGATCGGCGGCATGCTCATCGGCGTTCTGCAGCACGACATGGAAGTGGGCGAGGCGGCAAAAACCTATGCGCTGCTCACGATCGGCGATGGCCTGGTGGCCCAGATTCCCTCCCTGCTCCTGGCCATTGCCGTCGCCGTCCTCGTAACCCGCATGTCCCGGTCCGAGGACATGGGTAATCAGCTCTTCTCCCAGCTGCTGGGCGACAAGCGGGTGCTGCGGGTGGTCGCGATTCTCCTTGGCCTCCTGGGCATCGTGCCCGGCATGCCCAACGTGGCCTTCCTCCTGATGGCCGGCATCTGCGCCGGTGGCGCCTGGCTGATCGAGCGGCGCAAGGATGCCGTGGCCACCGTGACGGCCAACCTGGCGGCCCCGGACCTGGTCGACACAGAAGCCAGCCGCGACCTCTCCTGGACCGATGTCGGCGAAACCGATGCGATCGCTCTGGACGTGGGCTACCGGCTGATTCCCCTGGTGGACCGCCAGCAGGACGGCGAGCTGATGCGCCGGATCAAGGGCGTGCGCAAGCGCCTGTCCGACGAGCTGGGCTTCCTCGTGTCGCCGGTGCGGATCCGGGATGATCTGGACCTGCCCGCCAGCGGCTACCGGCTGTCCGTCATGGGTTCCGCAATTGGCTCCGGCGAAGTGCAGCTGGACCGGGAGCTCGCCATCAACCCCGGCCACATCGAGCAACGGATCAACGGCGTACCGACGCGGGATCCGGCCTACGGGCTGGAAGCCGTCTGGATCGAACCGGGCCAGCGGGAAGAAGCCCAGGCCCGGGGCTACACCGTCGTGGACGTGCCGACGGTCATCGCCACTCACCTGTCCAAGGTGCTCCACGAGAACGCCCACGAGATCTTCGGCCACCAGGAAGCCCAGGAACTGCTGGACCGCCTGGCCAAGCAGACGCCGAAGCTGATTGAAGAACTGGTGCCCAAGACCCTGCCCCTGTCGGTGGTCGTGCGGGTCCTTCAGGAACTGCTCCGGGAGCAGATCCCCGTCAACAACATGCGCGCCATCTGCCAGACCCTGGCCGAACACGGCCGGTCGAGCCAGGACCCCGAGGCCCTGACCAGCGCCGTCCGGGTGGCCCTGGGCCGGACCATCGTCCAGCGGGTCAGCGGGGGTAGCGACGAGCTGCCCGTGATCACCCTGGACCCCCGGCTGGAACAGATCTTGCAAGAAGCTCTCAAGGGGGGCGCGGAGACGGCCGGAATCGAGCCAACCCTGGCAGAACGGCTGCAAAGCCAGCTGTCGGAGACGGCCCACCGTCAGGAGCTCGCCGGCCAGCCGGCAGTCCTGCTGGTGGCGCCAACGCTCCGGCCCTGGTTGGCCAAGTTTCTGCGCTTTGCAGTGCCCACGCTTCGGGTGCTGGCCTACAACGAAGTACCGGATAGCAAACGCGTGCGGCTAATCGCGGCGGTTGGCACCTGAGGCCAGGAGAGAGAGCGATGAAGATCAGACGGTTTACGGGGACGGACATGCGGGATGCCATGCGCCAGGTGCGGGAGGCACTGGGGGCCGAGGCCGTCATTCTCGAGACCTCGCGCCACGCCACCGGCGTCGAAATCTCGGCCGCCATCGATGGGGCGGGCGCCCCACTGGCGGGCGGTGCCCCAGCCACTGGGGACGCCGGACGCAGCTCCGCCCAGCGCTACTCTGACCACGCTGACGACGGTCCGGCAGTGCGCATCGACCAGGGGACACCTTACAACGGCGGCTGGTACCAGCCGCCCCGGGCGCCAGGTGCCGCCACAAGCAGCGAACTCGACCAGATGCGGGAGGAGATGCGCTCGATCCGCTCCCTTCTCGAAGCGCAGCTGGGCCGGCTGCTCTGGGACGAGCAGGCGCGTCAGTCGCCCGCCGTCGCGCTGCTGCTCCAGAACTTCAGCCGGCTGGGACTGGATGCCGACATCGCCCGGCAACTGGCCACCCGCGCTGCCGCCGATCATCCGGTGGGCGGCTGGCTGGCCGGCCTGCGCACCCTCGTCGAACAACTGCCCGTCGCCACCTGCGACGTGGTGGCTGACGGCGGCGTCTATGCGGTCATCGGACCCACCGGCGTCGGCAAGACGACCTCGATTGCGAAACTCGCTGCCCGGGCTGCACAGCAGTATGGGCCCGAGGCCGTCGGCCTCGTCACGACGGACACGTTCCGGGTTGCCGCGCGGGAACAGCTGGAAACCTTCGGCCAGATCATGGGCGTCAGCGTGACTTCCGCCGCGGACACCGAGGGCCTCACCGAAGCGCTGGCCGGGCTTGAAGGCCGCAGGCTGGTCCTGGTGGATACCGCCGGCATGAGCCAGCGGGACCCGCGACTGCCGGAACAACTGGCCCGCCTGAAGACGGCCAACGCCGGAATAGCCACCCTCCTCGCCCTGCCCGCCACGGCCGCGTCCGCAACAATGCAGGAAATTGTGGACGTGTTCCGGACGGCTCAACCGGCGGGGTGCATCCTGACCAAGACCGACGAGGCCACGTCGCTGGGGGGCGCCCTCTCGGTCCTCATCCGGAGCGGACTGCCCCTGGCCTACGTGGCCAACGGCCAGCGCGTTCCCGAGGATTTACACCTGATGCACAACCGTCAGTCCTGGCTGGCAAAGATGGCCGTCGAACTCATGCGGCGCGATAACCGCACGGTCAATGCCGACACCCTGGCCCAGTCCTTCTCGGAGGTTGCTACCCATGCTTACGCCTGAAGGCCAGCACGTTACGGATCAGGCCGAGGGCCTCCGGCGACTGCGTAACCCCAAGCCTGTGAAGGTCATTACTGTCACGGGTGGCAAGGGCGGGGTCGGCAAGACCAACATCGCGGCGAATCTCGCCATTGCGATGTGCATGCTTGGCCGCCGGGTGATGCTGCTGGATGCCGACCTCGGCCTCGCCAACGTCGACGTCCTCCTGGGCCTGCAGCCCGCCCACTCGCTGGCGGACGTCGTGACAGGCGAACGCCGGCTGCAGGACGTCATCGTCAGTGGCCCGGCCGGTGTGCGGGTGATCCCGGGCGCCTCGGGCCTCGCCGAAATGGCCAGCCTGAGTCCGGCCCAGCACGCCGGCATCATTCATGCCTTCAGCGAACTCAACGAAGACCTGGATGCGCTGATCGTGGACACGGCGGCCGGCATCTCCGACGGGGTCCTGCGCTTCTGCGCAGCCGCCAACGAGGTTCTGGTCGTGGTGTGTGACGAGCCAACGTCCATCACGGACGCCTATGCCCTGATCAAGGTCCTGAGCACCGAGCACCAGGTAACCCGGTTCCGCATCATCACCAACATGACCCACCAGGGCGGCGACGGCCGCAGCCTGTTCGAGAAGCTCCTGCGGGTGTCAGAACGCTTCCTCCAGGTCACCCTGGATCACGCCGGCAGCGTGCCCTACGACGACCGCGTCTGGCGGGCCGTCCAGCTTCAGTCCCCCTTTGTGACGGCGTTCCCATCCAGCCTGGCAGCGGGGGCACTCAAGAAACTGGCCCAGCGCGCCGATAACTGGGAGGGCCCCCGGGCAGCGCGCGGCAACATCGAGTTTTTTGTCGAGCGGCTGCTCCGGAACAGGGGCGGGGAGCACGCTACGGCATGAACCCCGCAAGCCGCTACGCCACAGCTGCCGGGCAGTCGCCCGACGTGCTGGTGCAGGAGTACGCACCGCTGGTGAAGCGGATCGCGAATCACCTGCGCGGGCGGCTGCCGGACAGCGTGGATCAGGACGATCTGATCCAGGTGGGACTGATTGCGCTGCTGGACGCGGCGCGCCAGTACTCGCCGACTAAAGGCGCCAGCTTTGAGACGTACGCAGGAATCCGCGTGCGGGGTGCGATGCTCGACGAGGTCCGGAACACCGACTGGACACCTCGCTCGGTCTATCGCAGGCAACGGGAACTGACAGCGGCGATACAAGCAGTGGAAAACCGAACAGGCAAGCCGGGAGAAGCCCGGGAGATCGCGGCCGAGATGGGCGTGACTCTCGAGGAGTACTTTCAGCTCGTGACCTCGGCAGCTGCCCACCGGCTCTTCAGCCTGGACCAGGAAGGCGATGACGGCGAGATGCCCGTGCACCAGATCGAGGACCCGGACACTGAACCCTCGGCGGAGCTCGAGGCCGATGAGTTTCGCGCGAGCCTTGCCGACGCTATCCGCGCCCTGCCCGAAAGGGAAGCCCTGGTGATGTCCCTGTACTACGAAGAGGAACTGAACCTGAAAGAGATTGGCGAGGTTCTGGGCGTCACCGAATCCCGCGTCTGCCAGATCCACGGCCAGGCGCTGGTGCGCGTGCGCGCCGGAATCCGGGATGCAATCGAAGGCCGCACGGCGGCGTCAGTCTGATGTCTGCTCCCGGTCCTGAACAGTGGCGAGCCAGCGGGGAGGTGCAGTGGACGCATTAACCGTTGGCGGGTTCGCCCTGGCGTTCTTCTCCATCATCATCGGGGCCATACTCAAGGGCGCCGGTGTCGGGTCGCTGCTGAACCCTGCGGCCTTCGTGATCGTGTTCCTGGGCACCTTCGCCTCCATCCTCATCCAGACGCCGAAGGCGACGTTCCTGCGGGCCTGGAAGATCGTCCCCTGGATCTTCAAGCCGCCGATGGAGGACACCGACAAGCTCATCGCCAAGATGGTGGAATGGAGCGAGACAGCGCGAAAGCAGGGCCTGCTGGGCCTGGAACCCGCGCTGGAAACCGAGCCGGACCCCTTCGCCCAGAAGGCTCTGCAGATGCTCGTGGATGGCACGGAGCCAGAGAAAATCCGTGAGGCGCTCGAGGCTGAGCTGGAGGCCAAGGAGAAATCCGAGACCGCCAGTGCCAAGGTGTTCGAAGGCCTCGGCATCTACGCCCCGACCCTCGGCATCATCGGCGCCGTGCTCGGCCTGATAGCCGTCATGAAAAACCTCGCGGACCCGAGCAAGCTCGGCCACGGTATCGCGGCGGCCTTTACGGCCACCATCTACGGCATCGGCCTCGCCAATCTGTTCTTCCTGCCCATTGCCAACAAGCTCAAGGACATCATCAAGAAGCAGACCCATGCCAAGGAGATGATCATCATCGGCATCATCGCGATTGCCGAGGGCGAGAATCCGCGGAATCTCGAGACCAAGCTGAAGGGGTTCATGGGTTAGCGCCCGGACTCATCGCCATGGCCCGCAAGCACGAGCACGAAGACCACGTTAATCACGAAGCCTGGGCCATTCCCTACGGCGACCTCGTGACCTTGCTGCTCGCGTTCTTCGTGGTCATGTACGCGGTGTCATCGGTCAATGAAGGCAAGTACCGCACGGCGTCGGACTCGCTTTCCGCAGCTTTCTCCGGGACTCCCCGCACGATGGAGCCCGTACCGATCGGGGACAAAGCCGCCAAGTCCAAGGGGGATGACAGCGTGGCCGGCGTGACGCCCAGAGAGGCCATTCAGTTCGAGGACAAGGGCGGGGCCGACGAGGCGCTCCAGACCCAGCTCAGCCAGATGACCGACGACCTGGAAAAGGCCATGCAACTCCTCATCGATCAGGACATGATCCGTGTGGAACGAGCGCCGTCCTGGGTGGAAGTCGAGATCAAGACGGACATCCTGTTCCCCAGCGGTAGCGCGGAGATCGGCCCGGAGGCCACAGCGATTCTCGAGCGGCTCGCCGCCATTCTGGCGGAGCGCCCCTATCCCATCCGCATCGAAGGCCATACGGATAACCGCCCGATCAAGACAGCCCAGTTTCCGTCGAATTGGGAACTCTCGGCAGCGCGCGCCGCCCGCATCGTCCGCCTGTTCGAGCAGCGAGGCATCACCGCGAACCGCATGGTCGTCGCCGGGATGGGCGAGAACCAGCCGCTGACCGGCAACGACACCGTCGAGGGCCGCAACCGGAACCGCCGCGTGGCGGTGGTCATTCTGGGCGCACCACCGGCCGCCACTGACCCACAGCCCGCCGGCGTCGCCGAGCCGGCCGCCGCCCAGACTCCCGCCATCGCTGCACCGGCGCCGGCGCCGCCACCGGCACCGGAAACCACCCTCGCCACGGAGGTCACCGGATGAAACCTGTAGACCATGTCACGCCTGTCGTGCCGGGCAACTGGGTCCGACGGCCAGAGGACCAGCGGCGCCAGCGGGAGAACCGGCAGCAGCCACCATTGAACAAGGACCAGAAGCCGCCGCCCGGGCAGGACCCGGATGGCCGCACACACATCATCGACGAACTTGCCTGAGGGGAATGACCATGCCTGCACTCGAAAACCTGCTTTCCACAACGCTCAACACGGTGCTTGCCCCCGCGGCGGACCTGCTGAACAGCGTCTACCTGCCCGCCGCAACCCCCAGCTCCATCGCCGGGGCCTTTCTGGCAGTTCCCTGCCTGCTGGCCCTGCTCTCGCTGACGCGCCGGCGCAACGGCCAGCGTGCCGCCGAACCGCTGGTCAGCCGGATCGACGATCTGAACCAGCGGCTGGCGACTGCGGAGGGGCTGCTGAGCGCGTCCGCCGCGGAAACCGCCCAGCTGCGCCAGCGGGTGGACCAGCTCACCACGCGCCCGGAAGTCGTCGCCGGGGGCAACTCCCGCAACGGTCTGCGCCAGGCCATTGCCCTGTCCAAGCACGGGGCAAGCACTCGCCAGCTCATCGAGACCTGCTCCCTGAGCCAGGGAGAAGCCCATCTGATCCAGACCCTTTACGGCCGTCCGCCGGGCACTGGTCAGCCAGAGGAACTGCATTGATAGACCGACCAGGCCAATACCAACCAAATTAACCAGAGAGACCGCGTGGGAGCGACGACCATGAGCCAGATACCTGAGCACATCCTGCAGCGTCTGCGGACCTGCACCAATTTTCCCACCCCGCCGCCCGTGGCGATGCGGGTGCTTCAGCTCGCCCAGAATCCGGACATCGATCTGGGCAAGGTTGCGGAGGCGGTGAGCGCCGATCCCGCGATCGCCGCGAAGGTGATGCGGATTGCCAACTCCGCCATGTATGCGCGCCGGCGGCAAAGCACCAATCTCCGCCAGGCCCTGATTACTCTTGGTCTCAATGCCACGCTGACGCTGGCTCTGAGCTTCACGCTGGTCACGGCGTTGAAGAAGGCCTCGACGGGGGGCTTCGACTTCCAGGCTTACTGGCGGCGCACGATACTGTCGGCCGCCTGGGGCAAGCTTCTGGCTAGCGAACTGGGGCGCCCGGATGCCGAGGAGATCTTCCTTGCTTCCCTCCTCCAGGATCTGGGCATGCTCGTGGTGGACAAACTCTGGCCCGAGGTCTACGAGGGCATCGCCCCCTTCAAGATCGAACACGCCCGCATCTGCCAGCACGAGCAGAACTGCATCGGCACTGATCACCGCTCAATCGGCGCGGCGCTCCTGGGCATCTGGAACATGCCGGCGGGGCTGGTCCAGGCGGTTCAGCACAGCCACGATCCCAGCGGGGCCGGGGTCGAGGGTGACGACAAGGCCTTCGTGCGGGTTGTCGCTCTGTCCGGCGACCTCAGTGACGTCTGGCTCGGTGCGCGCAACGATACGTCCCTCCGCCGCGTGGGCCAGCAGGCCCAGAAATTCCTGAACATCCAGCCCCATCGCCTCGGCGAGATGTTTGACCTCGTCAAGGAACAGCTGCCGGTGGCGGAAGAACTGTTCCAGATGGAACTCTACGATTCAGGCCAGCTCCAGGACATCAGTGAGGCGGCCCGGGAAACGCTGATGGTCCGCAATCTGTACACGCTGGCGGAGAACAATGACCTGAAGGGCACCAAGAAGCAGCTCGAGGAGGAGAACAGCGAACTGAAGGTCGAAAATATTCGGGACCCGCTGACCAACGCCCACAACCGTCGCTACTTCGAGGAGTCCCTGGCACGGGAGTTCGAGACGGCTACGAAGCACGCCTGGCCCCTGTCGGTGGTCTTCGTGGACCTGGACAAATTCAAGCAGGTGAATGATGGCTTTGGCCACCAGGCCGGAGACGCCATCCTCCTGACTGTTGCCGAGCTCCTGCGGGACACGCTCCGGGAGTCGGACATCGTGGCCCGCTATGGCGGTGACGAGTTCGTGCTGCTGCTGCCCGGTCTCGATGCCGAGCAGGCGAATCGGGTGGGCGAACGGGTCTGCGAGGCAGCTCGCACCCGCAAGGCTCAGACTGCGGATGGCCGGAGCGTGGGGATTACGCTGTCACTGGGCGTCGTGACGTGCGACTCACAAAACAAGTTCGACAGCCCGAAGGCCCTGCTGGCGGCGGCAGATACTGCCCTGTACCACTCCAAGCACAACGGCCGGGATCAGTACACCTGCTACGAAAAGATCAAGGCCGCCTAGGAGCGACAAATGGGGACATGCCTGATTTCCGCAGTGCGGAAATCAGGCATGTCCCTATTTTTCTAAATGCCGTAGCGTTTCATTTTCTCGGCGAGGGTGGTGCGGCGAACCTGCAGCTTTTCGGCGGCGTGGGCGATGACGCCATCGGCGTCGTGGAGCGCCCGGCGGATGAGGGACATCTCGATCTTCTCCAGGTAGTCCTTCAGCGGCAGTCCGTCTGCGGGAAATTCGATGTCCTGGGGTTGGGGTCCGGAAGCCCGTGTGGCGGCAACTTCCTGGCGATCGGTTTCCCGCAAGGGCGCTGCCGCCGTGTAGCGGGTCGGCAGCTGGGGAATGTCGACGGCGCCGTCCGGGTAGAGCACGCACAGGCGTTCGAGCAGATTGGCCAGCTCCCGGATATTGCCTGGCCAGCCATAGTGCTTGAGGATCCGGACTGCGCCCGGGGCCATGTGCACCGGCGCCAGGCCGGCAGCCCGGCACCGCTCCAGGATATTGCCAATCAGGTCCGGGAGGTCTTCGAGCCGGTCCCGCAGCGGCGGCAACTCAATGGGAAAGACATTCAGCCGGTAGTAGAGATCCTCGCGAAAACTCCCGTCCCGGATCGCCGCCTCCAGGTTGCGATGGGTCGCCGCAATGATCCGCACATCGCAGGGTCGCGGCCGGTTGCTGCCCACCCGCTCGTAGATCCGCTCCTGGAGCACGCGAAGCAGCTTGACCTGCATCGGCAGGCTCATGTCGCCGATCTCGTCGAGAAAGAGCGTGCCGCCCTCTGCGGCCTCGAACCGGCCGATCCGCGTGGAAATAGCGCCGGTAAAGGCGCCCTTCTCGTGGCCGAACAGTTCGCTTTCCAGCAGCTCCGCGGGGATCGCTCCGCAGTTCACGGGGACGAAAGCCTTGTCGGCCCGGGGGGACAGGCCGTGCACATGGCGGGCCGCCCATTCCTTCCCCGTCCCGGACTCCCCGGTGATGAGGACACTGGTGTTGAAGGCCGCCACCTGCTCGATGAGCCGGCGGACGTTGGTCATGCGGGTGCTGTGGCCCGTCGGGAAATAGGCAGGCGTGGCGGAGACAGGGGCGGGAGTGGGCGGCGGCCCGGGGTTAAGCGCTTCTACACTGGCATTCATGCGTCTGGATCAGGTGCCCCGGGAGAGTTGGCGCTATGATCGGCGTCGAGCGCGACTGAAGTCAAACAAAACGCCAATTTCCCGTCACAGGATCGATGCCGCCCCCCTCCCTCGCCATTTCCAGCAAGCTGCCCGACGTCGGCACGACCATCTTCACCGTCATGTCCCAGCTGGCGGCGGAGCATGGCGCCATCAACCTCTCCCAGGGCTTCCCGGACTTTCCGGCGCCCGAGGGACTGCTCGACCGGGTCCGTCATCACCTGGGCGCGGGGCACAACCAGTACGCGCCCATGGCCGGGCTGCCGGGTCTGCGGGAGCAGATTGCGCGGAAAACACTGGCGCTGTATGGCCGCCAGGTCGATGCGGACGCGGAAGTCACGGTGACCTCCGGGGCCACCTCGGCCCTGTTCTGCGCCATCGAGGCCGTGGTGCAACCGGGTGACGAGGTCCTGTGCCTGGACCCGGCCTACGATTCCTACGACCCGGCGATCCGACTCGCGGGTGGGCGTGCCCTGCACATTCCCCTGCGGGAACCGGATTTCAGCGTGGACTGGGACCGGGTCCGGTCGGCCATCACGCCCCGCACGCGGCTGCTCATTATTAACAGCCCGCACAATCCGACGGGCGCGGTCCTCTCACCCGCGGACATGGCGGCACTCGCGGAGCTGGTCCGGGGCACGCGCCTGCTCCTGCTGGGTGACGAGGTCTACGAGCACATCCTGTTTGACGGCCGGCGGCACGAGAGCCTGCTGCGCTACCCGGAACTGGCCGAACGCAGCCTGGTGGTTTCCTCCTTCGGCAAGACCTACCACGCGACCGGCTGGAAGATCGGCTACTGCGTGGCGCCGGCGGCGCTGACGCGGGAGTTTCGCCGGGTCCATCAGTTCGTGCAGTTCTGCGTGGTCACGCCCCTGCAGTACGCCCTCGCGGATTTCCTGGAAAGCGACCCCGGGCACTACCTGGATCTCCCGGCCTTCTACCAGGCCAAGCGGGACCAGTTCTGCGCCCTGCTCCAGGGCTCGCGCTTCCGGTTTACCCCGACCGCAGGCACCTACTTTCAGCTGCTGGACTACAGCGCCATCACGGACGAGCCCGATGTGGACTATGCCCGGCGGCTGACGGTGGAGTCCGGGGTGGCGTGCATCCCGGTCTCGGTCTTCTGTGCCGAGCCTATGGCCAGTCCCCGCCTGCGCTTCTGCTTCGCGAAGGACCTGACCACCCTGGAACGGGCCGGGTCGATCCTGTGCAGGATCTGACCATCACGCTGCTGCAGACGGCGCTGGCCTGGCAGAACCCCGGGGAGAACCGGGCGCACTTTGCTGAGTTGATCGAAGCGCTGACAGAGCCGACAGATCTGATCATCCTGCCGGAGATGTTTAGCACTGGTTTCACCATGGACGTCCGGGAGCAGGCCGAAACCATGACCGGACCCACCGTGACCTGGATGGCGGCCCTGGCCCGGGAACACAACGCCGTGCTCTGCGGCAGCCTGATCGTCGAGGACGGCGGGCGCTACTACAACCGCTGCGTGTGGATGCCTCCGGACGGCCAGCCTCGCCACTACGACAAGCGGCACCTATTCCGCATGGCCGACGAGCACGAACACTTTGCGCCGGGGCAGGAACGGCTCATCGTGGAACTCAAGGGCTGGCGGGTTTGCCCGCTGGTCTGCTATGACCTGCGCTTTCCCGTCTGGAGCCGGGGGGCCAACGCCTTCGACCTGCTCATATATATAGCCAACTGGCCGGCAGCCCGGCGCAGCGCCTGGCAGGCCCTCCTCCCCGCCCGGGCGGTGGAGAACCAGTGCTATGTGGCGGGGGTGAATCGCGTTGGTACGGACGGCAAGGGAGTCGCCTATGCCGGCGACAGCATCGTCCACGATTGCCTGGGCGGAACACTGGTGGATTCAGGCGCAGAGCCGCGTCACAGGACAGTGACTCTGAGTCTGGAGGAGCTGCACCGCTACCGGCAGAAGTTCCCTGCTTATCTGGACGCGGATGACTTCCGCCTGGTCTGAGGCCTGGCGATCTCGCTCTCCAGCTGGTCCACGGCGTCGAGGACCCGCGCGAAGCGCCGCCCGAAGGGGGTGAGCCGATACTCGACCCGCGGTGGCAACTCGGCATAGGCACGGCGTTCGATCACCCCAAAGCGCACGAGCTTGCGCAAACGCTCATTGAGCACCTTGGTGCTTATCCCGCGAATCTGTCGCTCCAGGGCTCCCGGTCGCTGCACGCCGCTGCGGATCTCCCCGATCACGCGCAGCGTCCACTTGCAGCCCAGTACGTCCTCCACCATCCGGGCTGCCAGCGGTTGCGGCGGTGCAGGGTCCGAAGAGTCAGTTTTCACCAAGACTCACCTTTTTGGTTACACAGGTACCAATTTGTACCTGCTGTTAACGACCGGCTCCCGCTGCTAGCTTTCAGTCCCGGGTCCACCCAGCAGGAGACATGGCAGTGAAGCATACCTTTCGCAACAGCATCCTCGCGATCAGCATAGTCGGTGCCTCAGCCCTGGCGGCTCTGGCCGAGACACCGGCAGCCGGTCAAACCGGCGTCCCGTTCCCGGAGGGCTATCGCCAGTGGCAGCACGTCAAGAGCATGGTCATCGAGTCGGGGCATCCACTCTACGAGGCTTTCGGCGGCATCCATCATCTCTATGCGAATCCGCTGGCCGTAACGGGCTATGCCCAGGGGCGCTTCCCTGATGGCTCCGTCATCGTTTTCGACTTGCTGGAGGCGAGCGCAGCAGACCACGCCATTCAGGAAGGTTCCCGTAAGGTGCTGGGGGTCATGTACAAGGACGAGCGCCGTTATGCCGCCACCGGGGGCTGGGGCTTCGAGGCCTTTGCAGCCGGTGACCGGCAGAAGCCCGTCGTCGGTGCGACCGCCGCAACGGCCTGCTTCGCCTGCCACACCGGCCAGGCACCCCATGACTACGTGTTCAGCAAGATGCGGTGACGCCGGGAGCTGCCGGTAAGGCGGCGCAGACTCTAGAATATGGGTATGCGCCGCCTCCTCGTCTTCCAGCACGTTCCCCACGAAATCCTCGGCACCCTCGACCCGCTGCTGCGGGACGCGGGCTTCCGCGTCCGCTATGTCAACTTCGGGCGCAACCCGGACGCGGTGCCGGACCTGGAGCGCTACCACGGCCTGATCGTGCTCGGCGGCCCGATGAACTGCGACCAGGTCACGCGCCACCGGCACCTGGCGACGGAAGTCGCAGCGATTCAGACGGCCATCCGGGACGGCAAGCCAGTACTCGGGATCTGCCTGGGAGCCCAGTTGCTGGCCCGGGCGCTGGGCGCACCTGTCACCGGCAACCACCGCAAGGAAATCGGCTGGTACGACGTCGGCCCGACGAGGGAGGGGGAAAAGGATCCTCTCTTCCGGCATTTCGAAGGGCCCGAGAAAATCTTCCAGTGGCACGGGGACACATTCGCCATACCCCACGGGGCCGTGCACCTGGCCGCTTCAGTGGACTGTGCTCACCAGGCTTTTCGCTTTGGCCACAACGTGTATGGCCTGCAGTTTCATCTGGAGGTGGACGAGCCCATGGTCCACCGCTGGCTCCGCACACCGGTTAACCTGCGGGAACTCGAAGGCCTGCAGGGCGTGATTGAGCCTGCCCGCATTGCGCAGGAGACGCCGCAGTTCATGCCCCGCTCCCGCGCCCTGGGGGATGCGGTCTTCGGTGACTTTCTCCGCCTGTTCCAGGGCCGACACCGGCGGACGGTGCTCCCCTCCCGGTAGCTGCCGGCGCTGTAGGAGCGCCTTTAGGCGCGATCACCCCAGGTTCAAGGCGCAAAAACCTCCTGCAAAGTGCCCAGCGTCGCCGCCAGCGTCCGGCTGCCCACGGCACCCAACCGCCGCACGAGCCGCACCTGATCCAGAGTCCGGATCTGGTCGAGCAGGATCAGACCGGATTTCCCTGCAAAACGCACCGGGATGCGGAATGGGGCCGGCTCGCTACCCCGCGTCAGGGGGGCGACGATCGCCGTCCGCAGGTGGGCGTTCATTTCCGGCGGGGAAATGACCAGGCAGGGCCTCGTCTTGCGGATCTCGCTACCCCGGGTGGGATCGAGGGTCGCCAGCCAGACCTCGCCGCGCCTTACCACACGAGATGCTCGTCATCCGCATTGCCAAACTCGGGCCACACCAACGCGTCGCCACCACTCGCACCAAGCGTCTTGCAGGCCTGCGCCCAGCCGGCGCGGGTGGCCTGCCTGGCCCTGCGGAGAACGATGGCATCGCCCTCGACCGTCATTTCAGCCTCACCCTCCTCAAGCCCGACCTGGGCAAGGATTGGCTTTGGAATAAGCACGCCGCGGGAGTTCCCAAGCTTGCGAATCGTCGTTTTCACTGACTGACCAAACACTCGTTCAGATACCCCTGCCTATGTTAGTACATTGTTGCTACTATCAGCATTCAGTATTTTCGCTGGTCAGGCGGGTCCGGACCACGAGAGAATCCCGCGACTTGAAGCACCTTTGCCCGCCCATGGCACCCTGGGCCCGCTCTTGAAATCCGCACTCGCCGACCGGATATTGGCCACTTGAGGTGGCTCCCCGTGCCCAAACCGCCCTCCAGCGGTACCATTCCGGCCGACCCCCAAGGAATCCCCGATGAGTGTGATCCCCGCCGAAGCCACTGCGTCGCCGCTGAGCCCGATCAGGGACGCAAGCCTCGCCCGGGTGACTCTGCCGGTCCGCGGCATGACCTGCGGCGCCTGCGCCACCCGGCTGGAGAAGGCGCTGGGCCTGGTCCCGGGCGTGGCTTCGGCCGCGGTCAATTTCGCCGTGGAGCGGGCCGACATCAACTACGACCCGGCCCGGCTGGCCGTACCGGCCATCGCCGACGCCATCGGCAAAGCCGGTTTCGAGGTGCCAACCGAGACCTTCGCCTTTCCCATTGAGGGGATGACCTGCAGCGCCTGTTCGACCCGCGTGGAGAAGGCACTGCGCAAGGTGCCGGGCGTCATCGAAGCGAACGTCAATCTCGCCATCGAGCGGGCCGACGTGCGCGCCATCCCTGGCGTTACCCGGCTCTCTGATCTCGTCGACGCCGTTACCGCCGCCGGCTATGGCGCCCGGATCGAATCCCCCGCCGCCTCCCAAGCCCAGGCCGAGGAGGAACATCGCCAGCGGGATCAGGCCCAGCTGCGCCGGGAACTCACGCTGCTGCTGGTGTCAGCGGCTTTTGCGGCCCCCCTGCTGTTCCAGATGGGGGCCATGTCCCTCAAGCTCCACTGGCATCTGCCCGCCTGGGTGGAACTACTGCTGGCCACCCCGGTGCAGTTCATCATCGGCGCCCGCTTTTACCGGTCAGCCTGGCGAGCCCTGAAGGCCCGCTCGGCCAACATGGATGTGCTCGTCGTTCTCGGCACCACCGCCGCCTACGGTTACAGCCTCTACCTCATGGCCGAGCTGGGCCTCGATGGCGCCATGGGCAAACTCTACTTCGAGGCTTCGGTAATCATCATCACGCTGGTGCTGCTCGGCAAATTTCTCGAGTCGAAAGCCAAGCGCGGCACCACCGCCGCCATTCGCCAGCTGATGGACCTGCGGCCCCAGACGGCCCGTGTGCGGGTTGCCGATGGCAGCGAGCGGGAACTGCCCATCAACGACGTGCGGGCCGGCGACCTGGTCATCGTGCGGCCGGGCGAGCGCATCCCGGTGGACGGCGAGGTCCTGGCCGGCCGCAGCGAACTGGACGAGTCCCTGATCACCGGCGAGAGCCTGCCGGTGGACAAGGAACCGGGCAGCCGGGTGACGGGGGGGGCGATCAACGGCACGGGCCTGCTGGAAGTGCAGGCCACGGCGGTTGGGGCCGACTCCACCCTGGCGCGGATCATCCGGCTCGTCGAGAACGCCCAGGGCGGCAAGGCGCCCGTGCAGCGCCTCGTGGACCAGATCAGCGCGGTCTTCGTCCCCATCGTGGTGGTGCTGGCTGTGAGCACTTTTCTGGGCTGGTTCTTCATCACCGGCAATTTTGAGCAGGCTTTTATCTCGGCCGTTGCAGTGCTGGTGATCGCCTGCCCCTGCGCCCTGGGTCTGGCGACCCCGACAGCGATCATGACGGGCACCGGGGCGGCGGCCCATGCGGGGATCCTGATCAAGGATGTGGAATCGCTGGAGCGGGCCCACCGGCTCGACACCATCGTCTTCGACAAGACGGGGACTCTCACCGCCGGTCGCGCGACGCTCGTCGGCGCCGCCACCCTGCGGGGTGACGAGGACCAGCTGCTGCAGGTGGCAGCCTCCGTCCAGCACGGCAGTGAACACCCGCTGGCCCGGGCCATCCTCGCCGCGGCCGAACAACGCCAGCTGGGGCGCTCGGCCGTCACGGACTTCCGCAGTCACACGGGCAGGGGCGTCAGTGGGGTGGTGGCCGGCCGGGAGATCTTCATTGGCAACACCCGACTGCTGGACGAACAGAGCATCACCATCGGCGACGCCGCGACCCGCGTCCTCGACTGGGAACGACAGGGCCGCACGGCAGTTTTCGTGGCCGACCGGGACGGCGTGCTGGGCGTGCTGGCCATCGCCGACCCGCTGAGGCCGGAAGCACTGCAGGCCGTGGCAGAACTGAAGAGGATGGGCGTGCGGACGATCATGCTGTCCGGCGATGCGGAACTGGTGGCCGCCGCCGTCGGCCGGGAAGCCGGCGTGGACGAGGCCCGGGGTGCGGTCCGGCCCGAGGGCAAGGCAGAGGCCATTCAGGCACTGCGCTCGGCCGGCCGGGTGGTGGGCATGCTGGGGGACGGCATCAACGACGCCCCGGCCCTGGCCGCGGCCGACGTGGGTATCGCCATGGGCACCGGCACGGACATCGCGATGGAAACGGCGGGCATCACCCTGATGCGCCCGGACCCCCGCCTGGTTGCGGGCGCCATCGACGCCAGCCGGGCCACGTTCCGCAAGATCAAGCAGAACCTGTTCTGGGCCTTCATTTACAATGTCATTGGCATTCCACTGGCCGCCTTCGGCTACCTGAGCCCGGCCCTCGCCGGGGCGGCCATGGCGATGAGCAGCGTGAGCGTGGTGACTAACTCATTATTGTTGCGCCGCTGGCGCCCGAGAAAGTAGACAAACAACCATGATGACCGGAGGACGCAATCTGATGAAAACCGAATTCAAGGTGCAGGGCATGACCTGCGGCGGCTGCGAGCGCAGCGTGCAGAACGCACTGACGAGCCACAAGGGCGTGACGGCGGCAAAGGCGGACCGGGCCAGCGGCACCGTGGCCGTGGAGTTCGATCCCGCCCAGATCGAGCAGGCGGCACTGGCCAAGGCCATCACGGCCGCCGGGTTTCAGGTCGCGGCTTAGCTGCAGGAGCGCCGTGTTGGAGCGGCGGTTTGGGGGGACCGGGGCGATAGCCCCGGAATGCGCGCCCAAAACGCCCCCCGAAAAACCCCCCCGGGGGTGCTCGGCCCCCGCCGCCAGCAGCGCACCCCCAAGGCCAACAACACCCC
>JANNXJ010000028.1:0-12255 GCA_031409515.1 Gammaproteobacteria bacterium | reverse complement strand
GGTTTGGCCATCGGCATTTTGGCCAACCCCCGCCCAAATTTCCCAGCGCCCAAACCCGGTACCTTTGGAATTCTTGCGGTGCACAAGAATGCAGGTAGGATGTGCGCCCTGAACACAACTGGACCCGGAGGTGGGGCATGGATATCCAAGGCAAGACGATCGTGATCACAGGGGCCGCCCGCGGCCTCGGGGCCGCCATGGCGAAGCGTCTCGCGCCCCACAAGCCGGTGCTGGCGCTGGTGGATCTCAAGGTTGACGACCTGGCAGCGGTGGCGGCTGCCTGTGAGCAGCTGGGCGCGACGGTGCAACGCTTTGGCGCCAACGTGGCTAAAGAAGCGGACGTGATCGCCCTCTTCGACCAGATCGTGGCGAAGTGCGGCGCGGTGCACGCGCTGGTGAATAACGCGGGCATCACCCGGGACGCCTTGCTCATCAAGTACAAGGACGGCAAGGTCGAGTCGAAGATGAGCCTGGACCAGTGGCAGGCCGTGCTGGACGTCAACCTGACGGGCGTGTTCCTCTGCGGTCGCGAGGCGGCGGAACGCATGATCGTCGGCGGCGTGCGGGGGGTGATCATCAACATCTCCAGCATCAGCAGGGCCGGCAACGCGGGCCAGACCAACTACTCGGCCGCCAAGGCTGGCGTGGCGGCAATGGCTGTGACCTGGGCCAAGGAACTCGCCCGCTACGGGATCCGCGCGGCCGCCATTGCTCCTGGCTTCATCAACACCGAGATGGTCGCCGGCATGAAACCGGAAGCCCGGGAAAAGCTGACCTCCGGCATCCCCCTCAAGCGGATGGGTGAGCCCGACGAGATCGCACAAACGGTGGAGTTCATCCTGCAGAACGACTACGTCTCCGGCCGCGTCTTCGAAATCGACGGCGCCCTCCGCCTGTAAACTCCCAAAAAGGTACCGGACCTTAGTTTTGTTAGTTGTTTAGTTATGCGTTTGCAACAACTAAAGAAACTAACAAAACTAAGGTCCGGTACCTTTTTGCTTTTGATGGTGGTCAGCGTGCTGGCGTTTCTGCCGGGGGTGAGCGACCTGGCCTACTGGGACGACGAGCCCTGGCCGCGGCAGCTGCCGTTCTTCGAAAGCTTTGCCAGCCTCCTGCAGCCGCCGACCGGGATTCCGGACTGGCCCTACAACTACTTCCGGCCGGTGTGGATCGCGAGCCTCCTGCTCGACGCGCGGCTGTTCGACAGCCCCCTCGGCGGGCACGTGATGAATCTCGCCTATCACGCGGTCACCACGCTGCTCGTTTTCCTGCTCGCGCGACGGTTGCTGGCGGGTCACGCTTCGGCCACCCTCGCCGCGACGCTGGCCGCCGCCGTCTTTGCCGTTCACCCGATCCACGCCGAGTCCGTATCCTGGGTAGGTGCCCGGGTGGACATCCTCGCCACGCTGTTCAGCACGCTCACCATCCTCCTCGCCCTGGCCTGGCGGGACAGCAGATCGTTGCCTGCTTTGCTGCTGACGCCACTGGCCTTCCTGCTGGCCGTCGGCTCGAAGGAGGTGGGCATCGTCACCGCGGTGCTGGTGCCCCTCGCGATGGTGCTGGCCCCGCGGCCGGTCAGTCAGCCTTCCGCCCCCCGGGAGCAGGCCATCACCCTCGTCCCGCTGCTGGCGCTGCTCGCTACCGCCACCATGATCTACCTGGCCTACCGGGCCGACGCGGCCGATCGGGTGTCTCTGGGGCTGGGCACCCTGCCGGCGAGTGACATCGCAACGGGCCTCCTGCAGGCCCTGGGCTATTACCTGCAGAAACTCCTGGTGCCCTGGCCCCAGTCCAACTTCGTCGTGCCGGCGATGCTGCCCCCGCTCCCGGTGGCGGGGCTGATCCTCCTGGCCGGGATGATCCTCGCCGCCCTCGCCCTCCGGCGCTGGTGGCGAACCGGGGACGGGGTGCCCCTGTTCGGCCTGCTGATGCTGGCTGCCGGCATTGCCCCCGCGCTGCTGCTCGCCCTGAGCGACATCGGCGCCACGCCGGTGGCCGAGCGTTACCTCTACTTCCCCTCCGCCGGGGCCGCGCTGGCTCTCGCGGCCGTCCTGGCGCGCTGGCTGGCCGGTCCCCGCCGGCAACTCCTCGTGGGCGGCACCGCACTCCTGATCCTGATCCTCCTGGCCAGCAGCCTGCTGCGCAGCCAGCTGTGGTCCTCAAACGTCGCGCTCTGGACCGATGCCACCCGGCAGGCCCAGACCCACGCACTGCCCTTCAGCGAACTCGGCAGCGCCTGGCAGGATCTGGGCGACGACGAGCAGGCGCTCGCGGCCTTCAGCCAGACCCGGGGCCTTAAGGGCGACCCCGCCACGCTGGCCTCCAGCGAGTACAACGCCGGACTCATCTGGCTGAAGCGCGCCGACTACACCGCCGCACTCGCCGCCTTCCGCGCCGCGCGCAGCCACAAGCCCGGCTACCCCCTCGCCCACTACGGCCTCGGCCGGGTCTACCAGGAGCAGGCCAGCAGGCCTACCGGACGCCCGCCGGAGGAAGACTTGATCACGCGCATCGACTTGTACAGCCTGGCCCAGCGCTCCTACGCGGAGGCCATTCGCCTCAATCCCAGTTCCGGCGAAACGCGCCTGCAACTGATCCGCGTGCTGCTCCGGCAGGGTGACCTGGTGGCGAATGCGGGCCGGAGGGCAGACGCCCAGGCCAGCTACCGGGCGGCGCGCCAGCAGCTGGAAGCGATGCTCGTGGCGCTCCCGGACCTCGGGCAACAGCCCGGCATCGCCGACCTCCGCACCGAACTCGCCGCCAAGGCGCGCCTGTAGGAGGGAAATGGGGACATGCCTCATTTCCCGCTCAGGTGTCGAAGGCGCAGTGTTCCCGGGGGAAATGAGGCATGTCCCCATTTCCCTGGGATCGCGCCTGAAGGCGCTCCTACAGGAGAGCCCGCAGCACGTCCTGGAACGGCGTCCAGCCGGACGCGTAGCGGGTCAGCGTCGCCGCCAGGTGCAGCGCCGCCAGCGTGCCGATCAGATGGAGGGCCAGCACCGCGGACGACAGCGGCCGGGTGGCTCGCGGGAGCACGGTCGCGACGACAGCAAGGCCCACCGCGACCCAGGGCGCGAAGGTCAGGCCGAAGGGGCCGAGCACCGCGCCGTAAACCAGGACACTGCCGGTTGCCAGGCGGGGCAGCCAGCTCTCCGCCCGTGCGGCCATGAGCCCACCACAGAGCAGCGCTGCGCCCGCCACCGCGGGCCCGAAACCAGCCCCGTATTGCGCCAGCGCCAGGGCGGGGCTCGTGAGCTCCGCGGGACCCACCGTCACCGCGAGCAGCAGAAAGGCGCCCGCGAGCGTGAGGCACAGCCAGGGCAAGAGCACGCTGCGCACCACGCTGCCTTGGCTGTTCACGAGCCCGACCCCGCCAGCCGGGCTTGGAACTCCGCCAGCCGCCCCTGCATCTCCGGTGTCGCGAGCCGGGTCTTCAGAATCCACAGCTCTACCTCGCCCGGCAGAGCCACCAACGCATAGCGGTCATCCCGCCGCAGGGCCTCCGGCGTGAGGCGCTGGTCGGGCCAGGGGTAGAACAGTTCGCCACCGGGCGCCGGCTGCTGAAAGATCAGCGCGTCCGGCGGGGCCGGCGGCTGCGCCTGGAAATTCCAGACCCGGTTCTGCAGGCGCGTGCCAAAGAGCGGCGACGTGTTGAAGACGCGCCACTCCGCGGCGAGGGCCACCTGCCAGCCGCCGCTGTCCCGGGTGAGGTAATCCACCGCCGCGAAGGCAGGTGCGAGCTGGGCCATGACGGGGTCGGACTGACGGTAGTAAATGAACGGTGACGTGGCGGTGCCCCGACTGCGGTCAGCGAGAGCGTCCCGGATCTGCAGCGGCGGCAGCGTCACCGACGCCAGATGCACAACCGCCAGCAGCGAGGCAAGCACGCCGGTGGCGCGGAGCGCGGTGGCCGTCCAGGGCGCCTCGTCCCGGAGTTCCCGCAGCAGGAGGGCAAGGGCCACCAGGCCCAGGGCCACCACGAGAAGTATCAGTCGCAGATTGAAGCGCACCCGGGACAGGTCCGTCTGCAGCAGGAAGATCAGCACCACGGGCAGCACCTGGACGAACACCAGCGCGGCGAGCCAGTCCCGCCGGCGCACAGCCCGCGCCAGGCACCAAGCCAGCGCGGGCAGCCCGAAGCCCCAGAAGATCAGCCCAAAGCCCCCGTTCAGGCTGCCGAGACCCGGGTCCTCAAAGAGGTAGAGCAGGAAACGGGCGGGCTCATGCACCAGGGCCGACAGCGCAGAACCGGCGCCGGGCTCAGGATTAGGATTGCCGCCGCCCACATCCAGCAGCCCTCTGGCCGTCACTGCGTAGGGATAAAGCGGATGCCCGGTGAGCAGGGCGTTGCGCACCAGCCAGTAGGCCGGCAGCGGCGCGCAGGCCAGCAGAAAAACCCCCGCACCCCGCAACGTCCGCGCCAGCCCCCCGTCCCGCCAGAGGGGCAGAACGAGAATCGGCAGCACCGCGGCAATGCTGATCAGCATGCTGTACTTCACGCCCAGCCCGAAACCGGCAGCCAGCCCGGCCATCGCCAGGTGCAGCCACTGCTCCGACTTCTGGCCTGAATGCTTACCTGGCTGCTGGCCCGTCTGCCAGACCCGCACGGCGGCGTAGAGCAACACCAGCTGGCACACCGCCAGAATGATCTCCACATAGTTGCTGGCCGACTGGGCCAGCACCACGGGCACGAAGAGCCAGAGCAATCCGGCAAACAGCGCATCCCGCCGTTCTGCGCCCAGGCGACCCGCGAGCGCCGCGACGACGAGCACGCCAAACAGCGCGACCACGAACTGCACGCCGTCCACCCAGGTGTCAGCGTGGAGGAACAGCAGCGGCCAGAGGTAGAGGAAGTCCCCGCCGAGGGGCAGCGCAAACTGCACCCGGATCTGCAGGGGGAGCACCGCGAGGCGCCCGGTCTGTACCAGGTCATACAGCGGCGGCAGGTGATAGACGATGTCATCCACGCCCCGGGGCGGCAGCAGCCAGGTGGCCATCAGCAGCCAGACGGTGACGAACAACAGCAGGGCGAACAGCGTGGCATTGAAGGCATCAATGCCCAGCGCCGTTGCCAGTCCCGACTCCCGCGCCGCCGCCGGCACCCCGCGCCGCCGCCGGAAGCCCGCTATCAGGACAGGCAGCGTCACCACCAGCACAGCCGCGACCAGCAGAGGCAGCCGCAACTGGCCTAAGGCCCCCAGCAGCAGTTCGGTGCCGACGATCTGCGCGGCACCGAGCAGGCCCGCGTACACGCCCCGGGCGAGGTGCCCCAGGGGCCGGGGCAGCAGCAGCCACCAGCCCCCAAAGACCAGAACGGTAACCAGGCACAGGACCAGGATCGGCACGCGGTTATGATAACCGGCGACCCATGGCATTCCCTGTATCACACCTGATTACGTCATGTCGCCGCGGTTGACCAGCGTCCGGTCCATCGCCAGCAATGCAGTCGTGCTGACGGCGGCCCAGGTGATTGGCATCGCCACCCGGCTGGTCTACATCGTGCTGGTGGCCCGCCTGCTAGGGCCCGAGCTCTACGCGCTGCTCGCCTACAGCCAGGCCTGGTACCTGGCGTTCATGCCCCTCGCCCTGCTGGGCCTCGGCCCGGCGATGGTCCACACCATTGCCGGGGACCGCAGCCGGGCGGCCGGGATTGCGGCGACTTCGCTGGCCATTCGGCTGACCATGACCGGGATCGCGACGGTGGCCTGCATCGCGCTCGCGTGGATCGTGGCGCCAGACCCCCGCGCGCCGCTGCTGATCACCGTCCTCGCCGTCGCGCTCACCGGCAGGGCGCTGGTGGCCTGGGCCCAGCACCTGTACGTCGCCTTTGAAGTCAACCACCACGCGCTCTGGCAGGAGCTGTTCGCCCGCATTTTTGAACTGGCCCTGGCAGCGGTGGTCCTGGTTAATGGCGGTAGCCTGGTGCTGCTGGTCACTATCCAGGGTGCGGCCTGGTGGCTGCAGGCGGCCCGTTCCCTGTATGTCGTGCGCCGGGAACTCGTCCCACTCCAGCTGAACTGGCACTGGGCTGAATGGCGGCCGTTGCTGACCTTCGCGCTGCCGCTTTTTGTCACGCTGGCTGCGGTGGACTGGCGGGTAAACGGACCGCTCATCCTGTTCCGCAACCTCAACGACGACGCGATCCTCTTCGGCCAGTTCTCCCTGGCCATGCAGGCCCTGTTTATCATCGCCGTGCTTCCCCAGGCACTGGGCACCGCTGCCCAGCCCGCCCTGACCCGTTCTGCCCAGCGCGGCGATGGCAGGGACCTCCTCTACGCAAGTGTGATCCAGCGGCTGGCCTTGGTACTCGGTGCCGCGGCGGGCCTGATCGGCCTCGCCCTGGGGCCCTGGCTGTTCGGCCTGCTTCTCGGTCCTGCGTTCGTGCCCGCCGGCCACCTCGCCGGCCTGACCCTCTGGTGCCTGATTCCCCTGCTCGCAGGGATTGGCTTTCCGCTGGTGCTGGTGGCCCGGGGAGCCCTGCGGGTGCAGATGTTCGCCAACGTGCTGGGGGCGCTGGTGACGACCCTGCTCGTGGTCCTGCTGGCCCCGCGCTTCGGCGCCCAGGGCGCCATCGCGGGAGCGGCGGCCGGCTTTGTTGTCACGCCCCTGCTGACTTACGCCGTCGCTCTGCAGAGCGGCTGGACCGATCTGTTGAGCACACTGCTGCGGCCCCTAGCGGCAGTGCTGGCTGCACTCGCCGTGTGGCTGCTCACCACAGCGCCGTGGGCTCTGCCCAACCCGGCAACCAGTGCGCTGCCCACCCTGCTGCCGCTCCTGCTGGCCCTCTGCACGCTCGTCGGCGGCGCCCTGCTGCTCCGGGTGGTGAGTCCCGCCGAGCAGGCCGTGCTGCTGCAGCTCTGGCGGGAACGCCGGGTGCCGGCGGTATGACTACGGCCCCGGGCATGGAAGTCGCCCTGCGCCAGGAGTTCCTGACCTGGCCCTACGGCCTGCTGAACACGGTCTGGCTGCTGGCGATGCACGCCACGGTCTTCGCCGCCCTCTGGTTCGCGCCACCAGTGATGGCAGTCATCGTCTGCGTCATTCACCAGCGCATGCTCTCCGAGTGGTTCCACGAAGCGACCCACTGGAACCTGCTGCCGGACCGGCGCTGGAACGACCGGCTGGCCGACCTGCTCATTGGCCCGTTCAACGGCACGCGGGTGCAGAACAACCGGCCCGGGCATTTCCAGCACCACGCCGCCCGGGCGTACTTCCTGCCGGAAGATCCGGACACGGCCAAGGCGGCGGCCACAACCCGGCGGGAACTCCGGCAGGGGCTGCTGCGGGACCTGAGCGGCTGGACGGCGCTCAGCGCTTTTATACGGGCAGCGGGCTCCGGCGCCGCAGGCAAAAGCGCCGCAGGCAAAAGCAGCAGCAGCGAGTGGCTCTGGCTGGGCGCCCTCGCCCTGCTCCACGGGGCCGGTTTCGCGGCCACTGTCGTCGCCGGCCGCTGGGAACTGTACCCGCTGTACTTCGGTTCCCTGCTCACGCTCTACCCGGTCGCCAATCGCCTGCGTCTCTACGCCCAGCACGCCGAGATCAAGCCGGACGGCACCGTGCACCTGAACGGCAGCACCGCGTCCCGCACCTGTCAGGCGGGGCTGCTGGAACAGGTGCTGCTCCACGGGCCCATGATCATGTACCACCACGAGCATCACGCCCGCCCGGTGCTGCCCTACCGGGCGCTGCGCGGGCTCGCCCGGCAGAGCGCCGCCCAGGCAGCGGACCCGAACGTCACGGTGAGAAGCGGCTGGCAGCTGACGGCCGGTCTGCTCCGGAGCCTGCGGTGAGGACGTCGCCATGAACTGCCCGGCCTGCGGCTGCCCGGAAGCGACGCTGTTCGTCGCCGCGCCCGTCGACCGGGAGTATTTTGCGCACCGGACGGTGGCGGCCCTCATCCTCCGCTGCGACGCCTGCCAGAGTCTGTACCAGGACCCCTGGCCGACGGCTGAGGAGGTGCAGCAGTTCTACGGCGCCGACTACCAGAACTACAGCACCACGGCCGTGCCGCTGCTCGCCGGCGTCAACGCGTTCTACCAGCGGCAGCTCAGCGCGGCCTTCCTGCGGGAATTCGGGGCAGACCCGGCGGTGCTGGATTTCGGCTGCGGGCAGGGCGGCTTTCTGCGGGAGCTGGCGGCGGCGGGCTGCCGGCGCCTGGCGGGCTTCGACTTCGTGCTCTATCCCGAACTCGACACCATCACCGGCGCGCGGTTCTTCGATGACCTGGATGATATCCAGGAGAGCGGGCTGCGCTTCGACGTGATCCGGCTGCGCCATGTGATTGAACACCTCACGGACCTGGACACCACATTGCAGAAGCTCGCGGGACTGCTGACGTCGACCGGCCGGATCATCGGCCAGACGCCCAACGCCACGCACTACACGGCCCGCCTCATGGGCAGCTACTGGGGGCCGCTGCACTTCCCCTACCACACGGTACTGTTCTCGCCGCAGGGCCTGGGTTGCACGGCCGCCCGCAGCGGTCTCATCCTGCGCAAGACCACCGGCAGCCTGCTGCCGACGGGCTGGGCGATGAGCGGCGAGAACTTCCTGAAGCAGGTGACGGGCAGCCGGCGCCGCGGGCGGACGGCCGTTTACACGCTGCTCATGGCGGCGTCCCTGCCCCTCGCCGTTCTGGACCGGCTGCTGGCTCCGGCGGCCACCGCCAATTTTGATTTCGAAATGTCGCCGCCCTGATGTCGACCAGCACTACAACCCGCGTGCCGGACGTGTCCGTGGTGATCCCCTCCTGGAATTCGGCGCGAACCATCGGCCGCTGCCTCGACGCGCTGCTCGCCCAGGAGACGACGCTGGCATACGAAGTGCTGGTGGTGGACAGTGGCGAGGACGACACCGCCGCACTGGTCGCCAGCTACGCCCCGCGGGTGCAACTCATCCGCAGTCCCACCCAGCTGTTTCCCGGACCCGCCCGCAACCGGGGGCTCCTGCAGGCCCGGGCGCCCCTCATCGCCTTTACCGACACGGACTGCGTGCCGGACCCGGGCTGGCTGGCGGCACTGCACCGGGCGAGTCACGCGGGTCCGGGCGCGGCAACCCAGGCCGTGGGCGGCCGCATCCTGAACGGCACAACCGAGAGCCTCTGCGGCACGGCCCTCTACCTCACCGAGTTTGTAGAGTTTGCCGGGACGGTCGTCCGGCGCTACCCGAGCATTCCCTCCTGCAACCTGGCCTGGCCGCGGCAGCTGCTGGAACAGCATGGGGGTTTTCCCGAGGTGTTCTGGGGCGAGGAGTACATCCTGAACACGCGGCTCAGTGAACAGATCCTCTTCGTCCCCGACATGGTCGTGCGCCACGTGAATCGCACCGGCTTGCGGGAGACCGTGCGCCACGCGCGGAAGGTCGGGCGGGGCGCGGCGCTGTCCCGGCGCCTCACGGGACAGCACGGGGTGCTGTTTCGCTGGCCCGTGCTGATCCCGCTGCTTTTCGGGTTCCGCCTGCTGAAGATCGCGCAGAAGTCGGCGGCCGCCGGCCTGTTCGGGACGTTCCTGTGGGCGAGCCCGATGGTCCTGCTGGATCTGGCGGCCTGGACGGCGGGCTTCTGGCAGGGCGCGCGGGAGCAGACGGATGCCTGAGATGAAACCGAAGCCGCGGGTGTCCATCGTGCTGCCCGTGTACAACGCGGAGCGGACGCTGGCGGCCACTCTGGACAGCGTGTGGGCCCAGACCTTTGGCGAGTTTGAGTTGCTGATCGTCAACGACGGATCAACGGATGCCACCGGGGCGCTGCTGGCGGGCCAGTCGGACCCGCGGCTGCAGGTCATTGATGGTCGGCATGGCGGCGCGTCCGCGAGCCGCAACCGGGGCGTCGCGCAGGCCCGGGGCGAGTTCGTGGCCTTCCTCGACGGCGACGACCTGTGGGCGGCGGACAAGCTGGCCCGGCAGGTGGCGGCGCTGGAGGCGGCACCGGACGCCGCGCTGGTCTACGGCTGGACGGATCTCATCGACGAGTCGGGACGCGTCATCCAGCAGGGGAGTCACGTGGTGGCGAACGGCCGGGTCTATCCCCTCCTCGCCAGCCGGAATTTTCTCGACTGCGGTTCCACGCCGCTGGTCCGCCGGTCGGCGCTGCTTGCAGCCGGACCGTTTGATGAGTCACTGCAGGGCGGTGAGGACTGGGATCTCTGGTTGCGGCTGGCGGCGGAGCACGCCTTCGTCTGCGTGCCAGCGGTGCAGGTCCACTACCGGGTGCACGGCAGTTCGGCGGTCTCGAAGGTGGAGCAGCAGGTGCGGGACGTGCGCATCGTGATCGCCCGGGCCGTGGCCCGGCTGCCTGCGTCGGCGGAGCGGGAGCGCATCGAGCGGACGGCAACGGCGAACCTCTACAAGTACGTGGCGGTGCGCCTCGCCCGGACCGGCACCACCCGGACCGACGGCGCGCAGATTCTCCGCTACGGGTGGCAGTACCTGCGGACGACGCCCACCCTGTGGCGCAATCTCCTGAAGGTGGCCCTGATTCTCGGCGCCGGCGCCGCCCTCTCCCTCTTCGGGAAAAAAGGTACCGGACCTTAGTTTTGTTAGTTGTTTGGGGGCGGGATCGCGCCGGATCGCGCCTTAAGGCGCTCCTACACGGCCCCAGGCCCAGAAGCCGTGGGCCAGGTGCAGGTGCAGGTAGTAGAAGCGGAAGTCGGCCCAGCTGATACCGCGCCACCGGCCCCGGTGCCGCAGGGCCAGCCAGGCACCCGCCAGGGGGATGGAAAGCAGGGCATTGACGAGGACTGATAGCGGCTCCCACAGCCAGGGCAGCCGGTGGAACTGGAAAAACGTCAGCACCTGCAGCAGCACGCCGCCGTAGCCGGTCCGGTCCGGCAGGCACAGGCGGAAGTCCGCGTAACCCTCCATCAGCCGGGCGACCTCGGTGAAGGTGAAGCGGTGGTGGTCCATCCGGTCGTGGAAGGGCCAGCAGAAGGGCACGTACAGCACGATCTCGCCGCCCGGCTTGAGGATGCGGCGCAGATGCCCGACGGCCGCCGGGTAGTCCCGCACGTGTTCGAGAATGGATACGCAGTAGATACCGTCGAAGCTGGCGTCAGGGATGGTCGACGCGGTGATGTCGTCCACCAGGTCCGGCTGGTAGTCGGGCAGCACGTCCGTGTGGACGAACTCCGCCTTGGGGTTGGTCGTGAGGCGGCGCAGGCGCCGGGCGCTCAGGGAGTCCCGGTTGCGGCCACCCACGTCGAGCACCCGCCCGGCGCTGGCCACCCGGGTTTCATAGTGCACGCGCCGCGCCGGATCCCGCTCGATCCGCTCCCGCAGCCCGTGAAAAAGATCGCCCATCGCCGAAAAGGTACCGGACACTTAGTTATTGTAGTTGTTTAGTTGTTTGGCGGCGGCGTGGCAGACTCTGAGCCCATGAACACGCCCCGCCTGGTCATCGACGTTGGGATGCACACCGGCGAGGACACCGCCTACTACCTGCACCGGGGCTTCCGGGTGCTGGCGATCGAGGCGAACCCGGACCTGGTCCAGCTCGGCACCAGGACCTTTGCGCCGGCCATCGCTGCCGGCCGGCTGGAGATTCTGGGCGTCGGCATCGCCGAAGAGCCCGGCGAAGCGGAGTTTCACGTATCCGGCAGCAAGAGCGTCTGGAGCTCCTTCAGCCCAGATAACGCGGCACGGGGTGGCAGCGGGTACCGGACGGTCCGCGTCCCCTGCATGACCTTCGGCCAGATTCTGGCCCGCTCGGGTGTGCCACATTTTCTCAAGATCGACATCGAGGGCAGCGACCGGCTGTGTCTGGAAGCACTGGGACCCGGCGCACTACCTCCCTTCATCTCCCTGGAGATGGACCACGAGACTGCGGATGTGGACCTCCAGCGCCTCAGCGAACTTGGCTACCGGAGCTTTCAATGCATCCGGCAAACGGACTTTCGCGCCATGCACCCCGGCAATATCCAGGCCCACAGCACGGCGCGACGGCGGGCCTCGGCACTGGGGCCCCTCGGCTCGGGGCTGCGGGCCGGGCGAGGCTTGCTGCGGCGCTGGCGCCGACCCCGGGATGGCGACTGGGCATTTCCGTTGGGGGCCTCGGGCCCCTTCGGCGCGTCCCTGCCGGGACCCTGGCTGGGCGCGGGAGACATCAAAGCCATCTGGCACGAACTTCGCGACCTGAACCGCACGCTCACCGGCGCCGGCCTGGGCGACTGGTTCGACATCCACGCGCAGCAAAAAGGTACCGGACCTTAGTTTTGTTAGTTGTTTAGTTGTTTGCTGGAGCAAACAACTAAACAACTAACA
>JANNXJ010000027.1:0-10555 GCA_031409515.1 Gammaproteobacteria bacterium | reverse complement strand
GGTACGGGGTTTGCAATCTGCCAATTGGGCCGCAAAATTGCCTGTTTGCAAACCCGGTACCTCTGCCAAAAAAAACCCCGCCAGTGGCGGGGTTGATACGGGTTTTTGTTGTTGTCGCGAATCCGGTCTCGGCGCGTGCGTCAGTCTGTGGTGGTTTTGTTGTTGTTGTTGTTTTGTGCCGCTTCTATTTCTAATTCTTGGTTTCTTCTTCTTGTTGTGGGCTTCTTCTGGCTCCGATGTCTGGTTACAGATGTCGTGCTTTTCCGGCGCTCGGCACAGAGACCTTTTTTGTGCTCAGGTAACGTTTAGCAAGTCCTATGCCAGTGAGGAGAAAGCTGTTTATTGACAGAGGCTTGGCGAAACTTGATGGCCTGTCTTGGGATCTGATGATGGCCGATCGTAAGAAAATCCGACTGCGCGTCGGAGGTCGTCTTCTGGTCAGATCCAGACCAAAGTGTGACAGAGCGCAAGCTCTGCGACGGATAGAGCCATTGCCTTGGGTCCTTGTCGCTGCCGCCCGCGTCTTAATCCACCCTTAACGTAGAAGAATTCAGCGCCGGGGTTACTGGCGTGGTGTAAAGGAATCCAACGGTCTATCGGCCGCCCGGTCGTCTTTACCTGTCAAGGGGCACCCAGACCGGGTACTCTCGCCGGCGCGATGGATCTGGAACAACTGCGTAATCAACTGTCCGCGATCGATCGGCAGATCCTGGAGCTCGTTGCCGAGCGCCAGCGCCTGTCGGGGGATATCGGCGCCCTGAAGCGGGCTACTGGGCGGCCCACCCGGGATTTCGCCAGGGAAAAGCAGGTGCTGGACAAGGCCAGGGCCCTGGCGGCGGGGCTTGGCGTGCCGCCCGGACTGGCGGAGGCGCTGCTGAGCCTCCTGATCCGCTCGTCCCTCGCGAATCAGGAGCAGGCCCGGGTCCGCGCAGAGGGCCAGGGTTCCGGCAAGCCGGCGCTGGTTATTGGTGGCAGCGGGAAGATGGGCCGCTGGTTCACCGAGTTTCTTCACTCCCAGGGCTTCAACGTACTGGTGGCCGACCCCGCCGGGCCCGTCCCCGGCTTCCGCCATGTCACCGACTGGCGCGAGACACCGGATGGGTTCGCGGTGACGGTGGTCTCTACGCCGATCCCCCTCACCGGGTCTGTCCTGCAAGAGCTGGGGACTCAGCGCCGCTCTGGGCTGATTTTCGATATCGGTTCCCTGAAGTCACCCTTCGTCGGCCAGCTCAAGGAGCTCTGTCGCCTAGGGCTGCATGTGACTTCAGTCCACCCCATGTTCGGGCCAGACACGGAACTGCTGTCCGGCAGGCACGTCGTTTTCCTTGACGCCGGCTGCCCAGGAGCTACCACCGAGGCAGCCCAGCTATTCGCCTCGACCATGGCCGCCCAGATCCGGATGGACCTGGAGGATCACGACCGGCTCATTGCCTACGTGCTGGGCCTGTCACACGCGCTGAACATCGCGTTCTTTACGGCGCTGGCCGAGAGCGGCGAGACGGTCCCCAGGCTCGCCGATATCTCCAGCACCACGTTCGATGCGCAACTGCAGATTGCGGGTCGCGTTGCGGAGGAAAACCCGCACCTCTATTTTGCCATCCAGGCGGAAAATCCCTTTGGACTGGCGGCGCTGGAGGAGTTGCAGCGCGCTGTCGCCCGGATCGCTACGGTGGTCCGGACCGGCGACGAAGCTGGCTTCGTGCAGCTGATGGAGCAGGGTCGAACCTACCTGGCAAGCCGGCGCTAGGCACGACCCTACCTGCCGGTGCGCAGACTCCGGCGCAGCAGGAAGAGAAAGGCGGGCACCCCGACGGCTGCGGTAATGGCACCCACCGGCAACTGGCGCGGGGACATCAGCGTCCGGGCCAGGGTATCCGCCAGCACCAGCAGCGTACCCCCTGCCAGGGCGGAGCCAGGAATCACCACCCGATGATCGCTGCCCCCGGCGAGCCGCACGAAATGGGGGACGATCAGGCCGACGAATCCAACCACGCCGGCGGTGGTCACGGCCAGGGATGTCAGCAGGGCAGCCAGCGCGTAGATTGCGCCCCGCGCGCGGCCCACCTCGACGCCCAGCAGGGCCGCCTGCCAGTCCCCGGTGCCCAGCACATTGAGCGTGCGGGCAATAGACAGGCCGGCGATGGTCCCCAGTGCAGCGACGACCAGGATCGGACCGGGGCGGTCGACGAAGGAAAAGTCGCCCATCAGCCAGAAGAGCAGGCCGCGCAGGCTCGTTTCCGGACTGATCGCCAGCAACAGGCTCACGGCCGCACTCCAGCCTGAGGCAACGACAATGCCCGTGAGTAACAGACGACTGGCGGCCCCGCCCCCGTCGTACCCTCGGCCGTCCGACCAGGCACCGCCAGCGCGAGCGAGGGCAAACACAAGCATCGTGCTCAGCAACGCGCCACCAAACGCAGCGATGTTGACCGTCAGGCCGGCGTAGCCGAGCAGCATTGCACCCAGCGCTGTCACGGCTGCGCCCCCCGAGGTGCCGAGCACGTAGGGGTCTGCAAGCGGGTTGCGTAACAGGACCTGCATCAGGGCTCCGGCCAGGGCCAGCGCAGCGCCAGTGCCGAAGGCGGCCAGTGCGCGGGGCAGCCGGAGCTGCAGCAGAACCTCCGCTTCCATCGGTACCGCATTGCCGGTGAGAAGCCCGCGGAGCGTGCCTAAACCTGCCGGGCCACTACCGGTGCTCACCGCCAGGAGAAGCGCCGCAAGGCTGAATGCCGTGAGTATGACCAGCAGTCGACGGGGAGCGAGGAGCATGACCTGTTCTTGATGCAGCCAGCCGGATTCGCTGAGCCTGAGAGTGTAACGGGTGATCCCGGGCAGTGACATGGCCGCGGCCGATGTGGAAGAATTCCGCCGCAACCAGAGGTGCAGCGTGGATCAGATTGATACAGAAGGTTTCCGCGCGAACGTCGGTATCATCGTGTGTGATGCCCGGGGACTGGTCCTCGTTGGTGGTCGGGTTGGCCAGGACTCCTGGCAGTTTCCCCAGGGGGGAATCCAGCACAATGAGTCGCCAGAGCAGGCTATGTACCGGGAACTGCGGGAGGAAGTCGGCCTCCACCCCCACGACGTCGCGGTCCTCGGCAGCACCGCCGACTGGCTCCGCTATCACCTGCCCGAGAAGTACCTGCGGCGCCGGATGCGACCGCTGTGTATCGGCCAGAAGCAGCGCTGGTTCCTGCTCCGCCTGCTGGCGGAGGACAGCAGTCTCCGTCTGGACACGACGACTACTCCGGAGTTTGACCGGTGGCGCTGGGTTGACTACTGGCAGCCCCTGCGGGAAGTGATCTTCTTCAAGCGCGAGGTATATCGTCAGGCCCTGCAGCAGCTGGGGCCTATCCTGTTTCCCGACGGGATGCCGCCACTGCCGGATCGCGACGCTAACGGCGATTTCGGTGGTTAAGGCTCGCCGGCGGGCTCCGCAGCCCGAGCAAGACGTCCTCGCGGCCGTCGATCTCGGCTCCAACAGCTTTCATATGGTGGTGGCCCGGTTTGCCCACGGTCAGCTGACTGTCATCGACCGGCTGCGCGAGATGGTGCGTCTGGCCTCCGGGCTCGACAAGCGCGACCGGTTGACTGATGCAAGCCAGGCCCGGGCACTGGTCACTCTGCGGCAATTCGGTGAGCGCCTCCGTGACATGCAGGCCGGTCGGGTGCGGGTGGTTGCCACCAACACCCTGCGCCGGGCCAAGTCCACCGGGCGCTTTCTCCAGCGCGCTGCCAAGGCCCTCGGTCACCCCGTGGAAATCATCTCGGGTATTGAAGAGGCCCGGCTGGTTTACCTGGGTGCGAGCCATAACCTGCCCCGCGTTGACGGCCCACAACTCGTGGTTGACATCGGTGGCGGCAGTACCGAGATCATCGCGGGCAGGAGCCTGGAGCCATCCGCGATGGAGAGCCTCGCCATGGGCTGTGTTTCCCTTAGCGAGGGCTGCTTTCCCGGTGGCCAGCTCTCGGCCAAGAACTTCGCGAAGGCCCGGTTGCAGGTCCGTCTCGAGCTGGAGCCCGTCAGGTCCCAGTTTCGCAAGGTGGAGCCGGCCCAGGTGGCAGGGACTTCGGGCAGCATTCGGGCGGCCCACGCGGTGCTTACGGCGCTCAACCGGGCGCCCCAGGGGATAACGGTAGACGGTCTTGAGTATCTGATCTCAGAGATGGTCTCAGCCGGTCGGGTCTCGAACCTGAGTCTTCCGGAGCTGTCCAACGATCGTGCCGACGTCTTTGCAGGCGGCGTCGCAATACTAGTCGAGGTCATGAGAGCGCTGGCCCTGGACCGCATGACCATCGCTGATGGCGCGCTGCGGGAGGGAATCCTCTACGACATGATCGGGCGGCTGACGGATGAAGACGCCCGTGTGCGGACGGTCCGGGCCATGGCGGCGCGCTATCAGGTGGACCGGGCGCAGGCCGAGCGAGTGGAAGCCACGGCGTTGAACCTGTGTGCCCAGGCCCGGGAAAGCTGGGAACTTGCAGATGACCAGCAGTTGTTACTCGCCTGGGCAGCCCGCCTGCACGAGCTTGGACTGGATATTGCCCACGCCCACTATCATCGGCACGGCGCTTACGTTCTCGAGAATGCAGACATGCCCGGGTTCCCGCGGGAGGAGCAGCAGGTGCTTGCCCGTCTTGTGCTGGCCCATCGGCGCAAGGTCGAGCGGGCCGCTTTCGCGACACTGCCGGCGCTGTGGCAACGGCCAGCGCTGCGGCTCGCGATACTGCTCCGGCTCGCGGTGCTGGTGCACCGGAGCCGCACGGGGGGCGCCACGCCTGAGCTGAAACTTCGCGTTCAGGGCCGGACACTGCGCCTGCAGGTGTCAGCCGCGTGGTTGTTGAGCAATCCACTGACGCTGGCCGATCTGGAGCGCGAGCGGGATTTTCTCGAGGAAGCGGACTACAAGCTGGTTATTCAGCGCCGCACGACCCTGTAGGCGCAGCTACAGAGGCCCCGATTCAGACAGCTGTCGCAGAAGCTGCCCCTGAACAGACCGGCGCTCCTCCCCGGGTCCTGGCCTGATGAGGCGGTAGCCACCGTCGGCCCGCAAATCCCAGGCCTGGCAGTTATCCGACAGGCAGAGGTCCAGATCCGAGATGACCCGTGCCTTGAGGTTCTCGCTGAGAACGGGAAAGCACACTTCCACCCTGCGGAAGAAGTTGCGATCCATCCAGTCGGCACTGGAGCAGAAAATGTTTTCGTCACCATTCGCGTGAAAGTAGTAAACGCGGGAATGTTCCAGAAAGCGACCCACGATTGAACGAACGCGGATGTTGTCAGACACACCCGGGATTCCTGGCCGCAGGCAACAGATCCCCCGAACGATCAGGTCAACCATCACCCCGGCGCCGGATGCCCGGTAGAGCGCCCGAATCACTTCGGGCTCCACCAGTGCGTTTAGCTTGGCAATGATATGCCCGGCTCCGCCAGCAGCGACGTTCTGGATCTCCTGATCAATATGCTCAAGAATCCGCTGGTGCAGGTTGAAGGGCGCCTGGTACAGACGCCGCAGCGGTGGCGTCTGCATGAGGCTTGTGAGCTGCAGGAACACATGATGCACGTCCTCGCCAAGCGCCTCATCTGCCGAGAGCAGGCTGTAGTCCGTGTAGAGCCGGGCGGTACCGGTGTGATAGTTGCCCGTTCCGAGGTGCACATACCGGCGCAGGCGGCCACTCTCCCTGCGCACCACCAGTGCCAGTTTGCAGTGGGTCTTGAAGGCCACCACGCCATAGACGATATGGGCCCCGGCTTCCTGCAGCCGGTTCGCCAGCTTGATGTTGGCGGCCTCGTCAAAGCGCGCCCGCAATTCGATACTTACCGTTACTTCCTTGCCCGCCTGCGCCGCACTAACGAGTGCGTCCACGATCGGTGAATCGGGCCCGGTCCGGTACAAGGTCATTTTCAGCGCCAGTACGTCGGGGTCCTGGGCGGCCCTGTCGACAAAATCGATAACCGGGCTGAACGACTCAAACGGATGGTGCAGGAGGATGTCGCGCTCGGCGATCGCGGCAAAAAGGTTCTCTGCGGTCGTTACGGCTTTCTGCTGCCCCGGGGTAAAGGGGGCATCCCGGAGATCCTCGCGGCCTGCCAGCTGGTAGACCGCCATTAACCGATTCAGGTTGACGGGGCCGTCGACCAGATACAGCCCATCGCGGTCGAGGCCAAACATTTCGAGCAGGTAGTCCATGTGCTCAGCGGGACAATCATGAGCAATCTCCAGGCGCACGGCCTCGCCGTAGCGTGCCGAAATCAGCCCGCCCTCTACAGCCCGCATCAGGTCGTCAACTTCCTCCGTCTCGACATACAGATCGCTGTTGCGAGTGACGCGGAACTGGTGACACCCCTGAATCTCCATGCCTGTGAACAGTTCGTCCACGAACGCGTGAATGACCGAGGAGAGAAAGACGAAGTCGTTAGGTCCGGTGTCCGGCAGTGACGGGTCAAGCCTGATTAGTCGCGGAAGCAAGCGCGGTGCCTGGACGATCGCCCGCTGGACGGGCCGACCGAAAGCATGCATCCCCTTGAGGCCCACTATGAAGTTGAGGCTCTTGTTCAGGATCTTGGGAAACGGTCTGGCAGGATCCAGTGAGGTCGGGCTCAGTACCGGCTCGATCTCCCGGTGGAAGTAGTCCCGCAGCCAGTCCCGATGGGCAGGTCGCCAGCGCGTTCGCCGGACGAAGCGAATGCCCTCATTCTCCAGCGCCGGGATCAACTCCTCGTTCAGCAGTCGATACTGCTCGTCGACGAGTGCATGTGTGCGCTGGCTGATCTCGCTGAGGACCTGGCCGGTGGTGAGTTGATCTGGCCCCTGGGGCGGCAGACTCAGTTCCTGACGCTGCCGCAGGCCGCTTACCCGAATCTCGAAGAATTCATCAAGGTTCGTGGAAACGATGCACAGGAACTTCAGCCGTTCCAGCAGCGGAATAGAGACGTCCTTGGCCTGGTGAAGGACGCGTCGGTTGAACTCCAGTGCGCTGAGTTCCCGATTGATGAAGTAATCAGGCAGTTTGAAGTTGGGTGTATCCAAGGCCAGGAACCCGCGGAGCCGGAAAAAACTATAGCAGTCTCCGGAATGCCGCGTGCTACGGCCGTCACAGTTGGCAGGGCGCAGACGCCCGGCCGAGGGCCCGGCTCAACTCCGCGCCAGTGGGGTTACTGAGCCCGGTTTGCTGCGTTGGGGCGGTTTGCCGCCAGCATGCTGGTACGACCCTCAAGCCGCTGCAGCAGCGGCTCAGCGGTCGCCCGGAATGCCGTCAGGGTCTGGCCACGCAGAGGTTCGGCATTCGGCAGGATGACGGTGCGGGGGTCCAGGTGGACTCCGTTCTTGCGGTATTCGTAATGGAGATGGGGCGCAGTCGCCAGGCCGGTTGCCCCTACATAGCCGATAACATCACCCTGCTGCACCCGGGTGCCATAGCCACGACCACCGAACTTGGAGAGATGCCCGTAAAGAGTTGTTACGTTGCCGCCATGCTGCAGGATGATGGTGTTTCCGTAGCCGCCCTTCCAGCCCCGGAAGATCACTCTCCCGTCTCCTGACGCCTTCACTGGCGTGCCCTTCGGAGCCGCGTAGTCCACACCCTGATGTGCGCGAATCGTGTTCAGAATCGGATGGCGTCGCGCCGGATTGAAGCCGGAGCTGATGCGGGTGAAAGAGAGTGGTGCCCTGACGAAGGCTTTGCGCATCGGCTGGCCATCGTGGGTGTAGTAGCTCGAACGGTCGTCAGCATCCTGATACCGGATTGCCGTGAATCGTGCCCCGCGGTTCATGAACTCGGCGGCCAGCACGTCGCCTTCCCCAAGCTTTACGCCGTCCCGCCACAGTTCCTCATAGACAACTGCGAATTCATCGCCGGCGCCGATGTCCCTGACGAAATCGATGTCGTAGGCGAAGATCTGGGCAACGTTCATGATCAGCTTCTCAGAGATCCGCGACTCCTGGGCGGCCTCGAAGAGGGAGCTGCGTATCTGGCCGGCTGCCATGACGGTCCGGCGTTCGAGAGGCATCTCGATGACGCTGGCCTGAAAGCCGGCGCCATCCCGCTGAACCTCGAGCTTGGTGCGAATGTCGAGCTCGCGATCGAGCTGCAGAATCTGGCCGCCATCGTGGCGAACAATCAGGACGTCGCCTGGCCGGAGGACCCGCAAGTACTTGCGCGCCACATCCAGCTGCATGATTTCAGCCAGATCAAGCGTGCTCAGGCTGGTATCCCGGAACAGGCTATCCAGCGTGTCGCCAGACTCTACGTGAAGCTGCAGCTCCTCGATCGGATCCACGGGCGGCGCCACATCGACAGCCGGTGGGACCGGGCGGCTGGCCGTTGCCGCTGAGACACGAAAGGAATCGGTAATCTGGTTCGTGAGCTGGTAACCCGTGACCAGGGCGACGGCGGTCGCCGTCACTGCTATCAGAGTCGACCCCAGGCGGCTGGGGGAGCGCACCACAGTGCTGTTCTTCGGCTCGCGCCGCGACGTGCTCTCATCCATTACCGGTCAGCCCTTCCGCACGGAAACAAATTAGGCCACCGTTGAACTACTGAGGTAGTAGTCCAATAGAGCCGCAAGCCATTGATTTATTTGCAGAGCGCTTTTTACCAGTCCGTGTCAGTCAGGTCAACCAAGCAACCCGCGGTTCCAGCCCTGCCACCGCATTATGCCCCCAATCGGCGTTGAGCCCCATGCGCGCAGGCAGCGGTCGTAGTGCTAGTCGACAGGCCGCCCCGAAACCTTGAGCGGGGGGCGCTCTGTGCTGACACCCGTTACGGAACCCGGGTTCAGTGACCGCGTCGGGGGAATCGTTTATCTTTCCCGGCCCGCGGCAACGTGATGCCCGTCTCACCCCACAAGCACGAGGCTTGGCATGCAGCCCTCTGTCGACGACCAGCTGGCGGAAATCCGCCGGGGCACCAGCGACATTCTGGTCGAGTCCGAACTGCGTCAGCGGCTGGCGGCGGGCCGCCCACTGATCATCAAGGCCGGCTTCGACCCGACGGCACCTGATCTTCATCTGGGTCATACCGTTCTGATCAATAAACTCCGATCTTTTCAGCAATTAGGGCACACCGTGGTGTTCCTGATTGGCGACTTTACGGGGCTGATTGGAGATCCCACTGGCCGGAATGTCACCCGGCCGCCCCTGACCCGGGAGGAAATTGCGGCCAACGCGGCGACCTATGAGCGCCAGATCTCGGGAATTCTGGATCCGGAGCGCACGCGTATCGATTTCAACTCCCGCTGGATGGGCCCCATGGACGCTGCGGGCCTCGTGCAGCTGGCAGCGCGGCATACGGTCGCCCGAATGCTGGAGCGGGACGACTTTCAGCAGCGTTACGCGGCAAACAAGCCCATTGCGATCCACGAGTTCCTCTACCCGCTGGTCCAGGGCTACGACTCAGTCATGCTGAAGGCCGACGTGGAGTTGGGTGGGACGGACCAGCGCTTCAATCTGCTGGTTGGCCGGCAGTTGCAGCAGGACTTCGGCCAGCCGCCCCAGATCGTCATCACCATGCCCCTTCTGGAGGGCCTGGACGGAGTCAACAAAATGTCCAAATCCCTGGGAAACTATGTGGGGATTACCGATCTGCCGGGCGAGATGTTCGGCAAAATCATGTCAATTTCGGACGAGTTGATGTGGCGCTACCTGGATTTGCTGAGCTTTCGGGCCGCCGCAGACCTCGCAGCCCTGCGCCGCCAGGTTAGCGAGGGCCTGAACCCTCGCGATGCCAAGTTTGAGCTCGCCCGGGAACTGGTCAGTCGCTTCCATGGGGCTGGGGCCGGCGAAGAAGCCCAGGCGGACTTTGTGCGCCGCTTCCGGGATCGCGGGCTTCCTGCCGACATGGAAACCGCAGAATTAAAGGTCTTGCCGGCTGGGCTGGCTATTACCCACCTGCTTCGCCAGTCACAGCTGGTAGCCAGCAATGCCGAGGCCGTCCGCATGATTGAACAGGGCGCGGTCCGCATTGACGGTGAGCGGGTAGCAAGCCGGGATCTGGTCATTGCACCCGACGCAGAGCTGGTCGTTCAGGTCGGGAAACACCGGTTTAAACGGGTTCGCCTGCGCTTGGCAGACTAGTCCTGCGTGCCGGATCGATGGCTCAGCGCCGGGTCAGAAAAAATAGTCCGTTCGCGTATTGACCGACCTGTTTCGGTCTGTATACTTGCCGGCCCGCCCATTGCGAAATGGGCTTGTTATTTAAGACTGCCGAAAACAGGTAATTTGTGTGGGTACTCGCGTCAACGGGCCGAGTCATCGGCCCATAACGCCAGGTAACTGGCGTCGAGTAACTGGACTAAAGTCACCGACCAGAGATCTAGATTAGGTCTCCAGAAGGTGTTTAAGTTCGGATCTCATTCTAAAGCTCAAGTAATTACTAAAGACTTGAATTGAAGAGTTTGATCCTGGCTCAGATTGAACGCTGGCGGCATGCTTAACACATGCAAGTCGAACGGTAACAGGTGTAGCAATACATGCTGACGAGTGGCGGACGGGTGAGGAATGCTTGGGAATCTGCCTGTTAGTGGGGGACAACCCGGGGAAACTCGGGCTAATAC
>JANNXJ010000026.1:0-3232 GCA_031409515.1 Gammaproteobacteria bacterium | reverse complement strand
CTGGCAACTTGCGCGGCATTGCCGCGCAAGTTGCCAGATTGCAAACCCGGTGCCTCTTGAAATTCCGGTATCTGGCCCTATAAAGGCCACTCCGGATCTTCAAGGTACCTACGCCCATGTCCGTCGCTGCTCGCGAAACCCACGGTTTTCAGGCCGAGGTGCAGAAACTCCTGCACCTCATGATTCACTCCCTCTACAGCAACCGGGAGATCTTTCTCCGGGAGCTGATCTCCAATGCCTCCGATGCTGCCGACCGGCTGCGCTTCGAGGCGCTGGCCAACCCGGCGCTGCTGGAGCCCGATTCCGACCTGAAAGTCCGGGTGGAGTACGACGCGGCGGCGAAGACCGTCTCCGTGGTCGACAACGGCATCGGCATGACCCGGGAGGAAGTGATCCGCCAGCTCGGCACCATCGCCCGCTCCGGCACCGGGGAGTTCATCAGCCAGCTCAGTGGCGAGCAGAAGAAGGATGCCAACCTCATCGGCCAGTTCGGCGTGGGGTTCTACTCAGCCTTCATCGTGGCCGACCGGGTGGTCGTGGAAACCCGCCGGGCCGGTGCCGCCGCCAGCGAAGGCGTGCACTGGGAGTCCGACGGGCAGGGTGAGTACAGTGTCGAGAACATCGAGCGCCCCGAGCGCGGCACCCGGGTGACCCTGCATCTGCGGGAAGACGCCGCCGAGTACGCCGACGAATTTCGGCTGCGGAGCCTGATCCGCAAGTACTCCGACCACATTGCTTTCCCCGTGGTGATGACCAGTACTGCGGAAGAGGGCGAAGCGAAGGAGGAGGCAGCCAACGAGGCCAAGGCCCTCTGGACCCGGCCCCGCACCGAGATCAGCGATGCGGAGTACCAGGAGTTCTACCGCCACGTCTCTCACGACTTCCAGGAGCCGCTCACCTGGAGCCACAACAAGGTTGAGGGCAAGCGGGAGTACGTCAGCCTGCTCTACGTGCCGGCCCGGGCGCCCTGGGACCTGTGGAACCGCGCCGGTTCCCGGGGGCTCAAGCTCTACGTCAAGCGCGTCTTCATCATGGACGACGCCGAGCAGTTTCTACCCCTCTACCTGCGCTTCGTTCGCGGCGTCGTCGACTCCGGCGACCTGTCCCTGAATGTCTCCCGGGAGCTGCTCCAGCAGGATGCAGTGGTCGAGTCGATGAAGGCGGCGCTTACCAAGCGCGTGCTGGACATGCTGGAGAAGCTGTCCAGAGACGATCCGGCGAAGTACGCCACATTCTGGAAGGAGTTTGGTCGCGTCCTGAAAGAGGGCCCCGCCGAGGACCACGCGAACCGGGAGAAGGTTGCGGCGCTGCTGCGCTTTTCCAGCACCCACAACGACAGCGCCACGCCGGACCAGTCCCTGGCCGATTACATCGGTCGCCGCAAGGGCGGTGACGAGGGCGGCAAGAAGGTTATCTGGTACCTCACGGCCGACAGCTTCAATGCCGCCCGTTCCAGCCCGCATCTGGAAGTGTTCCGCAAGCGGGGCATCGAGGTGCTCCTGCTCACTGACACCATCGACGAATGGCTCATTGGCCACCTGGGCGAGTTCGATGGTCACGAGTTCCGGGATGTGAAGCGCGGCGAGCTGGAGCTGGACGGTGGCGGCGAGCCCGAAGCGGCAACCTCAAAGCCCGCTGCGGGGGAGCACCAGGCGCTCCTGGACCGGCTGAAGCAGACCCTGGGCACACAGGTCCAGGACGTGCGCGCGACAGACCGCCTCAGCGAATCCGCCGCCTGCCTGGTCATCGGCGAACACGAGATGGGCGCCCAGATGCGCAAGCTGATGCAGGCTACCGGGCAGACGGTACCGGAGGCGAAGCCGATTCTTGAGGTGAATCCCGCCCATCCCCTGCTGCAGCGGCTGGCTGGTGAGGCGGATGACGCCCGATTTGCCGATCTGGCCCTGCTGATCGTCGATCAGGCGCACCTGGCGGAGGGCGGGCAGCTGGATGATCCGGGCGCGTTTGTGCAGCGGCTCAACCGCATCCTGCTGGGATAGCAAACCCGTAGGAGCGCCTTTAGGCGCGATCGGTACCGATCGCGCCTAAACGCTCCTACGGGTTAACCTTTCCCTCATGAGCACTCGCGCAGCAGCCCGCGAAGCATTGACGCTGGATGGCCCGGCGGGCTGTCTCGAAGCATTGCTCGACACGCCCCCCATGCAGCCTCATGCCCCGCTGGCGCCAGCGGTCGCTGTCGTGTGCCACCCCCACCCCCAGCACCAGGGCACCATGCTGAACAAGGTTGTGCATACCCTCAGTCGCGCACTATCTGACCTGGGTATCCCGGCCGTGCGGTTCAATTTTCGCGGCGTCGGGGCGAGTGAAGGTGCTTACGCGGATGGCATCGGCGAAACCGAGGATGTACTCGCCGTGGCAGCCTGGGCCCAGAAGCGCTTTCCTGGCGCCGAACTGTGGCTGGCCGGGTTCTCCTTCGGGGCCGCCGTGGCGATCCGGGCGGCACTGGCCAGTCCCTGCCGGCAGTTGATCAGCGTGGCACCGCCGGTAGCACGGATGGCCGCGCTGCTTGGGGATGCCCGGCCTGCCTGCCCCTGGCTGCTGATCCAGGGCGAGGCGGACGAGGTGGTGTCGGCCGCCGACGTGGTGGCCTGGGCCCGGGCGCGGCAGCCCCCGCCCGAGCTGGTGTTGCTGCCGGAGGTGGGCCACTTCTTCCACGGCCGTCTGACGCTCCTGCGGGACACGGTGGTCACGCGCGTGGTTCGACCGGTGGTGCACTGATGCTGAGCCGACTGCGCCGGTTTCTCGAGGCGGCCCGGGTTCCGGCTGCCCAGGCGGACCCGGCCGCCCGCACGCGTCTCGCTGTTGCCGCACTGCTGGTGGAACTGGCGAGGGCTGACCACGACGAACAGGCCGTTGAGCACGCGGCGATCACGGGCCTGGTCGCCCGGCACTTCAAACTTGATCCTCCGGCGGCAGAGGAGCTGCTGGTCGAGGCCCGGGCCGCTGTGGACCAGGCAGTGTCGCTGCGGGAGTTCACGGCGCCCCTGCACGAAAACCTCTCCTACCCGGACAAGCTCAGCATCATCGCGATGCTCTGGGATGTGGCCCTGGAGGATCGGGCTCTGGACAAGTACGAGGACTATCTCGTCACCAAGGTGGCGGAGCTGCTCTATGTCAGCCGCGGGGATGTGGTGCGCCTGCGGTACGAGGCCGGGCAGCGGCGAGCCCCGTAGGAGCGGCGTGGTGGTGGGGGGGGTTGGGGGGGGGGGGG
>JANNXJ010000025.1:0-65530 GCA_031409515.1 Gammaproteobacteria bacterium | reverse complement strand
GTATTGGCGAAGAAGCCGATCAGGCCCTCCAGCTCCACGCGTCCCCGCCCCGCCACAGGCGTGCCGACGGCGATGTCGGTAGTACTGCCGTAGCGATACAGCAGCACCTTGAAGGCCGCCAGCCCGGTCATGAACAGCGTGGCGCCCGACCTGCGACTCAGCGCCCGCAGTCTTTCGCCCACAGTGCCGGGCAGCGTGATGTCCAGCCGGGCACCCTGGTAGCTCTGCAGCGCTGGCCGGGGCCGGTCGGTGGGCAGTTCCAGCGTGGCCAGCCCGGCGAGCTGCGTCCTCCAGTAGCCTAGTTGCTGCTCGAGCACCGGTCCGGCCAGCCACTGGCGTTGCCAGACTGCGTAGTCCGCGTACTGGATCGGCAGTGCGGGCAACTGCGCCGGCTGCCCGGCCAGCTGTCCGTTGTAGAGCGCCGAGAGCTCTCGGTCGAAGGCCTGCGCGGACCAGCCATCCGAGTTGATGTGATGCCAGATCCGCAGCAGCACGTGGTCATTCTCGCCAAGACGAATGACCCGCAGGCGCAGTAGCGGGCCCCGGACAAGATCGAGGGATTCCCGCGTCGCTTCAGCGAGTGTCCCGGCGAGGACCGACCCACGTTCCAGGCCGGCTCGCGATGTCCGGTCGAGAACTTCCAGATCAACGATGGGCTCGTCGTGCACTAACTGTCTGGGCTCGTCACCGACCATTACAAAGGTCGTGCGCAGGATCTCGTGACGTATGATCAGGGCGCGAAGGCATTCATTCAGCGTGGTGATGTCCAGACGGCCGCTGAGGTGATAGGCCCGGGCCTCCTGGTAGGCAATGCTGTCGGGATCAAGCTGCGCGAGAAACCAGGCGCGCCGCTGGGTGTGAGTCAGGGGCGCCGGGCTGGTTCCGGAACGTGGCGAGATGACGTTAGTCTGACGACTAACCGTCGGAGCGCGACGCGCGGCTTCAACGGCGCGGGCCATCCCGGCGATCGTGGCAGCCTCGCCGAAGAGCGCTTCGAGGGAAATCTCAACCTTGAACAGCAACGCGACGTCTCTGAGCAGACTAACGCCGCGCAGAGAGTCACCACCGAGCAGGAAGAAGTCGTCCTCACGCTGGATGGCTGGCACGTGCAGCACACTTTTCCAGAGGCTTATCAATGCACTCTCAATCGGGCTCGGCTTGGTGGGGACAGCAGATGCCCCGCCGCCCGGGTCGGCGGGCCCGGTCAGCATCTGCCGGAGCGCATCGCGACGAACCTTGCCGGCATCAGTCTTCGGCAGTTGGTCGACGAAATACACCCGCCGTGGCATGTGCGACCGCCCGATGCTGAGCCGCAAGGACGCCAGAATCTCGCCCTGTCCGATGAGGCTACCAGCGTCGCGAACCACCGCTGCCACGACTTCCTCGCCCAGAGTCTGATGGGGCACGCTGAACGCCGCGCCTTCGCGAAGTCCGGCGACGCCCTGGAGCGCCGTGTCGATCTCGGCCGGCGAGATCTTGTCGCCGCCCCGGTTGATGAGGTCCTTCAGTCGACCCGAGACGTGCACAAAGCCATCAGGGTCAATAAAGCCCAGATCGCCAGTGCGATACCACGCATCGAAAAAAGACTGCGCCGTAAGCGCGGGATCGTCGAGGTACCCGCGAAAGACCAGCGGTCCGCGGACCAGAATCTCGCCGACCGTGTCCGTCCCTCCGATCCGTCCGGCATCGTTCAGGATCGCGACTTCGTTGCCCTGTGGCAGGCCCGCGGCACCAGCTTTGCGGCGCTGGGGCGGCAAACGGTCCTGCGAAATAGAGCCAACCTCGGTGGCGGAATAGCCGACCAGCACGGGAACCCCAAAGAGCTGTTCGAGACGATCAACGTCCGTTGCCTCGATACGGCCTGAGCTGACTCGCAGGAACCGCAACTTGTGCCGTTGAAGGGCTGGTCTAAAGTCGGCGGCGCGGCGCAGGATCTCGCGGGCCATTGCGAACGCATGGGAAGCGACCGTTACCGAGAATTCGTCGAGCGACCGGTAGAAGGCGTCCACGTCGGATTGCGGCAGAACCACGGTCGCTGCCCCATGCAGCAGCGGGTTAAGCAGCGTCGTGCGCATTCCTCCTGCCCAGTGCAGTGGTGACTGGTGGCAGTTGACGTCCGAAAAGGTGAATCCCAGGGTGTCGTGCGCCACCTGTGCGTAGGCGATCACCTCGCTATGGCCGATCGGGACAAGCTTGGATTGACCGGTGGTGCCCGACGTGGCAAGCACATAGGCATCCTGGGCGAGCGCCGTGGCCGTACATTCGAGGGACTGCGAAGGCCGCACAAGTTCGAGGCCGAATGTGCCCGTTGCCGCCGACGAATGGGCGATCAATTCGATCAGGGCAATGTCGCCGGCTTCTGCCACCTCTCGGAGCGCATGATTCGAGCCCCGTTCCACGAGCACAGCTTTTGGCCGCAGGCGGACCATAAGATCACGATAGGCATCAGGGGTCAGATTCGGGGCAAGCGGGGCGAACGTTGCGGACACCGGCAGCGCGGCAAGAGCCACAGCCAACTCGGGGCGCGACAGGACCACGCCAGCGACAATGTCACCGGGCCGGATGCCCCAGGCGGTCAACTGGCGGCCAACCGTAGCGATCTGCGCTGCCAGCGCGCTGTAACAGAGGGGTTCCCGGTTCGGCGTCAGCAAAGCCGTTCTGGCGGGGTGCTCCGCGCCTAACCGTGCCAGCACCTCGTCGATGGTGGTTGGCGACTTTGCTGCAGGAATACGTGGGTTATGCACGCCTATACCCGTTGATGGTCTGGGCCTGAGGCATTGATCACCTGGGCCATGGCTGCGACGCTGGATGCCTCGCCGAAGAGGGATTCTATCGGCAGCTCGACCCCGAACGATGCATGGACTTCGTCGAGCAATTGCTTGCCACTGAACAAGTCACCGCTGAGAGCCATGAAGGTCTCATGGTGCCCGACCGACCCGATTCCCAGAGCGCTTGCCCACAGCCGTGCCAGTGCATTTTCAATGGGCGCTATCCCTTGTTGGCCTATCTCGTGGGCCAGCTCTGCGATGGTCGGGCTGTCAAAGATCCGCCGGAGCGGCACTGCCACGCCAGTTGCCCTGACGAGCCGCGCCGCCAGCTGCCCGGCCAGCAGCGAGTGCCCACCGAGTGCAAAGAAGTCGTCGTCCAGCCCGATGTGGGGCAGACCCAGCAGCTCGGTCCAGATCGCCGCGATCTGCTTCTCGAGTGCCGTGGCCGGCACCCGGCCGGGGTCTCGTGTCGCGAGCTGTCCGTAGTCGGGCACCGGCAGTGCCTGCCGGTCCAGCTTGCCGTTCGGGAGCAGTGGCAGCTGGTCGAGCAGCACGAAGGCGGTGGGCACCATGTAGCCTGGCAGCCGCGGCTTCAGCGTGGCGAGCAGCGCTGCACGCTCCAGTTGCTCGCCGGCCACGTAGGCCACCAGCCGCTGCAGTCCGGGCTGGTCTTCCCGCACCATCACCACGCAGTGCCGGACCCCGGCGCAGTCCCGGAGCGCCGCCTCGATTTCGCCAACCTCGATGCGAAAGCCGCGTAGCTTGATCTGCTGATCGCCCCGGCCCAGGTACTCGATGTCGCCCGTGTCCAGGTAGCGGCAGAAGTCGCCGGTCCGGTAGAGGCGCTCCCCGGCCCGGAACGGATTGGGAACAAAGCGCTCAGCAGTCAGTGCCGGGCGGTTCAGGTAACCCCGCGCCAGACCGTAGCCGCCCACGTACAGCTCGCCGGTCACGCCGATGGGCACGGGCTCATGGTGGCTGTCGAGGATGTAGCACTGGGCGTTGGCCATCGGGCGGCCGATCGGCACTGTCGGTGAGGAAAACGGCTCGGCGCCAAGCTCGAAGCGGGTGGTGTCGTCGCTGGCTTCGGTCGCTCCGTAGAAATTCCCCAGGGTGGTGGTGGGCAACAGGCGCCGGAAGTCGTCGGCCAGGTCACTCGCGAGGGCTTCACCACCAACAACCACCTGGCGCAGGGAGCGACAGGTGCCGAACCCGGGCTCCGCGACCAGGGCTTGCAGCTGCGAGGGTACGAACTGGGCCAGCGTGATTGCCTGCTCGTTGATCGTGCGCACCAGATAGCTGCTGTCCCGGCGGCCTCCGGGGTCTGCCAGGCTGACCGTTGCGCCCACGGTCAGCGGCAGGACCAACGTCCAGACTGACGCATCAAAGCCGATGGCCGTCGTCTGGAGCAGCCGATCCTGGGAACTGGTGCCCAGAACCTCATTCAGCCAGTGCAGGTGGTTGCAGAGACCTCGGTGGGGGATCAGCGCGCCCTTGGGCTGGCCCGTGGATCCCGAGGTGTAGATGACATAGGCAATGCTGTCCGGGGTATTCACCACCGGCAGGGCGGTGTCCGGGTAGCCTGCAATCAGCGGCCAGTCCCCATCCAGGCGCAACACCTGCACGGTTGCCGCCAGTGTCTGTGTCAGTGCGTTGCGTGCCCCGTGGGTGAGGAGGACTGGCGCACCGCTGTCCCTGACCATGAACGCGAGCCGGTCGGCAGGATAGTCGGTATCCAGGGGGAGCCAGGCGCCACCTGCCTTGAGAATGCCGAGAACGGCAACCAGCAGCTCGACTGAGGGCTCCATGCACGCGCCGACGGGGACATCCGGTCCGACTCCCAGCTCCCGGAGTCGGTGGGCGAGCTGGTTGGCGCGCCGGTCGAGCTCGGCATAGGTCACCCGCTGGGTAGAGGAGGTTACGGCGATCGCGTCCGGAGTCCGCCGCACCTGCGCCTCGACGAGTTCCTGCGCGCACAGGTGGAGCTCGTAGTCCCGCGCGGTGTTGTTCCAGTCGACGAGGATGAGCTGTCGCTCGCCAGCATCGAGCAGCGCCAGCGCCCCGATGCGCTGCTCCGGCGCCGCGACGATGGACCGGAGCAGGGTGAGGAAGTGCCCGCCAAACCGTTCTATGGTGGCTGCGTCGAACAGATCGGTGCTGTAGTTCAGGGAGCCGCTCAGACCGCCGTCCACCTCGACGAGTGACAACCACAGTTCAGCCTTGGCCATCGCCGTGTCCACGGGCACCGTTTCCGCTCGCAGCCCCGGCAGGCTCAGTTCCGCGTCGGGCAGGTTCTGCAGCACGAAACCCACCTGGTAGAGCGCGTTCCGGCTCAGGTCACTCTGCAGGCGGAGGAGCTCAACGAGGCGGTCCGCCGGTAGTTCCTCGTTGGCGAATGCCTCCAGGCTGGTTTGTCGCACCCGCGCGAGCAGTTCCTCGAAGGACGGATTGCCGGACAGGTCGGTGCGGAACACCAGGGTGTTGATGAAGTAGCCGATGAGACCCTCAATCTCAGGCCGGTCCCGCCGGGCCAGGGGGCAACCGACAGCGAGGTCGGCCTGACCTGACAGCCGCAGCAGAAGGACCTTGAAGGCGGCCAGCAGCACCATGAACAGGGTGGCGTTCTGGGCCCGGGCCAGGCTCCGGAGCTGGTCGGTAATTGCAGGCTGAACGCTGAAGCGGTGGGTCGCGCCCCGATAGCTCATCTGGGCGGGCCGGGCCCGGTCCAGGGGGAGCGCCACGGGCTGCAGGCCTGCAAGCTTCTGGCGCCAGTAGCCGGCAAGCGCCTCCAGCCTTGCACCCTGCAGCCTCTCCCGTTGCCACACGACGTAGTCGGCGAAGTCGATTGACAATGGCGGTAGCAGGTTATCCATCCCTGCAAGTTCAGCGCCGTAGAGCGCGCTGAGTTCCCGCACCATGACCCCGCGGGACCAGCCGTCAGAGATGATGTGGTGGATGTTCAGGAGCAGTATGTGTTCGTCCCCAGCGACCCGCCAGAGCCTGGCCCGGAGCAGCGGAGCGTTGCCCAGGTCGAAGGGCTGCATGGCCCTCGCCAGAAGCTGCTGCCGCACTTCCTGCTGATCGGTCACGGCAACGACGGGCACTACGATCGCAGCCACCGGCTGCACGCGCTGTACGGCCACACCGTCCCGCTCTTCGAAGCGGGTCCGAAGGCTGGCGTGCCGCGCGATGAGGGCGTTGAGTGCTCGCTCGAGCGCGGCGGGGTCCAGGGGGCCATGCAGCCGCACGGCAACGGGCGAGTTGTACAGCGCGCTCGGGCCGAGCAGACGGTCGAGAAACCACAGCGCCTCCTGGGAAAATGATGCAGGCGCTTCGGTCTGGTTCGCCCGGGGCCTGACCGGCGAGCCGGCCTTCTCAAGTTCTCTTTGCCGGACGCGCAGCTCCAGAAGGCGTTGCCGCGGCGAGGGCGGCTCGCTCTGACTCACGGTCTGGCGTGGCTTCTCCATGAACCTACCGGAGTCCGAGCCGGGCCCGCGACAGGCCGGCAATTGCCGTTGCACGCTCCAGCATCCAGGCCTCACCGCTGGCCGGATCGCTGCCGCGGCGCCAGAGCAGGTAAACCGTTGTGCCGTACGTGACGGCGCCAGTCGCGGCAAGAACCACCGCATAGGCAAGCTGCATCGGAGTGCCCGACGGCAGGGGCCACTGCTGCTGAAGGGCGATGACGACGCCACTCATGACCAGGCCACCCACCAGGGGGCGCCACATCAGATTGCTGAGCTCGACCCAGCCGAAGTCGACTGCCTTGGAGACCAGGTAGTAGTTGAAGGGGGTGATCAGCAGGGAGGCGACCAGCATCGCTACCACCGCGCCCTGCGCGCCATAGTCGGGCACCGACCAGAGGACGAGTGGAATGGTGATTGCCGAATGTGCTGCGAGCAACAGGCTGGTTGAGCGCGCCATGCCGACGGCCAGGTTGAGATAGTGACCGGTGCTGAGCATAACCGTGAGTATCCCGTTCAGGCCGAGCACCTGGACCAGTGGAATTGCTGCCGCCCATTTTGCCCCAAGGACAACCAGGACGATCGGTTCAGCCAGCAGGCCGATGCCAATGCCACTGGGCAGTACGACGAGGAGCAGAATGGAACTGACTTTCAGGAACACGCGGCGCAACTCCTGCCGGTCGCCCGCGATCTTGGCGTAGCCAGGGAATACCGCCCGTTGCACCGGTGCAGAGATCTCCCGCGTGGCCAGGGTGGCGATTTCGTCTGCGAGGGTATAGGTGCCCACCGCCGCTACGCCGGCCCACTTGCCGATGATGAGACCCGTCATCCGTCCATAGATGTACTCGATGATGCTGGTGGCCAGGAACCACTGCGAGAACGCCATGAGTTCACCCAGGGCCACGAGGGAGAACCTGGGTCGATAAGGATGGAGACGGTAGCTCAGAACCACTTTGATGGCAGCCCCTGCCAGGCTGCCGAGCAGAAGCGCCCAGTAGTTCTTGAGCGTGAACGCCAGAGGCATCGTCACCACGAAGGTCGTAAGCAAACGCTGAGTGATACGGTAGCGAAACTCCCTGTCGAACTCGAGTTCCTTCCTGAAGGCGACCACGCCGATATTCTCAAATGCCTGGAGTGCCGAAGTGGCCGCAAGCATCAGCATGACCCCAACCAGGCGTGGGTCCGCATAGAACGAAGCGACCGGCTGGGCAATACCCGCCACCACCAGAGCTACGGCGAGCCCGAACAGGATGTGAAAGGTCCAGGCGGTATCGAAGTGCACCCGCCGCGCGTCAGCCCGCTGGATCAGCGCCACGTCGAGACCAACGGCACCAAGGACTTCGAGCATGCCGATCACAGCGGCGGCAATGGCGATCAGGCCAAAGTCTCCCGGCATCAACAGGCGGGCCAGGACAACCGTGCTGAGGAGACCGATGGCCCGATCGCTGATCCGGAGGAGGACCATCCAGGCGGCGCCAGTGGCCATGCGGCTGTTGACTGACGTCATGGCAAATGGGCCGCTGTGGGGCTGAGCGCTTTTGTGACATGGAGGGGTGGCGTCATGGACCCCAGAGAATACACTTTGGCGATGAAATCCCCTCCGGTGCCCCTGCCTCAAAGCGCCGGAATGTGATGTCTCTTCGACCTTCGAGGTGATCGCGACGATGATCCTGGCAGAGCTTCTGGAAACCCGGGCCCGTGAGCAACCGGCAGCGATCGCCCTGCTTGGGCCGCAGCGGCCGCCCCTGACCTACGCTGGCCTGTGGCAGGAGGTTCAGGGTCTGGCGAACCGGCTGGAGGTGGCGGGCGCGACGCCCGGCTCACCAGTTGCGACAGTCCTACCGAACGGCACCGGGGCAGCGCTGGCCTTTCTCGGCGTGGCGTCCCGTTTTACCGGCGTGCCGCTCAATGCGGCCTTGCCTGCCGAGGAAATGCGCTTCTATCTGGAGGACACGCGGGCCCGGTTCGTGGTGCTGGACCAAAATCTCGATAGTCCGGTGCGGCAGACAGCGCGGGACCTGGGCCTCACCGTCGTCGAGATCGGGGCAGGATCCGTCTTGCCTCCCGGGCCACCGGCCGTGGTCCACGCAACCTTTCCCGACCCCGGCGACATCGCCCTGATCCTGCACACGTCGGGGACCACGGCCAGGCCCAAGCTCGTGCCACTCAGCCAGGCCAATCTCCTGGCGTCAGCGTGCAATATTGCGGAGGGTCTGGCCCTTGAACCGGCTGATCGTTGCCTGAACGTCATGCCACTGTTCCATATTCACGGGCTGGTGGGGGTTCTGCTGGCTTCAGTGGCGGCAGGGTCGAGCGTGGTCTGTACCCCGGGCTTCAGTGCTGCGGCGTTTCTCGCCTGGGTCGAGGAGTTTCAACCGACGTGGTATTCGGCCGTGCCGACCATTCACCAGGTTGTGGCATCCATGGCTGATCAGTATCGGAGCAGACTGCCCCGGCACCGCTTCCGGTTTATCCGTTCGTCGTCGGCCGCCCTGTCGCCCGCAACAATGCGCCGGCTCGAAGCAGGGACCGGCGCGCCCGTCATCGAGGCCTACGGCATGACGGAGGCGTCGCACCAGATGGCGAGCAATCCGCTGCCACCGGGCCTGCGGAAGCCAGGCTCCGTCGGCCTGCCTGCCGGCGCGGAGATTGCCATCATGGACGACGCCGGAAATCTCCTGGGGGCGGAACAGGCCGGCGAGGTTGTGATTCGCGGCCCCGGAGTCTTGTCCGGCTACGGCGGCGAGGCCGGGAAGAATGTCACTGCCTTTACCCACGGGTGGTTTCGCACAGGTGATCTGGGCCGCCTCGATCCGGAGGGCTACCTGTTCATTACCGGGCGCCTGAAGGAAGTCGTGAATCGCGGCGGTGAAAAGGTCTCGCCCCGGGAGGTGGATGAAGCACTGCTGGAGCACGAAGAGGTTGCCCAGGCCGCCGCGTTTGGCGTTGCCCATCCGACGCTGGGCGAGGACCTGGTGGCTGTGGTGGTACGCAAAGCCGGCTCGCACCTCGATGCACCGGCGCTTCGCGACTTCCTCTTCACCCGGCTGGTGGGCTACAAGATCCCGTCCCGGATCATTTTCGTCGACGAGATTCCCAAGGGAGCTACCGGAAAAATCCAGCGCAGCACGCTGCAAAAGCGCCTGGGACCCCAGCTCGCCGCGGACTTCAGGCCCCCGAGCACCGCTATCGAGCGCTCGATTGAGTCAGTCCTGCGCAGGATTCTCGGCGTCAGCCGCCTGGGTCTGGACGACAACTTCTTTGCCCTGGGTGGTGACTCGCTGAGCGGCATCCGTGCCGCTGCTGCGATCGGCAGGGCGCAGGGCGTGGAGCTCGTGGCAACCGCGCTGTTTCATCACCCGACCATCGCGGAACTGGTTCAGGCTGTCGAGCGGGCGAAAGCCGGTGAGCGCGACGCTACGGTCGGCCTCGAGCGGGAGATCGACGCGATGTCGGATGAGGAAGTGGAACGCGCTCTGGCCGAACTCTCAGGATCGTCAGGATCTTCTGGTCCGGACGCGCCGTAGGATGCCCGCTACCTGTCACCCGGGTAGGTGAGCTCGTAGTCCACCGACAGCAGCTGCTCCTGCGCATCAAAAATCATGGAGATCTGCAGGTCGCCCTGACCCCGCCACCAGTGATTGCGGGGGAGGGGAATCAGGGTGACGCTGCTGTAGGCGCAGTCCGCCTGCGTATCCTTGACCAGGCTGCAACCCTTTTGGAGGACGGGGTTTGCGTCATGGCGGGCGAGCACCGTGCGGACCTCCTCGAAGGTCAGCGGTGGCTGCAGTTCGCGCCTGACGAGGTTGTCGGCAAAGGCCTGGTCGGTCGCCACCGAGTTGCCGCAGCCGGTGCAGAGGGCCAGGACGACCAGCGAGAGTGCTGGCGACAGGCGCGGCCAGAGTGACGAAGTCGTTGGGCGCACAACGTGCCGCGCCACCATCACATTCCAGTGGTCATCGGCCGCGGCGGCCACCACTGCCCCGGGATCGGTTCGGTATGGACGGTCGGGCAGCTGGCGAGGACATGCGGGGCTGCGCGGACGGCATGCGGGAGCGACTGGACGAGGAGGTCGCTGGCCGTGCGCTGGGCCTGTCGGGACTCGCCGCCGGCAAGGTCGTCGGGCGGTCGCCCCCCGGCAGGGGCGCGATGGGCTGAACCGGACGCACGGGCAACTCGCCACCCGGATAGGGTGGCCGCGGCGGCGCGACCACGATGTAGTCCGGTCCGCCGTAGCCGTAGTAGGGGTAATAGGGATAGGGGCTGCCGTAGTAGAAGGCCCCGCCCGTCGATACTCTGCCGGTGCTGTAACTGTCGCTGGAAGAGCAGCCCGGCAGGCAGGCCGAGACGACCGCCAGCAGTGCACCGGTGAGCGCAGGCCGTAGTGAGTTCATCTTATTGCTCCTCAACCCGGTCTTCGTCCCACTCCAGCAGGCCCAGCGGCGCACCGGTGGGGTCCGTGATGACGGCCAGGCGTTCGTCCAGTACCTCCGGCTTGGGTTCCACCAGTACGGTACCGCCCAGTTCCCGCACGCGGGCGAGGCTCTCCCGAAGATTCCCGACCCGGACAAAGTACAGCCAGTCCGGTCGCATCCCGGAACGCTCTGCCGGAATCTCCACCAGGCTGGCCCGCGCGTAACCTCCGGTCGCGAGCAGAAAGTGGGGCGCCTGGCCGAGCGGGTCGTCCTGCACGACCTCATAACCGCCCAGGTCCTGGTAGAAGGCAGCCGCACCCGACGCATCGGGGCTCTGATAGAGGGCCCAGATCCAGTCGCCCACGATCGGCAAGGCATCGACCGGATCGCCACTGGCTGAATTGATCAGACCGAACGGCGCGCCATCCGGGTCCGCCACGATCGCCATCTCGCCCCGGGCCGGGACGTTGCGCGGCGCGATCAGTTCCTTCCCACCCCCGGCGACGACAGATTTCACCGCTGCCGGGACATCGGCCACGGACATGAAAGCGATCCAGCGGGACTGCCGCTTCTGTTCCGGTGGGGCCGCGCGCTCGGCCAGGCCCGCCACCGGGACACCGTCCAGAGAGGCCAGGTGGTAAGCACCCCGGCCAGTGCCGCTGTCGGCAAAGGTCCAGCCAAACAGGGCGCCGTAGAAGCGCTGGGCCGCAGGCAGGTCGACGGTCACGAGGTCGATCCACACCAGCTTGCCCCGCTGCCAGGTGCCGGTGGCTGGATCCGCGAGGGGTGGCACATCACCGGCCATCGCCCCGAGGGAAAACATGGCAATCACAGTGGCAGCCAGTGCCCTGCATTGACGCATTCGTAGGCTTTGGTCAGGCATAACTTGAATTCCCTGGCGTGGGCGGTCAGAACGTATAGCCCAGTCCGGTCACGATACCCCAATCGTTCGACGTCCCGTCTTCGGGCGGGTCACTGTCGTAGGTTTCGTAGAGGCTGAGCTCCACGAACAGGTCCGTGATGAGCTCCTGGCGGACGCTGAAATCCAGGTTCAGGCGGACTCCCCCATCGCCAGTCAGGCGGGGGAAAACCGCCAGGGAGGTCTTCAGGGTCGTCTTCGGCGAGTCGTAGGTGAAGAACTCAAAGTCGGTGTTGAGCAACGCGTCCAGGTTAGTCTCACCCGCCGATTCACCCGCCAGCTGCTCGTTCACGACCACCAGGCCGCCGGTGACCGACCAGAGTGCCCGGCTCGACTGGACCAGAAAGCGCCCGTAGCCCGCACCACCAAAGGAGCGCAGATCGATGCCCAGTTCGTCGTTGCGCTCCAGGCCGCCCAGTCCGGCCCAGTACCAGCGATCCTCCAGCAGGCCCCGGTAGACACCGTTGAAGTTGGCCCGGAGGCTGTCCTCCGTGCCGTCCTGGGAGCGGGAGTACACCGAGCCGTCGAAGCTGAGCTGGAAGTTTTCGGCCCGCCGGCGGGCGTCGAAGCTGGCGCTTAGCGACTTGTCACTATTCGCTTTCGTGGCATCAAAACCGGCGCTCACCGAGCCGTCCCAGCGATTGATGCGCCGGGCGTCCAGCTTCAGGGGGTCTACCCAGACCACGTCCTGCATGTCCAGCGCCTGCTCCCCGACACGGTCCGCCCCATCCGCTTCGCCCTGCTTGCGCAGGACCAGCTGGCCCTGGGCGTCCGTCGCGGCCAGGGTGCCCTCGAAGCGGGTGCCGTTCGCCAGTTCCACGATATACAGCTCTGTGCTGGTGACCCGTTCGATATCGTCCCACTCTATATATACGGTCCCCATGCCGTCCGTCTTTACCTCCAGCCGGCCGCGCTCCAGGCGCTTGATCTCGCAGGTCACCCGGTCACCGTTGCGCAGGTAGACGATGTCGGTCTTGTCCCGGGCGAGAGCGGGGGTGGCAAAGACGCAGAGGAGGGCGACGAGGAGTGCGCAACCAGCGCTCCGGACTTTCTTGCGCGATTTGCTGGAGTCCCCCTGTCCGATGCAAAGCGGGCGCCAGGCTGTCGGGATGCGCTGGCGCATAGCTGCGGTCTCTGTGCCTTCAGGTGTGGGGCGCATGCTTCTAGAGGTCAGCCACCGTGGGCCTAGCATAGCAACGTTCGTTCCCCGTATCCCCGGCGTGCCCTTGATTGTCTGGCTGCCGTTGAATAGTTACTCTTGCGCTCCTGAGTGCCCGTCGTAGCAACTATTCCGGCACAAGGAAACTTCTTTCATCCCTATGAGGCCCATCATGAGTTCATTAATTGGTCGCTCCGGCATTCTCGGTTTTACGCTGGCGGCAGCGGGCATCTCTGCCCCGGCCCAGGCCGCCGACGGCCAGAGGTCCTTCGAGATCTACGGGTTCGCCCAGGCCGACTACATCCAGGACTTTGGCCGTGTGAACCCGGACTGGGAGGACACCCTGCGGCCGTCCCGCATCCCGGTCGCCAATCCCGAGGAGTTCGGCAGCGATGGCCAGGCCATGGTGAGCGTGAAGCAAAGCCGCTTCGGCGTGAAGGGCAACTTCCCTACCGCGAAGGGCGACATCAGGACGGTCTTCGACTTCGACCTGTTCGGCGTCGGTGATGATGCGGGTCAGACCACCTTCCGCCTGCGCAACGTCTATGGCGAATGGGGCCAGCTCCTGGCCGGTCAGACGAACTCCCTGTTCATGGACGGGGACATTTTTCCGAACACCATTGACTACTGGGGTCCGAACGGCATGGTGTTCCTGCGCAACCCGCAGATTCGCTGGACGCCCCTATCCGGCACGAACACGTTTGCTGTGGCCCTGGAGAACCCGAGCAACGACATTGATTCCGGCCAGTATCGACAGGTCGACGACTTCCCGGGTGTGCAGGGGGACCAGAAGTACCCGGATCTTACGGCGCAGTACCGGAACAAAGGCGACTGGGGCCATGTTCAGGTCGCTGGCATTCTGCGCTGGATCGGGGCCGAGGTCGTCGCTGACAAGGATCCAGGTACTGCTGAGGATATCGGCGTCGTCTATGACGACAACGATACGGGCTGGGGCGTGAACGTGACTACCGTCATCAATGTACTGGCGAAAGACGCAATCCGGGCGGGTGTGGTCTACGGTGATGGCATCGCCAGCTACATGAATGACGGCGGCATGGACGCGGGCCCGGACCAGGGCCTTCTCCCCGACGGCAGCCTGCCCGGGAACACGAAGGTCGAGGCGGTACCCCTCCTGGGCGTCTCGGTTTACTACGATCACTGGTGGAGTAGTCAGTTCAGCAGCTCCATCGGTTACTCCTATAACGAGGTGGACAATACTGACGGGCAAACGGCTGACACCTACAAGAAGGGCCAGTACTCTTCGGTGAACCTGCTCTACTACCCCGTGGAGAACATCATGGTGGGTGGGGAATTCCTGTGGGGCGATCGTGAGAACAAGAACGGCGATAGCAACAACGACACCCGCGCGCAGTTCTCCGTGAAATACAGCTTCGGCGCGACGCTTTAGACCGCGACAGATCAGGAGTCATGAAGATGAAAGCAATGACAGCAATGGCCGCCACTCTTGCGCTAGCCACGCTGGCCCTTACCGGCGTGAACGCCGCCGACCCGACGCCGAAGGAAATGCAGCGGGCCGTGGACGCCGCCTACGCGAAGTACAAGGGGCTTCAGGAGGGCAAGAATGCCGACTACATTCCCATCCTGACGGAAACCCCGAGCGAGCTGTTCGGCGTGGTTATCGCCACAAAAGACGGCAAGATCTACACCGCGGGGGACGTGGACTACAAGTTCTCCATCCAGTCGGTATCGAAGCCCTTCACGGCCGCACTCGTCATGAAGCAGCTGGGGACGAAGGGTCTGGATGACAAGATCGGCGTGGAGCCCACTGGCTTGCCGTTCAACTCGAAGCTTGCCATCGAGATCTACAAGGAGAAGCGGTCAGTGAACCCGCTGGTGAACGCGGGAGCCATCGCGGCCGTGAGCCTGGTGCAGGCCACGTCGGAGGAGGACCGGTGGAACCAGGTTCTGCAGAATATCAGCGACTTTGCCGGCAGTCCGACGCCGCTGACGGTGCTCGAGAAAGTGTACGACTCCGAGTACAGCACTGCCTTCGGCAATCGCGCTATCGCTAACCTGCTGTACAACGACGCCCGGCTTTACAGTGAGCCCGAGGAGGCCTTGCGCGTCTATACGCGCCAGTGCTCGATCGGTGTCAGCGCCCGGGATCTGGGCATCATGGGGGCGACCCTGGCGAACGGAGGGGTCAATCCCCTGACCAGTAAGCGGGTCATGCAGGCTGCGAATGTGCCGGAGCTCCTGGCCATCATGGCCACGGCCGGTTTTTACGACGAATCCGGCGAGTGGATGTACACAGCCGGCGTTCCCGCCAAGACTGGCGTGGGTGGCGGTATCGTCGCAGTAGTGCCGGGCAGGTTTGCCATTGCGGCCTTCTCGCCCCGGCTGAACGCTGCCGGCAACAGCGTGCGTTCCCTGAATGCCATCCGCGATATTGCCGGCCAGTTTGGCGTCGGGGTGTTTGGTCCGAATCCAGAGTAGCAGCCACACCAGAGTAAGGAACTGAAATGCGTTAGCCGGTGGCCTGGAGGGAGATTCAATGCGATTGATTGGCGCGAACAGTGGCATCCTGGCCGGGTTGGCCGTCACCGCCCTCCTGGCGTTCACCCCGGCTCCAGCAAGCGCCGCCAAGGCCGCCGTCAGTTATGAACTGAACGACTCCCACTTCCACCTGACCAACTACATCCAGCAGGGCACCGACATCCACCGGTTCCTGGAGATCATGGGGGACAAGGTGGGGCGGGTGGCCCTGTTCGGCATTCCGCTGCAGCAGACCTGGTCCTACGAAAACTCGGGCGACTATGCCCCTACCTATTACCTGCAGACGGACGCGCCACTCTATTACTACTCCTTTACCGACGCCTGGATCGCCACTGCCTACAAGTCCCTGAAGCCAGCAGAGCAGGCGCGCTTCGATCCGATGATCACGGGCTTCAATCCGGCGGACATGTACGCGGTCGACCATATCAAGCGCGTACTTCAGGTGTTCCCCGGCGTCTTCACGGGCATCGGTGAGTTCAGCATCCACAAGGAGTTCGTGTCGTCCAAGGTGGCGGGCGACACGGCGAGCCTGACCGACCCGGCGCTCGACAGGATCTTCGACTTCTGCGCCGAGTCAGGCTTGCTCGCCATCCTGCACAACGACATCGACGTGCCCTTCGCCAAGGCGGGCGTCGAGCCCGTGTACCTGACCCAGATGAAGGACCTGCTGCGCCGGCATCCCGGGGCCACGATCATCTGGGCCCACGTGGGCCTGGGCAGGGTTGTCCACCCGGTGCAGGCGGAGGCTTCCGGGGGCGGGGACGAGCGGCCGGCCGGGCACCTGGAGATCGTGCGGGCGATGCTGGAAGACCCGACGCTCAGTCACCTGTACTTCGACATTTCCTGGGACGAGGTCGCCAAGTACGCGGTTGCCACCCCCGAGTCGATCCAGCGCACAGCAGCCATCATCAACCAGTACCCGGACCGCTTCCTGTTCGGCACCGACGAAGTGGCGCCGGCCGACCAGGCCAGGTACCTGAAGGTTTTTTACATGTACGACCCGGTGTGGGCGCTGCTCACCCCGGACGCCCGTGAAAAGGTCCGCAGGGGCAACTACGCGCGGCTGTTCGATACCGCCCGGGTGAAAGTGCGTGCCTGGGAGACGGCCAACCTCAAGGCTTCCAGCAGCCGGCCCTGATTACTGGCGCCCCAGCGTCTGGAGGAGGTAAAGAATCACCCGCGGGTCGAGAGCGCCTGGCCGGGTGCCCATGCACAGGCCGTCCAGGGCCGAAAAGCCAAAGGTGCTGTCAATGCTCTGCCCGCTCCGCAGGGCGCACAGGCTCGCACCACTGCCGAGGTGCGCCACGATGCCGCGACCGCCGGCGATCCCGGGTGCCACCTGTGGCAGTACCGAGGCGATGTACTCGTAGGACAGGCCATACGTAGTCGGCGCAAGGGCTGCGTGGCTCGCCGACGACCGGTCAGGGTAATGAATCCCGGTAGTGAGTCGTGCTGTCCGGATTGTCCTCCCAGTCACTCCACTCCACCGCGTGCGTCCTCAGATAGCGAGTGACAGACGAGCCCACGGTCGGAAAGAAGAGCTCCTCGCCAAGCCGCGAGAACAGCCCGAAGCGCTTCAGTTTGTCCTTGACGGGATCCTTCATCTCCGCAAAGCACAGCTCGATGCCGGCGGCGTGCAGGGCCTCCTCCAGCTCGGCCAGCATGTCGGCAGACGTGACGTCGACGCTGGTGACCGGTTCTGCCGTAACGACCAGCCAGTTCACGGGGGTCGGTGACGTGGCCACCGCGTCCAGCACGCGATCGCGAAACAGCTCGGCGTTGGCAAAGAACAAGGGCGCATCCCAGCGAAACAGGACCAGGCCCGGAATCTGGCGTGCGTCGGGGTAACGCCGGATGTCGTGGTAGCCCTTGACGCCCTCGGCGCGCCCCAGGACCGTGGAGTAGGGTCGCCAGCCGTCCCACAGGAACTCAATGACGGCAATCACGATGGCCAGGCCAATGCCTGGAATTGCACCGAGTACCGCCACGCCGACGGTACAGACGATGGATAGCCAGAACTCCCAGCGCTGGATGCGATAGATCCGGCGCAGGTCGGTAACCTCGATCAGGCCGATGGCCGCAGCGATGACGACGGCAGCCAGTGCGCTGGTGGGCAGATTTCTCAGCAGTTCCGGCGCCACGAGCAGCAGCAGGGCAACCGTGAGCGCGCCGACGACTCCCGTCAGCTGGGTTCTGGCTCCCGCCGCCTCCGCCACGGGCGTGCGCGACGCGCTGCCGCTGACCGGAAAACCCTGAAAGAATCCGGCAGCGAGGTTTGCCATGCCAAGGCCCACCATCTCCTGGTTCGGGTCCACATAGGACCGGTTTTTTGCCGCATAGACGCGCGAGAGCACACTGGTGTCGGCAAAGGAGACCAGCGCGGCCGCACAACCGCCGATCAGGACGGGAACCAGATCAGCGTAGGCGATCCAGGGGATCACGAACGCCGGCAGGCCCTGCGGGAGAGAGCCGAGCACCGGGACCCCCGAGCGCGCGGCGAGATCCAGCGCGCCAACGATGGCGGTGGCGCCCATCACCGCGATGAGCATCCCCGGCACGCGCTTGCGGCGCTGGAGCACCAGGATCACCCCCAGGGTACCGGCGCCGACTGCGAACGTAGTCCAGTTGGTCTCTCCATGCAGTACTGCCGTCCCGATAGCCCAGACGTTTCTCAGCGGCCCGTCGCTCTCGATGGAGAAGCCGAAGAGCTTGGGCAGCTGGCTGATCAGTACGGTGAGCGCAATGCCGTTCAGGTAGCCGTAGCGGATCGGCTTGGAGAGCAGTTCGGTGATGAAGCCCAGGCGCGCCAGGCCGGCCACGATGCACACGATTCCGGAGACGACCGCCAGCATGGCGGCCAGGGCAATGGCACGGGCTGGGTCGCCGGCCGACAGCGGCAGGACGACGGCGAGAATCACCGCCGCCAGTGAAGAGTCGGGCCCCAGCACCAGGATGCGGCTGGGGCCGAACAGCGCATAGGCCAGCAGCGGGATGATCGTCGCATAGAGACCATAGATGCCCGGCACGCCCGAGGCCACCGCATAGGCGATGCCGACGGGCACCAGCATCGTCGTCAGCACCAGTCCTGCGACGATGTCATGCCCCAGCCAGGCCGCCTCATAGCGGCGCAGGATTGCCAGTCCCGGCAGCCAGCGCCGCCAGCCCCGCTGATCAGGGACGCGCTGCGAGCGCTGGATACGGCCCGGTTCCGGACGGGGAGCGGCAGACTTCAAGGTCTCCATCCCCGGGCCCTGATGGCTAACGCCCGGGCGGCGCGATGGGCGCTGACGACGGCGCAGCGGGCACCAGCGGGATTTCCCGGGCGAGCACAAACGCGGTGATCGACTCGATCTTGTTCTCGATCTGGTAGAAGCGCGCCAGCTTGATTTCCGGCAACACCTGCCGAAACTTGCGGACATAGCTTTTGCGGATATCCAGGATCTGCTCCTGGTACTTCAGGGAATTCGCAAGCAGTTCCCGAGCCGTGTCGTCAGTGAGGTTGTCATAGCTTGCGGCATAGTCGGTGATGACCTTCAGGCGCAGATCACCGGCGGCCTTCAGGTCGGTCATGTACCGGTCATAGACCGGCCAGAAGGCCTTCTCCTCAGCCACCGACAGCGCAAGCCCCTGGGCCACGATCGTCTTGCGCTCGGTCTGGAGCACTGAGCGCGCCTCCTCAGTGGCTTCGTTCAGGTCCGCAAATGCCGGGTTGACCTGGGCCTCGGTCAGGGAGGGGAGGGCTGCGGCGGTCAACGCCAGAGCGAGGAGGGTCGATTTCATGGGGCGGATCCCGGGATGGAAGTTGAGGATCAGAGTTTAGAGGCCTCTCGCTTGCGTTGTCACGCGGGCTTTGTGCTTCACTAGCGGCCTTGACCGGAATACTCTGAGGGGTGCCTGCCATGAAGACTCTGGCCGAATTTACCCGCACGACCCTGGTCGGCGGGATCCTCATTCTCTTGCCGATCTATCTTGCCGTCATCCTGTTGCTGAAAGCCCTGCGCGGTGTGACGGCGCTGATTGCGCCGATTACGGCTCAGGTGCCTGCCGGCGCCGAGTTTCGGCAGCTGCTGGCGATCCTGATCATGCTGTTGGCCTGTTTCATCGCGGGTCTCGTCGTGAGCACGGGTCCCGGTGGGCGCGGTATCCGTGAGCTGCAGCGGCGCGTGCTGGAGAAGATCCCGGGCTACACCTTTTTGCGGAGCCTGGTTGCCAGTGTCGGCGCCGACTCGTCCACGGACGGGTTCGCACCGGCCCTGGTGGAACTGGAGGATGCGCTCGTTCCCGCGTTAATCGTCGAGGAGCTGCCCGACGGCCGCTGTGTCGTGCTCGTTCCCTCGGTGCCGACGCCGGTGGCCGGCGCGCTGTATATCCTGCCGCCAGCCCGGGTGCATCGTGTGAAGGTGCCGATGAGTCACCTGCTCCGGGTGTACACCAAGTGGGGGGAGGGCGCCGGCGAGCTGGTCGCTGCCATGGAGACTGGCAGTCGCGACAGGCGGGCCTGAGGAAGCGCGGTGGATATGCGTCCGGTGACTTCATTCCAGGGTGCGCTTTGGTGCCTTGCACTCGCTCTGCTGCCGGGACTCCAGGTGGCCGCAGGGGAGGTCATCGCACCCGTCAGCCCTGCCGGACCCCGCATCGGTCTGGTGCTTGGCGGCGGTGGCGCCAAGGGCGCGGCGCACATCGGCGTGCTCCGGGTCCTCGACGAGATGCGTATTCCGATCAGTTGCGTGGTGGGCACCAGCATGGGCGCGCTCGTCGGCGGCACGTTTGCGTCCGGCATGCCGCCGGAGGAAATCGAGCGGGAGGTGCTGGCCATCAACTGGTCGAAGACCGTGGGCTCCGAGGGCGCGCGGGACCAGACGCCCATCAACAGGAAGCTGGCGGGCATCACCTATACGAACAGTCTTGATCTCGGCATCAAGGGTGGCCGCTTGCAGGGGGGCGGCGGCCTGCTCAAGAGCCAGAACATCGAGGATGTCATCCGCGGTCTCGTGACCAATGCCCGGTCAACGAAGGACTTCGATGATTTGCCGATCCCGTTCCGTGCTGTGGCCACGGACATGCTGGCCGGCGACATGGTGGTGCTCGAGGACGGGGACCTGTCGGTCGCCATGCGGGCCAGCATGTCGGTCCCCGGCGCCTTCTCCCCCGTGCTTATGGAGGGCATGGTACTGGCCGACGGCGGGATGATGCGCAACCTTCCGGTGGACATCGCCCGGAGCCTTTGCGCCGACGTGGTGATCGCCGTGTCCCTGGAATCTCCGGCGCCGAAGCCGGAAAACCTGACGACCACCCTGGACCTGGCCAGCCGTTCCCTGGACGTGATGATCGAGGCCAACCAGAAGGCTCAGGTGGCCACGCTCACGGACGCCGACGTGAGCATCGTGGTGCCCATGGGCGACATCGGCTCAGCCTCCTTCGAGCGGGTTCCGGAGGCGGTGCCGCTCGGGCGTGCAGCCGCGCTGGCACAAGTGGCTGAACTCCGGCGTTACGCCCTGCCGGAGGACCAGTACCTGGCCTGGCGCCAGTCCCTGAACCGGGAGAGCGGTAACCCGATGCGGCTGGCCGAAGTCAAAGTGACGGGCCTGAAGCGCGTCAGTCCAGACTATGTGCGCACGCAGCTGGAGATCGTTGGCCCGGGCCGGGAGGTGACCACGGCGCAGATCGTCGACGACACCGCCCGGATCTATGCGCTCGGCGATTTCGAGCGGGTGGAGTACGTGCTTTCCGGACCACAGGATGCCACGAGACTGGAAATCCGGGCCGTGGAAAAGTCCTGGGGTCCACGGTTCGTGCGCTTCGACCTGGGGTTCACGGCGAGCGGCGTCGGCAATCTGGAGGCCGTGATTCGTGCCGACTATGACCGGACCTGGCTGAATCAGCGGGGCGGCGAGTGGCGCAACGCCATTCAGTTCGGCCAGCAGTCGCTGCTGCAGACCAGTCTCTACCAGCCCCTCGATGTGCCCCAGCGCTTCTTCATCGAGCCGCTAATCAGATTCGAGAACGACCTGGAAGACATCTACGACAACGGCGACAGGGTTGCCACCTACGCACTCCGCCAGCTCTATGGCCAGCTCGACGCGGGCATGAACCTGGGCACCCGGGCCCAGATCCGCGCCGGGCTGCGTAGCGGCTGGCTCGACGCGCAGCGGGATACCGGGGCAACCGTCCTTCCCAACCTCGACAGGCAGGTTGATTCCAGTGCCCAGCTCCGGTTCGTCTACGACACCCGCAACGACGTGAGCCTGCCAACCCGCGGCTCGTTTCTGAACACACGGCTCGTAAGCTCGGGGGCGTGGCTTGGTGGCGAGCAGTCCTACGGCCTGGCCGAGGGCGTCCTGAGCAAGTCCTACCCGTTCAGGGGCGACGCCCTGACCCTCCTTGTCGGCGGCGGCAAGCGGCTCAATGGCCAGCTGCCGCCCACGCAGGAGTTCCAGCTGGGCGGCATCCGGACCTTCCCCGGCCTGCAGTACGGGGAGCTGCGGGGTGACAGCTACTGGGTAGCGGGGACCCGCTACAACTGGAAGATCGCCGATATCCAGTCCCTGTTCGGTCAGGCCGTCTACGCCGGTCTGCGGCTCCAGGCCGGGCGCATGGGCGCCCCCATCGACGATGCGGACGATGGAGCGGTCTACGGGATATCCGGCAACCTGGGAGCCAATACGCCTCTGGGACCCATCATTCTTTCTCTCGGCTACGTGGACAACGACAGCTGGGCGCTGCAACTCGCAATCGGCCGGCCTATCGCCGAGGGTTCCATCCTCGACGAGGTGCGGTGAGGGGTGGTACTGATAGAGTAATAGGGGTCAGCCTGCGATTTATACCAAAGCGCAGTCTGACCCCGAATTTGCCGAATTCGAATCTACAACAGGGACACCAACAATGAGCGCCTTGAAACCCGGTCTTGTCCTCGCAACCCTCAGCCTGGCATTAGGTCTAACGGCCTGTTCACCGCCGCCGCCAGCCAACACCTCGGCCGCTCCGCCCCCGCCCTCCGCTGCAGAGGGTTCTTCACCGGCTGCCGAGCTGCCGCCACCGAACCCCGAGAACAACGTCTACTTCGGTGACGTCCATGTGCACACCGGCTGGTCGTTTGACGCGCTGACCAATGGCTCGAAGACCACGCCGACGGATGCCTACGCCTGGGCCCAGGGCAAGGCAATCACCGGCAGTGGCGGGCCGGAGATGCAGATCAAGACCCCCCTCGACTTTTACATGGTGTCCGACCATGCCGAATACATGGGGCTGTTCAACCAGATGTCGAACCCGGACAGCCCGATCAGCAAGACCGAGATTGCCAAGGGCGTGACTTCGCCCGATGCGAACGTGCGTTTGCAGACCTTTGCCAAGATCCTGCGGGACATGAGCGACGGCAAGCGCGACCCCGTCCTGAGCGACCCGGCGCTTGCCCGCACGGTCTGGGCCGATATCGTCAAGGCGGCGGAGGCCAACTACGTCCCCGGCAAGTTCACGACCTTCGCCGGTTTTGAATGGACCTCTAACCCGCAGAAGCGCAACCTGCACCGAGTCGTCGTCTTCCGCGACACCAAAGCGTTGCCCGACCTGGTCCTCTCGGCGCTCGACTCTGACGATCCCGAGGTGCTGTGGAAGTGGATGGACGACCAGCGCGCCAAAGGGGCGACGCTCTTCGCGATTCCCCACAATGGCAACGCCAGCGACGGCCTCATGTTCGATCTGGTGAAGCGGGATGGCAAGCCCATCGATGCGGCCTACAACCAGACCCGCGCCGCCAACGAACCGCTCTATGAAATCACCCAGATCAAGGGCACCTCGGAAACCACTCCCGAGCTGTCGCCGACCGACGAGTTCGCCGGTTTCGAGTTGTGGAACTACACGCTGTCGGCGGACTTCGAGCGGCCTACCCGGGCCAAAGGCAGCTACGCCCGCCAGGCCCTGCTGGATGGCATGAGCCAGGCGTCAGCCGGCGCCGGGAATCCGTTCAAGTACGGGTTCATCGGCGATACCGACACCCACAATGCGGCGGCTACTAACGAGGAGTTCAACTTCACCGGCAAATTCGCCTTCGAGAACAATGCGAAGGAACGACTGACCGGCGTCCCCGGTGCGCCGGCGGGCCAGATCCAGCAGATCCAGGAGTTCAGCTCGGGTGGCCTCGCCGGGGTGTGGGCCCCCCAGAACACGCGAGAGGCCATCTGGGATGCCATGCAACGCAAGGAGACCTTCGGCACGACCGGCCCGATGCTAAAAGTGCGCTTCTTCGGCAGCTTCGACTACGCGGCGGACGACGTGAACAAGCCGGACTTCGTGAAGGTCGCCTACGCCAAGGGTGTACCGATGGGCGGCGACCTGAAGCCTGGTAGCGGCAAAGCACCCACCTTCCTCGTCATGGCGATGAAGGACCCCAAGAGCGGCAACCTTGATCGGGTCCAGATCGTGAAGGGCTGGCTCGACGCGGCCGGCAAGCAGCACGAGAAGATCTTTGATGTCGCCTGGTCCGGTGACCGCAAGATCGGTGCCGATGGCAAGCTGCCGCCCGTGGGCAACACGGTTGACCTGAAGACCGCGACCTACACGGACGTCATCGGTGCCCCGCAGCTCGCCACCGGCTGGACCGATCCGGAATTCAAGCCCGGCGAGCGTGCCTTCTACTACGCCCGCGTGCTGGAGATTCCCACGCCACGCTGGAACACCTACGACGCGGCCCGGCTGAACATGCCGCCGCTGACCAAGGTACCGGCCACCATCCAGGAGCGGGCCTGGAGTTCGCCGATTTGGTACGCGCCTAACTAATTAGAAGCCAGTTGCAGATCACCAAAGGCAGGTTATGAAGACCAATACTCTATCGGTACTGATGGTCGCCGCCATGGGCGTCATGGCGCTCTCCGGCTGCCAGAAGCAGCAGGCGCCTGCCGCTGGACAAGGACCCGCAGCGCAGCTAACGCCGGCCGTCGCAGAATCCGCCAAGGCGGCATTCCCCGAAAAGGTCTTCTTCGGCGATACCCATCTGCACACCTCGTACTCCGTGGACGCCGGTGCCTTCGGCGCTCGCCTGACGCCCCGGGATGCCTACGTGTTTGCGAAGGGCAATGAGGTGACGGCATCGTCGGGACAACCGGCCAAGCTGCGCCGGCCGCTCGATTTCCTGGTGGTGGCTGACCACTCCGATGCCATGGGTTTCTTTCCCCTGATCCTGGCGGGAACACCGGAAATCATGGCCGATCCCCAGGGCAAGAAGTGGCACGACATGATCATGGCCGGGCAAGGCAACGCTGCTGCCCTCGATATCATCGGCAACTTCGGCACCGGAACCATCTCCATGGCCATCCTGCCGTTGCCGGGCACAGCCGCCTATCAGTCTGCCTGGCAGGACACCATCAAGGCTGCCGAGGAAGCCAACGACCCGGGCCGCTTCACGGCCTTCATCGGCTTTGAGTGGACTTCCAACACGGGCGGCAACAATCTGCACCGCAACGTCATCTTCCGCGACAACGGCGACAAGGCCAGCAAGGTCGAGCCCTACACCACGATGAAACCTCTGGGCAGCGACAACCCGGTGGATTTGTGGAAGTGGATGGACGCCTATCAGCAATCAACCGGCGGCCAGGTCCTGGCCATTGCGCACAACGGCAACCTCTCCAACGGGCTCATGCTTCCGACCGTCGAGGCTTTCGGCAAGAAACTGGACGCCGACTACGCGACGACCCGTGCGAAGTGGGAGCGACTGTACGAAACCACGCAGACCAAGGGCACCGGCGAATCCCATCCCTACCTGTCTCCCAACGACGAGTTCGCGGATTTCGAGCTTTGGGACAAGGGCAACCTGGATGGCAGCGCCGCAAAGACGAAGGACATGCTGGAATTCGAATACGCCCGTTCCGGCCTGAAGAACGGCTTGCTGCTGGAAAAAAAACTCGGCACCAATCCCTACAAATTCGGCCTGATCGGCAGCAGCGATGCGCACACCGGCCTGGCAGCGATGGAAGAGGATAATTTCTTCGGCAAGACCACGCCGCAGGAGCCCAGCCCGGAGCGGCTCACCCAGGTCTTCATGAACAACCCGAAGACCAAGGTCAAGATCCTGGACTGGGAAGTCGGTGCCTCCGGCTATGCCGCGGTCTGGGCGACGGAGAACACGCGGGCCGCCCTGTGGGATGCGATGGAGCGCAAGGAGACCTACGCCACCACCGGTCCGCGGATGACCGTGCGGCTCTTCGGTGGCTTCGACTTCGAGCCCGCGGATGCCAATGCCAGCACGCTGGCCAGCACCGGCTATAGGAAGGGCGTGCCGATGGGCGGCGACCTGGGGGCGGCGCCTGAAGGCAAGGCACCGACGTTCCTCGTTGCGGCCATGAAGGACGCCACCGGCGCCAATCTTGATCGCTACCAGATCGTCAAGGGCTGGCTCGACAAGGATGGCAAGCCACAGGAAAGGGTTTACGACGTGTCCTGGTCGGACAACCGCGCTCCCGATCCAAAAACCGGGAAGCTGCCGGCAGTGGGCAATACCGTCAACGTGGCCGATGCCTCCTGGACCAACACGATCGGCGCAACCGAGCTGGTTGCCGTCTGGAAGGATCCGGATTTCGATGGTTCGGTTGCGGCTATCTACTATGGGCGCGTGCTCGAAATCCCGACCCCGCGCTGGACCGCGTACGACGTCAAGCGCTTCAAGAACAAGCCGCTGGACGGTACGCGGATGACCATCCAGGAGCGCGCCTACACCTCGCCCATCTGGTACACCCCCAACTGATGTCGGGCTGATCGATTCGCGTAACCCTCTGCGGCGGAGCCTCGAGCTCCGCCGCATTTTTATGTGGAGCAGGGTTTGAAAATCACCGCGCTGCTGAAAGAGCCGCTGCTGCACTTCCTGCTCTTGGGCCTGCTGCTGTTCCTGCTCTACGGCAAGGTGGCGCCAACCTCCGCGGATGGCAATCGAATTACCGTCAGTCGCGGGGTGATCGCGGGCCTGGCCACCCAGTTCCAGGCCACCTGGTCCCGGCCGCCCACAGCCGTTGAGCTGAACGGGCTCGTCGACAGCTACGTTCGCGACGAGATCCTGTTTCGTGAAGGCGTCGCCCTTGGCCTGGTCAAGGACGATCCGGTCATCAAGCGCCGGGTGCGTCAGAAACTGGAAGTGCTGATCGAAGAGGAAGGCAAGTCCGGTGGGGCGACCGATGCGGAGCTCTCTGCCTACCTGAGCAGCAACGCCGCGAAGTTCCGGATGCCGCCCGTGCTGAGCTTCGAACAGGTGCTGTTCGATCCGGCCCGCTATGGCGACCAGCTCGAGTCTGCAGTCGCGGCATCGCTGGCCGCGCTGAGCAAGGGCGCCACACCCGAATCCCAGGGCCAGGGCAGCATGCTGCCGAAGCGCGTCGACCAGCTGCCGCTGGACCTCGTGGTCAGGGACTTCGGTGAGGAGTTTGGCAAAGCGCTGGAGACGGCGCCTGTCGCGCAATGGACAGGCCCGGTGCCTTCGGGATTCGGCCTCCATCTGGTCCGCATCAGCGCGCGCACGCCGGGCTATGTGCCCTCCCTGGACGAGGCCCGCAAGGCTGTCACCCGGGAATGGGAGAATGACCAGCGGCTCGCCGCACTGGCCAGCAACTACGCGCGGCTGCGCAAGGACTACGACGTGGTGATTGAGGGCGAGAACGCGGAAGCGGCTGCCAGATGAGGCGCCGCGTACTCGCACTGTTCGCGATGCTGCTGGTGCCGTGGGTGTTGCCTGCACATGCCGACGAGTTCCGTCCGGCCTATCTGCAGCTGACCCAGACCAGTGCCGATTCCTATGCTGTCCTGTGGAAATCCCCAGCGCTGGACGAAAATACGCCGCTGAAAGTCCGTCCCGCGTTTCCTGCGGGGGTCACGGAGCAGGGCAACCGGCGCAGCAGCTTCGCCGCCGGAACGCTTCGGCAGCGCTGGCGCATCAACGTTCCCGGCGGGCTGAATGACAAGCCGATCCTGTTTCCGGGCCTGACCGAGACGCGCATCGATATCCTGGTGCGGCTGGAACGTCTGGATGGCAGCGTGCAACTCGAACGCATCCTGCCGGGTCAGCCGAGCTTCACCGCCCGGGCCAGTCCGGGCGCCTGGGAAGTGGCAAGAACCTACGTCAACATCGGCATCGGGCACATCCTGCTCGGCTTCGATCACCTGCTGTTCGTGCTGGCCCTGGTGATGATCGTGAAATCCACCCGGCGCCTGCTGGTCACCGTCACTGCCTTTACCGTGGCCCACTCGATCACCCTGAGCCTGGCCACTCTGGGCGTGCTGCACGTGCCCGGGCCGCCGGTCGAAGCCAGCATCGCGCTGTCGATCGTCTTCGTCGCCAGTGAAATCATCCATCAGCGGCAGGGGCGGGAAGGGCTGGCGGCCCGCAGCCCCTGGGTGGTGGCCTTTGCCTTCGGCCTGCTGCACGGGCTGGGTTTCGCCGGCGCGCTGGCGGAAGTGGGTTTGCCGGAGAACTCCATTCCCCTGGCGCTCCTCTTCTTCAACATCGGCGTGGAAGTCGGCCAGGTGCTGTTCATCCTGGCTGTACTGGTGAGTTACCGGCTACTGGCGAAGCTGCTGGCGGGACGCTTCGATCTGGCCCGGCTGACGCCGGTTCCTGCCTACGCCATCGGCGCGCTCGCCAGCTACTGGCTCTTCGAGCGGGTGGCCGGGTTCTGGAGTTAGACCGGCTGCCAGCGCCGCGGCTACTCTTTCAGTCGGGTGATCTTGTTGCCCTGCAGGCCAATGCCTGCCATCAGGCCCTTCTGGCTGAAGATGAACGCGTAGATATCTTCCTGGGCATTCATGGTGGTGAGGTTCTTGCCCATGCCTGCATCCGCCACCACGACGGTGGGTCCCACGCCAATCTCAAAGCCGTCACTTTCGGTCAGGGCATCGAGCGACGTCTGGTTCATGAAGAACATCGCGTAGCCGAAATTCTGGGCGCCAATCTGCAGCCCAAAAGACGCGCCCGTGGTGTTGTAGTGGCCCGCAGGCTTGCCACCCCTCAGGAGAACGCCCTTCCCGTACTGGCCGCCAACCATGAACCCGGCTTTCGTGATGCTCGGAAAGACCAGCACCGCCACCGCGCTTTTGCTGATGGCCTTGGCGCCAGACACAGACCCGATCAGTTGCTGGTAGGCGCTAAGCCCGTTCGCATCGAGCTCGGCGTTGTCGGCCACAGCGGGGGCCGCGCCTGCGGCGGTGAGGCTGATTGCCACGATGAAGACCAGCACCGGGCGGAGTGGGAAGTACTCATACATACGGGCTCCTTGAGCAGAACGAGAAGGCCAAGCCTGACCAGGGATTGATGCTGGCATTCGGTACTGTTAGTTGTAAAGTGATGGCTGTACCTCTTTGCTGGGTGGAAGTGATGGGCAGAAGAGTCGTCTGGAACACCCTCATTCTTGCCTGGCTGTCCCTTCTGGGTCCGGGCTGCTCGATGGTGCCCCCAAGACTGGACGCGGTGCCCGCCTCCCTGACGGCGAAGGCGGAAATCCCAGGCATGCCCGGGGTGCGGTTCGTCCCGGGCGGGGATATGTCGGACTTCCTGAAGACGGCCGTCGAGGGTCTGAAACGGGAGCAGGCGTACCTCGCCAGTCAGGGTTCCGGGGCAGCACTGCCACCCGTGGACTATCTGGCGATCTCGGGTGGCGGCGACAACGGTGCGTACACCGCGGGGCTGCTCAACGGCTGGACGGCAGCGGGAACCCGGCCGGAGTTCAAGCTCGTTACCGGCATCAGCACGGGTGCATTGATTGCACCCTTCGCCTTTCTCGGGCCCGCCTACGACGCGACTCTGAAGGAGGTCTACACCACCATCACGCCCAAGGATGTGATCGAACCACGCAACTTCCTGTCGGGCGTCCTCAGTGACGCGATGGCTGACAATTCGCCCCTCCGGGCGCTCACGCGGAAGTCCGTCAATGCGGAATTCCTGAAGCTGGTCGCAGCGGAGTACGAGAAGGGGCGCTTCCTCCTGATTGCCACCGCCGACATGGATGCGCGGCGCCCGATCATCTGGGACATGGGCAAGATCGCCACCTACGGCGGTCCAAAAGCCCTGGACCTGTTCGTTAACGTGATGATCGCTTCCGCCTCCATTCCCGCGGGCTTCCCGCCGGTGATGATCGACGTCGAAGCCGAGGGCAAGACCTACGAGGAAATGCACGTGGATGGCGGCATCATGGCCCAGGTGTTCGCCTATCCGGCCGGGATTTCGGCAAAGACTTTCGCGGCGGCCTCGGGTACGACCCGTGACCGCCGTCTCTACGTGATCCGCAACGCACGTCTTGACCCGGACTGGGCGCAGGTCGAGCGCAGCACGATGAGCATCGCCGGTCGAGCGGTTGCCTCGCTGATCCACTCCCAGGGCATCGGTGATCTCTACCGGATCTATGCCACTACGCAGCGGGACGGCGTCGATTTCAACCTGGCGTTCATTCCGCCGAGCTTCAACGCACCCCACAAGGAAGAGTTCGACAACGACTACATGCGAGCGCTGTATGGCGTGGGCTACGATCTGGCGGTGAAGGGCTATCTGTGGCTCAAGGTACCGCCCGGCTTTGACCCACCAGCCGCAACCAACTAGTCCCAGTCCGACCCCGATTCACTGGAAAGCCGTGCGAGGGATTTCCACGGCGACCAATGCGGCACTCTGTGCACTTGCTCTGCTGTTCGCGGCAGTCAGCGCCCCCGCCCAGCAGCTGGAGCCACGGTCGTACACCAATACGCCGATCGGGTTCAATTTTCTTCTCGCTGGCTATGGCTACACCGAGGGTGCCATCGGAGTTGACCCCGCAGTCCCGATCGAGGACGCGCAACTCCGCACCAACTCCGCGTTTGTCGGCTATTCGCGTTCGCTGGGCGTCTCGGGGCTTTCCGGGAAGCTTGCCGCACTCGTGCCCTATATCGGGCTCGAAGGCAGCGCACTTTTTGACGGTCAGCCGCGGCAGCGAGATGTATCAGGGTTTGGCGATCCCTTGTTGCGCTTCAACGTGAATGTCCTGGGCGCACCTGCCCTCTCGCTCAGGGAGTTCGCTGGATACCGGCAGGACCTGATCCTCGGGGGCACCCTGCTGGTTTCGGTGCCACTCGGTCAATATGACTCAAGCAAGATCGTCAACATTGGCACCAACCGATGGTCCTTCAAAGCTGAGCTGGGAATATCGAAGGAGTGGGGTGCGTGGACCGTCGAAGTGGCCCCCAGTGTCACGGTGTTCACCGACAATAACGATTTTCTCAACGGCGGCACAATCGAGCAGGACCCCCTGTACGCCGCGCAGGCGCACCTTATCTACGGCTTTCAGTCCGGCATCTGGCTGGCGCTGGACGGGACTGTTTACACGGGCGCGCGCACCACCTTGAATGGGGTGGAGCAGGACAATGAGCAGTCAAACACGCGGCTGGGGTTCACCGTCGCCTTGCCGGTGGACCGGTACAATTCGATGAAGCTCTACGGCAGCACGGGCACATCAAGCCGCACGGGCAGCGACTACGATGGCTTGGGCGTCGCCTGGCAGTATCGCTGGGGTGCGGGGTTTTAATGGGGGTCAGACTGCGATTACTTTGGAAATCGAGGTCTGACCCCAATTTAGGAGGCGATTGTGCGCCGGCGGAGCCAGACGATACCGAACACGACCAGCCCCAGCGCCGCGGCGGATAGCAGCAGCAGGTACTGCCGCTCCATGAAGGCAGTACCCAGATAGACGGTGCCGAGCGCGTAGGGGAGTTCGGCAAGAGCCAGGCTGCCGAAATACACCCGGGCCCGGTAGCCCAGCAGCCCGAAGAAGTACCCGGAGATGTCCGACGGCAGCACCAGCTGGGTGAGCAGGGCCGCCATGAAGGAGCTCGCCTGGGGAATACGGTTCTCGTAACGGGCCATCTTCTCTGCCGATACCAGCCGCAGGACGGCGGGGCGCCCGAAGCGCCGGCCAATCGAGTAGGTGATCACCCCGCCCAGGAACCAGCCGCTCCACAGCAACACGAAACAGCCCAGCGGCCCCCAGGCGTCGATGCCGATGGGCACCAGCAGCAGGCCCGAAAAGAACACCAGCATTGCCGAGAGGGCGGCCAGCAGGACAAAGACGACCGCGCCAGTCAGAGGCGATGTGGCGATCACCGGCTCGGCGAGTGCAACGACGGTGACGACCTGCCGGTGGATTTCCTCCGAATAAGCCAGGAGCGCGGCGATGATCACCCCGATGACAAGTATCGGCAGTTGCCGCTGGAGCCGCGAGGTCATCAGGCCGCGGAGTCCTCTTGACTCGGCGGCAGGTGGATGTGATGGCTCTTCATTATGCGGGATACTACAAGCTATCAGGGCGATTGGAGGTTCACTGTGCAGGTTCACCAGCAGGTACTGGGCCTGTCTATGTCCTACCGGGAAGAGGGCATTGGCAATCCGATCCTTTTCCTCCATGGCAATCCGGTCTCCTCCTGCCTCTGGCGCAACGTCCTGCCGCATCTGGTGCCCCACGGCCGCTGTATCGCGCCGGATCTGGTGGGCATGGGTCAGTCGGACAAGCTGGCCGACTCCGGCCCGGGCGCGTACCGTTTCGCCGAGCATTATCGTTACCTGAGTGCACTACTCGACCAGCTGGAGCTCGGTTCCCGCGTGACCCTGGTGCTGCACGACTGGGGCTCTGCGCTGGGGTTCCACTGGGCCCGGGAGCACGCAGACCGCATCGCCGGCATTGCCTACATGGAGGCGCTGGTCCGTCCGGTCACCTGGAGCGAGTGGCCGGCAGCGAGCCGCGGGCTGTTTCAGGGTCTGCGCTCTGACAAGGGCGAAGAACTGATCCTGCGGAAGAACGTCTTTATCGAGCGCATCCTTCCGGGCTCTGTGCTGCGAGCGCTGACGGCAGCCGAGATGGCTGCCTACCGGGCGCCATTCCTCAACCCCGGGGAGGATCGTCGCCCGATGCTCACCTGGCCCCGGGAGCTGCCGATTGCTGGGGAGCCGGCGGATGTGGTGGCCATCGTGCAGCAGTATGCAGACTGGATGGCGTCGAACAGTATTCCAAAGCTGTTCATCAACGCCGAGCCCGGCGCGATTCTCACCGGCGCCCAGCGGGAGTTCTGCAGGAGCTGGCAGAACCAGACGGAGGTGACGGTGGCTGGAATCCACTTCATTCAGGAGGACTCGCCCCACGAGATCGGCGCTGCTCTGGCGGCATGGATTGGTAGCCGCCAATGAGCCAGGCGCTGCGTACTCCCGAGGAGCGTTTTCTCAACCTGCCGGAGTTCAGCTTTACTCCCCACTACCTGACCGTGCCGGATGAGCGCTTTGGCGACCTGCGCATGCACTACGTGGAGGAGGGGCCGGCCGCTGCACCGGTCGTTCTGCTGCTCCATGGTCAGGGCTGCTGGTCTTATCTCTATCGCCGGATGATTCCGCTGCTGGTCGCGGGTGGCTTTCGGGTGATCGCACCGGACTACATCGGGTTCGGGCGCTCAGACAAATTGCCCGCTACCGGGGACTACACCTTCCAGCGCCACATTGACTGGCTCACGGCGTTTCTCGACAAGCTGGCGCTCCGGGATATCACCGCGTACCTGTTCGACTGGGGTGGCTTCTTCGGCCTGCGCATCGCTGCCGAGCGCCCCGAGTTCTTCGCCCGTCTCGTGCTCAGCAACACCAACCTCCCGACCGGGCAGGGCAGCGGCAATGCCTGGTTCATCAAGTGGCGGGAAGAACAATTTGCCATGCCCCGTTTTCCCCAGGGCGAGATGGTCAATGACGGTGTGGTGCACAAGCTCCGGCCCGAGATCATCGCCGCTTTCGACGCTCCCTATCCCGACGAAAGCCACAAGACGGGCCCGCGGCGCTTCCCGATGATCCTGCCGATCCTGGCGGATGACCCGGCGGCGATCGCCAATGCCCAGGCCTGGAAGGTCCTCGCCGGATGGCAGAAACCGGTCTTGACTCTATACAGTGCTGCGTTCGCCGGCGGTGCGATGGGCCCGGATCGGGTGCTGGCGCACTTGCCCGGGGCTCGCGGGCAGGCCCATGCCCTGCTCAGGGACGCAAACTTCTACATCACGGAGGATCAGGGGGAGGAAGTGGCCCGTCGAATTGCCGAGTTCGCGCGGACTTCCGGGTCCTGAGGCTGCACCAGTGTCGATCCCTCTCACCCTCGACCCCATCGGCGTCGTCCACAGCCCGCTGAAATCCAAAGCCGAGGCTGCCCGGCAGCCCGCGGCGGCCACTGATGCCACCGCCCGCATCGAGCTCTATCCCGACCGCCACTTCGAGCACGCGCTGGAGGATCTGGAGGGCTGGGAGCGGATCTGGGTCGTGTTCTGGTTTCATCTGAATACCACCTGGCGACCCAAGGTGCTGCCACCCCGGAGCGCGTCGGGCCGCAAGGGCGTCTTCGCCACCCGCTCGCCCTACCGGCCGAATCCGCTGGGCCTGTCGGCGGTGCGCCTGGAGCGCATCGAGGGCCTGAATCTTTTTGTCCGGGATGTGGATCTGGTGGATGGCACGCCGGTGCTCGACATCAAGCCCTACGTTCCCTACACGGACGCTTACCCCGCCGCGGCAACGGGTTGGCTCCAGGACGAAGCCCTGGCCGGGCAGCGCGTCGTCGGTGGCAGCACGCCGCCTGATCCGATTGCGGCCTACACCGTGCACTTCGAGCCGCTGGCCGAGGAGCAGGCCGCCTGGATCGAGGCCCGGACCGGCTTCGGGCTGCGGGGGCGCATCACGGCCACGCTATTGCTGGGCCCCCAGCCCCATGCCTACCGGCGCATCCGGCGGGACGGCGCCGACTTCCGGCTCAAGGTGAAGGAGTGGCGGGTGCAGTTTGCGCTGGTGCAGCGGGAGGTCCGGGTGCTGGCCATCAGTTCCGGTTACCGCCCTGCGGAAATTGCCAAGTCGGCGGGCACGGGGGAGGATCCGCTGGCCGTGCACCGGGACTTCCGGGCGGCCTGGAAGTAGGCCCGGCACCGGACCTGCGGCCGTACAATATCGTCCGGGCCCACCCCCAGGACGAACGACCGGGAGCAATCATGAGCAGCAACAAAGAACTGCAGCAGCGCCGGGAACAGGCCATGGCCCGGGGCATGCCGAGCCAGCTGGCGGTCTACGTAGACCGGGCGGCGAACGCCGAACTCTGGGACGTGGAGGGCCGCCGCTACATCGACTTTGGCACCGGCATCGCCGTGCTCAATACTGGCCACCTGCACCCGGGCGTCCAGGCCGCCGTCCGCCAGCAGCTGGACCGCTTCAGCCACACCTGTTTCATGGTCACGCCCTACGAGTCGGCGGTGGCCCTCGCCGAGAAACTGAACGCCCTCGCCCCGGGCAAGACACCCAAGAAGACGCTGTTTGTCACGACGGGCGCCGAGGCCGTCGAGAACGCGGTGAAGATCGCCCGGGTGCACACCGGGCGCACCGGCGTCATCAGCTTTGGCGGTGCTTTCCACGGCCGCACGCTGCTGGCCATGGGCCTTACGGGCAAGGTCACGCCCTACAAGGCAGGTTTCGGCCCGTTTCCTCCCGAGATCTACCACGCGCCCTTTCCCATTGCCTACCACGGGGTCAGCGTGGCCGACGCGCTCGCCGGTCTCGAGCGCCTGTTTATCGAGGACATCGAGCCTAAGCGGGTGGCGGCCATCATCGTCGAGCCGGTGCAGGGGGAGGGTGGCTTCTACATCGCCCCCCCTGAGTTCCTGCGCGCGCTTCGCTCGCTATGCGATCAGCACGGCATCGTGCTCATTGCCGACGAGATCCAGACCGGCTTCGGCCGCACGGGCAAGATGTTCGCCCTGGAGCACTCCGGTGTGGAGGCGGACCTGATGACCGTCGCCAAGAGCCTGGCAGGCGGCTTCCCGCTGGCAGGCGTCATCGGCAAGGCTGCGATCATGGATGCCCCCGCGCCCGGCGGCCTGGGCGGCACCTACGCCGCGTCACCCATTGGCTGCGCCGCCGGACTAGCGGTCCTTGAGGCGATGGAGAAAGAACAGCTGCCGGCGCGGGCCAATGCCATCGGTGCGCTCATCACGGGGCGGCTCCGCAGCCTGGCCAGCCGGTTCAACTGCATCGGCGACGTGCGCGGCCTGGGGGCGATGGTGGCCATGGAACTCGTGCGGGACGGGAAGGCAGACCAGCCAGATGCCGAACTCACGCGGGAGCTGGTGCTGGCGGCCGCCTGCAATGGGCTCATCCTGCTGTCCTGTGGCCAGCACAAGAACGTGGTGCGTTTCCTGGTGGCATTGACGGCCAGCGATGCGCTGGTGAACGAGGGGCTCGATATTCTGGAGCGCACGCTCGGCGAGCTGCGCGCCCCGGCAGCCTCCCGTCAGCGTCAGGCCTGACCCCGTGTCGCTGTGGCTGATGGTGATTGCGCTGCTGATCGGCGGTGGTCTTTCAGTGCAGGTGGGGCTGAACGCCCAGGTGCGCCAGTATCTCGGTGATCCCGGCCTCGCTGCCCTCGGCAACTTCCTGGTCGGCACCGTGGCCATCCTGATCTACCTGCTGCTGATGCGGGCCAACTGGCCCTCCGCAGCAGCGTTGCGGGGCGTGCCGCCGGTCAACTGGCTGGGTGGCCTGTTCGGCGCGACCTACGTGGCGGCGTCTGCGTTCCTGGCGCCACGGCTCGGTTCTGCGCCGCTGCTGGCCCTCCTGATCGGCGGGCAGCTCCTGATGTCGCTGGTGCTGGACCACTACGGCTGGCTGGGGTTTGCACCTCATGAGATGAATGGCTGGCGGATCCTCGGTGCTGCGCTGCTGATTGTGGGTGTCGTGCTGATCGTGCGGCATTAGATGCTTCCACCCCCATCCAGACACGCCAAGCCCGTCGCCCTGCCAGCCTTCAACGGCCAGCTGACATCGCCACCCCAACCTGCCACCGCCATCGTCATCGGCGGTGGCCTCGCTGGTCTCGCGGCTGCCGTAGTCCTGGCGGAGCGTGGCGTCCGGGTGACGGTGCTTGAGCGGGAGACCTTCCTCGGCGGCCGCGCTGGTGCCTGGACCGACCGGCTGAAGGATGGCACCACCTTCGACATGGAGCGGGGCTTCCACGGCTTTTTCCGCCAGTACTACAACCTGCGGCAACTGCTGCGGCGGGTGGATCCGGAGCTTGGCTTCCTGAAGCCCACTACCGACTACCCGATCCTGACGCCCACCGGCAACGAGTCCTTCGCCGGATTGACCCATGCACCGCTCTTCAACGTGGCGAAGCTCACCTGGCGCACCGAGACCCTGGGGATTCGGGACCTGATGAAGGTGAACGTGCCGGCGGCCATGGCCATGCTGCGTTTTGACCGTCCGCAGACCTACGCGGAGTTCGACCAGCGCACGGCGGAGTCCTACCTGGACTCACTCAACTTTCCAGCCCTGGCCCGCCAGCGCCTGCTCCACGTTTTTGCCCACTCCTGCTTCAATCCCCAGGCAGACATGTCGGCGGCGGAGTTGCTGCAGATGATGCACTTCTATTTCACGGCCAATTACGACGGGCTCGTGTTCGATGTGGCTGACCGACCCTTCTCCCGGGCCATCTTCCAGCCCCTGGGCGAGTTGCTGGGCCGGTTGGGGGCTACGGTGCGCACCGGTATCAGCGCGCGAGCCCTGGTCCGCCAGGACAAAGCCAGTGACGGACAGTGGGTCGTGGAGACGGACAGCGAAGCGCTGACAGCCGATCTGGTCGTACTCGCCACCGAAGTGCCGGGTATCAAGGCGATCGTCGGCGCCTCCCGGGGTCTCGACGACGCCGACTGGCGCCGCCGCATCGACTCACTCCGCGTCACCAATGCCTTTGCCGTCTGGCGCCTGTGGCTAAACCGGCCTGTGGCGGCCGGCCGGTCGGCCTTTGCCGGCACGGCGGGCGTCGGCCCGCTCGACAATATTTCTGTCTACGAGAGTCTTGAGGACGAGAGCCGCGCGTGGGCAGCCCGTACCGGTGGCTCCGTGGTTGAGCTGCACGCCTACGCGCTGCCCACCGGTGCCGACGAGACGGCAGAGAAAACCCAGTTGCTCGCGGGTCTGCACACGCTCTACCCGGAGACTGCAGCCGCAGGGATCATTGAAGACCGCTTTCTTCTGCGGCAGGATTGCCCGGCCTTCGCGCCGGGCAGCTACATGCTTCGGCCGGAGGTGCGTACCCCCTTCCGGGGTCTCAGCCTGGCTGGAGATTTTGTGCAGTTGCCTTTTCCCACCGCACTCATGGAGCGGGCCGCGTCGGCGGGCATGCTGGCCGCCAGCACCCTGCTTGATGGCCTGGGCGTCCGGCCCGAGCCGCTGTGGTCCGTGGCCGTGCGCGGCCCCCTTGCCCGGTCCTCATGAGCGAACTCCTCCTCTTCGGGCGACCGCTGCCCGCGTTGCCCCCCGCGTCGACGCTGCCGGACTGGCAGCAGGCGGACCCGCGGTGGATGGCGAGCGCCCTGCAGATCGCGATGGGCCGTTCGGGCGGTGGCTGGTTCGTGGTGGACGAGCGGCGCCGCTTCGGCGTCGAAGCCAGCAAGTCAGCACCGCGCCGCTACCGCATCGACGATCGGGAGTTCGTCATCTGGCATGGCCCCAGCGGCCTGATGGCAGCGCCGGATGCCTGCCCGCACATGGGCGCGTCGCTGGCGGCCGGCTGTGTGCGCCAGGGCCGGCTGGTGTGCCCCTGGCACGGCATGGAACTGGGCGATAAACCCCAGGGTGCCTGGCGGCCGCTGCCCCTGCATGACGATGGCGTGCTCGTCTGGGTCCGGCTGGACGACGCGGGCGAGGCGCCCACCGAGCAGCCCGTTCTGCCGGTGCGTCCTGACCGCTACATCGATGCGGTCGTGCGCCTGGAAGCCCGCTGCCGCCCGGAGGATCTGCTCGCGAACCGGCTTGATCCCTGGCACGGCGTGCACTATCACCCCCACACCTTTCGCCGTCTGCGGGTCGTCGAGCGCCGGGACGACGAGATCACGGTACGGGTGGCCTTCGCCGTTCTGGGTCGCCTGGCCGTCGAGGTGGACGCCCGCTTTCACTGCCCGGACCCCCGGACCATCGTCATGACCATCGTCGCTGGCGATGGTGCTGGCTCGGTGGTGGAAACCCACGCCACGCCCATCGACGACACGCACTGTGCCGTCATCGAGGCCACGCTCGCCACGTCCGACCGGCCGCAGATCAAGTACGTATTGCCCCTGGCCCGGTGGGCTCGTCCCTGGCTCGAGCGGCGGGCGTCGCGCCTGTGGGTCGAGGATGTGGCGTATGCCGAGCGGCGGCGCGTGGTCCTGGATGCGCAGAGCCGGGCTGCCAGCGGGTAGGTAGTTTCCCCGATTCTGGAGGGTGGTATTGGGTACTATCGTCGGATGATGATCAGCACCCGCAAGAGTTTTCTTTTGGCCGTCCTTCTCGCGACTGCCCCCGCGGCGCAGGCCACTGACCTGACCCCGTTCCTGGATTACAACGGCGACCAGCTGTTCCAGCGCTTCTGCGCCAGCTGCCATGGCAAGTTCGGCTATGGCGACGGGCCTGTCGCACCTTCGATCAAGGTTCTGATCCCGGATCTCACCCAGCTGTCGAAGCGCGCGGGTGGCCGTTTTCCGGCGGATCGCGTTCGGGAAATCATTGATGGGCGGGCTGTGTTGCCTGCCCACGGTACCCGGCCGATGCCGGTCTGGGGCTACGAGCTCGAGGCGCAGGTGCCGGAGAATCAGCCCAGCCGGGCCGTCGCCCAGGGCCTCATCGACCGGCTGGTCGAATACCTCAGTTCCATACAGCGGTAGCCGCCATGCCAGCCAGCCCCTGGAAGTCCATTGTTGTCGTCGTCGACCCGCTGCAGAAGGCCCACCCGGCCTTGCAGAAGGCCGCCGCACTGGCGGCAAGTTGTCGTGCCCGCCTGACCCTGCTGAACACCTTCGTGCTGCCCCAGCCGACGGCGAACGCAGCGGGCATCTCGGCAGCCGAGATGATCGACGCCGCCCTGCGGGAGCGCCGCCGGAAGCTGGAAGCCCTGGCGGTCACTCTGCGCCGGCGGGGCCTGCGGGTGCAGTGCGTGGTGGAGTGGGATCACCCCGAGCACGAGGCAGTGGTCCGGCATGTACTGGCGACCCGACCGGACCTGCTCATTGCCGAAACCAGCCACCACAACCGGCTGGTCCGGTGGATTCTCTCGAACACCGACTGGGAACTGATCCGCAGCTGTCCCTGCCCCCTGTGGCTGGTGCGGGGCGGTGCGCTGCCGAAGAAACCGCAGGTGCTGGTCGCCGTCGATCCCGGGCACGTTCAGGCCGGCCGCTCCCGGCTCGATACCCGGCTGCTTGGTGCGGCCCAGGCGCTCGTCGCCAGCATCGGTGGGACCATCAGCATCATCCACGCGGATGACGTGGAGCACAGCCGGATCGACGCCGTGGAACGTCTGGGCAACCGTCACGGCATCCTCCCGGCCAATCGCTATGTATTCCCGGGCGAGGCGACCCGGGTACTGCCGGAAGCGGTGTGGCACGTGGGGGCCGATATCCTGCTGCTCGGTGCCGTCTCCCGCAGCCGCCTGGGCCAGCCGTTCATCGGCACCACGGCGGAGCGGGTGATCGACCGGGTTGAATGCGATGTGTTTGTCGTCAAGCCGGTGGGCTATCGGTCGCCCGTTTCCAGGCGGCGTGCCCGGCTGCCGGCCTGAGCCGGCTCAGTCCTTCCACTCGAACAGCTCGACCTTGTCGCCGCTCATGACGTAGTCCGTGTCCGCCATGTCCCCCGTCCAGGGCTTGGTGGTGATGGTGCCGGTGATCCAGTAGGGATCTGCCATGGACTTGAGGTTGAAGGGCTTCTTCAGTTTCACGTAGACGATCTGGTTGGGTGGCGGTGGCGGCACGTGGATGCAGGCACCGAAGTAGGGGACGAGCAGGAACTCGTTCAGCTCTCCGCCCTCGTCGGATTCCAGCGGCACGATGTAGCCAGGCAGCTTCACGTACTTCCCGTCCAGGGCTTTGACGGGGTTGTAGGAATACATTGGCACGTAGGGGGACCCGGGTTGCTGGTCTGGCCCGCCCTTCCCGGGCCCGCCTTGGCCAGGTATGCCCGAACCCGGAAACGCGGGCGGTGGTGGGGCGCTGACCGGCGGCATCAGGTCGTCCCAGCTCAGTTCCTTCGGCTTGGCTGGCGCGGCGGACCCGGTGGTCGCAACCAGCGACAGTCCCAGCACGGCGAGAGCAATCAGCTTGTTCATGGTCCCGAATCCTATACCCGAATGGTGAGGCCGTCAGAGAGAGCGTTGCGATAGGCGCGCCAGGCCGGCAGCACACCCATGAGCAGAGCTGCCGCGATGACCACCCCGGCGATGGTCAGGTCCCACTGGCCCGGTGGGCGGAGCGCCACGAAGATGCCGAAGCGCTCTTCGATGAGCGGCGCCAGGCCTGCGAGCAGCAGGTACAGCGTGGCGAAGCCCAGGATCACGCCCGCGAGCGCCAGGAGTCCCGCTTCGCTCACCAGCAGTCCAAAGATGTGCCAGGGCCGGGCGCCGACGGAGCGGAGGATAGCCATTTCCCGGCGGCGCTCGTTCAGGCTGGTGAGGATGGCCGTCAGCATGCCGAGCAGGCCGCCCAGTACCACGAAGCCGCTGATGGCGAGCAGCGCGATTTCCACGACGCCGACGAGATCCCACAGTTGTTGCAGGGCCACCCCCGGAATGATCGCCGACAGGGGTTCCTCCGGGTACTCGTTCAGCGCGCGCTGCAGGCGGAACGAGGCCGCACGGGACTTGAGGCCAACGAGCACGGCGGTGATGGCCTTGGGCGTCAGGTCCAGGGCGCGGACGGCATCCGGCGAAATCTCCTGGCCCCGGATGCGGGTGCCGCTCTGCCAGTCCGCGTGGATCGCCTCGATGGCCTCCAGGCTCACGTGGACGGTGCGGTCCACGGGCGTGCCCGTCTTCGTCAGGATCCCGCGGATCAGGAAGGGCTTGTCGTCGTGGTTCATGAAGCTCGTGGCCCCGAGGCCATGGGCAATGACGACCGATTGTCCCAACTGATACCCGAGCTGCCGGGCAACGTCGGCGCCGATGACAGCGTCAAACAGGTCTGCCACGGGCCCGCCGGCGGCAAACTGCAGCGTGCGGTCGCCGGCAAACCGGTAATGCTCGTAGTAGTCAGCACTGGTGCCCAGCACCCGGAAGCCCCGGTGGGAATCTCCCAGGGAGATGGGGATCGTCCAGGCAACTTCCCGGCGCTGGGCCAGGTCCCTGTAGGTCTGCCAGGTGAGGTTGTTGGTGGCGTTGCCGATCCGGAACACGGAGTAGAGGAGCAGGTTCAGGTCGCCGCTCCGGGCGCCAACGATCAGGTCGGTGCCGGAAATCGTGTTGGCGAAGCTCGCCCGGGCCTCCGTGCGCACGCGCTCCACACCAAGCAGCAGCGTGACACTGACGGCAATGGAGAAGATCGTGAGCAGCGCGGTGCCGCGCCGGTTCCAGAGGCTGCGGACGGCGAGGCCGACAATGGTCGCGAGACCACTCATGCGGCGCGCTGGCCTGCCAGCTGGTTCAGCGCCAGCAGGTCGACCTGCCGGTCGAACCGTGCGGCCAGGGACCGGTCGTGGCTGACAAAGACGATGGCGCTGCCGGCGGTCCTGCATTCCGTCATGAGCAGCTCGAGAAAGCTGGCCCGGGCATCGGCGTCTAGGGAGGAGGTGGGCTCGTCGGCGATCAGCAGCTCGGGTTTGCCAATCAGCGCCCGCGCGGCTGCCACCCGCTGCTGCTGGCCAATGCTGAGCTCTGTCACCCGGCGGTCCAGCAACCCGGCGTCAGCGAGGCCCAGCCGGCCCAGCAGGCGCTCAGCTTCGAGCCGCAGCTCCAGGCCCCCGGCCGTGGCCCGCTCCCGGCGCCGGGGGGAGAACCGGCAGGGCAGGGCCACGTTGTCCCGCACCGACAGGTAGGGCAGCAGGTTGAACATCTGGAAGATGAAGCCGATGCGGTCAACCCGCAGGGCATCCCGGCGGGCCGCACGGAGCGCGCCCAGCGACTCCCCGAGGACGCGGACGGTGCCGCTGGTGGGCGTCAGCACGCCGCCGATCAGTCCCAGCAGGGTACTCTTGCCGCTGCCGCTGGGTCCGCTGATAAAAACCCGTTCACCGGCGGCCACATCGAAGGCGGGTATCTGCAGCAGTGGCTGGCCGGTTCGCCAGCCAAAGCTCACGTCCCGGAGTTCCACGAGGCTCACTTCCCGGGCGCCGGCCGCGGCAGCAGAGCCCGGGTTGTGCCGGGAGTCAGGACGACCGCCTTCTGGCCCGCGGGCGTCACGATGCCGGTGGCCAGCTTCGCGATGCCCGGGAACTTCGCCATCAGCTGCACATCCACCCACTGCAATGCTCCGGGATTCCCGCACCGGAACTCCCAGGACGCTTCCAGGTCCGAGTGCCCGTCGGCGCCAAACTCCGGGGGCGATACCGCTGCCGAAACCATCCGGCAGTTGGCCTCCGCCGGCGTCAGGAACAGGGCGTCGCCAACCCGCAGCACGTCCAGCGCCTTTGCCAGCACGGCTTTCTGCTCGGGGGTGGAAGGCTTGTGTTCGAAGCCGATGAGGTTATCTGCCGGGCCGTCCAGGTCGATGGCCATCTCGTTGCCATCGACGGCGATGCTCAGGCTGCTGTTGCCGTGCTCGTGCTTCCCGGCAGAACGGGTTTCCGCCAGCAGTCCGGTTGTGCTGGCTGCGGCGGTGATGAGCGGGAACAACACGAAATGGACAACCCGCCCGATGATCAGCCGTCGATCACGGCGTGGTGTCAGCATAAAATGACTATAGCACTGCAAGGAGAATCCCCATGAGCACCGCCTATCGCTGGGTCGAGCCACCCTGGCCCCTCACTGAACTGCCCCGCGACCAGCTGGAAGACCGCATCCAGCAGCTGCTCGGCGTCTCCAACATGTGCGTGATGGCCACGGTGACGGCGAAGGGCCAGCCCATCGCCAGCCCCATCGAGTTCTATGCCGACGGGCTGGATCTCTACATGCTGCCCGACCCCGGCACGCCAAAAGTCAAAGCACTGCAGCGGGATCCCCGCATCTCGGTCGCGGTGCACGGCGCGTATCACGGCTGGCACAGCGCCCGGGGCGCCCAGATCTTTGGCACGGCCCACCTCATTGAGCCCCACGCGCCCGGCTGGGACCGGGGGATGCAGATCTTCCGCTGGCACGAGTGGATGAGCGATCTCGCCATGGATACCAGCAAGCCCTTTGAGCGGCAGGTGCTGAAGGTGGTTCCCGAGCGGATCCTCTACACGGAAACCTGGCTGTGGAAGCTGGGCTTTGGTGCGAAGCAGAAATGGCTGCGCCAGGGCTAGGCCGGTCCCCAGGTCAGCGCTTGTTGCGGCGTGCGTCTACGTAGGCACGCAACAGGGCATTGATCTGCGTCTGATAGCCCTTGCCCTGTGAGCGGAACCACTTGAGGACGTCCTCATCGAGTCGTAACGTAACCTGCTCCTTGGGTGGTGCAGTCACGAGTCCACGACGGACGATGGCTTTCGCGAACATCTCCGGCGTCACTTCCGGGTTCTCCGACAGGTCAATGTCCTTGTCCCGGAGTGCGCGCAGGCGCTTGAGGTTAGTCATGGATGCCTTTGAAGAAGAGGGCTTGCTCATGTCCGGTCGCTTTGCGTATTGATATCACGCGGATTCTTTCGGCAGTCTCCGTGTGGGTGACCACCACTACCCATTCGTGGAGCAGGCCAAACGTCTGTACGCGTTCTTCTCCATAGTCGAATCGGTCGTCGAGGATTGACTTCGTTGGACCCGAAAAGATGGCTTCCGAGTCGGCGAAATCGATCCCGTGCTTCCGGAGGTTGGACCGACGCTTGCCTTCATCCCATTCGAATTCCATTGTAGCGACAAATGTAGGTGATGAGGAGCGACACATGAACGCGCAAATCTGCACCGTTGGCCTGCATTTGAGCCAACGGAAATCGCGAACCTCCTGGTAAATGCCCGGGGCAACTGACAATTCCACCAGCGAACTGCTGCGCCAGGCCATGGCCCTGCACCGGGCGGGCCGGGTGCAGGAGGCGGACGCGCAGTACTCCGCCGTCCTGCGCGCCGAGCCGTCCCAGCCCCAGGCGCTCCGTCTTCAGGGCATCCTGGCCAGGGACCTGGGCGATCTCGAACGTTCGCTCAAGCTGCTGCGCAGGGCCACCGACGCGGCGCCGCTGGATCCCGAGCCCGCCGCGGAACTGGGCCTGAGCTATCTGGCCAGCGGCTATCTGCACCTGGCCGAGGCCGCCTTCCGCAAGGCCCTGGCCCGGGACCCCGACGACCGCAAGGCGCTCGCCAATCTCGGCGCGCTGCTGCAGTACCGGGGGCACATACAAGAATCCATCGCCTGCCACCGGCGGGTGCTTGAGATCGACCCTGACGATCTGGAGGTGCGCTGCAATCTGGCCACCACGCTGGTCGAGGCCGGCCGGGGCGAGGAAGCAGTGGCCGAGTGCGACCTCGGGCTGGCCGGGTTCCCGGACCGCCCGGAGCTGCTGGCCACCAAGGGTGCGGTGCTCGTGGGCCTCGGCCAGTACGCCGCTGCCCTGCCGCTGCTCGAAGCCGCTCTTGCGACCGGACCCGACGACATGGCGCTCATCAACCTGGGTCTGGCCCATCAGCAGCTCGGCCAGGCAGTGGAAGCCAGGGCAGCGCTGAACACGGCAGTGCGCGTCAACCCGGACAACGCGCGGGCCACTGCCGATCTCATCGCGCTGCTGTCGGCAGCCGGCCGCAGTGCCGAGGCGCTGCGCCTCAGTGAGGACTTTCTGCAGCGCCATCCGGGTGAACGGCTGGTGCTCGCCTCCCGCGGGGTCGCGCTGCGGGACGCCGGCCAGTCCGACGCGGCCCGGGAGCTTGTCGACCTGGCAAGACTGGTGCGCATTCGCGAGCTGCCTGTTCCCCGCGGCTACACCGACCACGCGGACTTCAATGCCCGGCTCGCGGCCCTGCTGCGGGCGGATTCCTCCCTGCTGGCGAGTCCGCTGAGCAAAGCGACCCGGGGTGGCGCCCAGACCGGCGAGCTGGATCCGGACTCGTCGCCGGCGCTCGGTGCGTTCCGGGACGCGCTGAATGCGGAGCTGGGTCGGGTGATCGCAGAATTACACCGGGAGGGCTTTGGCCGGCATCCCGTCATGGCCTGGGCCGCGGACCGCTGGACGCTGCGGATCTGGGGCACGCTGCTCGGCACTGGAGGCCACCAGCTGCCTCACCTGCACCCGCTCGCCTGGCTGAGTGGCGTCTACTACGTGACGGTACCGCCGGGACTGGGTGATGACGGCGCTCTGGAGTTCGGTGAGCCACCCGCCCGCATCCCCTTCCAGACAGAACCGGACCGGCGCCGGGTGAGCGCGACGCCCGGGCGGCTCGTGGTGTTCCCCTCCTGGTTCTGGCATCGCACACTGCCCTTTGCTCAGCCGGGAGAACGGATCAGCGTGGCTTTTGATGTAATGCCTTCGGCACACACGCCAGCAACCTAGGAATTCCAGAGATGTCCGGCCATGGCATGCACGTTCACGGTCCTCACGACCACGCGCTGGAACACGCGGCGTCGGGGTCCATCGACAGCTTCGGCGGGAAGCTGGCGGTAGCGACGGCAATTCTTGCCACCATCGGGGCGATCTTCTCTTTCATGAGCGGGGCGACGGAGTCCGAGGCTCTGCGCCTGGAGAACGAGGCCTCCATTTGCCGCACAGAGGCCGAGAGCAAGTGGGCGGCGTTGCAGACAGCCAGCGCCGGGCAGGATCTTGCCGAGGTCGCTCTTGAGCTGGTTCCGGACGCCAGGAAGGCGTACTTTCAGGGCGAGGTGGAGCGGCATGCGGCCGAGGTGCAGACGCTCGGGGGCGTTGCTGCCGGGCTCGACGCCGAGGCCATCGCCCTGGACGTGGCGAGCGACGAGCAGTTGCGTCGGCATCACCGCTGGTCCCAGGCCACGACGGTGCTGCAGATTTCCATCGCCATGGCCGCCATCGCGTTGCTCACCCGGCGCCGCTGGCTCGTCTACGGCGTCATCCGTCTGGGCGGCGTCGGAATTGTGATTGGTCTGCTGGCCTGGCTGCAGATCTGACGGACGGGTCCGACGTGGCCGATGCACTTCTCTGGTTCCTCAGCGTCGCCCTGATAATTCTCGGCCTGGCAGGCACGGTGTTGCCGGCACTGCCCGGTACCCTCTTTGTGCTCGCAGGCATAGTGCTCGGTGCCTGGACCGACGACTTCACCCGGGTGGGCGTCGGCGTCGTGGTCATCGTCGGGGTACTCGCCCTGGTGGCCTGGGCCCTGGACTATGTGGCCGGCCTGCTGGGTGCCCGCAAGGCCGGAGCCAGCCGCCAGGCCATCATCGGCGCCGCCCTGGGCACCCTGGCCGGCCTGTTCCTGGGCCTGGTCGGCGTGCTGTTCATGCCGCTCCTGGGCGCGGCGGCCGGTGAGTACCTCGCGCAGCGGGATCACCAGCGCGCCGTGCGGGTGGGTATCGCCACCTGGCTGGGCCTCATGGCCGGGCTGGTGGGGAAAGTGGTGATCGCTTTCGTGATGATCGGGCTGTTCCTCGGCGCGCTCATCCTGTGAAGACGCACCGGATCGGGACTGCCGCTCTGCGGTGGCGCCCCAGTTTGGTGCGCGGTTCCGGACCCGGACGGCGCCAGCCCTGAAGAACCGGGCCCTTCCGGTCTGGCACGACTCGTGCAAAAGCGTTCCTGTCTTCTCTTTATCGAGGTGTGAGATGGAACTGGCACCCAGCACGGAACCCTGGACCGCCGCAGTCGCCTGGGCCCGGCCCTGGCGCCGGCCGGCGCCCCGCCGGCAGCCGGTCGTTGCCTCCCGCCCGGTCCGCGCACCCGCTGTTGCCGGGCCGGCGGTCAGCCCGTCCGATCCAGTGCACGAGAAAGACTGGCTCGAAGGTGTTGCTGAGTTGCGGGCCGCCCGGGAGGCGCTACTCCAGCTTGATGCCGGCCTGGACACCTGGCTTGAGGCTCTGGCAAGGCAGGACGTGTTTCGGGCCCGCCGTAAACTGCGCCGGGCTCAGGAAGCACTGACGGGCACTGACGCAGACTTGCCCTGGAGCAGCTGCTAGGCCCCGACGCTCTGCCGAGACGCCACCCGCTCGTACCAGCGCTGGAGGGCCGGCCTCTTCTGCAGCGGCTGGATCTCGACCCAGCCGGCGAATTCCGCAGTCACGAACAGGCTGATGTCGGCAAACGAGAACTCGCCACCGGCCAGGTACTGGTGGTGCTGCAGCTGCTGCGCTACCCGGTCAAAGAACTGCTCCGTCCGTTGCCGGCCCCGCGGGACGAGTGCCGGAATCTGCGGGTAGGGTACTGGCCCCGGAAACACGTGGTCCCTGAACCCGGGTGAGAGGTTGCGCAGTACCTCGGCGACCGCTGGCAGGCCCTCGTTCTCCACGATGTTCGTCCACATGAGGGTGAGGGCTTCCTGGCGTGGCGTGCCGCCAAACAGCCGCGGTTCCGGTTGCAGGAACTCGAGATAGCGGCAGATGGCGAGACACTCGGTGAGGTAGGTGCCGTCGTCGGTTTCCAGCACCGGCACCGTGCCGCCCGGGTTGATGGCCATGAATTCCGGGGACAGCTGTTCCATGCGGAACAGGTTGACGTTTACCCGGGGGATCCGGAGCTGCTTCTCTGCCAGGAAGATACGGACCCGCCGGGGGTTTGGCGCCCTGTCGAAGTCGAAAAGTCGCATGGTCATGGGGGGATTCTAGCGTGTAGCATCTCCCACCCGGTCCCACCCCCCCTCTGTCTCAGGATTGCCCCCTTGATTACCACGGCCAACATCACCATGCAGTTCGGCGCCAAGCCCTTGTTCGAGAACGTCTCGGCCAAGTTCGGCGATGGCAATCGCTACGGCCTTATCGGCGCCAACGGCTGTGGCAAATCCACCTTCATGAAGATCCTCGGGGGCGATCTCGTCCCCACGGCGGGCAACGTGGCGCTGGATTCGGGGATTCGGCTCGGCAAGTTGCGCCAGGACCAGTTCGCTTTTGAAGAGTTTGCCGTGATCGACACCGTGATCATGGGCCACGCGGAGCTCTGGCCGGTGCGCCAGGAGCGGGACCGGATCTACTCCCTGCCGGAGATGAGCGAGGAAGACGGCATGCGGGTTGCCGACCTGGAAACCCAGTTTGCCGAGATGGACGGCTACACGGCTGAGTCCCGGGCCAGCGAACTCCTGCGCGGCGTGGGCATTCCGCCGGAACTGGATGCGGGGCTGATGAGCGAGGTGGCGCCCGGCTGGAAACTGCGCGTGCTGCTCGCCCAGGCGCTGTTCGGCAATCCGGATGTGCTGCTGCTCGACGAGCCCACCAACAACCTGGACATCAATTCCATCCGCTGGGTCGAGGACCTGCTGAACTCCCGGGACTGCACGATGGTGATCATCTCCCACGACCGGCACTTCCTGAACAGCGTCTGCACCCACATGGCGGACCTGGACTACGGCGAGCTGCGCATCTATCCGGGCAACTACGACCAGTACATGACCGCCTCCACGGTGGCCCGGGAGCGCCTGCTGGCCGACAACGCCAAGAAGAAGGCCCAGATCGCCGAGTTGCAGACCTTCGTCAGCCGCTTCTCTGCCAACGCGTCGAAGGCGCGGCAGGCAACGTCGCGAGCCCGCCAGATCGAGAAGATCGAGGTGGTGGAGGTGAAGCCCTCGAGCCGGGTGAGCCCCTTCATCCGCTTTGACCAGGCCCGCAAGCTCTACCGCCAGGCAGTGGAGGTCGAGGGCCTGACCAAGGGTTACGACGGGGTGCCATTGTTCAAGAGTCTCAACCTCAAAGTAGAGGTAGGGGAGCGGATCGCGATCATCGGGGCGAACGGCGTCGGCAAGACCACGTTGTTGAAGTGCCTGATGCAGGAGCTGGCGCCGGAGAAGGGCACGATCAAGTGGTCCGAGAACGTTGCCCTGGGTTACGTGCCCCAGGATCGGAGTGACGACTTTGCCGCTGACCTCACGCTCTTCGACTGGATTCGCCAGTGGCAGCAGAAGACTGACGATGAACAGGCGCTAAGGGCAACGCTGGGCCGCATGCTGTTTTCGAAGGACGAGAGCCGGAAGTCGGTCAAGGTGATTTCCGGTGGCGAGGAAGGCCGCCTGCTCTTCGGCAAGGTGATGCTCCTCAAGCCCAATGTGCTCCTCATGGATGAGCCGACTAATCACCTGGACATGGAATCCATCGAGGCCCTCAACCTGGCGCTGGAAAACTATCCCGGCACGCTGATCTTCGTGAGCCACGACCGGGAGTTCGTGGGCTCACTGGCCACCCGGGTGATCGAGATGAAGACGGACGGCATCGTGGACTTCCACGGGGGCTACGACGACTACCTCCGCAGCCAGGGCGTGGGGGAGCCGCAGCTGCCGAGGCGGATGAGCCGGTGAGCGACTGGAAACTGCCCTGGGCGGCGCACTGCAGGTGCGAACGAGTGCGTATGCGCGTTACCGCAACGCCTGTCCTGACCCTGGCGTGTCATTGCGCGGGCTGTCAGCGGATGACGGCCAGCGCCTATTCCCTGAGTGTCCTCGTGCCAGCGTCCGGCTTCGAGGTGGTCGAGGGCGAGCCTGTTGTCGGCGGCAACCAGGGGGAGGACCGGCACTTCCACTGCCCGTCCTGCAAGAGCTGGTTGTTTACGCGGCCGAGGGGCATGGACGCCTTCGTGAATGTCAGGGCGACGATGCTCGAGGACCACGCCTGGTTCTCGCCCTTCGCCGAGACCTGCACTGCCGAGGGATTTCCCTGGGCCAGGACTGGTGCGCCACACAGCTTTCCCGGTATGCCTTCGGCCGAGATGTTCGGTCCTGTTGTCGCGGATTTCCGGGTGCGTGGCCCGAGGCCGTGACGACCTGAATGCAAAGGCCGGTTGAGTCAAAACCGGCTAAAGACTACCCATTTCCGGGGCTGACGCAGCCCGGCGAGCGGCCCATCCTGAGCTGGTGCTTCAGGTGTTGATCCATCGTAGCTGTGTGGGTAGGTTATGCCCATCATCATGCCCATTAGTCATCCTATGGAATTCACCTTCGACCCAGCCGCCCGCAAGAAGGCTACCAACGGGACCATCAACAGCGACTTGCTGGCCCTGGCCGAGAAGTTGCGCCAGCGCCGCAGCGCGGAGTGGCTGAAGGAGAACCGCGGGGCGATAGAGGGGTACAACGCCGACGTCGGGGCCCGCGGGGTGTTCAGCGACGGTCTGCGTAACTTCTGATGGGGCAGTTCACCGTCTACAGGAATCCCAATCCAGCGACGCGTGCCCGCTACGTGATGATCAAGCCGCTCGACCTCCTGTTCACGGGTATCTAGCGCAATAACGTACCCCAGAGGGCCCGCTGTGGAGGGCAGCTCTATACTCCGATCAGAAGTCGCACTGGAGTAGCCACCGTTTCTATCTTTGAACCCAAGCTGGTCACCGTCCTGCGCGAGGGCTACAGCCTTGATGCCTTCCGTCGCGACGCGGTGGCCGGCCTCACGGTGGCGATCGTGGCTCTCCCGCTGGCCATCGCCATTGCCATCGCGAGTGGCACGACACCGGATAAGGGCCTCCTGACGGCGATCGTTGCCGGGTTCCTGGTCTCGGCGCTGGGCGGCTCCCGGGTCCAGATTGGCGGGCCGACCGGGGCCTTCATCCCGGTGGTATACGCCGTCATTCTCCGGCATGGCTACGACGGTCTCGTGCTGGCCACCTGCATGGCCGGCATCATCCTCATCATCGCGGGCCTGATGCGCTTCGGCACGCTGATGAAGTACATGCCCCAGCCGCTGATTACCGGCTTCACAGCGGGCATCGCCGTGATCATCTTTTTCAGCCAGATACCTGATCTGCTGGGTCTGACGGTGCGCAACGTACCGGCGGAGTTCCTGCCCAAGCTGACCGCCATCCTGGGCGGACTGTCCGGCACCAACCCCTGGGCGGTGGGGCTTGCGGTGGTGTCTATTGTGGCCATTGTCGTGATCCGGAAGCTGGCGCCAAAGGCCCCGGGCTTTCTGCTCGTCGTTATCGCCGGCGTAGTGGCTGCCCAGATGCTGGGGCTGCCGGTCGAGACCATTGGTTCGCGCTTTGGGGAGCTGCCCCATCTCGTCACTGTGCCCAGCCTCCCGGCAGTTTCCCTCGCGCGTCTCCAGGAGCTGCTACCCGCTGCCTTCACTATCGCCTTCCTGGCCGGCGTCGAGTCCCTGTTGTCGGCGGTGGTTGCCGATGGCATGACGGGGCGTCGCCACCGGTCAAACATGGAGCTGGTGGGGCAGGGTGTCGCCAACACGGTCTCGGGTCTGTTCGGTGGCCTGCCGGCGACTGGCGCCATCGCCAGGACAGCGACCAACGTGCGGGCCGGCGCGGTCTCCCCCGTGGCGGGGATGCTGCACGCCGTGCTGCTACTGCTGTTTCTGGTCGTTGCCGCACCATTGGTGAGCTATGTGCCGCTCGCTTCACTGGCGGCACTGCTGACCGTAGTGGCCTACAACATGAGCGAGCACGAGCGTTTCCGGCACCTCCTGTCTGCCCCGCGGGGCGACGGGCTCGTCCTCCTCGTGACTTTTGGGCTCACGGTCTTCACCACCCTGACCCTGGCTATCGAAGTGGGTGTAGTGCTGGCGGCCCTGGTGTTTATGGACCGGATGGCCCGCGTCGTGGAGATCCGGAGCGGTACTCTGGCGATGGATGAGGAAGCTGACGATCGCGCTGCGGACCCGGACCGGGAGCAGCGGCTGCGGCTACCACCCGGAGTCGAGGCCTTCCAGATCAGTGGCCCGTTATTCTTTGGCGTCGCGAGCCGGCTGGACGATGTACTGGATCAGTTTGCCAAGGCACCGAGAGTCTTCATTCTCCGGACACGGCTGGTGCCGATGATGGACGCCAGCGGGGTCCATGCCTTGCAGGGGCTTGCCGACCGCTGCGAGCGGCGAGGCATTCACCTCATCCTGTCGGGGCTCCAGGCCCAGCCCCGCAAGGTTCTCGATGGCATGAAGTTTCTTCCTGTGCCGGGGCGTCTCTCGTTTGCCGACGATTTTGGCGCCGCGCTGGCCCTCGCCAGAGCGCTGCAACTGGACCCGTAGGAGCGCCTTCAGGCGCGACCCACTCCGGCGGTGCGGGGGGCGGTCGCGGCTAAAGCCGCTCCTACGGTGGCGGTGGCAGCATCAGTGGCAGCGTCTTTTCCCGGCAGCAGCGGCACCGCGTCCAGCACCCAGTTGCCGGACGTGCGCCGGTCGGGGCAGGGGATGGCGTAGGCGACGTCGCCGGCATCCGCCCGCAGCTTCTTCAGGTCGACGCGCCAGCCCCGCTCTTCCCACTGGCCGAGATACTCCCGGTACTTGACCACGGCCTGATCGGTGGGCAGCAGGATCTCCTTGATGTTGCTCTCGGGCGTGCGGATCGGATTGAGGTGCATCAGCACCGCAATATCCTCATTGGCCACCTTCATGTTGGCGTCGTAGGCCCGGGAATCCATCTTCGGATCCATCATGCAGTTACGCGTGTTGATGAAGTAGACCCGGGTGTGGGCCTCGTCCACCGGCGCCTCGAAGAAGTACTGGTGAAACGAGTTGGTGGCGCTGAAGTTGATCCAGGTTTGCAGGTGATTGGGACCGTGACTCCCCGAACCGGCCCGGACGCCACTCTTCGAGGCGCGCAGGCCCGTGAAGTCCGACTGCTGGTGGGTCTTCTCGTCGAAGGCCACGAAGAACTTCGTACCCCACTCGGAGTTTTCCAGGTTCAGGCCGTACTTCAGGTAGTCCGGCTCCATCCCCGGCGACCCCTGGGACGGATGGACGAATTCGTTGTGGGCGGGATCCAGGCCGTTTTCCATGGAGCGTTCGAAGTACAGATCGAGTTCGATGATCGTGACCGGGGTAGCCCGCCAGCCCTCCTGGTCCCACTCCGGAATCGTGTAGATGGGGGGTCGCTCGGCTGCTGGCAGGTCACCGAGGAAGGCGAACACCAGGCCGTACCGTTCTTCGACGGGATAGCTGTCGATCTTGGCCCGGGACGGCACCTTGGCGTCCGCCCCCAGTGAGGGAATGGTCTTGCACTTGCCACCGGCCTCGTAGCGCCAGCCGTGGTAGGGGCACACAATGCAGTCGTCCTTGACCGTGCCCTTGCTGAGTGAGGCCCCCCGGTGGACACAGGTGTCGCTCATCACGTGAGCCGTGCCCTTCGAGTCCCGCCAGGCGACGAAGGGCAGACCCAGCAACCGGACGCTCGCCGGCTTGTCCGTCACGTCTTCCGTCCGGCCAACGGGATACCAGAAATTGATGTACATGGACGCGCGCTCGCAACTACGGGACAGCCATATTTCGCCAGGACTTGGCCAAAGGATTCGGCAATAATCCGGGGGAGACATCCCAAGGAGTTCCGTCAGTGCAAAAGACTTCCACGCTGAAACCCTTTGAAAAGGGTGACATTTTTCTGGGCTGTACCTACCTCAACAACCCGGATGACGATCACATGGGGGAGGGGCGGATCCTCCAGTTCGACAAGAACTGGATCGCGAAGGGCACCTGGTACACCAGCGGCACCCGCTACTTTATCGTCGGCTGCACGGTGGCGCCGGACGGCACCCTCTGGGGCTTCGACTGCCACGACCACATCGCGGTGCGGGCCACGCCGGACGCGAAGGAGCTGCCGCCCTGGGACTCGGGACGCTCCTTCGGTAGCGTCAGCTGGGACAAGGCCGGCAATCACTACTTCGGTGAGTACTTCATCGGCAAGGAGATCTGGAAGGGCACCAGCGCCAAGTTTCTTGCGGATGGCACGCTGGGTGTCGGACACATCTATAAGTACAGCCCTGACCTGAAGCTGCTGGACGATTACCCCACCGAGTACGCGCCGGAGCCGACCCGCTTCAAGGGTGTCACCCACTCCACGCTGCACCCGTCCGGGGAGTTCATCACCTACACGACGGAGACCGCCCGCCGGCTGATGCGCTACGACCTGCGCAATCGCCGCCAGATGCCGGACCTCGCCGGCTACCCCGATGCAGATCCCTACGATCGCACCGACAAGCGCTGGTTCATCGCCGTGGCCTATCTCGCGGACGGGCGGCTGCTGTGCACTGTCGCCGACGGCCTCGCGGTGTATGACGAGGCGGGCAAGGTCCTGCAGCACATCCCGCTCCCCGGTTACGGCTGGGCCCAGGTGACGCCCGATGTGGACCCGCGCTACGCGCTGGCCGCCAACGTCTGGACCGGGGTTGCCGCGCGTATCGACCTCAAGGAGGAAAAGATCGTGCAGCAGATGGACGCCGGCTTCACGGCGCCCTTCCGTTCCCTGGCCGGGATCGCCGTGTTCCGGGGATGAACCGCCGGTGCCTGACTGGCCTTGTCCTGGCGCTCATTCTCGCCCTGCCGGGTTGCGCCAGCGCACCGTCCCGGGACGGCGAGCTGGTCCTGGTAGCCGGGGCTTCCGGTCGGGCCGGGCGCTATGTGATCCAGCGCCTCAAGGAGCAGGGCATCCCGTTGCGGGCCATGACCCGCAGCCGGGCCGCTGCCGAGCAGCGCCTGGGCCCGGATTTTGCCGGAGTCGATTGGGTGGAGTGCGACGTCCGTGATCCGGCGCAGGTCGCGGTTGCCATGCAGGGCGTCGGGCGGGTCATCAGCGTCATCGGCGCCAACACGGTGGGCGACGACAACAGCGCGGAGTTCGTTGACTACGGCGGGGTCCGCAATCTGGTGGACGCTGCCCGCCAGGAGCAGGTGCAGCACTTTGTGCTGCTCACGGCGATCGGCGTGACCGATCCGGCCCATCCCTTCAACAAGGCGACGAAGGGCGCTTTGGGCTGGCGCCTGAAGGGGGAGGACTACCTCCGGGCCAGCGGCCTCACCTACACCATTGTCCGGCCCGGCGGGCTCGTGAATCAGCCGGCCGGCCAGCAGGGCCTGCGTCTCGAGCAGGGGGACAACTGGCGGCCCCTGCTGCGCAGCACCTTGTCCCGGGACGATCTGGCCCTGGTGCTGATTGAAAGCCTCAGCCAGCCCGGAGCCCGCAATGCCACTGTCGAGCTGGTCAATGACCCCAGTCTCGCCCCCGGGGCCTGGCGCCAGGCTTTCGCCACCCTCAAGCCCGACCCCAATTAAGAAATCTTAAGTTCCCCGCAACGCTCCCGCGATGGGGCGGGGTCCACTATTGCCCCGTGCTCTGGTGAGTCACCCCCTCCCCAGGCACGACGTGTAGAGATGACCTGGACTTTCGACGACGTGACTTAGTGGCACCGGCGGGTGGGCAAGCGGGCACGGCACAGCCTGAACTCTGTCCCCCCTCTGTCTCAGGCGATGACGGCTCCGCCGCTCGCCGGTGTCACGAACCGGGTCTGACTCCGGCTACTATCCAGGTTGCAGCTCTGTCGTCTCCTTCACAATTTTCATCTGGAAGATTCAGGATCTCATCCATGCGCTACCAAGTCCCTCTGGTGCTCGTCGCTGTGACCGCCGCCGTGATGCTCGGCAGCGCCCTGTCCGGGCCTGCCGTCTCCGGACCCGCCGAGCCGTTGACCAGCCCCGCTCAGGTACCGCCCACTCAGTCAACACCCACTCAGTCAACGGAGGCGCAGCCGGGACTCCCGAACTTCAAGGCCATCATCAAGCGCAATCAGGCGAGCGTCGTCAACATCAGCACTACCCAGAAGGAAGAGGAGGGTCAGGGCATGAATGGCCTGCCGGAGGGTATGCCACCGGGTATGCCACCGGGCATGGAAGAGCTCTTCCGTCAGTTTCGCGGGATGCCGGGTCCCCGCTCCAGGCCAGGCCCGCGGGAAGGTAACTCCCTCGGGTCAGGCTTCATCATTTCTGCCGATGGCGAGATCCTGACCAACGCCCATGTGGTCGATGGTGCCGACGAGATCATCGTGAAGCTCGCCGACAATTCCGAGAAGACGGCCAAGGTCATCGGTCTCGACAAGGCTTCGGACGTTGCCCTGCTCAAGATCGATGCCAAGGGGCTGCCGGTCGTGCAGGTCGGCGATTCCTCCCAGCTCGAAGTCGGCGACTGGGTGCTGGCCATCGGTTCACCCTTTGGCCTGGAGCACACCGCTACCCAGGGCATCGTCAGCGCCCTGGGCCGCAGCCTGCCGGATGGCAACTACGTGCCCTTCATCCAGACCGACGTGGCCGTCAATCCGGGTAATTCCGGCGGCCCGCTGTTCAACACCCGGGGCGAAGTCGTGGGGATCAACTCCCAGATCTACAGTCGCAGTGGTGGCTACATGGGCCTCTCCTTCGCGATTCCCATCAACACGGCCGTAAGCGTGGCGCGCCAGCTGGCCGCTACCGGCAGCGTGCAGCGGGGCTGGCTGGGTGTGGGCATCCAGACCCTGAACGGGGACCTCGCCAAGTCCTTCGGACTGGACAAGCCCGCGGGCGCACTGGTTGGCCAGGTCGACAAGACGGGACCCGCCAGCAAGGCGGGCCTGAAACCAGGCGACGTCATCCTCGAGTTCAATGGCACGCCGATCAACCAGTCGGCGGATCTGCCCCCCCTGGTGGGTGAGACGCGGCCGGGTACCGAAGTGGCGCTGACGGTATGGCGGGACAAGAAGTCCCGGCAGATCAAGCTGACTGTTGCGCAGCTCAAGCCCGCGGAAGACGAAGTCGTGGCCGCCAATGACCAGGAGGAGCAGAAGCCCGGCATCCTGAACGTCCAGGTTGCCGCCCTCACGGCGGAACAGCGCGAGCAGACGGGCATCGAGACGGGCGGCGTGCTGGTGGTGGGGGTCTCTGCCGGCCCGGCAGCCCGGGCTGGGGTGAACGCCGGCGACATCATCCTCCAGGTTGGCGATCAGCTGGTTGGCAGTCCCCAGGAACTGGCCGGTCTCGCGGGCAAGCTGCCCAAGGGCCAGCCCATTCCACTGCTGATCCAGCGCAATGAGGGCCGGATATTCCTGCCGCTGACGATCACCGGGTAAGAACCCAGCGGTCGCCCCTCGGGGCGGGCGGGCGTTGAGCCGCAGCTGCTAGGATTCAGTGATGAATCTGCTGCTGATAGAAGACGACCGGGACGCCGCCGGCTACCTCGTCAAGGCGCTGACGGAAGCCGGCTACCGGGTTGATCACGCGGCGGACGGGCGCGATGGCCTGTTTCGGGCGACGGAGAACCAGTACGACGGCATCGTGGCAGACCGCATGCTGCCGTACCTGGACGGGCTGACGATCATCGAGATCCTGCGCAAGCAGGGTAATCGGACGCCCGTCCTCATTCTCTCCGCCCTCGGTTCCGTGGATCACCGGGTTGAGGGCCTGCAGGCCGGCGGCGACGACTACCTGACCAAGCCTTTTGCCCTGGCTGAACTGCTGGCCCGTATTGAAGCGCTGCTGCGCCGGGGCCAGGTCGCGCCCGCTCCCGAGATGAAGCTGCGGCTCGCGGACCTGGAAATGGACGTCCTGGCGCGCACGGTCACCCGGGGCGGTCGCCGCATCGAGCTGACGGCCCGGGAATTCAAGTTGTTCGAGTACCTGCTGCGCCGGGCAGGGCAGGTCGTCACCCGGACGATGCTGCTCGAGGGCGTCTGGGACCTGCACTTCGACCCGCAGACCAATGTCATCGACGTGCACCTGAGCCGGCTGCGTCAGGCGGTGGACAAGGGCTTCGACAAGCCCCTCATTCACACCGTGCGCGGCGCCGGCTATACGCTCCGGGCCGACTGACGTGCGCACCTCGGCGCTGCGATTGTCGGTGGTCTATGCGGCCAGCTTTGCCGCGGCGCTGGTGGCGCTGGTCTTTGTCATCTACCTGCTCACCACGCGCTTCATCAACACCGAGGTGGATGCCGTCATCGAGCGCGATGCCCTGGGCCTCCTCGAGGCCTACGGCCGCAGCGGCACCCCGGGGATCATCAGCGAGCTGAACCTGCGGGCCAGCACGTTCAGCCGGATCAACGCGGTCTACCTCCTGACCGACGGCGAAGGGTTCGTCATTGCCGGCAACCTGCCGGCCTGGCCGATGATGCGCGGACGGGACGGGCGCTGGGCGGAATTCGAGATTGAACTGCGGGAGGGTGGCATCGAGACCGACCGGCCCGTGCGCGCCCTGGTGCTGGACCCCGCGCCCGGAGTGCGGCTCCTGGTGGGCACGGACCTGAGCGACCGGCGGGATCTGGGGCGCCGGTTTGCGGTCGCTGCGGCCATTGGCACCCTGCTTGTGACCCTGCTCGCTCTGGGAATAGGCTACCGGCAGAGTCAACGCATTCTTGCCCGGGTAGAAGCAGTGAGCCGCAGTTGCAAGGAGATCGTCAGCGGCAATCTGGCCCGGCGCCTGCCCCTGGCGGGGGACGACGACGAGTTCGATACCCTGGCGGTCGAGGTGAACGCGCTGCTGGCCCGGCTGGCCCGGACCACGGAGATCCTGCGGACAGCGCTGCACAGTGCAGCCCACGACCTGCGCAGCCCCATGCACCGGATGCGCCTGCGGCTGGAGCAGTCCCTGTCGGCCAGCGACGAGGGTGCGACTGGGGACCAGACCAGGCCGGAGACCCTGGAGCAGACCCTGCGGGACGTGGACCACATGCAACGCGTGCTGACGGCGCTGCTCCAGATCGCAGAAGCTGAAAGCGGCACCGTGGGCGCTCTGCCGGAGCCCGTGGCCCTGGACACGATGCTGGGCGAACTCGGGGAACTCTATCAGCCCCAGGCTGAGGAGCAGGGCGTTGAGTTGTCCGTCACCTGTGCAACCGGGAGTTCCCTACTCGGGCATCGCCAGCTCCTCGCCCAGGCCGTGGCCAACCTCATCGACAACGCGCTCAAGTTCACTCCGGCTGGCGGCCGTATTGAGCTGCGCACCCGCGTCGTGGAGGGTCGGCTTATCATCTCCGTGGCTGATTCCGGTCCCGGCATTCCGGCGGATGAGCGCACCCGGGCGGTGGAGCCTTTCGTGAGGCTCAGCAATGCGCCGCCCCGGGATGGCTCCGGCCTTGGTCTGAACCTCGCCGCCGCCGTGGCGCGGCTCCACGGCGGCAGCCTGCGGCTGGAGGACAACCGGCCAGGGCTCGTTGCCCTGCTCGAGGTCCCTGCCGGAGTGCCAGTCAGTTGAACAAGACGAGGACCCTGTCAGCCCCAGGAGTTGCGCCGTCAACCCGGGAGCAGCCCGCGGGGCTCAATGTCCGCCGGCTCATCTGGATCCGGATGATTGCGGTGCCGGGTTCGGCGCTGTGCCTGTTGCTGGCGCGGCAGGTCTACGACCTGCCAGTGCCCGCCCTGCAGATGCTGCTGATCGTGGTCGGGCTGTGCCTCTTCAACTTCTGGGTGTGGCTGCGGCACAAGGCGGCGGAGCCCGTCAGCGACCGGGAGTTTTTCCTCCAGCTGCTGGTGGACCTGTTCGCGCTCACCAGCATTCTCTACTACACCGGCGGGGCGTCGAATCCGTTCGTCTACTTCCTCGTGCTGCCGATGATCATTTCCGCAGCGGCGCTTCCCCAGATCTACACCTGGATCATTGCGGGCCTGAGCGCCGTCAGTTACACGGTCCTCATGCTCTGGCGGGTCGAGGTTCCCGAGTTCATCAACATGAGCAGCAGGTCCGCCATGGACCTGCACGCGGCGGGAATGTGGGTGGGCTTCGTGGTCCTGACCGTGCTGATTGCCACCTTCGTCGCTGCGATGGCCCAGACGGTCCGGGAGCGGGACCGCTACCTGGCCCGGTTGCGGGAGTCGGCACTGCGGGATGAGCGCGTGCTTGCCGTCGCCACCCTGGCCGCCGGCGCTGCCCATGAGCTGAGCACGCCGCTGGCCACCATGGCCGTGCTTACGGGCGAGATCGCCCGGGAATACCCTGCCGCAACTCACCCCGCCCTCTACCAGGACATCACCGTTCTCCGGGACCAGATCGCCCGCTGCAAGGAAGCCCTGTCCGTCATCTCGGCATCCGCAGGGGTGGCCCGGGCAGATTCCGCCGAGTCCTTGTCTCTCGACCGCTTCGTCAGCCAGACGGTTGCAGAAGTCTGCCGTCTGCGGCCGGGATGCAGCGTGCGCATCGAGCCCCCGACTGCGTCCGGCCAGCCACCGGTGCTGGTGGTGGAGCGCACGGTCCGCCAGGCCTTGTTAAACATCCTGCATAACGCCGTCGATGTGTCACCCCGGGCAGTCCGGGTGAACTACGTCTGGGATGCTGTCAGCCTGACCATCAGTGTGCTCGACCGCGGTGGCGGTATCCGCTCCGGTCAGCCGGGTTCACTCGACCGTCTGGGCATCTCCAGCAAGGAGGGGGGTCTCGGTCTCGGGCTGTTTCTTTCCCATGCAGCCATCACCCAGGCGGGGGGTAGTCTCGAGGCGGCGAACAACGACGAGGGCGGCACCACCGCGCGGCTGCAGCTGCCTCTCATCCGGCCGATGGAGAGCTACACGTGAAAACACTGGTTGTTGAAGACGACCCGGTATTCAGTGAGGTGCTGGCGACGGCCCTCCGTCGCCGGGGCTTCGACGTGACCGTAGCCCTGACCTGCGAGCAGGCGACCGCGCTGATCGCGGCCGCTCCACCCGATCTGGCAGTGGTGGATCTGCGGATCGGTACCGGCTCCGGGCTGACGCTGATCCCGCTGCTGACCCGGGGACCTCGCCCGGCGAGGACGGTGGTGCTGACCGGCTATGGCAGCATCGCGACCGCCGTGGAAGCCGTGAAGCTGGGTGCCAGTCAGTATCTGACGAAGCCGGCGGACATTGAGGCGATCGTTGCCGCGCTGACGGCCCCCGATGCTCAGGCCCCGGGGCCGCTGCCCGAGGCGCCGCGACCCCTGTCCGTCAAGCGCGTGGAGTGGGAACACATCCAGAGGGTGCTGACGGAGAACCAGGGCAACATCTCGGCAACCGCCCGGGCCCTCGGCGTCCATCGCCGCACGCTCCAGCGGAAACTCCAGAAGCGCCCCGTCCGGCGGTAGGAGCGCCCGTAGGAGCGCCTTTAGGCGCGATTCCTGTCGATCGCGCCTGAAGGCGCTCCTACGGGAAAGGACTTCGGAAACGGCTTCAGACGCGTCAGCATCAGCCCCGCAATAATGAGCAGCGCCGCGTGCACGTAGAGGATTTCCGTGTAATCCCCGTAGTGCTCCACAGCCTGGGCCGTCAGCAGCGGGCCGATGCCGGCGCCGGCCGAGTAGGCGCTGTAGAACCAGGCGTAGATCCGGCTGAAGTATTTCAGGCCGAAATAACGGCTGGCGAGGAAGGCCGTGACGTCCACTTCGGCGCCGGCTGCGAGCCCCGTGAGCATGCCCGCCAGAAACGCCGCCGTGCCGCTGGCGCCGGAAGCCAGCAGGATGATGCCGACGACAGGCCCCACGAGGAAGGCGATCGCTACCCGCGGCGCAAAGAAGCGGTCCATCAGCATGCCGGCGCCGAGGCGGCCGACGATGAGGGCCGCGGCGACCAGGGACTGGGCCTGGGCCGCGCGCATCGGCTCGACATCCCGCAGGACGAGCATCGGCACCAGATGGAGGATCAGGCTCTGGACGCCGATACCGATCAGCAGGAAGGCCCCGAGCATCAGCCAGAAATGGCCCTGGCGCAGGGTCTCGGCCAGCGTGTAGCCGGTCTGTGCCGGCACTTCCTGTGCCACGCCCTGCACCGCTTTGGGCTGCTCGTCCCCATCAGGCAGCAGGCCCATGGACTCCGGCGATTCCCTGACCACCAGGCCGATGGCCAGGATGCCAACGGTGGCCACCGCGAGTGCCACGATCACGTAGGCCGTGCGCCAGCCGTAGGCGGTGATCGCCCACTGGGAAAGCAACGGCCAGATGATGCCGCCGACCCCGAGGCCAGCGAGGGCCATGCCCAGTGCCAGGCCGCGCCGCCGGTCGAACCACACGGAAATCACCCGGGCAAAGGCCACGTGGGTGGTGCCAAGCCCAAGAATGGCGAGGGCGATGTACCGCGCGTAGAAGGTCAGGAGGGATTCCGTTTGCGTCGCGAAGGACGCGATCACCGCGCCTTCCATCAGGAAGCCGAAGATGATGATGCGCCGGGCGCCGAAGCGATCCACCAGGGAGCCGATGAACGGCGCCGCGATGGTGACCGCCGCGGTAACCAGGAGGAGGCCCGTGAAGGTCTGGGACGGGGTCCAGCCAAACTCGGCGCGGAGCGGGCCCAGGAAGATGGAGAAGGTTGCGGTGATGACGCTGGCCAGTCCACAGGCCAGGCCCAGCCCGCAGGCGACCGCGACGTACCAGCCATAGAAAACTTTGCGCACTGTTCCGCAATAATAGGGTGGAACGCCACGGACGTGTTACCGCTAAACTGCTAGTCTGCCGCCTGGTGAAAGCCCGGAGATCCCGATGCCCCGTCTGTTGCCGGCCCTGATGCTGCTATCCGTCCTTGCCTGGCCTGCGCAGTCAGTCCGCGCAGAAAGTGAGGTCTACGGCGGGCTCGGCCTCGGTTACTCAACCTTCAAGATCGACGACCTGAGCTTCGAGGGCTCGGCCTACGCCACGCGGCAGTTTCTGGGCCTGCGCTACGGGGACTACGTGGGCGTGGAACTTGGCTATACCAACTTCGGTACCGTGAAGGACCGGGTTGCGGTCCAGCAAGATCAACCCAGCCTCGTCGACCGGGTTGAGACCTCGGGCTACGACCTGGCGCTGCTCGGCGTCTACCCCATTGATTCGGGCCTGAAGGTCTTCGGCAAGCTGGGTGCGATTCGCTGGGACAGCGAAGCGACCCTCGGGTCATTCCCGCTGCCCACCAAGGAAGACGGCACGGATCTGCTCTGGGGCGTTGGGCTGGATTTCCGGGGCTCGGAGCGCTTTCATGTGCGCATCGAGGGCGAGTTTGTCGACATCGCGTTCGCCAATTCCTGGTGGGTGCTGACGACTTCCCTGATCTACGGGATTCCCTTCGGGCGCTGAGGGGTTCGCGGCGTGGGTCGCGCCTAAAGGCGCTCCTACAGGGCGCTCCTACAGGGCTGAGCGCAGATTGCCCTGGCCGTCCTCCAGGAAGGGCAGCCACACGATGCCGCAGAACCGGACGGTAATGTCGGTGGCCTTCGGGCGCAGGCTGATCTCCTCCAGCACTTCACTCTGGGCGTCGAAGCGGCTTTCCAGGGCTGCGATCCCGCTCTCCACCTCGGCCTCGAGGTCGCTGATCTGGGCCCGCACCTGGGCTGCGGTTTCCGTAGCCCGCACCACATCGCCGGACTGCCGTTGCACGTTGCCAGCCTTGCGCATGGCCGTGGAGACCCGGCCAGCTGAGGCTGCCGAGATGGCCTTGCGGCCGAACAGCGCGCCGAGGACGGCAGAACCTACGGACATCGCTGCGTCGATCTTCGACCCGGTGGCCTGCTCCTGCTCCCGGGAGATGGCCTGCTCCGAGCGGCGGAGGCGCTCCTGAAGGGTCGCGAATTTTGCGGCGTACTTCTGCCGCAGGGCAGCCCTGTCCCTGTCCCGCTGTTCCCGCGCCTCGTGCTGCAACCGGACGCGAAACGTCGCCTCCGTTTCCTCCGGACGGGAGACTGTTTTCAGAGTTGCGCTGCGCCGGAGAACCAGCGGCTGTTCCGTGCGCACCCAGGTACGGAACTGCTCCTGGGCCGCCTTCAGGTTGCCCGGATCGCTGAACCCGGTGGCGAGACTGGCAAAGCTGGCAGCTGCGACCGGTTCTTTCGCCAGACCGGCAGTATCCAGCGGCAGGGATTCCGCACTTCGCCAGTCGCTGGGGCCCCCCGTCGCATCGAGCGCCACGGTCAGATCCCGCTGCAGGTCCACGCCGTACTTCGCGCTCGCGTAGGCCACCCGGGCGGAGCCGAGCAGGCGTGGCTGATACACCAGGCGTTCGCCACTGGCGGGGCGCGTCTTGCCTGCCGCGAAGAGCACGGGAATCGACGGGTGCAGCAGCGGCCGACTGCCGGCTGCGGCCGTTCCTTGCCGTTGTCCCTGAGGAGCGGCGGGCAGGACGGGCTGGGGCGCTACCGCTGCCGGCGTCCGGGTCAGCCGACGAATGTCTTCCCGGGTCAGTGGACCGCGGAGGTAGGCCATCGCCCAGCGGCTCTGGAGCAGCACGGGCGACTTCTCGTGGACGTTGTGCATGAGGAAGGTGCGCTTGCCCAGGGAGGCCAGGGTGGCATCGAGGCTGCCTGCGTCCAGGCCTTCAGTGGGGACCGCGGCCAGCAGGCCGTCCCGGACCCGGTTCCGGTCCTGCTCGGTCTGGAGTCGGCCGATAAACCAGGTGCCCGCATTCGACAGGGCCTTGTAGTCCAGGTCCACGGGGTTCTGGGTGGACAGCACCACCCCCAGGCCGAAAGCCCGGGCCTGTTTGAGCAGCGTCAGCAGCAGCACCTTGGAGGGCGGGGCGGCGACGGGCGGCAGGAAGCCGAACACTTCATCCATGTACAGGATGGCGCGCAGTGACGAGGTGCCCGGCTGGGTGCGCATCCAGGCCACGATCTCGTTGAGCAGCAGCGTGACGAAGAACATGCGCTCGGCATCACCGAGATGCGCAATGGACAGCACGCTGACTCGCGGTCGGCCGTCTGCCGTGAACAGCAGCTTGCCCGCATCCAGCGGCTCGCCCTCGGTCCAGGCCGTGAAGCCCGGCGCCGCGAGCAGGTTGTTGAGGCGCATGGCGAGGGCAAAGCGGTCCTTCGAGGCGTAGAAGCTCTCGAGATCGATGACGCCGATTTTGCTGATGCCCGGGTTCTGGAGCGCACCGATGAGTCCACCGAGATCCAGGTTCAGACCCTGTTGCCAGTGACTGTCCAGCACGGCGGACAGCAGGATGTGTTCCCGGCTCGTGATCGGGTCTGCCTCAATACCCACGAGCGTCAGCAGGCCGGTAGCGACACTCTGCACGTGCTGCCGGTAGAGTTCCGCATCGCCCCGCAGCACCTCGCTGGGCGCATTGAAGGAGCCGAGCACCGACAGGGATAGTCCTGCCGTGCTGCCCGGGGTGTAGAGGGCAAACTCCGCGGCCCCGCGCAGCCGCCCGAGGCGGTCCGGGCCCTGGCCCCAGTCGGCCAGGCCCTGCCGCCACCGGGCAGCCTCCGCCGCGGCAAACTCCGGCACGGTCTGGCCTGCAGCTGCCGCGTCCTGGGCGCCTACCCAGGGCTCGAAATCCGCCGGTCGCAGTTCAGGAAAGGTCAGGAGCAGATTGCCGAGATCGCCCTTGGGGTCGATGGCGATGACGGGCACCTTGTCGAGGGCCGCTTCCTCCAGGAGGGCGATGCCGAGGCCGGTCTTGCCGCTGCCGGTCATGCCGATGATCACGGCATGGGTGGTCAGGTCTGGCGAGTCGTAGAGCACCAGTTCGTCCTGCAGCTTCCCGGCGGCAGGATCCCAGCGGCGCCCCAGGTAGAACGATCCCAGTTTCTCGTAGTCCTGCATTACTGGTCTCCTGTAGGAGCGCCTTTAGGCGCGCTCCCCATAGTAATCGCGCCGAAAGGCGCACCGACAAAAACGTTCGAATATCGACGCCCAAGCCACCGT
>JANNXJ010000024.1:0-59406 GCA_031409515.1 Gammaproteobacteria bacterium | reverse complement strand
CGGCCACGAGATGCTGGACACGGTGGGTCTGATCCACATGAAGGGCCGGGTCTACGACCCGACCATCGGGCGCTTCCTCTCGCCCGACCCGCTGCTCGACGACCTGCAGATCCCCCAGAGCCTCAATGCCTACAGCTATGTGGCCAATAACCCGCTGTCGTTCACCGATCCGACCGGGTACAGCATTGGCAACTTCGCTAAGAGACTTGTCAGCTTCAAGTGGGTCAAGAAAAACATACATGAAGTAATTCGCTATGTGGCATTTGCTATTTGCGAATATGCAAGCGAAGGAACAGCGACGCCTCAGTGTGTGGCAATTGTCAGGGGAAGTATTGAGGCATCGTATGCATACGGGCAACGACAGCATTCCCACATCAATGAAGGAATCAATGGCAGCCTTACGCTCGGGCTTGACCCCATTCAGGGTATCGGAGGGCCAATAGCTCAACCTGACGACCCCGACGCAGGATGGGGCTTTGGCGACTGGGCCGAGCTGGGTGGCAGCGTAACCTGCAACTTTGTGCCGGGTTGTGGCGAGACAGTCGACTTCGCAATACTCATCGACCCAACCGCGTCTAAGTCCGACCGCGTCTTGGCTGGCATAAGTCTTGCCGCCAATGTTCTTACCGCTGGCGAGGCACCCAATTTCGGGGTAGTGAAGAATGTTGTCAAGAAAGTTGCCGCAAAGAAGGTCGCTGGCGATGTCGCACGCGCCCGCCGACCAACTTCCGAAGTGCGACGACAGGCGGACGCCGCTGCCACCGATGCGGAAGGCAAGCTTCGTTGTCAGTACTGCGACAAGGAGCTAACGTCTAAACCCGGGGCGCCCAACTCAAGAGAATTCGATCACTCACATCCGTATTCCCGCGGCGGGACTAGCGATATTGGAAACATCAAGGATGCTTGCCGAACATGCAATCGGAGCAAGGGCGCAAAGACTCCCGAGGAATGGGGAGGCCCCTGACGTGACAACCCAGTTGTCGGAGCTAGATCAGCACGAGAAGGCGTACGTTTGCGTGCACGTGTTTGACGGCAGTGCCCCTGTGACGCTTGTTACCAGACCAGAGGGAGACTGGTGTTTCCTCTGCGGTCAGGTGCACGACGATGCCGCCTCGTCATATCGTGTCGTTGGGATTGGTCACTTGTTCGAGAAAGATGAAACGCTCTGCGCGCTTCAGGATTTGCTGCCTGACTGGGAGGCTGAGCGCGGAGCGAAAGGACACCCATGGATCCGTACGAAGCTGGAGCCTGATGCCTAGCTTTAACGGCGTCCCATGCAGCGCTCACCCAAGCATGACGCCGTTGCTCATTATACGCAGCGCCGAGGCGCTGTCCGCGGTCGCCGCATTATCAGTGCTATGTTAGCGTGAAATGGCTGGCACGCTGAAGAGGTTGCCATGAACAAGGATTTCCGCGTCCTCGCCGTTGTTCTGGGTGTCGTCGCTATTGTTGGTCAGTTGTTAGCTGGCGCTGCGCGAGCAAGTGAACAAGTTCAGCCAGAAGCGATGGAAGTGGTCCAGCGCGACGTGCGGCAAGCGCTGGAGGCATTTTATGCGGGAGACGTCGATACGGTCGTAATGCTGACTTTTCCAGCCGTTAGCCAAGCAGCCGGCGGGGTGGAATCGCTGCGCGCGACAATGCAGACAGCCATGTATCAGATTAGAAGATTGGGGATCAAACTGGATTCCCTCACGTTTCCTGAAGCACCCCGGTTCGTCCAAACGCGCGATCATGAATACGTTGTGGTGCCGACGCGGACCGTGTTGTCGTCGGGAACGCAGCGCGTTGAGAACTATGGTTTTCAGTTTGGGATTCGAGATCTAGATTCTCGACAATGGACTTATCTTGACGGTGTTCGATTGTCCGAGGGAGTGGTGCACGAGATGTTCCCGGATTTCCCGACTGGGTTTCGGTTTCCGACTGTTTCGAAGAAGAGGTTGTAGGGGTGCGCCGTTTGTTGGTAGTCGTTCCCAGCGAAAGAATCGCGTCGCGGTTGCGGGTCTAGGCGTGGTTGGCGGGGAACTGTGGGTCTTGGAGATTACCCCACGCGGCTTTAGCGGCGGTGAGCCGCTGGGCGATTCTCGTGCGGGCCGATGTTGGGCAGGGTAACTTCGTGAGAAGTACTTGAACTGTTACTGAGGGTGTTGCTTGCGCTTCTCGCGGTCTGCCCAAGCCTTGGCCTCGGACAGCTTTCTGAAACTCCGGGTGGTATCCGGTTCATTGGTGTGGCGAACAATAACTTGATACTTGATGCAGCCGGCGCCGCCTCGCGTGCGAATGAGCACCATCGTGAATTCCTCCTCAAAAGTACAGACCACGAGACCCGTGGGAATGGCTACGGTAGTTGCAGGCACCGCCAACTCCCCGCCGTTTGGCCCACCATACGCTTCTCAGCTGGATCCTTAAGACCTTCTAGACGAGCCTGACGTCGAGCCGATCGCCCTATCGTGTAAGTCGAGGTGGTAATAGGGTTTCGCGCGGATTACACCCTTTGCGTACCGGCGTCGCGCCAAGCAACCCCCGTGTCAAGTCCTCTTTCTCAGAGAATCCTCCACTTACCGAGCACGACGGACCACGCCCCACTTTGCCACCCTGCGACCTCAGACCTTTTGGGTCTGGCGGCTGACCGAATTCGTCTTTGACACCCCGGGCCGCCGCCCCAATTCTCCCCGCCGCGCCACATGCGCGGCAGGGCACGGCAGAGAGTCGAGACAGCAATGACGGCGGGCAAGATCCTCTTCGGCCAAATGCTTCTGGTGCTGGCCATCGTCGTGCTCGGCACCTGGACCGCGACCGAGTGGACGGCCTGGCAGCTTGGCTTCCAGCGCCGGCTGGGCGCACCCTGGTTCCGGCTGCAGGGGCTGCCGGTCTACTACCCCTGGCGGCTCTTCGAGTGGTGGTTTGTCTACGAGGCCTACGCGCCTCGGGTGTTCAACACCGGCGGCCTGATCGCCGGCGGCAGCGGCCTGCTCGGTGCCCTGTCGGCCATCCTCGGTTCGGTGTGGCGGGCTCGCCAGTCTCGCTTGGTCACCACCTACGGTTCCGCCCGCTGGGCGACCCGCCGCGAAGTCGCGCAGGCCGGCCTGACGCGACCGGCGGGGGTTTTTCTGGGGAGGGTGGGGCAGCGCTACCTGCGCCACGACGGCCCGGAGCACGTGATGGCCTTTGCGCCGACCCGGTCCGGGAAGGGCGTGGGGCTGGTGGTCCCGACGCTGCTCACCTGGCCGGGCTCCGCGGTCATCCACGACATCAAGGGCGAGAACTGGCAGCTGACGGCGGGCTGGCGTTCAAAGAGTTCCCACTGCCTGCTCTTCAACCCGACGGACGCCCGCTCAGCCGCCTACAACCCGCTGCTGGAAGTGCGCCAGGGCGTCCACGAAGTCCGGGACGTGCAGAACATCGCCGACATCCTGGTCGACCCGGAGGGGGCTCTGGAGCGCCGCAACCACTGGGAGAAGACCTCCCACGCCCTGCTGGTCGGCGCCATCCTCCACGTGCTCTACGCGGAGCCGGACAAGAGCCTCCGCGGCGTGGTGAACTTCCTCTCCGACCCGGCCCGGACCTTTGAGCAGACGCTGTGGGCCATGATGGCGACGCCGCATCGGGAGGGGGCACCCCACCCGGTGGTCGCCTCCGCCGCCCGAGAGGTGCTGAACAAGAGCGACAACGAGCGCTCCGGCGTGCTCTCCACCGCCATGAGCTTTCTGGGTCTGTACCGGGATCCGACGGTCGCCGCCGTGACCGCCCGGTGTGACTGGCGGATCGCCGATCTGGTTGACGGCCCCCACCCGGTCTCGCTGTACCTGGTGGTCCCGCCGTCGGACATCTCCCGCACCAAGCCGCTGATCCGGCTGCTCCTGAACCAGATCGGGCGGCGCCTGACCGAGTCCCTGGAGCATCGCGGCCGTGCGGGCCGGCCGCTGCTGTTGATGCTGGACGAGTTTCCGGCACTGGGCAGGCTGGATTTCTTCGAGTCGGCGTTGGCGTTTATGGCGGGCTACGGGCTGCGGGCGGTGCTGATTGCCCAGTCACTCAACCAGATCGAGAAGGCCTACGGGCCGAACCACGCCATTCTGGACAACTGCCACGTGCGGGTGGCCTTCGCCACCAACGACGAGCGGACGGCCCGACGGATCTCGGACGCCCTGGGCACAGCCACCGAACTCCGGGCGCAGCGCAACTACGCCGGCCACCGGCTGGCCCCCTGGCTGGGGCACCTGATGGTCTCCCGTCAGGAGTCGGCGCGGGCGCTGCTCACCCCCGGCGAGGTCATGCAGCTGCCCCCGGACGAGGAGATTGTCATGGTCGCCGGCCACCCGCCAGTCCGGGCCCAGAAGCTCCGGTACTACGAGGACCGCAATTTCACCGGGCGGCTCCTGCCGCCGCCGGTGTTGTCGGACACCCCCTACGCCGATCGGCCCGCCCCCCGGGCCGACGACTGGACCGGACGCGCTGTCGCCGTTCCTGCTGCCTCAAGCCCGCTCCCCCCCGGGCTCGTCGGCGGGGACGGCGATGGCGGACTGCGGCGCGCCACCGAGCCCGACGAGTGGCTGGACGGCGTCGAGCCGCGGGTGCTTCACCCCGAGGCCGCGCCGGCTGAAGAACCGCTAGGGCACGCCGGCGAGCACCGGCTTCCGCCCCGCGCAGTCGGCCGCACCGCGCGCCTGGCCGCCCTGGACCCGGGCGACGGGCTCCCGCTGTGAGGCACGCCCGCTTGAACGTGTTCCTGGAGCCCGAACACGAGCGCCGGCTGAGCGACCTGGCCACGCTGCGCGGCCTGTCCAAGTCGAGCCTCGTGGCGGCGGCGCTGGCCGCCTTCCTCTCGCCCGAGGGGGCGAACCAGCGCGAGGCCGCCATCGCCAAGCGCCTGGATCAGCTCACCCGCCAAGGTGAGCGCCTCGCCGAGCATCAAGAGATTGGCCTCGAGACGCTGGCCCTGTTCGTCCGTTACACGCTGGCGGTCTCACCACCGGTCACGGCAGACCAGCAGGACGCGGCCCGGGCCCAGGGCGAGGCGCGCTTCGCCCGCTTCGTCGAGCAGCTCGGCCGGCACCTGCAGCGGGGCGGGAGCCTGGTCAAGAGCGTGCACGCCGAGATCCAACCGGAGGCGGCCGCGTTCCTCGACCCGGACCCGAGTCCACCGGAGGCGGTGCCGTGACGGGACCCGTCGTTCAGCCGCTCAACTCTGCGGCCCAGGTGCTGGACCGGCAGAGCCGCATGCTCCGCAGCGCCCTGGGGCCGGTGATTGCCGGGGCCCTGGCCGACCCGGACATCGTGGAGATCCTGCTCAACCCGGACGGCTCGTTGTGGTTTGACCGGCTGGGGGCGGGGCGCACGCCCTCCGGCATCACGATGCCGGCGGCGGCGGCCGAACGCATCATCCGCTTGGTGGCCTCCCACGTGCACCAGGAGGTGCACGCCGGCGCCCCGCTGGTCTCGGCCGAGCTGCCGGAGACCGGCGAGCGCTTCGAGGGGGTGCTGCCACCCATCGTCCGCGCGCCCACCTTCGCCATCCGGAAACGCTCGGCCGGGGTCATTCCCTTAAGCCGCTACATCACCACCGGCGTCCTCACCGAGGCCCAGGCCACGTTTCTCCAAGGGGCCGTCTGCAGTCGCGCCAACATCGTCATCGCCGGCGGCACCTCCACCGGCAAGACCACCCTCGCCAACGCGCTGCTGCAGGAGGTGGCGAGTACGGGCGACCGGGTCATCGTCCTGGAAGACACCGTCGAGCTGCAGTGCCTGGCGGACGACCACGTGCCCCTGCGCACCCGTCCCGGCGTCGTCTCCATGGCCGATCTGGTGCGCACCACACTGCGCCTGCGGCCCGATCGGATTGTGGTGGGCGAGGTGCGCGGCGGTGAGGCGCTTGATCTGCTCAAGGCCTGGGGCACCGGCCACCCGGGCGGCATCGCGACGCTCCACGCGGGCTCCGCCCGCGGTGCACTCACTCGTCTTGAGCAGCTCATTCAGGAGACCGTCATCACCGTGCCCCGCGCCCTGATCGCGGAGGCGGTGGATGTAGTGGTGTTTATTGCCGGGCGCGGCCAGCGCCGGCGTGTTGAAGACATCGTCCGGGTTACTGGGCTCACCCCGGATGGGTATCAACTCGAGCCTGTTTAACCGTCATCGGGAGAGTTTCATGTGGAACGTTGAGGTCGATCGGCGCGGTGTCGCGCGCGGGATGCTGGTTGTGCTGCTCACGGTGTTCGTCGCTGCCCAGGCCCAGGCGGCCGGCTCCAACATGCCCTGGGAGGCGCCGCTGCAAGCGGTGCTGGATTCGGTCCAGGGGCCGGTGGCCCGAATCATCGCCGTCATGGTCATCATCGTCACGGGGTTGACGCTCGCGTTTGGCGACACCAGTGGCGGTTTCCGGCGGCTGATCCAGATTGTCTTCGGCCTGTCGATTGCCTTTGCCGCCTCGACGTTCTTCCTGAGCTTCTTCAGCTTTGCCGGCGGGGCACTGGTCGCGTGACGGACCTGACCGATGGTTTTGAGGTGCCGCTGCACCGCTCACTGACCGAGCCGATCCTGCTCGGCGGCGCGCCACGGCCGTTGGCCATCGTCAGCGGCACCCTGGCCGCCGCGGTGGGCATCGGGCTGCAGTTCTGGGTGCTCGGCGCCGTGCTGGCGGTGGTGGGTCACACCCTGGCGGTCTGGGGGGCGAAGACCGACCCCCAGTTTCTGGAGGTGTTTGCCCGGCATCTCAAGTACCCGACGCACCTGGAGGTCTGACCGGTGTTGTCTCTAGCTGAGTATCGGAAGCGACCGCGCGCTTTGGCCGACTATCTGCCTTGGGCGGGACTGGTGGCCCCGGGCGTGGTCTTGAACAAGGACGGCGCCTTCCAGCGCACGGCCCGATTTCGGGGGCCGGACCTGGACAGTGCCAGTGAGAGCGAACTGCTGGCCGCCACCGCGCGGCTCAATAATGCCTTGAAGCGGCTCGGCTCCGGCTGGGCGCTGGGCGTGGAGGCGGCGCGGCGACCGGCGGCGGCCTACCCGGTCGAGAACTTTCCGGACGCCCTCTCGCTGATGGTGGACGAAGAGCGCCGGTCCGCCTTCGAGTCGGCGGGGTCGCACTTCGAGAGCGCTTACCACCTGACCCTGGTCTGGCTGCCGCCGCCCGAGTCCCGGGCGCGAGCCACGCAGTGGCTGTTCGAGCAGCCGGCGCGGGCGAGCGTCGATTGGCGGGAGCAGCTGGCCGCCTTCGTGACGGCTACCGACCGGTTGTTGTCGTTGCTGGAGAGTGCGCTGCCCGAAGTGGAGTGGCTCACCGATGTCGAGACCCTGACGTACCTGCACGCCTGCGTCTCGAACACTCGTCATCCGGTGGCGGTGCCCGAGGTGCCGTTTCACCTGGACGCGCTGCTGGTAGACGCGCCGTTGGCGGGCGGGTTGAGCCCGATGCTGGGCGACGAACACCTGCGGGTGCTGACCGTGCGGGGCTTTCCGGCGACCACCTGGCCGGGGTTGCTCGATGACCTCAATCACCTGGGCTTCGCCTATCGCTGGACCACGCGCTTTATCTGTCTGGACAAGGCGGCCGCCGAGCGGGAACTCACCACGCTTCGCCGCCATTGGTTCAGCAAGCGCAAAGGGCTGGTGGCGATGCTGCGCGAGACGCTGACCCAGGAGGCGAGTCCGCTGGTGGATTCCGACGCCGACAACCAGGCGGCCGATGCGGATCAAGCGCTCCAGGAACTGGGCAGCGACGCGGTCGCCTACGGCTACGTGACGGCCACGGTGGTCGTGAGTGATCCCGACCCGGCGGTGGCCGACGACCAGCGCAAGGCCGTGGAGCGGGTCATCCAGGGCCGGGGCTTCGTGACGGTCCCCGAGTCCTTCAATGCGGTGGAGGCCTGGCTCTCGTCATTGCCGGGACAGGTCTACGCCAACGTCCGTCAGCCCCTGATCTCGACCCTCAATCTGGCCCACCTGATGCCTTTCTCCGCGGTCTGGGCCGGGCCGGAGCGCAACGCGCACCTTAACGGGGCGGCCCTGATGGTGACCCGTACCGGCGGGGCCACGCCGTTTCGGCTGGTCACGCACGTGGGCGATGTGGGGCACACCCTGGTGGTGGGCCCCACCGGCGCTGGCAAGTCCGTGCTGCTGGCGATGCTCGCCCTGCAGTTCCGCCGTTACCCCGGGGCTCGGCTCTTTGTCTTCGACAAGGGCGGTTCGGTGCGCGCCACGGTCCTCGGGCTCGGTGGCGAGCACTACGACCTCGGCGCGGAGGGCGCGATCGCCTTTCAGCCGCTGGCTCGCATTGATGACTCCACCGAGCGTGCCTGGGCGGCCGAGTGGCTGGCCACGCTGCTGGTCCACGAAGGCGTGGAACTGACCCCCGCCGTCAAGGACGCCGTGTGGTCGGCCCTCGGCAGTCTCTCGTCCGCCCCACCGGTGGAGCGCACGCTGACCGGGCTCTCGATCCTGCTGCAATCCCATGACCTGCGCCAGGCGCTCCAGCCCTACACGCTGAGCGGCGCCCACGGTCGGCTGCTCGACGCGGATCAGGACCGGCTCGGCGCATCGGACGTGCAAGGCTTCGAGATGGAAGCGCTCATGCACGGCAAGAGCGCCGTGCTGCCCGTGCTGACGTATCTGTTTCACCGGCTGGAGGCGCGCTTTGACGGCGCGCCGACACTCCTGATTCTCGACGAGGCCTGGGTGTTCCTGGACGACCCGGCGTTTGCCGGGCGCATCCGCGAGTGGTTGAAGACGCTCCGCAAGCGCAACGTGTCCGTGATCTTCGCCACCCAGTCCCTGGCCGACATCGGGCGCTCGTCGATTGCGCCGGCGCTGATCGAGAGCTGCCCGAGCCGGATCTTCCTGCCCTCGCCGCAGGCGACCGAGCCCCAGCTCAAGACGATCTACCAGGGCTTTGGGCTCAACGACCGCCAGATCGGGATCATTGCCCGGGCGACCCCAAAGCGCGAGTACTACTACCAGTCGGCCCTGGGCGCCCGGCTCTTCGATCTCGACTTGGGCCCCATCGCCCTGGCGTTTGCGGGCGCGTCGACGCCCGCCGACCAGCGGGCCATCGACTCTACATATACCTCACTCCAGACGCCGCCTGCCGCGGCGCAGTTTGCCGCGGCGTGGCTGCGGCACCGGGGCCTGGCCTGGGCCGCGGTACTCGCCGAGAACTTTCCCTCCATCACTTCCACCGGGAGATCCACATGAACGCCATCAAGAATGCCGTTGCCCTCATGGTTCTGGTCAGCGTGACGGCCGGACCGGCCCACACCTTCCCCGTCTTCGACGCTTCGAACTTCACGCAGAACCTGTTGACCGCGACTCGCACCTTGCAACAGGTGAACAACCAGATCCGTCAGCTGCAGAACGAGGCCCTGATGCTGCAGAACCAGGCGCGCAATCTCCGCTCGCTGGATTTCAACGCGCTGAATGACTTGCGGGTCGCCCTGGCCGCCACCGACCGGCTCATCGCCGAAGCGCGGGGTCTGGCGTTCCAGGTCACGCAGGTGGAAACGCAGTTTGCCACCCTCTATCCCGACACCTACGCCCGCACGGTCACGGGTTCGCAGTTGCTCACCGATGCTCGCGAGCACTGGCGCAATTCCCTGGAAGCCCTGCGCACCGCCGTGCGGGTTCAGGCCCAGGTGCAGGAGAACTTCCGGACCGACGAGTCAGTGCTGGGGGATCTGGTCACGCGCAGTCAGGGCGCGGCCGGCGCCCTGGAGGCGATTCAGGCCGGTAATCAGTTGTTAGCGCTCTCGATCCGCCAGCAGCTCCAGGCCCAGCAGCTCGCCATCAGCGAGGGGCGGGCGGCGGCGACGGAATCGGCGCGGACGGTGGCCGCAGCCGAGCGGGCCCGGGCCGTGCGCGTGAAGTTTCTCGGTGACGGCACGCGTTACACGCCCGCCACCGTCGAAATGTTCGCGCCGTAGCCCTTTACTGACCTGCACTCACACGGTTCTGATCCATGGACAATCTCGGCGTCATCGACCGCTTCCTGGCGATCTTCACCCAGTACATCGACTCCGGGTTTGGCCTGCTGGGCGGGGAGGTGGCCTGGCTGACCGGCATCCTGGTGGCCCTCGACGTGACGCTCGCCGGCCTGTTCTGGGCGATGGGGGGTACCGATGACGTCATCGCGAAGCTCCTGAAGAAGATTCTCTACGTCGGGGTCTTCGCTTTCATTCTCAATAACTTCAACCAGCTGTCCGGCATCCTTTTTCACTCCTTTGCCGGACTCGGGCTCACCGCGACCGGGTCTGCGCTGACGGAAGCGGAGCTGCTGCAGCCGGGGCGCCTCGCCGCGGTGGGTGTCGAGGCGGGTCGGCCGTTGCTCGCCCAGATCGGGACTCTCGCCGGTTTCCCGGAGGTGTTCCTCAACATTGACAGCATCGCCGTTCTGTTCCTCGCCTGGCTGGTGGTGATCGTCAGTTTCTTTGTTCTGGCGGTGCAGCTGTTCGTGACCCTGATCGAGTTCAAGCTGACCACGTTGGCCGGTTTCGTCCTGGTGCCCTTTGCCCTGTGGAACCGGACGGCGTTTCTGGCCGAGCGGGTGCTCGGCAACGTGGTGGCCTCCGGGATCAAGGTGCTCGTGCTGGCGGTGATTGTTGGCATTGGCAGTGGGATCTTTGGTGAGTTCACGGCGCCCACCGGCGCCGACCCGAGCCTCGACGTGGCGCTGGCCACCATGCTCGGCGCCCTGGCCCTGTTCGGGCTCGGCATCTACGGTCCGGGCATCGCTGCTGGCCTCGTGTCTGGTGCCCCGCAACTGGGCGCCGGCGCGGCGGCCGGCACGGCGCTGGCGGCCACGGGCCTCGCGGTGGCGGGTGGCGCTGCCGTGGCAGGCGGATCGCGCCTCGCTGCCGGTGGGGCGAGTGCCGGCCTGCAGGCCGCCAGCGGGCTGAAAGCGCGCGCGGCCAACGCCGTGGCGGCCATGACCGGTGGTGGCCGCGCGGCACCGACGTCTGGCGCCGGCAGCGCACTGGCCGGCGCGTCGAGTGCAAACACTGGCGGCCCATCAGCCGCTGCCAGCAGCACTGCGCCGGGCTGGGCGCGGCAGTTTGCGTCCCGCCAGACCATGACTCACGGAATTGCGACCGCTGCCCACACGGTGCGCGGCGCGGACGCCGGCGGTGCCGGTGCCAACCCTTCACTACGCCAGGAGGACTGAACCGTGCGCTTTCGACGACCCAGTGTTCGTTACTCAACCACGCCGCCCCCGGCGACGCCCTATCAGTCTGCTCAGCAGCTCTGGGACGAGCGCATCGGCGGCGCCCGCGTCCAGGCGCTGAACTGGCGGCGGATGGCCTTTGGCTGTCTGATCCTCTCGGGATTCATCGCGGGCGGGCTGCTGGCACAGCTCGGCCGCTCGACCATCACGCCCTACGTGGTGGAGGTGGACCGGCTGGGTGCCGTGCGGGCGGTGGGCCCTGCCACCGAGACCTACCGGCCCAGCGAAGCGCAGCTCGCCTACCACCTGGAGCAGTTCATTCGCCGGGTCCGGTCCCGGTCCATCGATCCGATCGTGCTCCGGGACAACTGGCTGGGTGCCTATGACACGGTCACCGATCGCGGTGCGGCCACGCTCAACGACTACGCCCGGACCAACGACCCGTTCGCCCGGGTCGGGCAAACGTCGGTGGCGGTGGAGGTCTTAAGTGTGGTCCGGGCCTCGGAGAACTCGTTTCAGGTGCGGTGGATCGAGCGCGCGTACGCCAACGGGGCGCTGGCCACCACCGAACGCTGGACAGCCATTCTCACCGTGCTGCTCAAGCCGCCGCGCGACGAGCAGCGGCTGCGCAAAAACCCCTTAGGAATTTATGTCGATGGTCTGAACTGGAGCCGGGAGCTGAACGCGACCGGTTGAAGGAGTATGTCTGTGCGAAATCTATTGGTGTTGCTGTCCCTGTCCGGTGCCCTGGTCGCGTGTGCTACGACTCCCCCGTTGGAAGCGCCGCCCGACGAGCTGGTACTGGCCGCGTGTCTCCCGGAGCCGCCGAAGCCGGTGGAAGTGGTGGAGATCCCGAAGCTGCTACCACTGCCCGGCCAGCTCAAACTAAAACCGGCCGAACCCGGTGCTGTCGATCCGCGCGGCGCGGTGGGCGTGGCCCACGAGGCGGCCCGAGTCGAGCCGACCCTCGACAACTACGTCAACGCCACGCAGCTGTGGCCTTACAGCCCGGATGCCTTGTACCAGGTCTACTTAAGCCCCGAGCGGGTGACGGACATCGCGCTCGAGGCCGGCGAGGCCTTGATCTCCGTGTCTGCTGGCGACACGGTCCGGTGGGTCATTGGCGACACCTTAAGTGGCTCGGGTGCCGAGGAGCGGGTCCACGTGCTCGTCAAACCGGTTCGCCCGGATCTGACCACCAACCTGGTCATTCACACCAATCGCCGCAGTTATCACCTGGAGCTGACCGCCACCCCGGACACCTGGATAGCTGCAGTGGCCTGGCGCTACCCGCTGGACCGACTGGCGATGCTCAAGACCAACACGGCCAAGGCGGAAGCCGTGGCGCCGGTCGCCACCGGCGTGGCCCTGGAGCGGCTGAACTTTCGGTACAGCATCACTGGTGACAGCCCGGCCTGGCGGCCTCTGCGGGCCTTTGATGACGGGGAGAAGGTCTATATTCAGTTCCCGGCGGGGGTCAGCGATCTCCCGCCGCTCTTCACGGTCGGTCCGAAAGGCCAGGTCGAGCTGGTGAACTACCGCAGCCGGCCCCCGTACTACCTGGTGGACCGGCTGTTCGAGGCGGCGGAGTTGCGGCTCGGCGCGGATTCCCAGCAGGCGGTGCGCATCAACCGCCTGCCGGCTGCGGAGCGCCGGCGATGAGCGAGCCCGATTCGGGGGCACCCCAGCCGACTGAACCGGCGCCGAGTGGGGCGGGCGATGCAACCAAGGAGCCAGCCGACCACCTTGCCCTGCGCGCGCCACCGCGACCGGTGGTGCGCCTGAATCGCCGCAATCTGATGATTGCGACGGGCGTCGTGGGTCTCGGGGTTTTCGGCGCGACGTGGTGGGCGCTGCGGCCGCCATCGCCGCGAGCCGTGGAGGCCGAAGCGCCCCCGCGAGTGGAGCGGGTGCCGCGCCCGGAGGGCTTAAGCGCGTTGCCGCAGGACTACGGGAGTCTCCCAAGAATCCCGGTGCTCGGCGCGCCGGTCGGCGAACTCGGTCGGCCGGTGGTGCGGGCGGAGGATGAGGCCGGCTTTGATCGAGCCACCGCCGGGGACTCCTACTTTCCGGATCCCGCCGAGGACGCGGCCCGCTCGGGACGTCTGCAACAGCACGACGAAGAAGTGGCGGCGGCCAAGGCTCAGGTGTTTTTTCAATTGGCCCAACGGCGCGCCGTGAACCCCAGTGAGGGGGCCACGGCCCGCCAGGCTGATGAACCCTTGGAGATCGGCGGACTTAACCGTCCGCCATCAGAAGGCGATGTCGGGTCGCCCGGGAACGGCCAGTCCGCCAAGCAGGCGTTCCTGGACAAGGCCGTGGACCCTGCCATCTACGCGACCGGCACGCTCCAGGTGCCGCGCTCGCCCTACGAGGTGATGGCGGGTACGGTCATCCCCGCGGCGCTGCTGACGGGCATTAACTCGGACCTGCCCGGCCAGATCATTGCCACGGTCACCGGCAACGTGTTTGATACGGTCAGCGGCGAGCATCTGCTGATTCCGCAGGGGTCGCGACTGCTCGGCCAGTACGACAGCCAGGTGGCCGGGGGCCAGCGACGCGTGTTGCTGGTCTGGACCCGTCTCCTCCTGCCGGACGGCTCCTCGCTGGTCCTGGACCGGCTGCCTGGTGTGGACCTCGCCGGCTACGCCGGACTGGAGGACGGGATTGACCAGCACTGGAAACAGGTCTTTACCGGGGCGGTCCTCGCCACCTTGATTGGCATCAACACCGAGCTGGCCACCCCGAATCGGTCGGGCGACTCGGGTTCAATCATCATCGCTACGCGCGACAGCGCCCAGGACACGATCAACCAGATCGGCCAGCAGCTCACGCGTCGGAATCTAAATCAGCAGCCGACACTGACTATTCGCCCAGGATATCCGGTGCGGGTGATCGTCAATCGGGACCTGGTGCTGCGGCCTTATGGTCCGACTGAAGCGAAGGACGCGTCACTGTGAAGCTGCGCCTCGGACCGTTGCCGGCGGCCAAGCCGGTGCGACTGACAATAGCGGTCTCCGTGGAACTCAAGGCGGCGCTGGACGACTACGCCAGGCTACACACCGACATGCACGGCCAGGCGGTCACGCCGGAAACCCTCATTCCGGTGATGCTGCAGAACTTCATGGTGAATGATCGGGGTTTTCAGCAGGCGCGGCGACAGAAGCCGTAACCGCACAGCGCCACGGGCGCTGGCCAATGACAGTCCGGAGGGCCTCGATACCCGGGTGTTGATTGCAATCGCGATAGATCAGTGACACGGGCAGTCGGGGATTGCGTCCCGCTATCGTGTGAGTCGCGACTCCAAGGAGGCCCACGGCATCCGCGAGGCCCGATGGCAGCAGGGCGACCCTCGGACCGGCCGCGACGGTGGTTAGCAGGCCCAGCCAGGATGCAACACTCCGCACCGGAGGTGCGCGTCCGCTACCCTGATCAGCCAGTGCCTGGAGCCAGTGCTCGGCCGCCACGGCCCAGGCGTCGGTGACGAGAAACTCTGGCATCTCCAGGAGGGCGCTCACAGAAAGGTGAGGCCTCCCCGGGAGCGCGCGCTGGGGAGCCACCGCGGCGACGAATCGCTCGGTCCAGCACTGCACCCGGGTCAGGGCGGACCGGGCGCCCGGGTGCAGGGCGACACCCACGTCGATTGAACCGGCGCTCAGGGCCGACATCGCATTCCCCACGCCGAGCGAGAGGATCTCAACCGACAGGTCCGGCATCTTCTGGCGTAGAGCGGACAGGCATATGGTGAGACGCGGCGTGGCCACCGCGTCGCTCACGCCGACGCGCAGGCACCGCGTTGACGCGGCCTGAACGTCAATAACCCGGGCCTTCAGTCGCGCAGCGAGGGCCAGGACGGCGCGGGCCTCCGGCAGCAGCGCGGCACCCATGGCGGTCAGCGCTGTGCCCCTGGGTGACCGGTGAAGCAGGGGACAACGCAGTTGGCCCTCCAGGTGCCGTATGGAGCGGGAGAGGGGCGACTGCTCGATGCCGAGGCGGGCAGCGGCCCGCCCGAAATGACCTTCCTCGGCAACGGCGATGAAGTGTCGGAGGTGGCGGAGTTCCATCGGCTGATTTAGACGGACGCCCGAAGTCGGCGCAACCGGTATGGTCGTACTCAGTCGTAGGCTGGCAATTACGAAGGCGTTTTTTGCAGTGTCAAACGGGCCCTTCGTCACCCGATACCGAGCCTGCAGCGTGGCGGTATCCCCTCGCCGACTGGTTGACTTCGATCGCGATCCGGGTGAACCTCGGCTCTCAAGAAACCGTTTTGGACCTTGGGTCCGAACAGTAGACGGAGCCGGACGGTCGGAGTTGCTGCATCCGCCGTTCGTGGGGCGGCTCACCATCAATAGGGGGAGTTGTGGAGTCACAGCGTTTCGGCAAGAGCGGAACGTTTCCGTGCAGACCGACTGTGGGTAGTGTCCGTTTCGGACTCACCGGCGGTCAATTTCTCTCTGTACCACTTTTTCTCAATCCTCGAGTTGCAATTCGCAATTGGGGGATGGCCGAGCCATGGTGAGTAAATGAAGATCTTGGCAGGCGGCGGGGAGATGGACGCGATAGGCGAATTGCCACTCGGAATTTCGGGCTGCCAATAGTTGCAATGCGCGATGCGACGGCACTACCGATGAACGCGAAGGTCTACGATATCGGTTCTCTGCAGGAAGTCACCCGGCATTCCGGTGATGACGCCGACGCAGCGGAGAGTGGCGCCACGCTGAGCTTCTTCTGGTTTCGTCGACCAAAGCGATGGCGACCCGCCGAGAGTCTTCTTCTCCGGCAGGTAACGTCGACCGAAATTAGATACACTTCAACACGCGTCTCACAAGGACTGCAGACATGATTACTGCAGATATAGCGCTTGGGCTCGCGGGCATTCGCCCGTCACGCCACACTCTGTACATCACGCTTGCCTTCGTTCTCTGCACAACCGGATGCGCGGTCACTTTTAAGGAAGATCACTATTTCCAGCAGCAGAACAAGGCCGGCGACGTAACCAACTACTATCGACTCCAGGTGTCAGGATACGGAGCGCTCAGCTCGGCCCGGTATGTCTCTGGCTACTACGATGAGCGGGCCGTTGACTTGTTCTTCAATGAGCTCAAGGTCGAGCAGACCGGCCCGACAACCAACACGCAGATATTCAAGGACGCCCAGAAGAACCCGGGTTCCGATGAGGCCATAAAGCCGCTGGATCCGAGCACGCATGGCGCGTTTGTCATGATCTTAAGCACGAATGCCAGCAGCGTGGCCCGCACCATCGGTCAGTTCGCGGAGAACCAGATCGTTGCGGATGCGATCACCAATCTCATGAATCGCGATGCCTTGCTCAGCAAGGCGGAGCGCATCGGTTCGGCCACCAACAGCGCCAATGCGACCGCCACCGAGCTCGCGCGGCTAATGGGATTCGTGAGCAGCGATGCGCCAATCGATCGCGCAGCAAACGAGAAGGCTCTGTTGCGCGTACTCAGCACCATTGCCACCGACGTGGGTGTGGCGCCGCGTTCATTTGCGTCGTTGACCGAGGCGGAAGCTTGGTTTGCGCTGCAGTTCAAAGGGAGTAACCAGCCATGATCCGCGTCGCGATTTCCGCGGGCCTGCTGCTGGCCCTGAGCGCGTGCGGCAGCCTGCGGCTGGAAGTTCAGGTGCTCGATCCCAAGATCGTGAAGAGCCTCGCGCAGGACGATCGCATCCGGAAGGAACTTCCGGTCCTGGTGACCGAATCGGATACCGAAATCGATGGACGATTCAACAATACATCCAATGCGCACTATCTGGCCTACACAAAGACGGCTGCGGAGTACCGTAAGCAGGCAGCGGCCCTGCCGGCCGAGGATGAGCAGCGTGACTTGCTCGAGGCCGCCGCGGGGTCGCTGGACGATTTCTCGGAACCGATGAGGCAGTTGTACGAAGACAAGAAAGCCGCACTGAAGGCGAATAGCAAAGAGCTTCGTGCCGCTTGGGACGACTATAAGAATGCACCCAGCGAAGCGGCCGAGGTAATACAGAAACGCAAGGCACTGACGAAAGAAGAGCGCGAGAACACGCGAAGCGATTACGCGGCGCTGAGCGATTCCACCACCAAAGGGGTGGCGCGCAGCAAGCTGATCATTTCGCTCGGGGAACGCCAGTACATCGAGTCGAGCTTTGCCCGGTCTGTGCAGCTCGATCTGCATGGACTGGAAGAGGAAGCCGAGAAACTCCTGAGCCAGATCAAGTTGCCGGCAGGCAAGGCCTTGGTCGCCTCGACAGTTGAGACCGAGACCCAGGCCGCGGAAACCGCCACGATGGTCAAACAGCTTTTCAGCCACGGAGGGTTGCCGCTGTCGCCGTATGCGTATTACGTGGCGTCCGCGCCGGTCGAGGCCTGGGCCAAGGACTACGACCGGTCTAAGGCGCATGGCTTCTTCGGCAACACAGACATTGCGATCAAGTCTCTGGGTGAGGGAACCTATACACTCAAGGGAGTCAGCTTCAATCCCGCCGACGTCGCTTCCGCCGCTTCAAAAGTCGGAACTCAAATGGTCATGCTGGCCGCGCAGATTGGCGGTGTTCCCGTAAAGTTGTCATCGTCCTCGTCGCCAGCGACTGGAACGCAAACCACGACCCCGCCCGATGGAACTGCGCTGGCGACGAGCTCGGGTCGCGTTGCAATGGTGCTGGAAGAGCAAAGTGCCGCCGGCCAGAAAATCGCCGCGCAGCGTGAGGCGTTGCTACGCATCGCCGCGGCCATCCTGCGTGAGAAGACCACCATCGAAAAGGGTAATGGTGCGCCGCTCAAGGCTGCGCTTGATTCGATCAAGGCCAGCTACGAGAGCCACGCGCCAAGACTCACGATCTCAACCACAACCAACGACGGAGCGTATAAGCCATGAGCGTCACTCCCGGTCAGCGTGTCGTGCTTAATTCGAACCGACCCTCCGTAGCCGGCGGAACGCGGCGTACATTCGCCGCGGGCATGATCGGGCGGGTTTGCAAGGTGTCGCCCTCTGGCTCCGGGTTTTGCTGCGTACAGTTTCCCGGACGATGTCTGAAGGTAAACGAGACCTTTCTTTCCCCGACCAATCAGTCCGCGCCAGCGTGCTCGGTGTCCTGTACTTCCGGTTGTTGAACGCGTTGCTCAGGTTGATCCTGCGCCGGCCGAGGCAGATCCGGCCACAGCGGGTGACGCGGACGGTGCGCTCGCGGAACGGGTCGGCCGGCGGCCGCTAGTCGCGCCCTGAAGCTGTATACAGCTCGCCGGGGTAGGCACCGTTGAGAGACTGGTGGTGGCGCTCGTGGTTGGAAACCCCGATAAAGTGATAAAAGCGTTCCTGCTGCTTCAGGAAGTTGAACCAGGCGGGCTTGGTCGCGTCCTGTTTCAAGGTCAGGTGCATGCGTTCGTGACGGCCGTTCTGCTGGGGATGGCCGGGGTTGATGCGCTCGATCTGGATGCCGAGGCGCAACCACCAAGCCGAGAGCCGGGAGAGGCCGAACAGGGCATTGAGTGCGGCAAAGGCGGCCCGTTGTCGGTGCGCAGGGCGTGGGGCAGGCCAAAGTCCTTGAAGGTGCGCTCGAAGAGCGTAAAGGCGAAGTCGGAGCGGGTCGAGGCCACGCGCTCGCAGGCGAGCAGGTTGCGGGACCGGTAATCGGTGATGGTCAGCGGGTAGCAGTTGTGCTTGTTGCCGAGGATGAACTCACCCTTGTAGTGGCACACCAGAGCCCATTGGGCTCGCGGGTGGCAATCAGCAGGGTGCCTTGGGCCTTGTGCCGGCGACGCTTGCGGCGCTTGACCAGGCCGTGGCGATCGAGCACCGCGTGCACGGTGCTGATCGCCGGTGAATTGATCATCAGGTACTGCTTGATCAGCTCGTCGTGGATCTTCGGTGGTAAGCGTCCGGTCTGGGCACATCGCATATCGTCCGTGACGTAACGACCATCGGTACCCACATAGCGGCCCAGAGCAGTCGTGTCCGCTTGGAGTACAGATGGACACGAACACTGTTGTGACACAGGTGAGGGCAGCGACCGACACGAGAGACCGACGGATTTCACCGCGACAGCACCGCTCGATCGCGGAGAAGGAAGCGATCCTGGCCGAGGCGTTCGCACCCGGCGCCTCGGTAGCCGAGGTGGCGCGCCGGCTCGGGGTGAACGCCAACCTGGTGTTTGTCTGGCGCCGGCTGCAGGAGAACGATCTCCTCGCCGCCCACAGTCGCGGCCGCCGTTGATTGCTAGACATTGGTGACTGCCGCGTTGGACTTCCCACGGAACATAGGACACTTCGGGGCTACCATTTGAGCCTAGGAGGAGTCAGATGAGCAGTCAACGTTTTCCGCCGCCGGCGTGATCAACGCCGAGGCGGTGGAGCGGGGCTTTGAGGCAATCCTTTCAAGAATCAACTGGGTCTCAGGTCACGCCCTGTTGCGCGATGTAGAGCATGGTGACTTGGCTGGTGACCAGTCCCTTGGGCCAGGTGCGGGGCCCTAGGCGGCTAGCTAAACTGCGGTCGGTGGCGCTGGAGCCATCGGCAACACCTGTCCAAAGCCACCGTTGCAGAAATCACCATGATCGGCGAGTGCCAGCAACATCAGGGCACGCCAGTCGTTGACGTGAAATCGTGCCGTCTCTACCGCTGCCTGCTGACTGAGGTAGGCACGTACCTGCTGTGCACCGCCCGGATCAAAGCACTGGTGAAGCGCGATCGTCTGACTGCCTAGGTAGATGTTGATCTCGCGCGCGTAGCGTTCATTTAGATGGAGCCTGCGAAGTTGATACTCAAGGCGCGGAGCCAACAGTCCGGGCAGAACGACGGCAGGATCGAGGCTGAACTCAATCACCAGTCCGCCGTTCTGAATGTCAGCCTGCGCGCGCAGGAAGCGATCTGAAGGGAGGAGGTCGAGATAGGCGTGAATAAACTGCTCCGCCGGCACGGCGGAGGCTGCGACGCCCTTGGCCTGGTTGCACTCGATGCAAACCGGGATCAGGTTGCGAACATAGATCGCAAGAGGTTGGTATGGCCCCCTCGGAAGGTGATGGTCTATCGTACCCGGTGCCGAAATGCCGCAGATCGGGCAACGCTCGATACCTTGCGTTAGGCTGGCGCGGAGCGATGCGAGCCGTCCATGTTTTTGGGTGAGGTTATAGCTGTCGTGGATCGCAGTTCTAAGTGCGGCTGCCAGAGTCAGTCCTTTAAGTCCGTCCGCGGGTTCGCCGAGTGTTGCATCGTAGGCATCGTACAATGCCAAGACGGCATCTATCTCGGCATCTGTCGCAGCATAGCCCTGTGGCACACCGTTGCGCAGCCGCACTGTTAGTGCAGAGGCGAGGTGCTGACGTACCAGGTCGCGAGGTGGCGAAGGAAGATTCCTCATGAGGGCTTGGTCTTTCTTGCATACCCTGCCATGACGTATGCGCGCGCCTGGCCGCTCAGGGCGGGAGAAAAGAGCTTGTCGATCGCTTCGACGGACGAATGCCGCTCGATCAGTCCGTCCAGAACCTCGTGGAAGTCGGTTGATGCGGCCGTGAGTCCGAACGCATCGTACGTCAGCGCGCCGACGTTGTCGCCGAATGTCTCCGTCGTCGGAGGCGACACGTCGAACAGGTCACCCGACCGCCGGATGACCCGCACGTGATGTGCGAGGGTCTCCTGAAGCACGACCGGCGAGTGGGTCGCCACGATAGCCAATGCTTCTCTGTGCTCAAGAACAATGCGCAGCGAACGCATGAGCGATGCGGTCAGTGGTGGATGCAGATGCATCTCCGGCTCGTCAAACAGCACGATAGAGCGGCGGGCGGCGTGAGCGACCAGCGCGGCAACGACATGCAGCGCGATCTTGTGCCCGGTGCTCCAGTCTAGGAACGCCGTCTTCGGATTCTCTCCGAGCAGGGCCGATCGCGTCGCGCCGTCGATCTCTGCAAAGGACGGGTCGGCGAATAGGGGGCGCAGTGCAGCATCGAAAAGGTCGTTGTCGTTTCTGGCTGCGATCTGGGCGACCAGCCGCTCGAACTCGTCAGCCAGTTGGTCAAGGGACTTCAGCTTCGTGCCGTGCCGGCGGTCGTTTGGCGAGATGTGGGCCTTATCGGTGTCTGGAAGGTTCCGCTTTCCCAGAAGCTCCAGATCGTCCCGGACCTCGGCCACGATATCACGCAGCCCGACATAGACGTACCGGCCGCTCCCGCTCTCCATGTCTGAAGCGATCTGTCGCAAGTCACCTTCGTAGACCCCCGGCACCACAAAGTTGTCGAAAGCACAGTACGAGATGGCAATGATTTTTGTAAAACCAATCGACGGTGGGTCAAATACGCCGACGGCTTGGATGTCGGAGCGTTGTCTTTCGGCAGGCGCGGCGAAGGCGACGCGCGCGATTCGCGACAGCAGCGTACTTTTTCCAGATCCGTTTCGACCGATAACAGTGATGATGCGGCGTGGTATCGGAATGTGGCGCTCGCCGGGGCTACGGAGGAAGTTGAGACTCGACCAGCCGGTAGGAGCGTCGAAGTCGAGCTTCAGCGGTGCCGTCCAGCCAGCGGGGTGAAACGACAGGTCCAGATTCAAATCTGCGAGGGCACCGTAGTTGCCGGTTAGGATAGCGCGGGAGTCCGAGAGAAAAGTATCGACGTTGGAGTTGTCCCGAAACAGAGACGTGCCCCAGCCTGTTTCGTCGCGGAACTCTGACTGCAGTTCGGGAGCAGCAACAATGTCGCGCAGCCTTCCGAGGATGTCATCCCGCTCGCCGGATGGAAGCTCATTGAGTCGTTGATAGTAGTCTAGCGACGCGCCGACGGAGCAGAAGTGGGTATCGAGTTGGTCAAAGGACTCCTGGATGAGGATGCCATCGTTCGCTGTCTGCCCGTGTTTTAGGATCTTGACGGGTCCTATGAGCCTGGGTTGGCTGCTCGATTGGGTCTGGCGTCGATAGAGGTGGTAAAGCGTCTGGAAGCTGAAGTCGTTCCACCTGTCCTGTTGGAGCGCGAAGGGAGTGTCAAAGGGTGGTACTTCTCCTCGGCCGGGTGGAAGAATGCTTACGAAGTTCGGCACCGGTCTGCTCTCCCAAGTGTATTCCAACTAGGATACCTCCGATCGGCTGGTCGGTTCGTTCGGTGGCGGGGCGTCCCGATGCATCTTTGCCCGGAGGGGTCGGTGACTGTGACGCCCCCTCGAAACTGAGGACCACTTGGCAGTAGAGTTTTCCACACAGGAGAGCTCCAGTGAAGAAGTCAAAGCACAGCGAAGAACAGATCGTCACGGCCCTGAAGAAGGTCGAAGCCGGGCTGAGCGTCCGGGAACTGGCCCGGCAGCTGAAGGTCAGCGACGCCACGATCTACAACTGGAAGGCCAAGTACGGCGGGATGCAGGTCTCGGACGTGCGCCGGCTGAAGGACCTGGAGGCCGAGAACGCCCGCCTGAAGCTGATGTACGCGGACCTGTCGCTGGCCCACCACGGGTTGGAGGATGTCCTGGCAAGAAAGTTCTGAGCCCGGCGCAACGCCGGCACGTGGCCGCGCTGCTGGTTTAGGAGCACGGCTTGTCCCGGCGGCTGGACTGCCGCACGGTGCGCGTGGCGCGGTCGGGGATCTATCGGGCCCGTCCGGCCACAGACGACAGCCCGGTGATCGCCGCGATCGAGGCCTACGTGCAGGACAACCCGACCCAGGGCTTCGACAAGCTCTACGGATCCTTCCACAAGCAGAAGGCGCAGTTCCCGTGGGGCAAGACCCGGCTGCGGCGGGTCTACGGGGCACTGCGCCTGAACCTGCCCCGGCGAGGCAAGAAGCGGCTGCCGGCTCGCATCCGCGATCCGCTGGCGATCCCTGCAGGACCGAACCGGGTGTGGTCGGCCGACTTCATGGCAGACGCGCTGTGGTCGGGGCGGCGGTTCCGGACCTTCAAGGTCATGGACGACTACAACCGGGAAGGGCTGAAGATCGAGGTCGACATCAGCCTGCCGGCACCGCGTGTGGTGCGCGTGCTGGACGAGCTGATCGCTACCCGGGGTAAACCCGAGCAGCTGCGCCTGGACAATGGCCCGGAGTTCATCAGCCAAGCCCTGGCGCTGTGGGCGAAGGACCAGGGCATCCGTCTGCAGTTCATCCAGCCCGGGAAGCGGACCCAGAATGCGCTGATCGAGCGCTTCAACCGGACGGTACGCACCGAGGTTCTGGACTGCTACATCTTCCACGCCTTGGGCGAGGTGCGGCGATTGACCTGCGACTGGCTACAACGCTACAACGGCCAGCGTCCCCACGAGACGCTGGGCAACCTCACGCCCCACGAATACTTGATGGCAGACTACCCCCACTCTCTATTTCCGGATGGTCCGAGATAAAGAGGGGGCTTCAATCGCACCGTCGCCGATGCCATCCACGATCGGCTCGTACACAACAGTTGCCGGCTAGTCTTCAAAGGCGAATCGATGCGCCGGCAAAAGACCGTTACGAACAGACCGAATACCGCTTCACGCGCTCGGGGGCATTGACGAATGCACCCCGAACAACGACAGTCCACCTACCGCTTCACTGCCGGGCCGGGAACGACCAAAATGATGGCCGCCTTGGACCGGAATAGCGGCCCGGCTTCGCCGGAATGCGCAAGCGGGTCAACTCCAGTTTGGCGTGAACTTAAGTTCGTGAGGAATCCGTATGAGTGAAGAAAAGCCACCCACAGGTTTTCCACAAGACGCACCGCCCGATGTAAATGTTGCCATGGTCGCCCGCCTTGCTGCGGTCGAAGCCAAGCTGGCGCAAGAAAGTAGAGCAAGAGCGAGTGAGATGGCGGCTCAAGAGCATCGCTTGGTGCCGGCGGCGGTGGGTTGGTTGCGTGTTGTGTTCGCTCGGCCTTTTGATTCAGAGCGCTTTGTCGCCTGTTCGCAAGCGCTGGTCTGGTGCCTGATTCCGAGCCCGGCGACCGTGACGATCTCGCTGGTGGGCGTTTTAGGTTTGGTAGTAGCGCTGCAAGCAAATCGGTTCCTGATGCTGCAAACCGAACGTATGGAAGAGCAAAATATGCTGGCTGAGGCACAGCGTCGGTCGTCGTTGGTGATTGAGGCTACCAGCCTGTTCGAGCAGATTGAAACTGAGAAAGCAGAGGTGGCTCCAACCTCAGAGCAGGCGTTCGCGTGCAGCGACGAAAGCACAGCGCTCTGCTGGAATGGGCCGCAGTTTATGCCCACCGAGGCCACGATGGGGCGTTTGGCGGCGCTGACCCAAGCACTGCGGCCTTATCGCTATCTGGTGGTCGATGCGCGCGAGGCGGCGCAGCCTTGTGATGCACAGGGCGAGGGCACGGGACCGGCCACCATTAGCAATGCGCTGTTTGCGCAGCTGTTGGCGACGTCCAGTCTCAGTTTGGGGCGGGAGACCGCACTGACGGTGATCGAGCGCGAGTTGGAGAATCGTGCGGCAGTAAGCTTGCCGGGTCCCTTGGAAGCTACTTGGCAATGGCTCTCTGAGCGTATTGCGCCGGCCAAAACCGCCGCACGGCTGAGTTGCTTGGCACTGAGCCCCGAGCGCGGGCAGCTGCTTGGCAGCTTGCACGCTGCGCGTATCGACTTGAGCGCTTTGGCGCAGCGTGGTGCGACCTTTGAGTTGGCCGATCTGCCGGATCAGAGCAATTTGCACGGCATTGTGCTCAAGGGCGTAAAACTGAACGGCGCGCGGCTACGTGGTGCGATGTTCACCGGCGCGGTGTTGCGCTCAGTGGATTTTCAGGGCGCAGATTTGAGTGGAGCGAGCTTTCAAACCGCATGTTTGACCGGCAATAACTTCGGCGGTGCCCAGCTTGAAATGCTGGGTAAAAACGCCATGCCACGCGTGCGCCTAGAGGGTTCGGTGCCTCTATTCTTTTTGCCCCAACATCTGAGTGTTGACGACCAACTCGATGGTATCTGGGTGCGCTATCAGAATCCAAGCGATGGCTTTGATCGCTTTTGCAGTACCCTTAATACCCTGGAAACGCGAGTTTCTGCAGCTTCAACGGAACCACTCATCGCGGAGCAGGCGCTGGTTCTCAGGGAGCACTTACGTCAGCACTGGGTGGTGGAGGTCACCGGCGCGAATTGGATCTCCGGTGCGGCCTTGCTGCGACCGGATGCCTTGGCACGCAGTTTGGCGGACGTGGGTTTAGGCAAAGCAAGTTTGTCAATCGAACGCAACGGTGCCAAGGTGCGGATCTTTGCTATGAGTAACTGCCCGGTGTTGGAAGCGCGCGCACCCGATGCGCGAGCAGATGCGTTGTTGGCGAAGCAGCTCGACGAATGCGAGCAGCGACTTGGTACGACTGAGTTGTAGGGCAAGAGTTAGCGGTCGAGACGGTAGAAAGGTAGGCTAAATGCCCGGTTCGGATCAGCACGACGAAGTCGTTACTCGCCAATCACGCGGGTTTCTTCCGGCACGCTGAGCGAGCGTAAAAGAGGGATTACTGACTATCGTCGCCCGAGGCTCGGCCAGTCGCTCACTCATGGCCTAGTGCATTTGAAGCCCCCTCGAAACGGCGGACCGCCTAAAGCTTACTGAGATTGCGTTCTCTGAAGGGCCCGACACTTTCCCCAGCCGTCGTGTCGGACTGTGGGAGTTTTGTGGGAGATCCGGATTACTCCCTATTACCGTATATAACGTGCCAACGGGCGCCAGCCGATTACGTGGTTTACGAATCAATACCTTAGCTCAGCCTGGTCGCTCTCATAATGCTGAGGTCGGTAGTTCAACTCTACCCATCACCACCATCCAATCAATCACTTAGGTCGCATCCGTTTTCTACCCGATTCCCGTAAGTGCACGGTAAGTGCAACTGCACGCCATAACTGAGCGGCAGCGCGAGCTTCCTGACGCGTGCCGCGCCACCAGATGTGCAGACCAAAGAAAGCGGCGACGGCGGTGCCGTGGCCTTTAATCTTGCTCTACGCCCTAGCCTGGTTTTTTTCTGAACTTCTCGACCTGGCCGCTTCGGGGCGATGCACAGCCGGGCAGTCGGGAAACTGCTCAGGATTCGTCGCTGAACCTGCCGAGATGGTGTCGGCGACTTGTCACCGGACGGTATGTCCCGGTGACACCGAGCTGCTACTTTCGGCAACCCGTTCATACCCCGTCACGCGCTTGTCGATGTGCCAGACCCCACCACGATTGATGAGGCCCGGCGTCGCCAACCATGGGCACGAGGCGCCGGCGCTGAGCCCGCCCGAAATGGCCGGAGCGTCTTGGCCTTCTCGGCGGGCTCCTGTTCCTCTCTTCGCCTAACTCTGACTCAGGGCGCAGCCGGTCGCTGCGTTGCTGGCCCGGCCCCAGTCAGAACTCAATCTGCGATCCTGCCACGAGGGACGCGCCGGGGGGTGGTGCGTAGTTATTGACGTATGACGTGGAGCGGCGAGCTTCCTCATTCGCGAGGTTGGAGCCCTGCAGAACCAGGAGCAACGAGCGACCAGGGCTCAGCAGGCGATAGCCCAGGTTGGCACCGATCATCTGGGTCAATTCTGGATGGACGTCAACAGCACGGAACCATGAGGTCATGAGTTCCGCTGAAATCCGCCGGCATTACCTCGTACCGGAGACTTCGACTTCCACGCGACGATCAGGCTGCAGGCAGGCGATCAGCTGCTTGGTTGCTTTCGTGCCCTGGCATTCACCGGGCGTCGTTACTGGATCTGATCCGTCCATTCCTCTGGCGGAGATCTTGTCGGCAGGAATTCCTGCGGATTCCACCAGATAGGTCTTGACGGCTTCGGCGCGTCGCGTCGAAAGCTCCGTGTTGTACTCGTGCGAACCGATCCGGTCGGTGTGTCCCGTTATTGTGATGACTTCAAAGTTGGCGCCTCTCAGATCTGCAGCAAACTTGTCGAGATCCTGTTTGCCTGCAGGCCTCAAAATTGCTTTGTCAAAATCGAAAAGAGAATCCGCGGAGAAACTCACCTTAAGCGGCCGCGGAGGTGGCGGCGGTGGCGTCGCGGCCACCGGCTGGGGCGGAGGGGGAGCGACAACAGGCACAGCCCTTGCCACGGGTGCGGCGGGGGCCGGCGTATGCCGGCCGAACCGATAGACCAGGCCTGCCGAGTAAAGGTCGACGTCGCCCTTATTGCCGACGGCATCATCGATCCGGTAGCGTTCCGCCTCGGCGCGCAGCCCAAACGACTCGGTGACAGCGTACTGGAGTCCCAGGCCGAACTTGTAGCTCGTACCCCGCTCGCTGGGACTGGGATCGAGCACTGTGACCGCCCCGGTTCCGCTGAAGGAGTCCTGCGCATCAGCGTAGTTCACCCCGACGCGGCCAAACGCAGCAAACTTTTCACCGAAGGGCAGAAAGCCGACAGCGTCAAGGTTCACGCCATTGATCTCGATATCGCCCTTCAGTGTTCCGTCCGGTCCCGTGGTGGTCGCCGTAAAGCTAAACTTGCCAAGGTCGAAATAGCCGGCTTCAAGCGCAAAATACCTGTTGAACTGGTAGCCGCCGAAAAGTTTGTAGCCGACGTCGCTTTCATCATCGTCCACCGAGACCGTGGTCACCGGGATGTCCAGCAGGCTGCGCGTGATTCTCTTGTCGTCGATCGTCGCTTCTGACTGGCCAATATTGCCCCCGACGTACCAGCCGGAATTGGCCGCCATGGCGAACGGGCTGGCGATGACAACGAGGGCTGCGACACCAAGCGTCCCAGAGGCTCGTGCTGATTTCAGTGTGTCCATGCTCTTTCTCCTAAGCCTTGCGCCTTACGGGGCCGGTACATTGATGATGGTATCCACGACGGTGACAGAGGCGCCCAGAGACAGCACCCTACCCTCCAGGTTCACGACCGTCGTGTTCCCTGCAGTGGAGAACGCGGCTCCGGCCTGGGAAATGACGGTACCGACCATGGTCCCGCCGCCGCCCGCGTTGATCGTCGCGAAGCTGCCAACCTGCCAGAAGACATTCTTGGCCTGGGCCCCGCCAGCGAGGACGATGCTTTGCGGAGCTGCCGCTCCCGGGCCACCCACCGTTAGCGTGGTCGCCATCTGGAACACCCAGACCGCATTCGCGTCGCCCTGCGCGTCGAGGGTGAGATCCCCTCCTTCGATCAGGAACGAACCCGCGGGAGCGGTATAGACGCCAGGCGCGAGCGTAAGCGTTGCCAGGTTAGCGCCTGGATTTGCGCCAGGCGGCAGTGCCGCCAGGGCCAGGTAGGCTGTTTCCGCGTCGAGACGGGCCTGGGTTGCGATCGTGCACGAGGCTGCATTGACGCCACCAGCCGTTGGGCCCGTGGTGGAGTTGGTGCAGGTGTAGATCAGCCCATTCACTGCGCCCTCACTGGCTCCCAGGACTTCCGTATAGATGTCTCCCGCCGAATCGTGGAATCCGGTGATCGACGACGTGGCCGTCGACGTGGTCCCGATATCACCACTGATCACGGTCTGGATTCCCGAGTTGGTCATCCCGGCGGTGCCCCCGAAAATCCCGAACGTCCCGGCCGAGCCGAGATCTACCGGCTGCGGCGACACGCACCCCGACGCGGGACCTGCGGTGAAGCTCCACGTAAAGTCACTCACCATTTGATTCGCCGGGACAGCCAGGTCCTTGACCCCGCTGGTGCCGCCAATGATCCTGGCCGTATAGGTCACACCGGCAGTGAGCGGTCTTTGTGGCGTAAAGGTCGCAATGCGGCCCGTGTCGGCGTCAAGGACCACGGATGCCGCAGTGACGGGCGTCGACCCCGGTCCAGTCACGGTGAAGGTCGTCGCGTTGACCGTCAGAGGGTCCATCCGCAAACCCGAGGCCACGCTGAAGGTCGCATTGATGGTCGCACTGGGACACACATTCAATGCATCAGCGGACGGGTTCGTGGACAGCACCGCGACATCCCCCGCAGGCGCCGCGCCTCCGGTAATGAAGGTCCATACGTAGTTACTTGCGGCGGGCAGGGCCGCCTGATTGCCCGCCAGTTCATTGCCTGCGCGGTCCGTGGCCCCGGTGGTTATCGTGGCGGTATAGATCTCGTCGCTGTCAAGCGCTGCCGCTGGTGTAAAGACCGCGGTTCTGCTGTCGACGGCGTAGCTCACGGTGCCGGTGGGAGACACGCAAGGCAGCACGCAGGTCACCGTGAAGGTGGTGGCAGTGATGGTTGCGGGAGCCATATCCTCGCTGAAGACTGCGACGATCGCCGCGTTCGTTGGCGCGCCAGCAGTCGGACCCGGGATCGTTGTCGCCGGGGCAGTGAGCGTCACCTGGGGCCGGACCGTGTCGGGATTTGCGCCGACGCCTGTGCCCAGGATCGGATCCCGACCTGAGTCGCAGCCCGCTGCCAAAGCGCCCAGCAGCAGTGCCATGCACCACGTCAGGAGTCCGGAATATCTCTCGAATCGGTTCATTTGCCTGCCCCTTCGTACGATCTGGAATCCCAACGGTGTACGACGGATGTCCTTGTCGGCGCACACCTGGACGCTCACTAAGCCCCGCGGCCAAGTTTCTCCCCGGTCTGCAAGAACGTCTGTACGGTGGCGTACGAAGGAGAGCTAATAGTCGCGCGGCAAACGGGGAGGTGGCAAAGGGTCGCGCCTGAAGGCGCTCCTACGGTGGGCGGGTAGCTTCCCGCTTCCAGTCGAAGCCGCGCGTGCTGTCGATCAGCCGGATGTTGATGCCCATCGAAAACTGACCCGGGCAACTGATTCGCGCAACTGCTCCCACGTTAACGCCGGATCCGAGAGTCGGGTCAGTTCTGCTTGAAACCTCTGGGCAAATTCCGGGCGAAAATCAACAGGCAGTCCGCTGATTGCTCTCTGCTGGCCGAATACTGTGTGGGAATTGCGTGGTTCAGTCCTGCTCCGTCATGCGCAGTCGTGCAGTTGCCAACGAACGCCCGCGCTCGAACGCTTAACAAAGCAATGGGTTAGGATTGAAAAGTCGCCCTCATAATGCTGAGGTCGGTAGTTCAACTCTACCCATCACCACCATCTATTTTCTCTCACCTCAATTCGGGACAGCAGTCACAAGGTCAGGTTGACGCTCCTCGGTCGATGTATATACTTGTTTATACATAGGAGGTGAACTGTGTCCAAGACCGCAACTCTGACGCTTCAGCAATGGGGCAATAGTCTGGCCGTGCGGATTCCCGCCGCGGTTGCAAGATCAGCTCGATTCAAGGTTGGCCAGCCAGTGGAGGTTTCGGTTCAGGATTCCAACGTGCTGGTTAAAGCCGTTGGTGAGCCAAAGCTGACGTTGGCGCAAAAGCTGGCAGCATTCGATCCCCGTCGACACGCGGGCGAAGCGCTGGTCACGGGGCGAGTTGGGAAAGAGGTGTTCTGATGGCGGTGCGCAAGCCCTGGTGTCCTGACCGCCGGGACATGATCTGGATCAACAGCAACCCGCAGGCGGGCCGGGAGATGAAGGACATACATCCGCTGGTGGTGCTTTCCCCAAAGGAGTTCAACGAACGCACGGGAATCGTGATTGGCTTGCCGATGACGATGACGATGACGATGACGACGGCGACGTTCAACGAGACCAACCCCTTTGCCGTGAAGTTCAATGGTCCCAAAGGCGCGGCCAGTTACATTCTGGGCCACCAGCCCAAGTCAATCGACTGGCGGGCGAGAAATGCCAAGCCGCACCCATGGAAGAAGGTGCCAGAGGACTCGTATGCGCTGGCCTGCGAAACGCTGAATCAGATTGTCGACATTGGTACCTAGGCTTTTGGTGCGAGTGCCAAGGCTGGGCTGGCGTTATAGACGGCTTACGATCTGGCCCAGGGATTCGCGCACGCGGGCTGACCGAATATTGTGTGGGAATTGTGTGGTTCCGTCCCGCTCCGTCCTGCGCAGTCGTGCAGTTGCAAACGAACGTCCGCGCTCAAACGCTCACTAAAACAATGGGTTAGTTTTGAAAAGTCGCCCTCATAATGCTGAGGTCGGTAGTTCAACTCTACCCATCACCACCATCCAATCAATCACTTACGAAACGTCCGTTTTAGGCCTGGTTCCCGTAAGTGCACGGTCAGTGCAACATGTACGCCATGTGGCCCACCTGACGATTGCGTGCGGCAATCTTTGGTGGTCTGAGCCACCGCGGCGCGCTAGCTAGCCAGGCATCACCGAACCGGAATCTAGCAGTCTCAGCCGCCGCTCCATTCCGCCCACGATGGACGCACTGATGGCTTGCGGGAAGTCACCCGGTAGCGCTTCCAGTACAGTGGCGATGGCCTGAGGTGTTTGCATGATCAGTTCGCTCATAACCGCGTGAATCACGCTAGCTGACATGCCGGCCTGTTCGGCCGATTGCATAAAGTGACGCGGCAGGATTGTGTCAAGGATGTAATGCCGAGTGTCGCCGACGGACATGGCAAGCCTCATATGCTTGCGCTGAATTTGCTTCGCATCCATTACGGGCTGGGTCGACATCACGTCGTAAAGGGGGGTCAGCCGGAATCCGCCGCCGGGATAGAGGAAGATGCTGAAATTCTTCGCGTGCCCATCCGTGGCGCCGAGCAGCCAGAAGACGATTTGCGCCTTGATAAACAGCCTCTGATCATCTTCCGGATTGTCGCTTGCTTTTAGAAACTGCAAGATCCGGCGAATTCCGGGTCCACCCTCCGTTTGATACTTGCGCACAGGCGGCACCGAAAGTGCCTGGCAGCAATCTTCCTGCGGCCTCCGGAGCAAGCGCTTGTCGCGGGTCCATTGGCGGTCAAATCGCTTGACTACAAGAACGCGCCTTCCAGCGAACTCGCTGATCGCAGTTTCTGCGGTTGGCAGACCCAGTGCACTCGTCAGTCTCATGCACAGATGCTCGTTCTCCACGCTTTTGGACAGATTGATCCCGTTGCCGCGTATGCCGATTTGCGGCTTCAGGATATGGGTGGTGGCAGTGCTTCCATGAGGGAGGTGCCATTTATTTTTCCAGAGCAGCAAGGCGGTCTTGTCCTGTGCTCCGGCTATCGAGATTCGGAACTCATCGTCCTCATGCGAAACACCCAGAGGAGTCGGACCGAGGTCGGCGAGTATTGCGCCGATGCGTGCATCGTCGATCGGCTTGCCTTCGATCTCCCCGGCAGGGCCAGGGGTATCGCCGTCCGGCAGGAACTGAAGTGCGCCGACGCAGTCTCGGCCGATCGCGGCCAGCAGGCTATAGGCATCCGCTCCATCAGCGCTCACGCGCGCTGCCAGGCGGCTGCGGATGTCAGCATTATCAGGCAGCAGGTTGTCAAAGACCGCGACCACGGGGTCGCCAATATATCGGTCCTCCCGTAAGGGGAGGGAAAGCGAGACGGGGAAGGTGTGTTCCCAGTGCAGCCAGGTGGGGTCGTACTGAAAGTCGATTGCTCCCGACGCCTCTTTCTTCAGGCGACCCACGAGCCGCCCGTTCAGAAAGACGTTCAGGGGTACGCGTTTTCTCGGGCGTGCCACTAGAAGAGGTTCTCAAGGTCCGTTCTGGAAGCCTTGCCTCTGTCGCCGATTACGAGCTCCAGATTGAGTGCTGTCAGTACATCAAACAGCGTACTAAGCTGGGTAGCGGGTTCCCCCTTTTCCAGCTTCGAGATAGTGGCCTGCCTTCGGCCGATCTTGGCACCCAGCTTTGCCTGGGTAAGGCCGCGGGCGCGGCGCTCTCGATGGACGATGGCTCCAATCTGGCCTGGAGTGCGGGCAATACGTTTCATGGCTTTGGGCCCTCCTTGCCGTCGTTATACGGTATTGCGTATAAAAAGGCAATATACGCACTTGAGTATAAAAGCACAGTAAACGCAAATGCGTATGCGCAACTCCGGATGCGATGGCCGCGAAGCTATCCATCAACTGTGTGGAATTTGTGTGGTTCCGCTCAGCTTCGTCATGCGCAGTCGTGCAGTTGCCAACGAACGTCCGCGCTCGAACGCTCATTAAAACAATGGATTAGGATTGAACAGTCGCCCTCATAATGCTGAGGTCGGTAGTTCAACTCTACCCATCACCACCATTCAATCAAGCACTTGCGAAGCCTGCGTTTTTGACCCGATTTCCGTAAGTGCACGGTAAGTGCAACTGTATTGCCGAGTGACTGGCTGCCTGTTGGGGAGGTGGCCAGGCTGCACTGGCGACGGACATGGATTGACCTACGCGGCCTGGAGTTTGGCCAGTAGCGCCTTGGCGGCTGGCTCAGACGAGGCCGGGTTCTGGCCCGTAATCAGCAGGCCGTCGACCACCACGTGCGGTTGCCAGTCGGCAGCCTTGGAAAACTGGCCGCCACGTTCCTTGAGCATGTCTTCCACCAGAAACGGTACGACCTTGGACAGTCCCGCTGCGTCTTCCTCCGTGTTCGTGAAGCCGGTGACGTTCTTGCCCTGCACCAGCGCCTGCCCGCCAGGGGCCTGGGCCTGTCGAAGTACGCCTGGCGCATGGCACACTGCTGCGACCGGCCTGCCTGCGGCAATCATCGCTTCTATCAGAGCAACCGATTCGGCGTCTTCGGCCAGGTCCCACAACGGACCATGACCACCGGGATAGAACACGGCGTCGAAGTTCGCCGCCTTCAGTGTCGACAGCTTCACCGTAGTGGCCAGCGCCGACTGGGCCGCGCCGTCGGCCTTGAAGCGGCGCGTCGCATCGGTCTGCGACGCTGGGTCGTCGCTCTTGGGGTCCAGCGGTGGCTGGCCACCCAGCGGCGAGGCCAGCGTGAGCTTCGCGCCCGCGTCCCCGAACACGTAGTAGGGCGCGGCAAACTCTTCCAGCCAGAAGCCCGTCTTTTTTCCGGTGTTGCCAAGCTGGCTGTGGGAGGTCAGAACCATAAGGACGTTCATGGGAGTGCACCTGTGTGTGGGTTAAGCGTCTGAGAGCCGAATGACCAGCTTGCCGAAGTTCTTGCCCTGCAGCAGGCCGATGAAGGCCTCGGGCGCGTTTTCCAGGCCAAACACGAGGTCTTCGCGGACTTTGACCTTGCCCTCCAGCACCCACTGGCCCATCGCAGCCGCGAACTCGCGCCAGCGCGGCCCGTAGTCATCGAAGACGATAAAGCCCTGCATCCTGATGCGCTTGCGCAGCAGCGTGCCCACGAGCAGGCCGAGTCGATCCGGTCCGGGCGGCAACTCGGTGGCGTTGTACGCAGCGATCAGCCCGCACACCGGAATCCGGGCCTTGGCGTTCAATAGGGGCAGCACGGCGTCGAACACGGCGCCGCCGACGTTTTCGAAGTACACGTCGATACCCTGTGGGCATGCTGTGGCCAAGAGGCCGGGCCAGTCGTCGGCGCGGTGATCAACGCAGAAGTCGAAGCCCAGCTCGTCGATCACGTAGCGGCACTTGGCATTGCCGCCCGCGATCCCCACCACCGTGCAGCCCATGCTCTTGGCGATCTGGCCGACCACCGAGCCGACCGCTCCGCTGGCGGCAGCTACGACGACGGTCTCTCCGGCCACAGGACGGCCGATGTCCAGCAGGCCCATGTAGGCAGTGAAGCCTGTCATCCCCAGCACCCCCAGCGCGCGCGAGGGGTGTGGGTCCTGCGGAGACAGCGCTGTGAGGTCCTTGCCGTCCGACAGCGCATAGTCCTGCCACCCGCTGGAGCCCTGCACCAGGTCGCCGACCTTGAAGTCGCCATGGTGCGACAGCTCGACGCGCGATACGGTGGCGCCCACCATGACATCACCGATGGCCACGGGTGGGGCGTACGAGGGCCCAGCGCTCATGCGCCCGCGCATGTAGGGGTCCAGCGACAGGTAGAGCGTGCGCAGCAAAACCTGACCGGCCCCGGGGTTAGGGACGGAGCCGTTCTCGAGGCGGAAGTCCCGCGCGGTCGGTGCGCCGATCGGTCGGGCGTTCAGGACAATGCGGCGATTGACGGTGGCGGTCTGCGGCATGGGTTCTCCCGGTTATTCGGCTCGCAACGCCCGTCGCATACAGACGTACCGCCAGTCGACTGATCAAACGCAGGCCCTATGCTGCTGACCAGACTCACTACCGTCGGTTCGATAGCGCACTGACCGCCGAGGGAGCCCGTGAAAATATTCGTCACGGCCTGCTGCCCTAGTCAGATGCCCGAAATCCAGCGGCATAGGTGACCGTATGTACGCTGTCGTACAGAGGATTGCCCGGCGATCAGGAAAACTGTTCCCAGGAGGGGACCCCATGTGCGTTTTAAATGCTCACTGCCGATTTCCAGCGGCGCTGCTGGTGCTGGCTGCTGTGGCCGGATGCGGGGGTGGAGGTGGAGGAAGCGGCGTAGATGTGCGTCCGCCGGATACCACGGCGCCTACCGTGACTGGCATGACCCCGGGCGAAGACACCACAGGACTGGGGATCAACAGCAAACTCACTGCCACACTCAGTGAGCCAATGATTGCGGCGGAAATTGGCCCAGACACCTTCAGGGTGACCGACGGTATCAGTGCTATTCCCGGCGTGGTGAGTGTTGATGTCATCAATCACATTGCCGTGTTCACACCGGCGGGCGACCTCGCACCCAATACCAGGTATACGGCAACGATCGTCACTGGCATTGGCGATCTGGCAGGCAATCCGCTGACCACGGACTTCGCCTGGTGTTTTGTGACCGGTGGAGGGGCAGATAGCTCCTCGCCCGGCATAACGGCCACGTTCCCCAGTGACGCCGCCACGGATGTGGCGATCAATCAGAAGATCGGCGTCACCTTCAGCACTGACATGAATTCTGCAACGCTTACGCCAGCCAGCTTTGTGATAACGGGGCCCGGCGGCACACCAGTATCCGGTGCCGTGATCTATATTGGCGGAACGGCAGTCTTTACCCCCAGCCGCAAGTTGGCCTCGAATGCGCTGTATACAGCCACTGTTACTACCGAGGCCACGGATCTGGCAGGCACTGTGTTCCCGGCGGATGTGACGTGGGGATTTACCACCAGAGCGGGCGCAGACAGCATTGCACCGGTGGTCGTCTCGCTTAACCCGGCCAGTGGCGCGTCAGACGTGCCCATCAGCAGCACGATCAACGCCGCGCTCAGCAAACTCATGGACCCGGCAACCATTACCACAGAGACCTTTACCGTGACCGGGCCTGGCGCCACCCCCGTGATCGGAATAGTGGCATTCGACGCTACCAGCAACACTGCAACCTTTACACGGACCAACCACCTTACGACGCCCGTCGCTTTCCATCCCACGCCGGTTAGCGATCTCGAGGCTAATGCTACCTATACTGCCACGCTCACCACCGGAGCAAAGGACATGGCGGGCAACGCTCTGGTCAGCGACGTCGTGTGGAACTTTACGACGGCGCCTTAAGTTGGGACGCGCGATCCTGTTACCCGTCAACGACCGGCAAAAACGACCGCAGGTTGCAGCTTCAGTACCGGCCGTGACGCTGACCAGCGCGACCCCAACGCATCCGGCGTCCTGAGCTAACCCAGGGCCAGAGCGGGCCCAGGGGGCGGCGCGTGCACGGCGTAACGGAGAAACAGATGAGACTCGTGTCGACGGACGTCCAGGAGGTCCATCTGCTGGCCGCCCAGATCGACGCCTTCGACCAGTGACTTGTGTTGGTCGTTCGGCGTGCGTCCGAAGAGCAGAGGGGATCTGGTCAGGAACAACTCGCTCACTTGTCCGTCGCGGAACAGACGACCGATCAGGGTCGGGCCTCCTTCGCTCAGCACGACTGACAGGCCCTCGGCGGAAAGAACGGCCATCAGGGTCTTGCCACCAAACGTGTCGGCGTTGATGACGGCGAGTCGGGCGCCGGGCGGAAGAGTCCCCCCAAGATGGGCCTCACCCGCGGGTGTGGTAACGACGAGGGCATCGCGCAGGCCCGGTTGTGAGACGTCGATGTGTCCCGAGGCGGTCACGACAACCAGAAGCGGGTGGGTCCGCAAACCAAGCTGCCGTCGGAGGGCGATGAAGTGCTGCGCGCCCTCGGGATAAACGGTTTCGGCGTGCCATAGATTGCCGCTGACACTCCGGAACACGCCCGCGCCGATCAGGACCGCGTCCGCGGACGCACGCAACAGGGCCATGACGAAGCGATCCGGCTCGCTGTCGCCGCTGATAACCCGCCCTGAGAGGCCGCCAGCCCCGGAAAGCTCGACGAGGCCATCGGCTGACGAGACGAAGTTCGCGTAAAGCCCCGGGCGGGCGAGGCCGAAATCACCGCCGTACGCTACGGCGAGTGCGGGCGAAAGACCAAAAGAGGGGAGCCCCTCTCTTTCAAAGAGCCGCTCGATCGGTTTCATTTGGTTTGCTGCCGGCCCGCCAACTCTTCGATCGCCTGGGCGAGTTTAACGTCCAACGACGTGATGCCCCCGGCGTCGTGGGTTGCAAGGTCAACGCGGACCACGTTCCAGACATTGAACCATTCGGGATGATGGTCCATTGCCTGGGCGATCAACGCCACGCTGGTCATGAATCCGAAGGCTGTTACGAAGTCCGAAAACGTGTACTCACGATGAAGCTTGTTGCGTTTGAGAGTCCAGGAGGGAAGTTTCGCTAAAGCCGTCTTTATCTGCGTTTGGCTCAACCGTGCAGGAACGACCTTGGACATACATTTACCTCTCGTGCTGGCCCTACAAAGAAATCCGGGTGTGAGTCCGGGGACAACGGAACGTCAGGTCAGGGTCTGTCCCGGTTCCCGCAGCGATCGTATCAAGAGTCATCTTATCGAGTTGCCGGAGATATCAGCAATGTCTGCCCGTCCCGTCGCCGAAACCAGGGACGGCTATGTACGCCAGCGTACGGAATCACCCTGCGCACCAGCGGTACGCTTTGCGCTTAGTTAAGCCACTGCGCTACGAGGATGTCGCAATGTCACTTTGGACCATAGTTCTCATAATACTGGTGCTTGCCTTGCTGGGCGGCTTCAGCGGAGTTGGCGGCGGTCCGTTTTACGGTACTGGCTACTACGGTGGCGGCGGCCTCGGCCTCGTGATTCTGATTCTGGTGATCCTGCTTGTGCTCGGGAAGCTCTGACCCGGCCAGCCCGATGCCGACTGCTGCGCACCTGGCGACGAAAACCTTTCCCGTGGTTTGCGTCGGCGGTTCGGCGGGCGGCCTGGACGCCTATATCCGGCTACTCCAGTGCCTGCCGGCCGATATGGGCGTGGCGATCGTCATCGTCAATCACATGACAAAAATGCCGACTCAGCTCCACGAGATTCTACCCCGCTATACCAGCATGCCGGTTGATCTCATCACGGATAGTTTGTCGATCGAACCCAATCGGGTCTTCATCATCCCGGAAAATCGGGATCTGCATGTTGAGGGTGGCGAATTCCGTCTCAAGCCAATCTCGAAGCCCCGGGGCTGGCCCGATGTCATTACCGTGTTTCTGCGTTCACTAACCCGTTACTGGGACGGCAAGCTGGTTGCCGTGATCGTGTCCGGCTACGATGGCGACGGGGCAGAGGCCCTGTGCGGTATCAAGCAGGTCGGTGGCATTACCATCGCCCAGAAGCTGGATACGGCGCGTCAGCCAGACATGCCGGAAAGCGCGATCGAGAGCGGGTGCATTGATTTTGTCCTGGCTCCGGAAGATATCGCGCGAGAGATTGTGCGTATCGCACGGGCTGAAGACCAGGTGCCAGCGGCAGTCGCGTCATGATTCTCGTGGCTGCACTCCACGGGTCGCCTGCGAGTGCGCCAAATCCAGCGCCGAATCCAGCGTAGCCATCAACTTTGTGACGTTCATCGGTTTGGTGAGGTAGCGGAAAAAGCCTGCTGCGTTGCCTTTTTCAATGTCGTGCAGCATGGCATTGGCACTGAGTGCAATGACGGGGATGCCCGCGGTCTCGGGGTCGGAGGCCAGGAGTTTCAGCGCATCAATACCGCTGATATCGGGCAGATCGATATCCATCAGGATCACATCCGGTTGGGAGGTGCGTGCAAGCGCCACGCCGCTAATGCCGTCGCGGGCGCTCAGAAACCGGAAATCCGGCCGACGTTCCAAAAGGCTCTCCACCAGCAGCAGATTGGCCGGGTTGTCCTCGACATACAGGACGACATTCCTTGGCGCGTCGGCCGAAACCTGAGCCGGCGCGAGGCGGGTGGCCTCGTAGACGGGAGCTTGCGGGGCCGCCGTCCGCTTGAGCTCGAACCAGAACACACTGCCCTTCCCGACAGTGCTTTCCACGCCCATGACGCCGCCCATCAAGCCGACCAGCTGCTTGCAGACTACCAGGCCGATGCCTGTACCTTCCTCCACGCCGGCCTGTTGTCCAAGGCGATTGAACGCCTGAAAAAGCTGGGCAAGCTGTTCGGCAGTCAGCCCGATACCGGTATCCTGGACGCTGATACGAACGGAATCGCCGGCGCTCACGGTGCACACCACGCTAACGGTTCCGCCGGGCCTGTTGTATTTGATGGCATTGGAAAGCAGGTTGATAAGGACCTGCTTGGCTCGCGTGCGGTCGGCGCTGACGAAGCAGGGCGCCTCAAGCCTGGCAAACGTCACGCTGATGCCATACTTCTGCGCCTGCGTTTCCGCCATGATCTCGCACTCGCGCAATACCTCGGCCAGCGCTATCGATTCCATCGAGAGCGAGAGCTTTCCGGACTCGATCACCGAGAGATCCAGTATTTCGTTGATCAGCTCCAGGAGGTGCCACCCGGCCTTGAGAATCTGCTCGACGCTGCGCTTCTGGGTGGCCGTCGGCGCCGGCGAGCCTGCCTCCAGCAACTGGGCAAATCCGAGAATCGCACTGAGCGGCGTGCGCAACTCATGGCTCATGCGGGAAAGAAACTCCGATTTCGCGAGATTGGACTTCTCGGCCACTGCCACGGCCCGGGTGAGCTCCCGTTCGATGCGCTTGCGCTCGGTGATGTCGGTGAGAAGGACAGCGACCTTGCGGCTGTCGTGCCCGCCAATCCGGAACGCATACACGTCTAACCAGCGGCTATTTAGCGCTTTAGCCTCGGCCACGAGGCGAATCGGTTCGCCGGTCCGCGCGACTTTGCCGTAGCTCTCATACCAAAATGCTTCGAGATCCGGGGCGATCTCGCGCATGCGCCTGCCCACCGCAGCCTGAATGCCGGTCTGCTTCTGGAAACTCGGGTTCACCTCCAGAAAGCGGTAGTCCACCGGCTTCCCCGCTGCATCAAAAAGTATTTCGATGACGCAAAAGCCTTCGTCGATCGAAGTGAACAGATTCTTATAGCGCTCTTCACTGCCGCGCAGTGCGCCCTCCGTCTGCTTGCGCGCGTTGATATCGGTGATCGCTACTCGCATGTCCGGCGCGCCATCAGCATCCTGGGCGACGATGGCTGCCACGTGTACCCAGAAGGGGGAGCCGTCCGCCTTCACCATCCGCAGCTCGCAGGATTGCGGTTCGCCACTCTCGACGAGGGCTTTTCTGTGCAGGTAGTAGGTGTCTTCGTCGTCCCGGTGGATGAAGCGGGTCAACGCCTGCTTGACGAGTGCTCCCCGGGGCATGCCCAGCAGACTGGCTACGGTGAGGTTGGCCTGCACGATCAGGCCCTGCTCGCTGACGGTGCAATAGCCAACCGGCGCCAGGTCGTAGAGTTCGAAGTAGCGCGCCCGCGCCGTGTCCAGTGCCAGCTGCGAGAGGCGCAATTCCTCGTTCTGCATCTCCAGCTCGATCTGGTGCACGCGCAGTTCGTGCACCATCCGCCGGGCGGCTTCCAGCGACAGGGCGTCAATATTGTCGGTCGCCAGAGCAGAGGCCTTCAGGAGACGCGCTTCAGCATGCTGACGCAGCGCCTGCGATGCGCTGTCCAGAGAAGGGTCGTCCTGGCCAGGGTTCGGCACGTCGGTCATATGGGTCCGCCGCCAGTCCGCCGTTCCGTCGTCGCAATCGCATACATCTCACCGGAGTCATCGAGCAACGCGGTGGAGATGATCGAGACCGGCATGACCGCGCCTTGTTTGTTGAGGCGCTGGGTACTATACGACTCCAGAATCTCCGCCCGGCTAAGTTGGCGTAACGTGGCCAGGGCATTCTCGCGCAGCTCCGGCGGAATCCGCTCACGCACATTCATCACGAGTGCCTCAGCCTCGCTCCAGCCGTACAGGCGCACGGCACCCGGGTTCCAGGCGAGGGTTCGTCCACTGAGGTCCTGCACGGTGATTGCATCGTGTGCGTCGCGCACCACGACAGCCAGGCGCAACAGCTCATTAGCCTTTTGCAGTGCCTCCTTGTTCCGCACAGACTCCGTGACGTCGATGAAGGAGATCACCACACCCTCGATCACGTTGTCGAGCGTGCGGTAAGGCAGGATGCGCATCGTGTACCACGCACTCTCCCTGGTCTGCACGGTCACCTCCTTGGGAATCAGAGTACCCAGGACGTTCTGGACGTCGGCCAGCAGGCTGTTGTAGTTGATCAGGTTGGAGACGATGTGGCCTACCGGCCGTCCGACGTCGGTCGGAATCAGGTTGATGATGGCGCTGGCAGACGGGGTGAAACGCAGTATGCGCAGTTGATGGTCGACAAAGACGGTACCGATTCCGGTGCCAGCCAGCAGGTTATTCATGTCGTTGTTGGCCCGCGAGAGATCGGCCACCTTGGTCTGCAATTCGGAATTGACGGTGCCGAGCTCCTCATTGACAGACTGCAATTCTTCCTTCGAGGTTTCCAGCTCCTCGTTAGTGGATTGCAATTCTTCGTTCACTGACTGCATTTCCTCGTTGGAAGACTTGAGCTCCTCATTGGAACTCTCCAGTTCCTCGTGGGCACTCTGGAGGAACTCATCTTTGGCGTGCAGTTCATCCGTGAGTGCAGCGATGCGCGCCTCAGCGTCCGCTGCCGGACCAGTCACTTCGGCACTGGATAGTGGGGTCGCGTGCTGCTCCCGTTCGGGGTTTGGCGGCGCATCCTCCAGAATAGCAAGGTATAAAGTCGACTCTCGCGTTGCCGAGGGATCCGCCGCAACCGGGCAGACAGTCAGATTTACCCAGGTGAAGTGGCCGTTGGTTTTGACGCGCAACCCGGGACTCCGCACCACCGAATTGCCGGCGGCCGCCTTGTGCAGCGCCCTGGTCAGCTCGTGGCGCAGACCTTCCCGGGCCATCTTCAGGATGTTGCTGATGCCTGCTTCGCCGGGGGCCAGTTCCAGGTACATCCCGGTGCGACCGTGCAGGTAGAGAATGTCGCCATGGCCGTTAACCAGCGCGCTGGCCGGTGCCAGCTGCTGCAAGAGCGCCTGTTCGGTCAGCTGACGCAGCGGCAGTTTCCCGGATGATGGCGCTTTTTGGGTATCGCGAGGTGCCGGCGCGTCGGTGGGCGCAGGCCGCGGAAGAAAGCGCCCAAGGGTCGCGTGTTCCATGCCATAAAAATCCTCCTTGCGCTGATACACCTTTGCTTGTCGGTCCAGCACGGCGAACTGCCTGGCAAACTCGCCGACTCCTTCGGACGTGCCGAGGAACAATATGCCGCCCGTTTTCAAAGCGTAGTGGAACAGCGGAATCATTCGTTTTTGCAGTTCCGCGCCGAGATAGATCAGAAGGTTGCGACAACTGATCAGATCGAGTTTCGAGAATGGCGGGTCCTTGATGATGTTCTGCTCGGAGAACACCATCATGTCGCGAATCCCTTTGTGGATACGGTAGCTGCTGTTGCCGGACCCGGCGGCAAAAAAACGCGCCAGGCGTTCCGGTGAGATATCCGCGGCGATGCTGGCCGGATAAACGCCGGCGCGCGCCGTGGCGATGGCGCGGCTGTCGATGTCGGTGGCAAAAAACTGCACTGTGTAGTTCTGCTTGAGTGTCTCGATGCGCTCCTGGAGGAGGATGGCGATGGAGTAAGCCTCCTCGCCCGTGGAGCACCCCGCCGACCACACGCGCACCACGGCGCCCGCGGGCTTGCCTTCAAAGAGCTTGGGAATGACCTGTTCCTCAAGCACCCGGAAGGCCTCCGGATCGCGGAAGAAATTGGTGACGCCGATCAGCAGATCGTGAAACAGTGCCTCCACTTCGGTTGGTGTCTGCTGCAGATATCGAATGTAGCTGCCTACCCCGTCGATCTGGTGGACCGCCATGCGCCGCTCGATGCGCCGATTGATCGTGCTGGGCTTGTATTGCGAAAAGTCGTGACCGGTCTGGGCACGGAGCACAACGAAGATCTTCTTCAGCGAGCTTTCGCTCCTGGTTGAATCGAGGGTGACGGGGTAACGGGCGTGGCCAAAGGCGTGCGTGGCGTACGCGATCAGCTGGGCGGCCATGGCCGCCGGCGCCAGCTCGTAATCCACGAGACCGGTGGCAATAGCGCTGCGCGGCATGCCGTCGAATTCTGTGGACTCGGGTGTTTGTGCGATGACCATGCCACCCTCGCCCTTGATCGCGCGCACGCCCTGTGCGCCGTCGCTGCCGGTGCCGGACAGCACGATGCCGATGGCCCGTTCGCGCTGGTCTTGCGCCAGCGAGCGAAAGAAGAAATCGATCGGCAGTCGCTGGCCGCGGGGCGCGCTGGGTTCGAGCAATTGCAGGGCGCCGTTCAGAAACGCCATGTCGCGGTTGGGCGGAATGATGTAGGCGCAGTTGCGCTGCACCACCATGCCGTCCTCGACCTCGAAGGTCTGCATGCGGGTATAGCGCCGAATCAGCTCCGTGAGAATACTTTTGTGGTCCGGGGCCAGGTGCTGGACCAGGACAAACGCCATCCCGGGATCGGCGTCGACGGGCATGCCGGAGAAAAACGCTTCAAACGCGGCCAGACCCCCGGCCGAGGCGCCGATGCCGACCACCGGAAAAATTTCAGGTGAGGGCGGTTGCGGGGCCTCTTCTGCCCGCGCGATGGACGCTGGCGGCGGGGTTGGCGCATGAGGCTTGCTGGTTGCCTTAGCCTTTCTGGCGTTCAATCTGGGTCCTCCTGGCCGGGTTGCCGGATGTCATGGAGCAGGGTGGGAAAGAGCCGCTTTAGCCAGAGGATATCGGACCGCTGAAGGCTGTTTCCGACCGGCTCTCGGAGCATAGTCGGCAAGAATGGCCCGGGCAAGGGACCGGACCGGCGCGGTGACCCTGATTCGGCGCCTCGGCAGCGCGCCGAATTCTGCTGGCTGGAAGGCTGGTACAACCCGCTTCGTCGCCACCCGTCCCGTGGCTACGTGTTAACCCATAAATGTCGAGAGAAGGATGTGGCTCAAGGCCGCTTGAGAGAGTTCCCGCCCTCATCAACGATGATTCGACCTGTGATTTGTGGTCAGTCGTCGACCTTGACCTTCAGGGCGCTCTTTACCTGGCGCACGCCTTCGGTCGCTCTTGCGATCGATATTGCGCGGTCGGCAGACTCCTGGGTGGGCACTTTGCCCTCCAGAGTGACGACGCCATGATCGTCGACGTCGACGTCGATGTCCGACAGACCCTTGAATGGGTCGGAGGCCAGCTGCGCCTTAATCGACGACTTTATTGAGGAATCTTTGATCACCAGCGTTGGTTGCGTATTTTTAGTGTCGGAGGCAGCGACCGCGGCGAGCGGCACAAGCACAGCGAACGAACAGGCTACTGCGGCGGCGAGCGCACGTATCTTCTTCATGATTGTGTCCTTGGTTTGAGTAGTTGCTGAGTATCGGGACAATGGGGTGCTGTCACCGTGCCCTACCGTACAGACGCCTACCGGGAGAGGCTGCTGACCGCGCCTGGCTTGTGCGAGTGGATCAACAGTGTGGGTTCTGTTAGTTGTAGTAACGCAGGCTACAGCTCCGGCAACTGCCTGTAGAACTCGACCCGCAGCCGGACGGGACCGAGCGGCTCGACCAGATGCGGCTGGTCAGGCAGCACGAGGCCGGGATGGCCAGGCTCAAGGATCGCCTCGGAGAGGGGGTCGAGCACCTGATAGCGCACCCGGCCATCGAGCACCCGAATAACACCCCAGACGCCCGGCTTGGTGCGATGTTCGCGGCGCAGTCCGGCTGGCAGCGTATTTTCATTGAATACGCTGGTGCGGCGGTAGGGCTTCGCCGCCAGTGGGAGCTCCCGAAACTCGCTGGCCCGTCCAAGCAGATGAATCATCTGGTGTGCCGCCTGGATCGTCAGGGGATGCGCGGTGAAACCCGGTCGCGGAGCAATATAGGTCGCCATTTCCCGCGCAAGGTCATGTTGTCGACTGGTCGCTCCTGCGAACAACGCCATCACCAGATTCTCCAGCGCAATCACGCGCATGCGCAGTCGGATCAACTCGGTGTGGCTTAACTCCGGGACATTGGCAAACGCATCGCCAGCGGGGGGTAGTTCCGGCAGGGCGTGAGCCCCAGCACCGCCCTCGTTCTCCCACCGCGAGAGTGCCTTTTGTCGCTGTACCTGTAGCTGTTGTTGCCGCTGTTGTTTCACGGGATTCTGCGTTCTTCGTTAAATCTAAGTGCCGAAGTCGACCATGACATCGAACAGTAGCAATGCATCTCGAGGTGTTCTGTGCGAGACCGTACAGAGGTGGTGCTGGAAGAGATCTGATAATCAAGGGGCACAGATGTATCGAGGGTGACCTAATGGTGCGACGTATCGACCTCATCGGGCTTGCCCTGGTATTGACCGGCTACGGGCTTTCCGCCTCGTATTCCCTGGGTCAGCCACTGGCAGCGCCCGCTGCAAAACCAGGCATGCCGGAGACCAGTGCGCCTTCTGTGCGCGCGGAACTGGTGGACCCGGTGAACAAGGCAGCGACCGCGGCAAAGCTGAGTTTTCATGAGCTAGCGCGCGGGAAGCACAAAATCACGGTCACGCTCGTTGGCAGCGATCATCTGCCTGTTGCCACGCCGGTCGTGTTGTCCCTCACCGTCCCGTAGGAGGCTGCCATGCATTCGGGCGTTGCAGGAACCGTGAATAGCCGGAATCGTCGACCTGGCCTGAAGGAGCCGGGTGCGTTATTGCGTCTGTGGGCCATTGTCTCTGTAGCGAGTGCCGCAGTATTGCTTGGCATAGACGTCGTCGCGACTGAGTCGATTCTTCAGGCCCCAGCAGGCTTCGGCGCTGATCCCCCGCTGCCATCTCCTCGCCACCGGCTGATTCCCACAGTCAAGGTGGCCAAGGCAGTGGGCTGGAATAGCCAGGAAGCACCGACTCCAGCTCGCGGGTTTGTCGTCAATGCCTTCGCCGCAAACCTCGCTCATCCGCGCTGGCTCTACGTACTGCCGAATGGGGACGTGCTGGTCGCGGAAACCAACGCGCCGGTGCGTCCGGCGGACGGCCGGGGGATCAAGGGGTGGTTCATGGCGCGCTTCATGAAGCGGGCCGGAGCCGCCGTCCCCAGCGCGAACCGCATTACGCTATTGCGAGACACAAACCAGGATGGGACTGCTGACCTTACGACTGTGTTCCTGAGTGGGCTCACGTCGCCCTTCGGTATGGCACTGGCGGGGGGTAGCCTGTATGTCGCTGATACGGATGCTGTTCTGCGCTTTCCCTATCGCTCAGGCGACACTGGGATCACCGCGCCAGCGGTAAAGCTGATCGACCTGCCTGCAGGCCCCATCAATCACCATTGGACCAAGAATGTTCTCGCAGATGCCAGCGGAAAACGGCTCTATGTCACCGTGGGTTCCAACAGCAACGTCGGCGAAAACGGGATCAGCCAGGAGATTGGCCGGGCCACGATTCTCGAGGTCGATATCGCCACGGGTCAATCCCGTACCTTTGCCTCGGGCCTGCGCAACCCCAACGGGCTCGCCTGGCAGCCGGACACCGGTGCTCTGTGGGTGGCGGTGAATGAGCGGGACGAGATCGGGAACGATCTCGTCCCGGATTACATGACTTCAGTGGCGGACGGCAGCTTCTATGGCTGGCCCTACAGCTACTACGGTCAGCATGTGGATAAGCGAGTGCAACCGCCGCGGCCGGATCTGGTGGCCACAGCGAAAGTACCGGACTATGCGCTCGGTGCCCATACGGCCTCCCTCGGCCTGGCCTTTGGCCAGGGCAGTCTGTTTCCCCGTCGCTTTTCGGGCGGGGCATTCATCGGCCAGCACGGCTCCTGGAACCGGGATCCGCCGAGTGGCTATAAAGTGATCTTTGTGCCGTTCGCCCATGGCGTGCCAGTCGGCGGGCCGGAAGATGTGCTGACAGGCTTCCTGAATGAACGTGGCGAGGCCCGTGGCCGGCCGGTCGGCGTGGCATTCGACAAGCAGGGCGCGCTGCTCGTCGCAGACGATGTGGGGAACCGCATCTGGCGGGTCACGCCGGTCTTACCTTGAGTCATTAGAGCCCGCTCTGCACTGCTGGCGATCGGGTTCGAGTGCGCTGGACCAGGCAATGAGCGCGAGTAGCCCGACTTGCAGGGGCAACCGCGCCACCAGGGCCCAGTAAGGCAGGGCAAACAACTCAGGATTCTGCAGCATGTAAATGTGGGCCGGGGTAACAGCGACAGTCAACGCCATCAGACCCAGTCCCGAGGCGCGCCGCGTTGGGCGCCACAGAAGGCCGACTGCACCGAGAAGTTCAAAGACGCCGCTGACCAGCACCGCGGCGCGGGGCCACGGTATGTACGGCGGCACGATGCGCATTTCCGCATCCGTGGCCAGAAAGTGGGCCGCGCCGCCGATCAGGAACCACAGGACGACAAAATAGAGGCCGGCTAACCGTGCCCGGGTCATCCCGCCGTAAAGGACAGGGGCGATCACTTCACGTGGTGCCACACTCAGGGGCCTGCCGTGGCGGTGAGGCGGGTCAGACCCACCCCACCGCCACGGCGCGGACGGTTACCAGGAATAGGGAACCTGGTAGTAATCGTAGGCGCGTTCGCGATAGACGCCGCTGTCTTTCCGTGTGAGCGCTTCCAGAGAGTCCGAGGGTGCACTCTGCAGTTGCTCCCTGGTGAAATCGACCACATAGCTCTGCTGGCTTTCATCGTAGTCCAGGGATGACCAGGGGATGGGATGGTACTTCTCGGCTATGCCCAGAAACCCGCCAAACCCTACGACAGCGAACAGGATGTTGTTGGACAGCTTGTCCAGCACCACGTCTTCGACTTTTCCGATGTTCTCTCCAGCCAGGTTCTTTACGCCGGTGCCAATCACCTTGTTGGCCCGGATCGCAGCGGTATGCCCGCTAGGGGTTTTCGTTGCTGTAGTACCTGTCGTCGTTTGCATATCGTCCTCTTTTCGTTGATAAAAGGTTCTTAGGTCACTAGTGGCCTTGAGCGTTGGTCGTTCGGCTACCGCGATTCTCCTCAGTCCTGCGTTGCCGTCGGTTCGTTAGCGAACTGACCACTGATCTGCCGCGTGAAAGAGTAGCCACGCGCTAGCGCCGGGGCGCAGGCAAGGGAGTCAGGATCATGAGTTCAAGTCACAACGACATGGCCCGGTTGCTCCCGGCGACGGAAGTTGCGCGCAGCCGGCGGGTCAAGTCTGCCCGACTTACCGGAACTTCTTTCCACCGGAGAAGCGCTGGCAGTTTTCCGGTCTCCGGCTGGCGGAGGACGCCTGATGAACCGGCAATCGGCTGTTGAGCGCTGGCTGGCGCCACCCACGCCTGCCGGAGAACAGGGCAGCTTTGAGCGTTCCGTACTTAAGGGGCTGACCGGCTCCCGCAAGACACTGGAATGCAAGTACCTCTACGATGACCAGGGCTCGGCTCTCTTCGACGAGATCTGCCGTCAGCCGGAGTACTATCCGACGCGCACGGAAACGGAGATTCTGAGCCGGTATGCCGGCAACATCGCCGCGGCCATCGGCCCTGATGCCGAAGTCGTCGAACTGGGAAGTGGCGCGAGCCTGAAAACCCGCATTCTGCTCCGGGCGTTGCGCCGTCCTGCCGCCTACGTACCCGTGGATATTTCTGCCGAGTTCCTCCGCACCGCCGCGGCCTCACTTGCGGAGGAATTCTCCGCCGTGGCCGTGTTCCCCGTTGTCGCCGACTTCACCGCCCCTTTCAGTCTGGCTCGAAACGCCAGGCATGCTGCTCGGCTACTGTTTTTTCCAGGGTCGACCATTGGCAATTTCCATCCGGCGCACGCGGAGCGCTTTCTGCGCCAAACCTGCCGCAGTCTGGTACCCGATGCCCTGCTCATCGGTGTGGATCTGAAAAAGGACCGGACGATTCTTCAGGCGGCCTACAACGACGCCGCGGGCGTGACCGCCGCGTTCAATCTGAATCTGTTGCAACGGATCAATCGCGAACTGGATGCCACGTTTGACCTGAGTCTGTTTGCGCACGAGGCGTTCTACACCGAAGAAAGGGGTCGGGTGGAAATGCATCTGCGTAGCTCCATCGCCCAGAGGGTGCGCGTTGCCGGTCGTTACGTCGGGTTCGCAGCGCAAGAGTCGATTCATACCGAGAGTTCCTACAAGTACTCGGTTGACGAGTTTCTCGCCCTGGCTGGGCGTGCGGGCTGGCAGTCGGTAGATGCGTGGCTGGACGACGACAAGCTCTTTTCGGTCCATTTGCTGCTACCCGCTGGGCAATAGCTTCCGCGCAACCCTCCCCCTGGATCATTGCAGGTCTGCCCCCTGGCGGACCGGTGTTACGTCGAGCAAGGTGCGCAGCCGGATGAGACCCCGTCGAACACGGGACTTCACTGTACCGATCGGGAGATCGAGACCCTTGGAAATCTGCTGGTGAGTGAAGCCTTCCCAGAGCGACAGGCACAGAACATTCTGGTAGGTGGTAGCGAGACTGCGCAGCGCCTCTTCGATGATCAGAACTTCCGCGTCCGACTCACCCGTTGCCAGGATGGTGGGTAGGAGAGGGGCATGTTGCGCATCGTCCAGAGTGACCATGAGGGGTCGCCGGCCGTTGCCCCGGACCCGGTCAATCAGCCGGCGGCGCGCGATCGTTCCGATAAACGTTGCTTCACTGGCGATCGACGAGTCGTACCGCGCAGCGCTTCTCCAGACGTCGATGAAGACCTCCTGCACGGCATCTTCTGCGTCGGCGTTGTTGCGGAGATAGCGCATGGCGAGCGCCCATACCAGGTCGCGATAGCGATCCATACATTCTCTGACTGCGAGTTGATCATCGCGTGCGACCCGGGCCAGTAAGCCCGTCGAGTTGTCCGTTCGGCAGCCCACAGAAGTACCTAGCCGTCGCGGTACTCGGCTTGACCGCCTGCAGTACGCGGCGCACTGATAGACGCGAAGAGCTTCGCCAAGGAGGCAAGCGGCAGTTCGCGCAGGCCGCGGGAAGTGAGACTGGGCAGGAGTCCTGCGACGAGCGCCGGGCTCGCGATCCACCGCCAGGACCGGCTTAACACCAGTGCGGCGCCCACCAGAACTGCACCAAACACCAGCGCTAGCGGATGACGTTCAGCGAGTGGCGCTGCCAGCTTGCGCGAAGCTTCTGCCGCGACCAGGCCGGCGGTGCGCAACGGATGCCGGGCCCACCAGGCTTCGATCGGTTCGATCAGCTCTGCAAGACCGGGCGTGGTCTTGAGGCGCTCCAGGAGACCGGCCGTCAACGCGCCAAAACGTTCGCCAAACAGGTGCTCAGCGGGCCTGGGCGGCGGCGGTAGCATGGCCAGGCGCAGCCGTTCCCGCGACAAGGCCAGCCGTTCGACGGCCGTCATGAGGCACTCACCGTCCGTAGCATGGCAAGGTCGGCACCCAGCTGCTCCTTCACGACGGCGAGTCCAGCGTACTTTGGCCTGGCCCGTGCTCTGGACAGGCAGACGCTACCTGCCAGGAGCGGTGCCAGCGGCACGAGGACCAGGAGCCAGGGCAGATTCATCGTCGCCAGCGGAGCCAGTGCCCAAAGCATCAGGGCCACGCCGGTGAAGACGATACCGACGGCCAGCAGGAACAGCGCGATGGCGTAGAGGGCAAGCCATGCTTGCCAGCTCCTGGTGGTCTTCTCGATCTCGGTCGCAAGAAGCTCAGCATAGGCACCCGCATGCTCGCCCAGCAGATCGGGTTCCCTGGCGATCAACTGCAATAGTGGGTGAATCATGCTCGTCCTTTGGCAGAAAAAAAGGCGCCGACCAGTGACGGCCGGCGCTACCGGCTTGGTTCTAGCGGGCGCGACGCAGCAGGCTCACAAAGCCCATCAGCAGCGCACCGGTGGCGGCGGCAAGCAGTACCGCTTTCACCGGTTCGTCCTTCACATAGGCAATCGTGGAGTCGGTGGCACGCCCTGCCGTCTCGCGCAGTTGTCGCGAACTGTCCCGCAGGGCGTCCATGCCGCGCGTGGCGGCGGCCCCGGCCTGACTGCGGATATCGTCGACCTTGTTCGAGAGAGCGTCGGCAGCACCATCAATCGCGTGGAGTGCGGACTGGCCGGCGCCATCGAAGGCAGAAGCAAGGTGGTCTCCGCTGTTGGAAGCTGCTGAACCGTAGGTCTTCGTCGTAGAGCTGGGTGTGGTCATTTAATTGTCCTTTGTCGCGAGCCTGATAGTCGGTGGGAATGCGCCGACACTTTTCATCAAACCTACAATGCAACCCTGGAACAAAGGCGTCTGTGCGAGATCGTACAGACTCGGCCCAAGGCCGGGGGCTATACGATTGGGGCGCTGTTTCTCGCCCCAATATCCTGCAGGACAAACCAGATGGTCAGTATTGACACTAGCGACGCCCCGCCTGTGCATGGCTTGCCACCACTCCCGTACGCAGAGAGCGCACTGGAGCCGGTCATCTCGGCGAAAACCCTCGGGTTCCACTATGGCAAGCACCACAAGGGCTACGTCGAGACCCTGAACAAGCTGATCGCCGGCACGGAACTTGAGAGCCTGTCGCTGGAGAAAGTCATTGCGGTGACTGACGGCAAGGCCGACAAAGCGACAATCTTTAACAGTGCGGCGCAAGTCTGGAATCACACCTTTTACTGGCGCAGTCTGCGACCGAAGGGCGGGGGCGTACCGCCGGCTGCCTTGAGGCAGAGGATCGAGGGAGCTTTCGGCAGTCTGGAAGCCTGCAAGAAGGCACTGGCGACGGCAGCGGCCACCGAGTTTGGCAGCGGCTGGGCCTGGCTAGTGCTCGACGCCGGGACGCTGAAAGTGGTCAAGACTGATAACGCGGAGACGCCACTGACAAACGGCATGCAGCCGCTGTTGACCATCGACGTGTGGGAGCACGCGTACTATCTGGATTACCAGAACCGGCGGGCCGACCATGTGAACGCCGTGCTCGATAAACTCATCAACTGGGGCTTTGCGGCCGACAATCTCGGCTAGCCCCGGCCTACGGCACATCAGGGAGGCGACATGATCAAGAAGGCATGGGCAGTCTGGCAGGGCAGCATCAAGGACGGTGGTGGCACCATTTCCACCGAGACGGGCGTGCTCAGGGAAGCGCCTTACGGCTTCAAGGCCCGCTTCGAAAATGGCAAGGGCACCAATCCGGAGGAGCTGATCGGTGCCGCACATGCCGGCTGTTTCTCGATGGCGCTGTCCCTGATGCTCGGGGAAGCCGGTCTCACACCGGAACGGATCGAAACCCACGCTGACGTCACCCTCGAAAAGGGTGCCGGCGGTTTCGCGATTACGGCGAGCCATCTCACCGTATCAGCAAGGGTTCCTGGCGCAGATCAGGCCGCGTTCCAGAGGATCGCAAACCAGGCCAAGAGCGGGTGTCCCGTGTCGAAATTACTCCACGCACAGATAACCATGACGGCAACCCTGGAAGCCTGAACCGCCGCTTGGCCCGGCGCTACTTGCTGAGCACCAGCACGCCATTCTCCACCGCAATGCGCCTGCCCGGGTCGTAGTCCATGTGGACTTTGTCTTCCCGGCCGTCGAGCCGGTAAGTCACGTCGTAACCCGCCTGTTCCTGGTGGCTGTCTCGGATGGTCTGGCACTTGCGCTGAGTCTCTTGGTAGGTGTTCCGGTCCTGCATACCTTCCTGGACCTTGTTGCCGGCATAGCCACCACCCACCGCACCGCCCACCGTGGCCAGTTTCTTGCCCTTGCCGTCGCCAATCTGGTTGCCGAGCACGCCGCCGATCACCGCACCGACGACGCTGCCTGCGATCTGGTTCGGGTCCTTGGTCGGGCGCGTCACGGTGACGAGTTCATCCCGGCAGCTTTCCCGGGGCACACTCACGGTCCTGGTCACCGGCTTCGCGGTGATCACCTCGGCATAGTTCGCCGAGTCCAGCATCCGGTACCCGGCCACGGCGCCAATCGCGGTCACTGCCAGGGCGCCTGCAATGCTGCCAATCACGAGTTGTTGATTCATAACCAAAGAACCTTTGCTTCAGAAAGTCGATAGCCGGGAGTCTGCGCGCACCGCAGGAGCCTGTCTGTGCGGCAACGTACGCCAGCCCCTACGTGCGCTGGCAGACAGTCAGGGGGGGGGCACCGCCCGCACACTCACACCCATTCATGCTGCCCGCCACAAATCATCTGCTCGCGCTCCTCCCCCGCCGGGAGAGGCTGCGCCTGCTTGCCCTGTCCAGCCCCGTCCAGCTGGACATTGGCACTGTCCTCTCCGAGCCCGGTGAGCCCACCCGCTTTGTGTACTTTCCCCAGGACTGCTTCATCTCGCTCGTGACTACCATCGAGGGCACGCCGGTACTCGAGGTCGGCATGGTCGGCCGGGAAGGCATGCTGGGCGCGCAACTCGTGCTCGGTGTTGGAGTTGCCCCGTTGCATGCGCTGGTGCAGGGCGCGGGTCCGGCCCAGCGTATCGAGGCGGGACCGTTTCGCCGGGAGCTTGCCCGCAGCACACCGCTCCAGCGTCTCCTGAACCGCTACCTTTACGTGCTGATGGCGCAGCTCGCGACGTCAGCCGCGTGCACGCGCTTCCACAGGGTCAGTCCCCGGCTGGCTCGCTGGCTGCTGATGAGCCAGGATTGTGCCCAGGCCGACACCTTCCACCTGACCCAGGAATTTCTCGCCTACATGCTGGGAGTCCGGCGCGTGGGCATCACCGCCGCCGCGGGCAGCCTGCAACGGCGCGGCCTCATTGGGTATCACCGGGGCGAGATTACCGTTCGCAATCGTGCGGGGCTGGAGGCGGCTGCCTGCAGTTGTTACGCCGAGGATGGCCGGGTTTATTCCCGGCTGCTGGCACGACCCTGAAACCCTGCGTGCGCTAGCGTACAGAACCCGGCGTCCTGCCAGCGTAGCGTTGCGTCACTACTGAGTATTCAGCATCCGATCCTCGGGTCCAAGGGAGAAAGTGTCATGAGACTACGCCGAACACTAGTTGCCATCACCGCCAGCTGTTTCCTGTCGATGGGTTTACAGGCTACAACCGCCTCAGCAGGCGTCATCGGTACTCAGGAATACCTGTCGGCCAGCGATCGGGCCGGCCAGATCGCGTCAGTTCAGGCAGCGCTGTCGCGCGCGGACGTGCGTGCTCAACTCGAGAAGTTTGGGGTGAACCCGGCAGACGCAGAGACCCGGGTGGCCTCGCTCAGCGATCAGGAACTGGTCACCGTGTCAGAAAAGATGAACAGTCTCCCTGCCGGTGGTGACGGCGTTCTGGTCGTCATTGGTATCGTGTTTGTCATCCTGTTCATCCTTGAATTGACGGGCGTCATTGATATCTTCAAGCGCGTTTAGTAGCCGGATTGGGGCGGCGGCGGCCGTGATGGTGCTCGCCGCCTGCTCCAGCCAGCCGCCATCCCCGCCGGAAGATCCACTCACTGAACTCACCGGGGTACCTTTTTTTCCCCAGACTATTCATGAATGTGGCCCCGCTGCGCTGGCGACCGTGCTCAATTACTCGGCAGCACCGACGAACCCGGAGGAACTGGCTCATGAGGTCTACATTCCCGGCCGCCAGGGTTCACTGCAGATCGAAATGCTCGCAGCGACCCGGGGCCACGGGCGCCTGCCCTTCGTCATCGAACCGCACCTGGACACCCTCCAGGCCGAGGTTGCCGCCGGCTTGCCCGTCCTGGTTCTCCAGGATCTTGGTGCCCTCTGGCTGCATCGCTGGCACTACGCGGTCGTCATTGGCTACGAACCGGCCAGGGACATGCTGATCCTGCGTTCCGGTACGGACCGCCGGCGGCTCGAATCCGTCGAGCGCTTCGTCTATTCCTGGGAAAGAGCCGGGCGCTGGGGCATGGTGGTGCTGCCCCCCGGTGTGCTGCCGGCTACGGCGACCCCGGAGCGTTATACCCGGGCCCTGAGCGACGCTGCCGGGCGCCTTCCGGCAGGCGATGTCGCTGTGAATTTCGACGCTGCCGTTGCGCGCTGGGGCAACTCACCGACGCTGCTCTTCGCCGCAGCGAATAACGCCTACGCCAGCGGCGACCTTAGCAGGGCCGAGGGCCTCTATCGGCGCCTGCTCGCACTGGACGCGGGCCAGGTCGCCGCCCGCAACAACCTCGCGACACTCCTGCTGGACCGGGGGTGCGTCACCACCGGGCAGCGGGAGGCAGCCATGGCGCTGCACACCGCGGACCCCGTCAGCCCCTTTCTCGAAGCGCTGCGCGACACGAACCGTCGGGCGCAAGCCCTGCCGGCAGCCCGTGAGCCGGCGGACTGTCACCAGTAACCCCTGAGGGAGACCACCATGCTCGAAACTATCGCTGTAATCCTGATCATCCTGTGGCTGCTGGGTCTCGTGACCTCGTACACCATGGGCGGCTTTATTCACATCCTGCTGGTCATCGCGCTGGTCGTCGTCGTCCTGCGCGTAATCCAGGGCCGGAGGGTTGTCTAGATGGACGCGAACAGGTTGGCAGGAATTGCCTTGCTCGTGGCCGGCTTGCTGGGGCTGATGTATGGCAGCTTCACCTACACGAAGGAGACCCACGAAACGAAAATCGGGCCCCTCGAGCTCTCGGTCAAGGATAAGGAAACCGTCAATATCCCCGTCTGGGCCGGGGTTGCTGCCATCGTCATCGGTGGCGGCCTCCTGGGCTTCGGGGGCAGGAAGGCCTAAACAGCCGGCCCGGCGCCAGCATGGATGACGGAGCCGAGCCGGCAGGCAATACCAGAACCTGGCCGGTTGCCCTGCTGGCGGTGCTCGCCAGCATCTGGATGCTGCACTGGGCCCGGGAGGTGTGCATCCCGCTCATGCTCGGGGTGCTGATCAGCTACGCCCTGTCCCCGGTCGTGAATCGCCTGCAGCACTGGCGAATTCCCCGCGCCGTCGGGGCCGCCGTGTTGCTGCTCGGCATCCTGGGCGGCGTCGGCAGTCTGGCCTATTCACTGGGTGACGAGGCGGCGTCGTTAATCGAGACCCTGCCGGATGCTGCGCAGAACTTCCGGCGGACGTTGCGCCGGGAGGGGGTGACGTCCGTCGGCGCCATCGACCGCATGCAGCAGGCGGCCAACCAGCTTGAACGGGCGGCGAATGAGAGTGGCGGTCAGGGAGCTGCTGCGCCCCGGGGCGTGACGCGGGTGCAGGTCGAGCGGCCGCGGCTCAACGCCCAGGACTTCCTGCGGACAGGAACGTTTGGAGCTATCGCCCTGGCCGGCCAGGCCACCGTCGTGCTGTTTCTGGTCTATTTTCTCCTGACCGCGGGGGACACGTTCCGGCGCAAAGTGGTCAAAATCGCGGGACCTACCCTCGGCAGGAAGAGAATCACCCTCCAGGTTCTCGATGAAGTCACCGGCCAGATCCAGCGTTACCTGCTGGTCCAGCTGGCAACCAGCCTGCTGGTCGGCGTCGTGACCTGGCTCGCGTTTCTCTGGATCGGGGTCGAAAACGCCGCGATCTGGGGGATCGCCGCGGGCGTGTTCAATACCATTCCCTACCTCGGCCCGGTCGTCATCACCGCCGGTGCGGCTCTCGTCGCTTTTCTCCAGTTCGGCACCCTCGGGATGGCTGTCCTGGTCGGTGGCGTTACGCTGCTGATCACCAGCCTGGAAGGCTACCTGCTGACGCCCTGGCTGACCGGCCGGGCCAGCCGGATGAACCCGGTGGCCGTGTTTGTCGGCGTGCTGTTCTGGGGCTGGCTGTGGGGCGTGTGGGGCCTCCTGCTGGGCGTGCCCGTCATCATGGTCGTCAAGGCCGTCTGTGACCAGGTTGAGGATCTGAAGCCGATTGGCGAGCTGCTCGGGGACTAAGCCCCGCGCCCCACCGCCTGCGTACGCTACCGCACCGACGGTCGCTGGTCGAACTCCTATCGTTCACGGATCTACACCAACCAAGGAGACTGCTATGAACTGGGACCGCATTGAAGGCAACTGGAAGCAAGTGACCGGCAAGGCCAAGGAAAACTGGGGCAAGCTGACCGATGACGATCTCGACGTCGTCGCCGGCCGCCGTGACCAGCTCGCCGGCAAGATCCAGCAGCGCTACGGCGTGGCCAAGGACGAAGCGGAACGGCAGCTGGCCGCCTGGGAACGCAACGCCACGGAGTCCTGGTTCAGCAAGGACGAGCGCCGCGCCTGAACGACCGCCCACTCACTTGTTTATTGTTCGAATTATTCCAAATTCTGTGGAGAGACCATGAATATTTACACGCCCACCCGCAAGCTGACGCTTGCCTCCGGCATCGCCCTGGCCCTGCTCGGAAGTACGGGTCCAGCCACTGCCGGCACGGCCTCCCAGGAGGTCACTGAAGCCCGACAGGAAACCCAGATCTGGACCACCTATGCCCTCAGTCCCTACCTGCGAGCCAACGACCTGAAGGTTGTTGTGCACGATGGCAAGGCCACGCTGACCGGCACCGTGGAGGAAGATGTCAACAAGGATCTGGCGAAGCAGATCGCGCTGGGCGTCGACGGCGTCAAGACGGTGGACAACCAGATCGTCGTCCAGGCGGACTACGCGCCACCGAAGCGGGCCTCCGCCCGGGGCTATGGCGAAGTGATTGACGACGCCAGCATCACCGCCGAGGTCAAGTCGAAGCTGCTGTGGAGCAAGCACGTGGACGGTTCGGACACGAACGTGGATACCAACCTGGGCAAGGTCACGCTGCGCGGCTCTGCCGACAGTGCCGAGTCCAAGGCTCTCGCGGGCCGGCTGGCCATGAACACCCGGGGCGTCAGCTCCGTCGACAATCAGCTGGTGGTCAAGGGCGCGAAAGCGACGGTAGCCGCCAAGACCAAGAGCACCGCGAAGGAGGCGGGCAGCGACATCGCTGACGGCTGGATAACGACGAAGGTGAAGTCCACCCTCATGTTCTCCACCAATGTGCACGGCTCGGATATCGACGTGAGCACCAAGGACGGCATCGTCACCCTGAGCGGCAAGGTGGACAGCGGTGCCGAGCGCGCCCTGGCCATCGAGTTTGCGGATAACGTGCGGGGCGTCAAGGGTGTCCAGGCGAAGGGACTCACGATCTGATTGAGCGGATCGTCGCTACAGTGGCGCCGCGCAGCCCCGTTGCCGGGTCTGCGCGGCAACTCGTGCCAGTACCGCCTTTGACAACTTTTGTGTCACAGTGCAGCAGCAGCCCCGGACCCCGCGCAGTCCTCTTTCGCTCTTTTCAGCAGGTAGCCATGCCCGACTCGGGAAAACGGCCCACGAGTGCCAGCACTGCCGGCCAGCTGGAAGAGCAGACTGAAGCGCAACGTCAGGATGCTTCAACTGTAGCGTGGGCTCTGCAAAGAGCGATCGTCAATAGCGCCAACTACCCCAGTATCGCGACTGACGCCAGGGGCTCACACCATGGCTGAGGTCAAACCTTCCAGCGCTCACCAATCCGGCCAGGGGGCCAAGTCCGCACCGCCGCTGCCAGTCGGGTTGCGTCTGGGCTTCATCGCCGCGGTTCTGGTGGTCCTCATCCTGGCCGTCTTTTCGCAACGATCGCTCAATGATCGCTCGAGCACAGCCGCTAGTCTGACCCAGACCTACAAAGTCAGACTTCAGCTGGAGTCGCTTCTCTCGAGTTTGAAGGATGCGGAGACCGGTCAGCGCGGCTTCCAACTGACCGGCGATGAGCAATTTCTTGCGCCTTATGTTGAGGCAGCGAACGCGATCCCTGGTGTACTCAAGACGCTGCGGGGGATCATTGACAGCGCAGAGCAGAGGCAGCGGCTTGAAACGCTCGAACGCCTTGTCGCCGAGAAAATGCAAATCAACAGCCAGCAGGTTGAAATGAAGCGCGCAGGTGACGCTGAAGGCGCACTTTCGATCATCCGCTCTGGCCGGGGCAACGCGGCCATGGACCGCGTCCGCGTCCTCGTCGTCGAGATGGAGGCCGCGGAGGAACAGATACTGGGCAGCCGGCAACGCGAATCGGAGGAGGCCTCGGTCTACTCCACACTGGTCAGTTGGGGCGGCAGCGCGGTGCTCCTCTTCCTCGTTGCCGCAGCGGGTTTGATGACGTCACGGGACTACCGCGCCCGTGAAAAAGCGTCGCAGTATGCGCGCAGCCTCATCGAAGCGTCGTTGGACCCACTCGTCACGATCAGTCCCGAGGGCAAGATCACCGACGTCAACGCGGGCTCGGTCAAGGTGACCGGGGTGCCCCGAGAGAAGCTCATCGGGACCGACTTCTCCGACTACTTCACCGCGCCCGACCAGGCCCGGGAGGGCTACCAGCAGGTCTTCGCCAAAGGCTTCGTCACCGACTACCCGCTCACCATCCGGCACGCGGATGGTCGTCTCACCGACGTGCTCTACAACGCCTCGGTCTACAAGGATGTGCAGGGCAACGTGCTCGGCGTGTTCGCCGC
>JANNXJ010000023.1:0-28491 GCA_031409515.1 Gammaproteobacteria bacterium | reverse complement strand
GACTGTCCTGCCTTCCATCGGCGCCACAGCTCCGCTTTCTCCACATCCGTCAGTCCAGGTCGCCCTTCCTTCAGCATTGCCAACACCTCTCTCTGTTCGTACTAACATAAATGGTGTTGCATCGACCCATTGAGACCGCCGCCAGAATCCTGCATCTACGCCGCTAAAGCTTCAGCGGCTTCACATACCCCGTCATCTCCAGGTAGCCGCGCCCCACGGGCCTTCCGCCCTCGAGCAACGTGCTCGCACCTTCCCAGTACACTGCGCCCGTCGTCAGCCGTGAATCGAGCTCTTGATCCGGCATCAGGGGTGCAGTGTCGAAGGTGCGCTCGCCCACCTGAATGCGCTGGGCTATCGGCCAGGACGCGCGGCTGCGAGCGGATGACCACTGGCGTAGTGGGGTGAAGCGGACCGTCGCAGGATCGACCAGCCGCGTGGCGCCGGTGGGGCTGCGGAAGGCGGCGTACCGCTGGAGGGGCGTTTCTCCGGGAGCAGCGCCCTGGCGCCGGATCTGAAAGGCCAGCAGCGCGCTGCCGTCATCCAGGTTCATGCCGATCCAGTCCCAGCCCGCCGCGTCGGGGGCCAGCGCGGCACTGGACCACTCGTGATCGAGCCACGCGACCCCCTTCAGCCTTGTAGGAGCGCCTTTAGGCGCGATCACTACTTCCGCCTCAACGTTCAGCTGGGGCCGGGAGTAGTAGTAACTCGCCTGTGCCGGCAGCGGGCCCTTGCGCGACACACCAGCCTCCCCCTGCAGCCACGGTTGGCCCTGACCTGCGGCACGGAAGTTCAGCGTGAAGCCCCGGGCGGCGATCTGTCCCACGTAGGTGTCGGTCAGGGCATCGCGTTTGAGTGACCAGCCGTCCAGCCGCACGTCCGTGTCGCCCGTCGCCGCCTGCACCAGGTCGAAGCCCGTGCGGGCGATGCGCTCGTCGAGCAGCAGTTTGCCCTGCGCCGGGTGGGCCAGCGCCGCGTGGGCAATGATCAGCTGCCGGGCCGCGAAGGTGCTCGGATTCGCCGGATCCACGTCGGTGCGTACCCGGAAGAAGGTGACCTGGAAGCCCAGTGGCCGGGCGGCATCTCCCAGCCAGCCCGTCAGGTACCACCATTCGGTACGGAAGTCCGGGTGGGCGCCATAGTCCTCCGGGAATCTCAGCGTGCGGGGGACGACATCCGGAAACGTCACGTCGGCCCGGACGCCCGGCGCAGCGAGTGCACTCATCGTGAGCAGCAGTTGCCGCCGGCTCAGCATCACCAGTCCTCGTGCACGGCGCGGAGCGGACTCACGCCCGTCGCCCGCCTGCCAGCGAGCGCCGCTGTGACGGTGGCGCAGAGGAGCAGGGCGATGCACAGCACGGCAATCAGCGTCGTCGGCAGGTTGAAGTCCATGGTCCAGTGGAAGGACTGGCGGTTCACGACGCGAATCAGCACCAGCGACACCAGCAGACCCGTGACCAGCCCCACCAGCAGCGCATGCCCTGTGGCCAGCGCGCCCTCCAAGGCAAAGACGCGGAGCACCTGGCTCCGCGTCACACCCACGTGCCGGAGCATGCCGAATTCCCGGGTCCGGGCGATGGCCTGGGCGGAGAAGGTGGCCGCGACCCCAATCATGCCAATCAGGATGGCAGCAATCTCCAGCACGTAGGTCACGGCAAAGCTCCGGTCGAAGACGCGCAGGCTGAGCGCGCGGATTTCGCCCGTGGCATTGAACTGCACCGCATCGCCGGACGGTACGGTCTTCTGCAGGTCGCGGATCACCTCGTCCGCGCTGACACCCGGGCGCAGCCACAGCGCCGCCTCGGTGCGGGTGGTGTCGCCGGTCAGCCGCTCGTAGTCCCCGGCGGGCAGGATCACGGAGCCGAACTGCCGCGCGTAGTCGCGCCACACGCCCGCCACGGCGAAGGTCTGGAGGCGGCCGCCCAGGGGCAGCGTCAGTTCCTCACCGGGTCCTGCGCCATAGAGTTCAACCATTGCTTCAGACACCCAGACAGGAATAGCGCCGGGTGGCACTGCCGCCTCCGCACCGACCAGGGGCAGCAGCTCCGCGGCGCGGGCAATGTCCACCGGGCGCGCGATGATGGCCACCGCCGCCCTGTCCGGCGCCAGCGTCACGCTGGTGGCCCGGGAGAACTCCACGCGCGCCACGCCCGGGTGTGCTGCGATCAGCCGCAGGTCCTCCGCCGAGAACTGCGTATCGGTGCTGAACTGGCCGATCCGCCCATACGCGTCAGCGGGCAGCACGCGGATCAGCCAGTCTTCCAGGGAGCCGCGGAAGCTGCCCACCATCGTGCCCATCGCGACCATCAGCCCGAAACTCGCGACGATGCCCGCCATGCCGACCGCTGCGCCGCCGGGCGCCCGCGCCAGCCGGTTCGCTGCCAGCAGCAGCATGGGCCAGCGGGTGCCGAGCGCTGAGCCCTCGAGCCAGCGGGCAACCGGCCGGAAGGCGAGGCCGGCCAGGCGCGGTTGCAGGGCGATCACGCCGATCAGCAGACAGCCAATGGCGAGATAAGCCGCCAGCGATACTCCCCCGATTGCGGGCAGCCAGACCAGCACCGTGGCCGCAGCGATCAGCAGCAGTCCGGGTGCGAGGCGGCCGAGAGGCTGCAGGGCGTCTTCTTCTGCACCCGAGCGGAGCGCTGGCGCGATCGCCGCGAGGGCCGCTTCCCGGGCGGGGACGAGGCCGCCCGCGATGGCGGCGCTGACGCCCAGTACCGCATAGCCCACGGTCATGGCCGGTGGCAGAACCAGTAGCGGCCTGAAGCCGCCGCTGCCCTGGTTACTCCCGAGGTCGCCGCCGAGCGCGCCGAGGACGCCCTGGGCGATGCCGATGCCCAGCAACAGGCCGAGCACGCTGCCGAGCACACCGATGGTGGCCGCTTCAGCCACCAGCAACCACTGCAGTTCCCCTGCGGTTACGCCGGCCGCCCTCAGGTAGGCCAGCTGCGGCCGGCGGGCCAGCGTGGCCTGCACCTGCAGCGAGAACACCAGGAAGCTGCCGGTGAACAGCGCCACCAGCGCCAGCACATTGAGATTGACCCGGTAGGCTCGGGAGAGGGTGGCCAGGCGGGCCTCGCCGGCGTCGGGGCCCGCCAGCGTGACACCCGGAGGCAGCGGGAGGTCCTTCACCAGTGACCCGGCAGTCACGCCGGGCTTCAGCCGCAGATCGATGCGGGTCAGCAGGCCCAGTCTCCCGAGCCGCCACTGGGCAAAGCCGAGGTCCATCACGCCGAGCAGGCGGCCGGGCCGGGTGGCGGGCAGGCTGCCGCGGACGATCAGCGTCACCTGCTCGTCCCCGGACCGGAGGCGCAGCTCGCCGCCGGGCTGCACGCCGAAGCGTTCCAGCGCAGCGGGGGACAGGAAGATGCCGTCGGCAAATAGCGCGAAGCGGGACCGGGGTTCGGCGTTGTCCGGCTGCGCCGGGCCGGAGAAATAGTCGGGGATCAGCCCCGGCGTGACCCAGCCGGCGCGCAGCGCGTCCACCCCAAGAATCGGCAGACGGGTGTTACTGCCCAGGACCAGCACGTCGGTGGCCAGCACAGGACTCGCCAGTTGCACGCCGGGATGAGCGGCCACCCGGGCAAACAGCTGTTCGTCGAACCCGCGACCCGGGCCTTCTACGACGGCGTCTGCTTCCCCATTCACTTCCCGCAGGGCGGCACTGAATTCTGCCAGGGCGGCAGTGTTGATGAGGCTGACCGCATAGCCCAGCGCAACACCCACCGCGATAGCAAGCACCTGAACAACAGTGCGGAGACGGTGGCTCCGGGCGTGGCCGACACTGACATGCCACCAGAGCCACAGCATGCCTAGTTGCCCGGTTCGCCGGCGTGCCGCAGCCGGCCGTGATCCAGCGTCAGTACCCGGTCGGCCCGGGCTGCGGCAATGGCCGAGTGGGTCACCAGCACGCCGGCGGCGCCTGCAGCGCGCACCTGCTCACCCAGCAGGGCAAGGACGGTAGCGGCGGTGTCCGGGTCCAGGTTGCCCGTCGGTTCATCCGCCAGCACCAGTGCCGGCCGATGGACGAGAGCTCTCGCCACCGCCACCCGCTGCAACTCGCCGCCGGACAATTCCCGGGGTGGACTTCCGTGGCGCGCGCCGAGACCCACGGCGTGCAGCATGTCTGCCGTCCGCGTCTGCCGCTCCGTCGCCGGGACACCGAGGAGTACGAGCGGCAGCTCCACGTTCTGCGCCACGGTCAGGTGCGGGAGGATGTGAAAGGACTGGAAGACAAAACCCACCTGGGCCCGGCGCAGGCGCGTGCGCCCATCATCGTCCAGGGCCATGAGGTCCACGCCGCCGATCCGGACCAGGCCACTGTCCGGCGTATCCAGGCCGGCAATGAGGTTGAGCAGAGTGGATTTTCCGGACCCGGACTCGCCCATGATGGCGACGAACTCGCCTTTGCGGACCGCAAAGGTCAGCCCACTGAGGATCTGGCGGTCACCGTAACGTCGCGAGAGCTCAAGTACTTCGAGGCCGGCAGCCGTCATTCCCTAGTGCCGCAGTCTCTGATCCGCTTCGGGGTCGTCCGGGGCGCCGGCTTCAGGTTCCACATCGTCGGTGGTCTCTGCGGGCGCGTCGTCGGTGATGTCCAGGAGCTTGGTCGGGAGTTCCTTCGCGGCCTTCGCGCCGAGCTTGCGGATCTCGTCGGCCCGGCGCACGAGATTACCCTTGCCGGTATGCAGCCTCTTGACCGCGTCGTCGAGGCTGCCGCTGGCGATCTGGACGTTCCTGGCGACTTTCTCCAGCTCGACGATGAACAGGACGAAGGCGTCGTGCATGCGCCCAGCCTGCTCGGCAATTTTCATGACGTTGCGGTTCTGGCGCTCAAGGCGCCACACGCTCTCCACCACACGGGCGGTAGCCATCAGGGTGGTGGGACTGACGAGCACCACGTTTTTGGCCCAGGCCGCTTCGTAGAGGCTGGGATCTGCCTGGACCGCGGTCATGAATGCGGGCTCCACAGGTACGAACAGCAGCACGAAATCCAGGGACTCCAGTCCGTACAGCGCCGGGTAATTCTTTTCGCTCAACGACCTGATGTGAGCACGCAGGGACGCCAGGTGCTGCTGGAGAGCTGCTTCCCGGGCGTCGTCCGTCTCCGCGCTGGCGTAGCGCTCGTAGGCCACGAGGGACACTTTGGAGTCGACGATCAGGTTGCGGTTGGGCGGGAGGTGGATCAGTACGTCCGGCTGCTGCCGGTTACCGTCCTCAGCCACGCGGCTGTCCTGAACTTCGTACTCCCGGCCGCGGGTCAGTCCCGACATCTCCAGCACCCGCTCGAGGATGATCTCGCCCCAGGTACCCTGGGTCTTGGCTTCGCCCTTGAGCGCGGTCGTCAGGTTTCTGGTGTCCTGGCTCACCTGCTGGTTCAGGGCCATGAGCCGCTTCAGCTCGTCCTTCAGGGACCGGCGCTCGCTCGTGTCGGTGACGTGGGTGTCTTCAACCTTCTTCTGAAAATCCTTGAGGCGCTCCCGGAACGGATTGAGCAGCTCATTCAGCTTGGTCTCGTTGGTGGCCGTGAACTTGGCAGTTTTTTCTTCCAGGATCTGGCTGGCCAGGGCTTTGAACGTGTCGGTGAAGCGCTTCTCCGTGTCGGCCAGTACGGCGTTCAGGCGCAGATCGTGTTCGGCCTTGCTCCGGGCGGAGGCTGCCAGCTCGGCCTCCAGTTCACTGATGCGGGCGGCGCGTTCTTCGAGGGTTTCGGTGAGGCCCCGGACCCGCTCCCGGGCCTGGCCTTCGTTCTCTGCCTGGGCGACCTGAACCTGCTGCAGCTGGTCGGCAAGGAGCCGGGCCCGTTCTTCGAAAACGGCCCGGGGCCGGCTGGCGACCAGCCAGCCCAGGCCCAGGCCCAGAAGCAGGGCCAGCAGGCTGCAGGCAAGAATGACGAGGGTCCCGGAGTCCATGGGGCCAGTGTAGCTGGCCCCGGCGGTGGCAGGGTTACTGGTACCTGCAGCCCGTGCCCACCGGGGTGTAGCCCACAATGATGTCCTCGTTGTTGACCTCGTAGTGAATCTCGCAGTTCGGCCGGTCCGGCTCCACATAGACCCAGTGGCCGTTGGGGAGAAGGTAGGTTTTCTCCTGCCAGCCGGTCTGGGACGCGCGGCTGGTCGGGCGACGGACCAGATCGCGGATCACGGCGATGTTCTTGCCCACGACGGCGTCGCCATACGCCTTGAGAGTCGGGATCTGGGAAAAGTTGCATCCCCCCAGGCTCACGGTTAACAGCAAAATGGCTCTGGCGTGCATGGTGTGCTGCCTCAGTCGTCCAGCGCCACAGCGATGGAAGGTACACCGTCGAACAGGGCCGGGTAAGTCAGGCCCGCGGCGACCGGCATGCCCGGAAAGCTGAGCGAGGAGCGCAGCACACTCCCGAAGCGGTCCCCGCCGAAGAGATCGAGGCGCACCTGGAACACATCGTGCAGTCCCGCAATCGCATTCATGCCAGGGATACGATTCATGAACCGGCTGAGTCTGCCGCCTTCACCCGTGAACGTGGCCGGGTCAATCGTTGGACGGCTCTCCGCAAAGTTGTTGGCTCCCTCAATAGGCATGTCGTAGCGCTGCTTCCCCTGAGCGCCGCCGCCCGTGCCCCAGGTCGCGTTGTAGCTGACGACCCGGTCATAGGCGTAGGCGAAGCTGGCAGCACCTGCCGAGAAGGCAAAGCCCTTGCGGAACTCGCCGCCGCCCAGCTCCGCCGTTGCACCCCCGACCAGGCCGGACGCAGCGACACGCCCCAGGCTCCAGGTATTGCCATAGGCTGCGCCGACCGCCCCAAACCCGGCGCCACCGACCGCACCGAGGGCGGCGCCCCGCAGATCGCCGGTAACTATCGCGCCCGCCGTCGCTCCGCCGGCGATCGCACCCACCGTTCCTGCCCCCGCTGCCGTTGCCCCGGCGGCCGAACCCAGATACCACTGGCTGGCGGCGCCGCCGGTGTAGTACGCCGCGACCGCGGCGAGGATTTCCCGCCCGTATTTGTCGACGACCCGCCGGAAGAGGCTGCCAATGCCACTGACGAGGCGCTTGAAGAACTTGCCGATGCGGCCCAGGAAGAACCCGCTCGGGTCAATCAGGGAGCCGGGGTTGTTCGCGACATAGGCGTAGCGATTCAGGGTCTGGGGGTTGATCAGGTTGCCCAGCATCGGGTCCGGCGCCAGCATCGTGCCCAGTACCGGGTCCTGCAGCCGGCCGTTCATGTGGATGAGGCGCAGGTTGTCCAGGTGTTCATGGCCCGTGTAGCCCCGCTCCAGGAACTGACTGTCGGTTGCCCGGAGGTCCGCCAGGTCGGCGCTCCAGTTGGAATTCCGGCGCTTCCCAAAGACATCGAAGCGCTGAGCCAGTGTCTCCCCACCCGTGCCCACCACGCGGGTCAGCGTGTCGACGCTGCCCTGATGATCCCGATGCAGGAAGTAGCCGTCGAACAATGCAGGGGCGTTCTGCTCCACCTGGGAGTAGATGGCCTCCCCATTCGCGAACACGGTGGAGCGGAACCGACGCTGGCTACCGTTCATCTCGACCTCGAAGTGCGGGCCGATGTACCAGGTGGTTACGGTGTTCGATCCCGTCCGCGCCACTTGCCGGATGCGCTGGCGGTCAGGGCCATAGGTGAACTCGGCGAAATCCCCGGACCCGTAGTCGATGCGCCGGGGCAGGGGAAACGGGTGCCAGCTGATCGGTTTACCCTGGCGTGCGGCCATGTTGCCGTTCGCGTCGTAGGCGTAGCTGCGACTGCCGGCGGGGCCGCCGGACACGCCGGTGACTGCGCCCGGGTGGGAGCTGCTGTAGGCGTAGGTACCCACGTCGGACTTCGACAGGATGCGGCCACCCGCGTCGTAGCCCAGGGCCAGCGTCAGTGCGTCGTTGAGGCGGGCACTCAACAGCCGGTTCTGCTCGTCGTAGGTGAAATCCTCCGTCAGGCCCTGGCCCAGATCCCGGCGCTGCCTGAGGTTGCCCACCTTGTCCCACAGGTAACTGTAGTTCTGCCGCTCCGCGCCCAGCGCGGCCCCGGTGCGGATCGCCTTCAGGCGGGTACTCGCCCGGTCAAAGTCCCGCTGCTCGTCGAGGGTGGCGCTGCTGCCGAGCCGGACCAGCCGTTCCCGGCCCAGGGCGTCCTGGCGTTGCAGATCGTAGAGAGGCAGCCAGAGTCCGCCACCGGCGGATACGTCCTGTTCCACCACGTCCACGTAGCCGGCGTCATAGCGCAGGCCCAGATACAGCCGGGCACCGCCCACGGTGGCCGGATAGACCATCGACGTCACCCGGCCCAGCCCATCCCACCCGTAACTGGTCACGTAGGAGGTCCCCTCCAGCGTCGTGGTCACAGCCGTGCGGCGGCCAAGGCTGTCGTAGGTGTACTGCTCGGCGAAGCCGGCGGGATTGGCGCCTAGGGCAGCCGTCACCCGACTGGGCAGGCCCAGCAGCGGGCCGCTGGCGCCGTTGAACTGCCAGCTGGTGAGGCCCTGGCCCGCGTCATTACGCTGGATGAGTCTGCCGAGCTGGTCGTAGGTGAAGCTGATGACGTTGGCCGGCGTTGCTGCATCGGACTGGGAAGTCAGGTCGCCAAAGGCGTTGTAGTCTGAGATCCGGCGCCCGCTGTCGGGGGAGTCCACCGCGGTTGGCAGCCCCCGCTCGTCGTAGCTCAGAACTGTGCGCGTGCCGTTGGCGTCGGTGATGGTGGCGAGCTCGCCAAAGGCCGTGTAGCTGTAACTCGCTGTACCCCCGGTCGCCGGGGCCACAGCGATCAGGCGTCCTTCCGCGTCCAGAGTGTGAGTGGTCACCCGGTTCTCTGCGTCCCGCAGGGTGCGGGTGAGCCGGTTCGAGTTCCAGCGCGTGCTGGCACTGCCCCCCGACTCGTCGGCGGGGCGGTCTTCCGACCGTCGCTGGCCCCGCGCGTCATAGCGGTTCTCAACCCAGAACTGGGGTTCACCGGTGACGTAGGCCACGGTCTGGCGGGCGAGCCGCCCCAGCGCATCGAACTCGTGCTGCTGGCGACTCGTCTGGCCACCGGCGAGGCTGGATTCTTGGCCCACGGTGCGCCCGTAGCTGTCGTGGACGGAGCTTGAGACGTAGCCGTCGCTGCGCGTGGCCCGCAGCTGGTACTCGCCCCGGGCGCTGAAGCAGGCGCCCCCACAGCGGCTGTAGGCATAGGTGGTGGCTAGGCCGGCAGTTCGCGTCTCCTGCCGGAGCCGGGCAAAGTCATCCCAGCTCCAGCGCGTGACCAGACCCCGGGGCGAAGTCCGCGACAGTTCCACATCCAGCGCGTAGTTCCAGTCGGACGTCACGACAGGGCTGGTCTGGCCGTCGATCAATGCCGTCTCGGTCTGGGGCCGGTCGCTGAAGCTCGGGTAGTTCCAGACCGTGCGCCGGGCTGCTGCCGACTGATCGGCGGGGCTTCGGCTCACTTCAGTCAGCTGGCCGGCGCTGTTCCAGCTCCGCGTGGTGACCAGCTGTCGCGCCGCAGGTCCCGGCCCGCCCGAGGTCTCCGTGAGCTGCCGACAGTTGGCCGTGGACCAGCTGTAAAGCGTGGTCCGGGTCGATGCGCTCGCCGACGAAATGTCCCGCGTCGTGTCCACCCGCAGTGGCAGGCCAAGGCAGTACTGGGCGCTCCGTGCCGCATCGTCGAATACCGAGGTCACTGTCGTATTGAAGGTGATGGCGGATGCCGGTGACGACACAGTGGTCGCTTCACGCACCGGGACGCCGTGGTTGAAGTCATAGGCCAGGGTCCGGCTCACCGTGCTGACCAGCTGACCCAGCCCGCCGCCGTCCGGGTCCGACTCGTACTCCGCCTGAGTCTCGGACTGGAGATAGGGAAAGTGATAGTCACCGGCGGCATCGCTGTTGGCCGCCGGTTTCGCGTCCGCGCCCCAGGTGGGGTTGCGCTCACTTAGCTTGCGGCCGTCACTGCGTTCCGTCGCAAAGAGGTCAGGGAGGCCGATGAAGGGAAAGTCCTGGCGGTAGCTCACCTCGCTGAACACGGCCACGCCGTGGAGCGCTGCATAGCGGGAGTCTGTGGCTCGAATCTTCTCGAAGCCCAGGAATCCACGGCCCACTCTGCTCAGGCGGCCGTTCCAGTAGGCATAGCTGTTGGTATAGGTACCGCCGCTGCCGTCGTTGCCCGTGTACCGGGTCACCACCGGCAGCGGACCGCCCCGCAGGAGGTACTCGCCCGCGGGCGCCCCGCCGCTCCGCGTGTAGCCGGCGAAGGTGGCTAGAGTTTCATACACCGGCTGAAAAAAGTTACCCAGCCCATCCGTCGCTGTGCTCAGCAGATCAGGGCGGGGGCCGCTGTGCTTGCGCACCTGCCAGCGCCCACTGGTCTCGGCAAAAACCAGATCCGGGAGGCCGTCACCCGTGACGTCTACCGGCGCCAGACGCGACGTTGCGCTCGGCAGCGGCCCACCGCCGATGTCGAAGTAGCGGGTGGTGTCGGTATTGCTGAATGCCGGCCCCTGGGCGGCACTGCCTGCCAGATGCACACGCCAGGTGTTCGCATCGAGCCGGCGGATCAGATCTTCCCGGCCGTCGCCATCCAGATCCGCAGCCCGCACGATCTGGCCAACGGTGGTCGAGAAGCCTGTTGCCTCGGGGCTCAGGAGCGCATTGCCCAGGCTTCGTCGGGTCTGCCACCCCAGCGCACGATCCCGGTAGGCGACATCCGTCAGGCCATCGCCATTCATATCGAGGGTGACTGCATCCAGAGCGGGCGGGGTGGTGAAGAGCGGCTGGAAATCGGTTCCCGTCGACAGGAAGCCTTCGTAGTACCAGGGTGGTCCAGCGAGACTCATGGTGCCCCGCAGGATCAGCAGATCCTGCCGGCCATCGCCGTCGAAGTCGGGGGCGCCACCGGCGCCGTCCAGCACAGGGAGAAAGGTCGTCCCCCCATTGACGGTGGTGCCAAGGCTCGTGGTGATCTCCGGCCCGAATCCCGATCCCGTGTTGCGCCGGATGCGCACCCCGTACTCCCGGGAGTAGACCAGGTCATCAAGCCCGTCGCCGTCCACATCGACGATAAGGGGCGAGGGGACCAGGGTGGTCGTCAGCCCCGTATCGATGGCACTGAGAAAACCACCGGTCCCGTTGGACCGGTGCACAAACCAGGTGGCGGGTGAGCCCGGCCCCTGGGCCAGAAGATCCCGGCGGCCATCCCCGTCGTACTCCAGCACCCGACCCGTACCGTAGCGGGCCACGCCGGTGTTCAGTGGTGCACTGGAGTAGACGTTGACGCTGGTCGCGCTGGTCAGTCGCACATGCCAGCGCTGGGTCCCGCCGATGCTCACCGGCAGGTACAGGTCGGCATCGCCGTCGCCGTCGTGATCCGCCAGAAGCGCGTCCCCAGCGAGTGCATCCGTCGGACCAACCACCGGGGCCTCGAAGCCCCGCACGCCGGTCTGCCAGGCAAATGAGGTTGCCGGCAGGCACTCCAGCGGCCCGCACTGCTGGATGCTGGCGACCTGGCTCCGCTGGCTGCCGTTACTGTTGCCGGTGGTGTACGAGACGGTGTACCGGTGGACCAGCCCGAAGCCCGCACCGGCATCGAACTCATACCTGATGGTGGTGAGTCGCTGCAGGGTCTGCCAGCTGGCGCCCCAGCGATGGAACTGGCGCTGATCCCCCGCCGGCCGTGCCTCATAGCCAAACACCAGGCGGAAACGGGCTCCTGCGCCCGAGCTGTCTCCGGTCCAGCGGATTTCGGCGGGGAGCGCTTCGCCGCTGACCAGGTCTTCCTGCCACGCAAAGACGATATGGTTCCCGAACTTGTCGCTGATCTGGTTGATGGCCCACTCCCGCACCTCGCTCGCCGTGCCCAGTGCCTCAATGCGGGAGTCAGCGTCGTTGCCATAGCGCCAGGTGAGGCCGTCCGGATGCTGGACCTCAAAACTGGCGGGACCCGAGCCCTGCCGTCCCCGGGAAACAACCCGCTGCAGGTTGTTGATCTCCGTGCGGTACTCAGCACCGTCGCCGCCATAGCTCCCGGCGACCAGCACCAGCGGCTGGCCGTCGAGGCAGTAGCGGTCGCCCGGGGCGAACCGCACCGCCTGCACCCGTCCATCCACAGCGATGCTCAGGGGACAACGGGTGATCCGCGACAGGCCGGTGACCGTGAAGCCGATGCCGGCCAGGCCGTCACTGTCCTGACTGCCATAGCGAAGGCCGAGACCCGGTCGCAGCCCACCACGACCCGCCGCGACAGTGATCGGCACCAGGTAGGTGGCAGCCCCCGTGGCTGACACGCCGAACTCGGCGTCGAGCCTGCCCACCGCCGTCGTGGCGGCGGCCGAGATGCTGGCCGAGGCGCTGGCCAGGCCTGCGACGAGCAACCTGGCCATGGCGACCCAGGAATAACGTTTCTGCACGGGTGTGGTGCGAGGGGGATGCGGCATGATGACCTCCGGAAACGGCAGCGGGTTGCTGGAGGCGTATGAGAGCAAGAGCCCGGCGTGGCGCGCGACGCGGGAAACTGCGCCCTTCGAGGCCATTTGCAGGGCCCGGAGCGAATCCCTGCAAAGACCTGAGTTATTCTTCCCGTCCCCCAAGGGCGGACAAGAACCATGGCCACATCCCGGAACCGATTCCTTCCTGCAGCCCTGCTGCTCGCCACGGCGGGGCTCGTCAGCTCTGGTGGTCATGCCCAGACCACGACCTGGGAGTTCTCGACTGTGGCGGATTCGTCCGCCGAGCTGGCGTCCTTCAGCATTCCCGCCGTGAACGATGCCGGCCAGATCGCTTTTGTCGCCACCTTCGACGACGGAGCTCAAGGTCAGGCGGTGTATCGCCGGGAAAGCAACGGCGTTCTGACCGTCATTGCCAACACCAGCGTAGCGATTGCTTCCTTCACTGGCGATCCCAGTATCAATGCTGACGGGCTCGTGACGTTTGCGGCGACTCTGGCTAACGGTTCCCGGTCTGTGCTTTGTGGCAATGGTGGCGCCCTGCTCACCATCGCCAATACGGTTGCCGACGGTCTTGCTTCCATTGACAGCAAACCATTCATTAGCGATACCGGCGGCGTGGTGGTTGTCCGGGCCGTGCGCAGTGCCGACGGCGCGCGGGTGATCCTGAAGGGCACGGGCACCGGGGCGCCGACCACCCTGCTCGACAGCACGGGGCTCTACGATCCCCAGGATGTGGCAGGGATCAATGGCAGCGGCGCAGTGGCCTTCGAAGCCCTGGATGGCACGGGCGCAAAAGGCGTTTACCGCAGGACTGAAGCTGGCGTGGTCACGCCGATTGCTGTCACCAGCGCCGGCGGCTTTACCAGCGTGGAGGCCCTGGACATCAACAACAATGGCAATGGCACCGTCGTGTTCTTCACCAGCACGGCGGCGGGCGTTGCGGAGCTGTCGGTGGACACCACGGGCACGCCGGTCAGCTTTGCGACTACCGAAGGCACGCCCTTCGTGGCCTTCGGCCCGGCGGCCGTTGCCGAGTCTGGCGCTGTAGCGTTTCGCGGTACTTTCGCCGGCGGCCTGGACGGGATCTTTGCCGGGGGCACGGGTCGTTACGAAAAGGCGATCGCCCTCGGTGATCCTCTGTTGGGTGCTGCGGTCACGGCGCTGGACTCAGGTCCCCAGGCCAACGCGAATCCCGGCCCCTTTGTGTTCCGCGCGTCCCGCAGCAATAGCACCACGGGAATCTATCTGGCCATTCCGCGGTTTTCTGACGGCGGGGGTGGGGGCGGCGGGGCCTTCGATCCTGCGTCCATTGCCCTGTTGCTCCTCACCAGCACCCTGGCCCTGTGGACGCGCCGGCGGCGGGCCACGGGCGGGAGGGTCAGACGATGAAGAGGCCGGTGAAATACAGCCTCATCGGGCTCGTTGTCCTGGCGCTGGTCTTCGGGGGCTACCTCTATTCGACCCAGGCGAACCGGGCCGTGCCGGCCCCGGAGGCCGTTGCCGCCCTGGTCTCCGACGAGCGCGTGACCGTCGATGACGGACAGTACGTCGTGTTTCGCCCCACGGGCGTCACACCCACTACCGGGGTCATCTTCTATCCTGGCGCCGCCTGCGACCCGCGGGGCTACGCGCCGGTGTTGCGGCGAGTGGCGGAACGGGGCTACCTGGTCGTCAGCGTGCCGATGCCGCTGGACATGGCGATCTTTGCCCCCGGGCGTGCCGACGAGGTCCGGGCCGCCTTTCCTGAAGTACAGCGCTGGGTAATCGCCGGCCACTCCATGGGTGGCGCGATGGCCGCGCACTATGCGCACCAGCACCCCGATGACCTGGCGGGGCTCATCCTGTGGGATTCCCGCCCGGCCGGCAGCGACACACTGGTGGAGGTCAAGTACCCCGTGTGGCATATCCACCGCGCCACAGCTGATGGTCGCCCCCCGGAAAAGCTGGAGAAGTATCGCAACCTCTTTCCGGCCACCAGCACCTGGGTGCCGATACCCGGAGGTATCCACATGTACTTTGGCTCCTTCCTGGGCGGGGGCTACAAGGAACAGTGGACCCCAACCATCAGCCGGGAAGCGCAGCAGGATGTGGCAGTCACCGGTACGCTGAACGCGCTGCTCGCGATGACCGGATGAGTCGCGCCTAAAGGCGCTCCTACACGTGGGTCGTGAGGAAGCCGCCCCGGGAGCGGCGGAAGCGGACCGTCACGTACTCCGCCCGGATCAGCCAGCGCCAGTCCCGCTCGTCACTGTCGCCGCACGCCACGACGCGGACGATGGCGATCAGCGCCTCGCATTCCACTCTCAGCAACTTGGTGACCGGCAGTGCTGTCTGGGCCACGAAGCGCAGGCCATGCAGGGAGAGGTCGCGGGTCTCACCAGACAACGGGCCCTGACCGGGCCAGCCCAGCACGTAGGAGAGCGGGAGTCGGCGCGGTACGCGGCTCACCGCCCGCTGACCCGCGTCCAGGCGTTCCCGGTCCGCGGGCGCCAGTGGCGAGTTGCAGGTGGTGCAGGTGGCGCTGGCGTGGATGCGGCCGGGGAAGCCGTGGGCCGCACCGCAGAACTGGCAGGTTGCGACAGACTCGGTGGCAGGCGGCGCTGCGGGCTTTGGGTCGTCAGGTGGCCTGGCAGCGACGGACCGCCACGCCTCATCGTAGGCCGCCCGCTTTGCGGGGTCGGTGAGTACCGCATAAGCCTCATTGATGAGGGTGGCCGTGTGGTGATCCCCGCCAAGATCCGGGTGCCGGCGGAGCTTGGTCATCAGCGTCCTGTAGCTCGCACGAATGATCTCCTCCGGGGCGTCCGGCTGGACGTGGAGGATGTGGTAAAGGTTTGGGGGGGTCTCCATGGAGCGGAAAAGGTTAAATGCCTTGCGCAGCGCCGTCTGTGCCGGGGGTCAAGGTTAGCGCCGTCGCCTTGGCCAGGCCTGGCTTTCAGGGCCGGCTGGCCCACTGGAGGCGCCGGAAATGGACAAAGAATCGCCAGCGCCCGGGAACTGGCGTATTCTGGGGAATGGTCTCAACAACAGCTGCTGTCGCCCCGGTTGCCGTCCGCAAGCCCAATCCGCTGGACGACGACCCCTTCACCCTCAAGTCGATCACCAAGTCGGACCCCCCCGTGGGCGTCGATTCGGAGAACTGGCATCGCTACATTATCACCCAGGGCCACAACACCATCGTGGGCCAGTTGCAGGGTAGCAAGGCCAACACGGAACGGGCTGTCCAGGAAATCGTCGAGCGCCTGAACGAACGTCGCCGCGGCAAGACGGGCCGCGTGCAGTTGAGTCCCGGCCGCAAGAAGAAGGGTGCCACGCCACCGCCGTCGGACGACTGACGCTTAAGGCTCAGACTTTCTGTTCCGCCGCCGGGCCGCGAGTTGCCGGAACTGGCGCAGGCCTGGGCGGGTTCAGAGCCATGGTCTCTTTCAGAGCGAACCGCAGCCAGGCAGCCCCGATGCCGCCCGAGATGAAGTTGGCACTGGCGGCGGCGATAAAGATCCCGATGATCCCGAAGAAGTGGGACAGCACCCAGGCCAGCGGCGCATAGACCGCCACAGTTCTGGACAGCGACACCCACATGGCCGCCATGGGTTTGCCCAGCGCGTTCAGGGCACCGTTCACCGTCATCGCGCAACCGAGAGCGATGTAGCTCAGCGGCACGATGTGCATGTGGAGTAGCGCCGTTTCCCTGGCCTGGCCTGTCAGACCGAAGGTGTCTGCAATGAGGCCGCCGAAGAGTTGCATGAACACCGCGATGCTGAGCCCATAGACCAGGGAGAACCGGTAAGCGAAGTTCACGCCCTCCCGGACCCGATCCAGGCGCTTGGCACCAAAATTCTGACCCGTAAAAGGAGTCATGGCCGCAGATAGCGACATCATGGCGAGCATCGACATGCCCTCCATCCGGGAGGCCATCCCGAAGCCCGCCACCGAGGCCTGGCCGAAGCTGGCTATCTGGCTGGTGATAAATGCCGTAGTCACCGGAGCTACCAGGCTGCTCGTCAGGGAAGGCAGGCCCACGTGCAGGATTCGCCGCCAGGAGTCCAGTATCAGCTCCGGAGCCAGCCGGCTGAAGTCCAGGAGACGCTCCCGATACACCACGAAGAACGCCGAGGCGCACATGGTGACGGCGTTCGACAGCACGCCACCGAGGGCCGCGCCTTCGAGTTCCATGCGCGGGAAGCCAAACAGGCCGAAGATCAGGACCACGTCGAAGATCACGTTAAGCACGGCGGCTGTCGTCATGATCAGGGCAGGACGCTTGGCGTCACCCGAGGCCCGCAACACGGAGTTGGCGATCATCGGCGCGACCAGGAAGATGCCTCCCCAGTAGTAGATGCTCATGTAGCGGTGGATGAGGGGCAGGATCTCTTCGCTGGCCCCCAGCAGCCGGAACAGCGGGTCGATGGTGTTCAGCCCGATCACTACCATCACGGCGCCGCAGATTACCGCCAGCAGCATGGCATGACCCGTGATGCGTTTTACCTCTTCCCGGTTGCCAGCGCCGAACAGCCGGGACACCACCGACGAAGTGCCAATCCCGAGGGCCATGGCAATGGCACCAACAATGAAGCTCACCGGAAAGGTGAAACTGATCGCCGCCAGCTGCTCAGTGCTGATCCGGGCCACGAAGAAGGCGCCCGCCACGTTGTTCACGACGATCGCGAGCATGCCGAGCATCATCGGCAGCATGAGCGAGAAGATTGCCTTGCTGACGGGGCCTTCTGTGAGGCGAGCGCCTTTGCCGGGAGGTGGTTTCATGGGGAAGACCGATCGCGGCTAAAGCCGCTCCTACGGGGCATCGACGCCTGCGATGCAGAGATACTTGATCTCGAGATAGTCTTCTATGCCGTACTTTGATCCCTCACGACCGTTGCCCGACTCCTTGATGCCGCCAAACGGCGCCACCTCCGTGGAGATCAGCCCGGTGTTAAGGCCGACGATGCCGTACTCCAGGGCTTCCGGCACGCGCCAGCTGCGGCCCAGATCCCGGGTGTAGAGGTAGGCCGCGAGGCCAAACTCGGTGTCGTTGGCAAGCCGAACGGCCTCAGCCTCAGTGCTGAAGCGAAACAGCGGCGCCAGCGGTCCGAAGGTTTCTTCCCGGGCCACCCGCATGGCGGGCGTCACGTCGCCCAGGACGGTGGGCTCGAAGAAGGTCCCGCCGAGCGCGTGGCGCTTGCCGCCGGTGAGCAGCTTTGCGCCATGGGCCAGCGCATCGGCAATGTGTTCCTCCACCTTGGCGACCGCCGCCGCGTCGATGAGCGGTCCCTGGTCCTGATCCCCCGCGAGGCCATCGCCCACCCGCAGCTTCGCGACGGCGGCGGCGAGCTTGCCGGCGAACTCTTCATACACCCCGTCCTGCACGAGCAGCCGGTTGGCACACACGCAGGTCTGGCCGGAATTGCGGTACTTGCTGACCATGGCGCCGGCCACCGCCGCATCCAGATCGGCGTCGTCGAAGACGATGAAGGGCGCGTTGCCGCCCAGTTCCATCGAGACCTTCTTGACGGTCTGCGCGCACTGGGCGAGGAGCAGCTTGCCCGTGGCGGTGGAGCCGGTGAAGGTCAGCTTGCGCACCAGCGGGTTACCAGTCATTTCCCCGCCGATCGCGCGAGCGTTGCCCGTGACTACATTGACCACCCCCGCAGGAATGCCCACTCGCTGAGCAAGTTCAGCCAGGGCGAGTGCGGAGAAGGGGGTCTGGGCTGCCGGCTTGATGACGATCGTGCAGCCAGCGGCGAGAGCGGGCGCCAGCTTCCGCGCGATCATCGCCGAGGGAAAGTTCCAGGGGGTAATCGCCGCCACCACCCCGACGGGCTGCTTGATGACCACGATGCGCCGGTCCTTTGCGTGGCCAGGAATGACGTCGCCGTAGACGCGCTTTGCCTCTTCACTGAACCACTCGAGAAAACTGGCGGAGTAGGCAATCTCGCCCCGGGACTCGGTGAGGGGCTTGCCCTGCTCGGCAGTCATGATGCGGGCCAGGTCTTCCTGGTTGGCGAGCAGCAGATCCTGCAGCTTCCTTAACAGCGCTGCGCGGTCCCTGGCCGGGCGGCTACGCCACGCGGGCAAGGCCGCAGCAGCGGCTTCGATCGCGGTCCGCGTCTCGCCGGCGCCGCAGTCCGGGACGGTGCCAAGGGTTTCCCCGGTGGCTGGGTTGGTTACCACAAGGGTGCCGCCACCGGACGCACTCACCCATTGCCCTGCCACGTAGGCGTGGGTGCGGAGGAGCTTCGGGTCTATGAGCTTCAGCATGGGGTGATGGCATGATACGGCAAGGAGAATTCGGACATGAAGTTGGCTAGTTTTCGTGACGGGGCAACCGGGACCTGGGGCCTTGTGCAGGGGGAGGGCGTGCAGCTGCCGCCGCCGGACCTGCACCGCCGGTTCCCTGGCTTGCGGGAGGTCCTGGCTGCCGGAGCGCTGCCCGAGATTCCTGCCCTGCTGGCCGCTGTCCCCAGCCGCAGCCTGGTGGGCCTGCGGTTCGACCCGGTGATTCCGGCCCCGGCACGGATTATCTGCGTCGGGATCAACTACCTGGAACACATTCACGAGATGGGCCGGGAAAAGCCCGACTACCCGACGTTGTTCACCCGCTTTCCCGACTCACTGACGGGCCATGGCGAGGCGCTGGTGCGCCCCCGGCTGTCCACTGAGTACGACTACGAGGGGGAGCTGGCCATCGTCATGGGCAAACCAGCCCGGTACGTAACCGCTGCGGAGGCGCTGGGGTACGTTGCCGGCTACACCTGCTTTCTCGATGGCTCCGTGCGGGACTGGCAGCGGCACACCACTCAGTTCATTCCAGGCAAGAACTTCCCGGCCACCGGAGGTTGCGGCCCCTGGCTCGTAACGACCGACGAGATTCCTGACCCGGCCCGCCTTGAGCTCAAGACCCGCGTCAATGGCGAAGTACTGCAGGCGGCGCCCATCAGCGATCTGTGCTTCGATGTGCGCCGCATCATCGAATACTGCTCGAGCTTCTGCCGGTTGAATCCAGGCGATATCATTGCCACAGGCACGCCAAGCGGTGTTGGTTTCGCCCGGAGGCCGCCCCGCTGGCTGGTGGCCGGAGACCTGGTGGAAGTCGATATCAGCGGCATCGGTATACTCCGGCACCGCGTAATCAGTGAGGACGTCACGGCATGAACGGCAATCAGAGCAACACCCTCCCGGCAATCGCCCTGGCTCTCGGTATCGTCGTGGCCGGCTACCTGATTGGTGAGGCGCTGATCCAGACCCGCTCAAGCGAACGCCAGGTGTCCGTCCGGGGACTCGCCGAGCGGGAGGTGCCCGCGAATCTTGCCCTGTGGCCGATCGTCTTCAGTGTGACGTCCAACGAACTGGTTGATCTGCAGCGGAAGGCGGACGATGGCGTGGCCAAAGTCCGTGCTTTCCTCGCCAGCGATTTCCCGGCCGAGCAGATCAGCGTCTCGGCGCCCCGGGTGCAGGACCGGGAAGCCCAGGGTATGACGGGCGACGGCCGCCGCCTTGACCGTTACACCGCTGAAGTCACCGTTACTGTTCGCACCGACCGGATCGACGTCGCCAGGAAGGCCATCCAGCGCAGCGGAGAGCTGGTCAAGGATGGCGTTGCCGTGATCCGGAGTTATGAGTACAACACCCAGTATCTCTACACCGACCTGGACAAGATCAAGCCAGAGATGATTGCCGAGGCCACGAAGGACGCGCGCCGCGCCGCAGAGCAGTTCGCCAAAGACTCGGGCAGCAAGGTGGGCGCCATTCGCATCGCCCAGCAGGGTCTCTTCTCCATCGAGGACCGGGATCAGTTCTCGCCGGAGTTCAAGAAAGTCCGCGTCGTTACCACCGTGGACTACTACCTGGGCGACTGACCCTCAGGAGCGCTAGGCGTCCCGCTTCCAGCCCTTCAGGTACTTGTCCCAGTTCTGTTCCACGCTCTCGAAGGATTCCGGCGCCAGCTTCGTCAGGAGATCCCGGTTACGCTCCGGATAGATCGCCGGGCCACCTTCTTCCGGCAGCTGACGCGTCGCATCGATGACCAACTTGCTGCTGAAGGGCCGCTTCGGTGAGCTGGGGTCCAGGGCCATTCCGCGGGCTTCCTGGATGACCTCGCTCGCCGGGTAGGGCTGAAAGCGCGCACCGACGCACTGCATGACCTCAGTGCGATTGAGCACGTCCACGTCCTTGTCCACCACGATGCAGGTCTTGGTGATCGGGACAATGCCCACAATTTTCTTGCCGGCGTCCAGGCCCTGCTTCGGTCCCGTCTTGTCGATGGACAGGATGCCGATGCCGGTCCACTCCACCGGCGAGTGAAACGCAATCGCATTGGGGACGAGCTTCTTCAGCCGGTAGAACGAGAACGCCTCAAGAGGTGCCGTGCAGAAACCACGGGTGACGCCGGTAAACTGGTTCAGGATCCAGGGCTGCTTCCGGTGCGTGATGCACGTGACGTTCATCACGAAGTTCCGCTCCTTCTTCAGTCCGAGATAGCCATACATCTCGCCGAAGGGCCCTTCGGGCAGCATCTCATCCAGCAGCACTTCGCCTTCGATCACCATCTCCGCGTTGGCCGGAATCAGCATGTCGTTGGTCTCGCACTTCACGACGTCGATGGCCTTGTTGCGGAAGCCGCCGGCGATCGCGAGCTCGTCAGCCCCGCCCTTGGAGATCACTGAGGAGCTGATGAAGTAGCCGATGGGGTCATTGCCCACCACAATGGCAATCGGGCAGCGCTTCTCGCCCCGCTCGATCTTCTTCATCAGCATCTTCCAGCCCGACTGGCCTTCCTCCGGGTTCACGCCGAGCTGGCGGGGCCCCTTGATCTCGCACCGGTAGGTGCCGAAGTTCATCCCGAGCTCTTTGTCCTCGGTGAAGATAGAACCGGTGTTGACGTAGCGGGCAGAGTCCGCGGGATTCGACTTGATGAACGCGAAGTCCAGCAGGTCACACTGGTCGCCCATCAGCACCACTTCCTTTACCGGCGCCGTGGCGGCGGGGATCGGGTTGGTGGGAATGCTTGGGGCCTTGCCAAGTCGGGCCTCAATGCCTTCATAGAGAAACTTGATGGTCTCCCGGTAGGTTTCCTCGCCGTTACCCGGGACCGGTTCCCGGCCCCAGATGAGTGCTTCGGTGTCCCAGGGACCCATGTGATTCGCGATGACCGGGCCTTTGAACCACTGGCCATCCTGCTTGATCTCATCGACCACAATCACGGGGGCGCCATACCAGCCGTACTTGTCGATCAGCAGGTAAGTGAGCGCCGTCATCTCGTACTTGTCCTGGTCGAGGCGCTTGACCCGCAGAACCAGGCCCCGGTCCTCGAGGGCTTTAACGTAGTCGCGGAAACTGTCGAAGGGCCCCACGTCCCGGCCGGGCCAGGTGCGCGCCTTGCTGGCGGCGCGGGCTTCGGTTGTCGCCGTCAGCGAGATCCCCAGGCTGGCCGCCAGGCCCGCAGCGGCGGTCAGGAGTTGACGCCGGTCAAGCCCATCGCCGGGAGCCGCGCCCGCGGGCGATTGCTGGGACGAGGACTTAGTGGAATCGGACATGCGGGGTTGCTCCTGGGGGGTTAACGGCCGGTACTGCTATTAACCAGCCTGAGGCCCGCAGCGCAAGTGTTGCAGCAGAATGGGAAGCAGCAGGGCCGCTGGCTGGACGGGACCCTAGTGGAGGTGCTCTGCAAAGAACGCCAGGGTGCGCTCCAGAGCCAGGTCGTGGCTGGCCTGGTGAAACTCGGGCCGCTCGTCGCAGCTGAACCCGTGACCAGCCTCCGGGTACACCCAGGCCTGGGCGGCCGGACGACCCCCCCGAATCTGCTGCACGACGTCCGGTGGGATCAGTGGGTCTTTGGCCCCGAAGTGATAGAGCAGGGGGCAGTGGGGCTGCTCGTTGAGCCAGTTAACGTTGGCCCGTCCGTAGTAGGAGACGGCGGCATCGGCATCAGTGCGGCACGCCGCCAGGTCGGCTATGGCGCCACCCCAGCAGTAGCCAACGGCGCCCACCTTGGCCCCGGCGGGGAGCAGGCCCCGCAAGGTGGCTACTGAACCGACCAGGTCTTTGGCGACGTCGTCGATGGCCAGTTGCTGCATCAGGGCAACACCCTCGGTGATCCCGGCGTAGGGCAGCTCAGTGCCGGGCTTGAGGCGATCGAAGAGCGCTGGCGCCAGCGCCAGATAGCCCAGGGCCGCGAACTCGTCCGTAACCCGGCGCATATGCGCCGTGACGCCGAAAATCTCCTGCAGTACCACTAGGCCAGCCTTCGGTGTGCCCTTGGGGGAAGCCAGGTAGCCACTGAGGTTATGGCCATCTAAAGCTCTAATATTTATTACTTTACCGATCATCTGCTGCCTTTTTCATTTATAGGCACTGAGTTGACAGTGTCCTGAACTTGCCGGAGCCGGATATCCACTTCCACCGTAACTGGGTTGCCCACATAGGCCGTGTCTTGCCATTCACCCTGACCAATGCCGAAAGCGAGCCGCTCCAGCGCCGCCGACCCGACCAAACGGGCGAATCCTGAGCCCGCAGCCGGGGTCCAGCGGAACCTGAGGACCACCGGACGCGTAACCCCCCGGAGTGTCAGGGTGCCACTGGCGGCGTAGCCCTCGGCAGAACGGACAATCTGCTCCGCGTTGAACCGGGCCTCCGGCCACTTGCCCAGATTGAACCAGTCCGCCGTACCCAGCACCTGGTCCCGCTCGGGATTGCCCGTATCCACCGAGGCCAGATCGATCCGGGCGGAGATCTGGCCCTTTTCGGGCTCCGCCGGGTCGAAGCGCACCAGCGCCGTGAACTTCTCGAAACGGCTCTCGAATTTGGCAGCCTGCTGGATGGCCGTAAACCTGAGGCTGCTGCCCGCGGGCTCGAGTTCAAATGCAGGAGCGGCTTTAGCCACGGCCAGGAAAACATTCGCGGCTAAAGCCGCTCCTACAAATGCTGCTGCGGCACGTGCCTTCACGACTGCCCGCGCCTGCCAGCCCCTGGCAGCATCGAGCGGAGTACGTCATCCCTGCGGAAAAAGTGATGATGCAGCGCTGCCAGCGCGTGGGCGCTGATCAGCACGAGCAGAACGCTACCCTGCATCTCATGGGCCGCTGACATGCCCTTGGAGAACTCCTCGTTTACCCCCACCAGTGTGGGCACCGTAAACAGGCCGAAGAAGCTCACCGGGAAGTTTGCCGCCTGGGAGCGGAGCAGACCTGTCAGTGGCATGAGCAACATCAGCACATAGAGCAACACCTGCGTCACCCGGGCAATGACCCGCTGCCAGCGGGCTATCGTCACCGGAAGAGGCGGCGCAGGATGTGTCAGGCGCCAGGCGAGGCGCAGCGCCGTCACCGTGAACAGCAGCAGTCCAAGGGACTTGTGGGTGGCGTAGTTGCTGAACTTGTCCGGCCCGATGGGCTGATCGACCATGTAGAAGGCCAGCGGAATCTGCAGTAGGAGCAAGCCCGCAACTGTCCAGTGAAAAGCCCGGGCGAGCTTTCCGTAAGCTTGTGATGGAGTCATTCCGTTAGCATACCCGACGTATGTACGCCCAACTGATCCCGATCCTTGCTCCCGTGTTCATCATCACCCTCGTCGGTTACGGCTGGGCCCGGCTCGGCCTGACTTTTCAGCGGGACTTCCTGACGGGCCTGGTCATGAACATTGGCGTGCCGTGCCTGATCCTGAATGGCACGACCCATCTGGAGGCCGATGCCGCGCTTTTTCTCTCGATGATGGGCTTCGCAGTGCTGGCCCTCATCAGCTGTGCGGTGGTGGGCACTCTGGTTCTGCGACTCCTCGACCAGCCCCTGCGGAGCTACCTGCCACCCGTAGCCTTTGGCAACGCTGGCAACCTGGGCCTGCCCCTGTGCCTGTTTGCTTTCGGCAAGCAGGGCCTCGGGCTGGCGATCGGGTTCTATCTGGTGGGCTCTGTCTCCCAGTTCCTGGTGGGGCCCTTGTTTCAGGGCCGGAAGCCGGTATGGCGGACGCTACTCACGACGCCCGTGAACTACGCTGCAGTCCTTGGTGTCGGCCTGCTCGCCACCGATACGACGCTGCCGCTCTGGGTGAGCAACACGGTTGAACTTCTGGCGGGCATTGCGATTCCCCTGATGATGCTGGCGCTGGGCCATGCGCTCGGCAGCTTCAAGGTGCAGCGCTTGCCGATAGCCGCCGCCATTGCGGCGGGGCGCCTTGGCCTCGGGCTGGCGGTCGGCCTGACTATTGCGCAGGTTTTCGGCCTGACCGGTATCGAGCGGGGAGTGGTCCTGGTCCAGAGCGCAATGCCCGTAGCCGTCTTCAACTTCCTGCTCGCCGCCCGTTACGACCGGCACCCCGACGATATTGCCGGTGCGATCGTCATCTCCACGCTGGTGAGCTTTGCTACGTTGCCAGTTTTGCTGCTGCTCGCGCTACCGGCAGCCCAGCTGCCCTAGGGCGACTGGCTGAAACCGTTCCGGCGGAAATCGCTGAGTATGCCGAGCATCGCGTCGTCCACCGGCGACGTGAACGGCACCCTATAGCCTCGAATGACCAGATGGCTGTCGGCGTTTGGCGTATCAGGCCGGGACTCCCTCCGCGTATTCCGACTCTCTGTCGGAAAAGTGGCCAACAGGTGCATCAGCAGATCTTCTTCCATGAGCAGTGCTCTCCAGTTTGCAGGTTCGCCAGACCCGGGCCGGTCCTCCAAGGGGTGTTTCAGACGGTGACCTGGGACCATGAAAGTCAGTTAGCGCTGCCCGGCGCAGGGCCTCAGGCCAGCTGGGGATTCCGTTCCCTCTGATACGTTGGGTCATCGTGGGCCTCCTGGCCGGCTACCTTGAGGCGCACTATCCAGACCGGCGGTTGCACCCCAATGACAGATTCATGTCATTTATGGGTCACAGAAGATCTAGTGCGTCGCGGTATTAGACCTCGGCGCGTAGGCCATTAAGGAGCCATAAAAACTTATTAATCATTACTTTAACCGAAACCAGAAAATCCTCTTGCACTGCACAAGTTTCTCCTCTACTATCTCCCTCGCCCAAGTGGGGCAAATGGCCTAAGCAAGGAGAGACTCACCATGACGACCCAGAACAACGCGTTCATGAACTTCCCCGGTTTCCAGAAGGAAGCCCTCGAGCCCATGATGGCTGCCAATGCCGTCGCCACTGATGCTTTCGAGCGTCTGTCCCGCCAGAACTACGCGGTACTTGGCGACTACATCAACTTCGCCGTGGAGCAGGCCCGCCTGTCGACCCAGGCGTCGGACTATGCCCAGCTCCTGGCCAAGCAGACCGAGCACGCCCGCACCTTCGGCGAGCAGCTGGTCCGCCGTTCCCAGGAATACGTGGAAATCATGAGCGCCTTCCAGGCCAAGGCCCAGGCGACTGCCCAGGCCACGGCCCAGGCTGTCACTCAGGCCCCGGTCGCCAAGTCGAAGGCTGCCTAAGGCCTCGCTAAAAGAACCACTTACTGGCTCTTCAAGGGGCGGCGACCATCGGTCACCGCCCCTTTTCTTTAGCCTACTGGTTTAACGGAATCTGGACTCGTGCTCAGCTGCTCCCCCCACCCGGGAGTAGTATTCTTGCAGTGCGGAACCATTCTCAGTGCAGGCCTCCAGAATCAAGCAGGGTCAGTCATGCCCAGAACAATAAAAAAATATGCTAACCGCCGGCTTTACGACACTCAGGCAAGCCGCCACGTCACGCTCGATGGCATCCGCCAGCTCGTGGCGAGCGGCGAAGACGTGGTTGTGACGGATGACACCACCGGCCAGGACATCACGCGCAGCATCCTGCTCCAGGTGATCTCTGAGCAGGAGCAGGGGGGCCGGCCGATCCTCTCGGCGGAGATGCTGAAACACATCATCCGCTTCTACGGTAATCCCCTGCAGGACATGATGGGGGGCTACCTGGAGCGGAGTGTCGAGGTCTTCATGGGCCAGCAAAAGGTGCTTCAGGACCAGATCCAGAAAACGATGGGAATGGCACCGCTGAGCATGACGCCCCTGAGCACGATGCAATCCATGGCCCAGAAAAACCTGGAGGCCTGGGGCCAGATGCAGAAAACCTTTCTCGACATGCTGAACCCGCTGGGCAGCGCCAGCCGCCCGGCAGCACCGACTCCCCCTGAACCCTCGTCCGCCCAGAAGAGCGGCGACCCACCGAAGGATTGAGTACCGCTCTTGTCAGCCGCTGAACCAAAATTTGCCGTTCCGGACCCGGCCGCTTTCGCCCGGGAACTCAACGATCTCACGAGCAAGGCCCAGGCCATGTTTGCGGAGATGCTGAAGACGCCGACGGCCCGGGCTGCCATGGGTCTGGAACCACCGGCCAATCCCGACCCGCTCAATGTGGCGCCGGCAATGCAGGCTGCTGCTCAGCAGTTGGCCATGGATCCCGCGAAACTCATTCAGGCGAATCTCCAGCTCTGGCAGCAGCACATGCTGTTGTGGCAGCAGATGTCCGCGTCCCTGGCGGGTACTGCCATGGGGCAGGGAGCGACCCAGCCTGTGGCGGAGCCGGATAAGGGTGATCGGCGCTTCAAGCACCCGGACTGGAATGAGAATCCGCTGTTCGACTACATGAAGCAGTCCTACCTGATTACGTCCCGGTGGCTGGTCGAGACCATGTCTACAGTGGCGGGACTGGACCCCCAGACGGCGAAGAAGGTCGATTTCTACACTCGGCAGTTCGCCGACGCCTTCTCCCCCAGTAATTTCATCTGGACCAATCCCGAAGTGCTGCGTGCGACTTTCGAAACCCAGGGCCAGAACCTGCGGGATGGCTTCCGCAACTACCAGCGGGATCTCGAGCGGGGTAAGGGCAAATTGCGGATCACGATGAGCGATCCGGACGCCTTCGAGCTGGGCACTAACCTGGCTACGACACCCGGCAAGGTCGTTTTCCAGAACGACCTTATCCAGTTGATCCAGTACGAGCCCCTGACCGAGCAGGTGCATCGCACCCCGATCCTGATGGTGCCTGCCTGGATCAACAAGTACTACATCCTCGACCTCACGGCGAAGAAGTCTCTGGTGCGCTGGGCCGTGAGTCAGGGCTATACGGTCTTTGTCGTGTCCTGGGTTAACCCGGATGAGACACTGGCCCACAAGGAATTCGAGAACTACCTGACCGAAGGGATCATCGCGGCCCTGGACGCTGTCGAAGCAGCGACCGGCGAGCACGAGGTTCACGGTCTGGGTTACTGCATTGGCGGCACTCTGATTGGTGTCGCGCTCGGCTACCTTGCTGGCATTGGCGACCAGCGCCTCAAGACGGCAACCATGTTTACCGCCCAGGTGGACTTCTCGGAGCCCGGCGATCTCGCCGTCTTCATCGACGAGAAGCAGCTAGACAGTCTCGACCAGATGATGGGCGAGAAGGGCTACCTGGAAAGCGAGGCGATGTTCACCACGTTCAACATGCTTCGGGCCAACGACCTGATCTGGTCCTTCTTCGTCGGCAACTATCTTCTCGGCAAGGAACCACAGCCCTTTGATTTGCTGCACTGGAATGCGGATGCCACCCGCATGCCACGGAAGATGCACCTGTTCTACCTGCGCCAGATGTACCTGTGGAACAACCTCGTCAAGCCCAACGCCGTGACGCTCGCCGGCGTGCCCATCGACCTGACCAAGGTCACCGTCCCGGTTTACCTGCAGGCGACCCGGGAAGACCACATCGCGCCGTTCCGCTCGGTCTTCAAGGCCCGGCACAATTTCGCGGGTCCGGTGCGTTTCGTGCTGGCAGGTTCGGGCCACATAGCGGGGGTGATCAATCCGCCCGACGCCAACAAGTATCAGTACTGGCTGAATGCCGAGGAGCCCTGGGAGATCGATCCCTGGCTGCGTGGCGCCCTGGAGCACCCCGGCAGCTGGTGGCCTGACTGGCAGGCCTGGCTGGCGCCCCAGTCCGGCCCCATGGTACCGGCCCGGAAGCCCGGTGACGCGAAGCTCCCCGTGCTTGAAGACGCGCCCGGCTCGTTCGTCAAGAACCGTTCGTCGTAGGAGCGCCTTTTGGCGCGATAACTATTTATAGCGCCAAAATGCGCACCAACGGGCCCGGCGTGAAATCCCCCCCGTCGAGTCTCTGCATATAGTACCGATAGGGGCGCATCGCGCGCCAGCCCCGGGAACACA
>JANNXJ010000022.1:0-94423 GCA_031409515.1 Gammaproteobacteria bacterium | reverse complement strand
GAACTAACTCTAACCCCAACCCCCCGTAGGAGCGCCTTTAGGCGCTAAGACCAAGCTTCGCGCCTAAAGGCGCTCCTACAGAGCTCAGTCGTCGATCAGGAAGCTGCGGAGCTGATCGCTGCGGGACGGGTGACGCAGCTTGCGCAGCGCCTTCGCCTCGATCTGCCGGATGCGTTCCCGGGTGACGTCGAACTGCTTGCCGACTTCTTCCAGGGTGTGATCGGTGTTCATGTCGATGCCGAAGCGCATCCGCAGCACCTTCGCCTCCCGCGGCGTGAGCCCAGCCAGAACGTTGTGGGTGGTCTCCTTGAGGCTTTCCATGGTGGCTGCCTCGATCGGCGAAGACACCGTGGTGTCCTCGATGAAATCCCCGAGGTGTGAGTCCTCGTCATCCCCGATGGGCGTTTCCATCGAGATGGGTTCCTTGGCGATCTTCAGGACCTTGCGCACCTTGTCTTCCGGCATGTCCATGCGCAGAGCCAGTTCGTCCGGCGTGGGCTCCCGGCCCATCTCCTGCAGCATCTGGCGGGAAATGCGGTTGAGCTTGTTGATGGTCTCAATCATGTGCACCGGAATACGGATGGTCCGGGCCTGGTCCGCAATGGAGCGCGTGATGGCCTGCCGGATCCACCAGGTGGCATAGGTGGAGAACTTGTAGCCCCGGCGGTACTCGAACTTGTCCACGGCCTTCATCAGGCCGATGTTGCCTTCCTGAATCAGGTCCAGGAACTGCAGCCCGCGATTGGTGTACTTCTTGGCGATCGAGATCACGAGACGCAGGTTGGCCTCGACCATCTCCTTCTTGGCGCGGCGTGCCTTCGCTTCGCCAATCGACATTTCCCGGTTGATCTCCTTGATCTCGGGAATGGACAGGTGGGCCTCGTCGCCGATCGCCTGCAGCTTCTTCTGGGTCTTCTGGATTTCCTCCTGCATCTTGAGCAGGGCCGAAGAGTGCTTGCGCTTCGACTTGATGTGCTTGTCGACCCACTTCAGATTGGTCTCATTCGCGGGGAAGGTCGCCAGGAAGTCCTTGCGGGGCATGCCGCAGTCACGAACGCAGATCTGCATGATCTTGCGCTCCTGATTGCGAATGTTCGTCACCGTGTCCCGCAGGGAGTTGGCCAGCTGGTCGAAGAGCCGCGGCGCCAGCTTGAGCTCCATGACCTCCGCCACCAGCTTCTGGCGGGACTTCATGACCTTCTTGTCGTCAGCGCCCATCTTGTCCATATCCGCCACGACGCGCTTGTGGCGGCGGAAGATGGACTGCAGGCGCTTGTCGGCTTCCACCGGGTCCGGTCCGAGATCTTCCTCCTCGGCTTCGGCAACTTCGCCATCGCCGTCAACTTCCTCCGCGGCCGCGACAATCACTTCCCGGGGCACTGGCGGCGCAATCTCGTCTGGGGCGTTCGGGTCGATGAAGCCTGTGAGGACGTCCTGCAGGCGCGCTTCACCCGCCTGCACGGGGGCGTAGGCCCGCGCCAGTACATCAATGGCTGGCGGGAACATGGACACCGACTGCTTGACCTGATTCAGGCCCTGCTCGATGCGCTTGGCGATGCGGATCTCGCCTTCCCGGGTGAGCAACTCAACCGTACCCATTTCGCGCATGTACATGCGGACCGGGTCAGTGGTGCGGCCAAATTCGCTATCGACCGTGGCGATCGCCTGGGCAGCTTCTTCGGCGGCTTCGTCGTCAGTCGCGACTGGCGCGTCGGACAGGAGTATCGACTCGGCATCCGGTGCCTTTTCGTACACCGTGATGCCCATGTCGTTGATCATGTTTACGATATCTTCGATCTGCTCGGGATCGACGATATCGTTGGGCAGGTGATCGTTAACCTCAGCGTAGGTGAGGTAACCCTGCTCCTTGCCCCGGGCAATGAGCAGTTTCAGCTGGGATTGCTGTTCTGTGGTTGTATTCGGCTCACTCACTCGTCAGCCCTCAGCAGTGATTAAATAAAAGCCGTTCATTGTACAGGACGGCCTGCAGCGGCCCCAAGGAGATTGCGGCGTTCGGCATGCCGGTGCCGCTCGCCCCCGGGGCTGTTTATCGGCACTTCGGGTCCCGGACTTCAGGACCCCCGGCCGGTGCCGGTGGTCGCGGTGTCTGCCACGACGGATCGCTGGAGCGCTGCCAGGCGTTCCCGCTCTGGCCCCGAGAGGGCCTCCTGGCCCGCCTTCTGGAGGAGCGCTGCCAGCTCTTGTTGCGTTGCAGCCGAAAGCAGCCGACCGAGGCAGCCCCGGAACTCGGCGGCGGCTCCGTCCGGGCCCACCAGCGGCTCTTCGGCCAGTAACTGGGCCAGATGCGGCAGCTCTGGCCGCTCCCGGAAGCGCTCCAGCAGCAGGGGCGGCGTCACGTCAGGCCTGCTTCGGGCCAGGACGTGCAGCTCCCGCAGCAGCTCGACCCCCCGTTGCCCCGATCCCTCCAGATTCTCAGGCAGGGGTACCTCAAGGGCTACTGCCGGGTAGTGCAGCAGCAGGGCTATGGCCTGCCGGCTCAAGGATCCCCGGGTCGTGTTGCGGCCGGTGGCCTGCCGGGTGGGCCTGGCCGGTCGGTCCGGTCGGGCAGTCGAAGCTGGGGCTGGGGGAACCGCGCCGGGAGACCCGTTGGCAGGGTTCCCCAGCAGGCCGTCAAGGCGCTCCCGGGGGAGACCCACGCGTCTGGCCAGCTCCGTCGTCAGCAATTCCCGGTAAACGCCCTCGGGCAACTGGCTGAGCAGGGGCTTGGCCAGGGCTGCGAGGCGGGCTTTGCCATCCAGGCTGCGCAGGTCCACATCCGCGCTGATGGAGTCCAGGAGGAACTCGGACAGGGGTGTGCTCTGGGTCAGGCGGGCGCCAAACGCTGCCGAGCCCTCCTGCCGTACGAGGGAGTCCGGGTCCTCGCCGTCCGGCAGCAGCAGAAACCTGATCTGGCGGCCGTCATGCAGAGACGGCAGGCTCACCTGCAGCGCGCGCCAGGCGGCTTCCCTGCCTGCCCGGTCGCCATCGAAGCAGAAAATCACCTCGGGGACCACGCTGAAGATCCGTCGCAGGTGCTCGCTGGTCGTCGCCGTGCCAAGGGTGGCCACGGCGTTGCGGATCCCGTGCGCGGCCAGCATGACCACGTCCATATAGCCCTCGACGACGAGCAGTCGTTCCAGCTTGCGCTCCGCCCGGCGGGCCTCGTAGAGGCCATAGAGCTCCCGGCCCTTGTGGAATACCGGTGTTTCAGGCGAGTTCAGGTACTTGGGCTCGCCCGTGGCGACGATGCGGCCGCCGAAGGCGATGGTGCGCCCGCGGGAATCCCGGATGGGAAACATGATCCGGTCGCGGAAGCGGTCGTAGAAGCCCCCGGTGTCCCGCGGGATGACCAGGCCTGCGCCGAGGAGTTGCTGACGATCCTCCTCGGTGGCACCACAGGCGGTGAGCAGCGTGTCCCAGGCGGGTGGTGCGTAGCCGACACCGAATTCCCGCGCAGTTTCCCCATCCAGACCGCGTTTCTTGAGGTACTCAACTGCCGTGGTGCTGTCCCGCAGTGCCTGGCGGTAAAGACTCACCGCCTTTTCGAGGACGGCGTACAGCGGCTCCACGGACACCCGCTCGGCCGAGTCCGTCCGGGGGACCTCCAGGCCGATACTGCGGGCCAGTTCCTCCACGGCGACCGGGAACTCCAGCCTCTCGTACTCCATGAGAAAGCTCAGTGCCGTGCCGTGGGCGCCGCAGCCGAAGCAATGGTAGAAGCCTTTCTGCGGGCTGACCCAGAAGGACGGGGTCTTCTCCGAGTGAAACGGGCAGCGCGCCTTGTACTCGCGCCCCGCCTTGGTGAGCGGCACCCGCGAGCCCACAACCTCGACGATATCCGCGCGCTGGACCAGGTCGTCAATGAAGTCCTGGGGAATGAGACCGCTCACGACCGAGGGCCTGCCTCCTTAACGGGGGTTGTGACGACGCCCCGGTTTGTTCTTGGTTGGGGCGGTGAATAGTCAGCCGGGCCTGCAGCAAGCGGGGCCAGGTTCGCCCCGGCCTATTTTGCCGAGAGCCGCGCCTTGACCCGCTCGCCGATGGTAGCGAAGTCCGCCCGGCCCTGGGCCTTTTCGCGCAGCGCGGCCATGACCTTGCCCATGTCCTTCATGGAACTGGCCCCGGTGGCCACCAGGGCCTCGTCGATCATGGCCTCCAGTTCAACCGGGGACAGTGCGGCAGGCAGGTAGGCCTGGAGCAGGACGATCTCCGCCAGTTCCTTGGCCTCAAGGTCCGGCCGGTTGCCGGCGGCAAACTGCGTGGCAGATTCGCGCCGCTGCTTCACCAGTTTCTCAAGAATCTGGAGGACGGCGGTGTCCGTCGTGGGCGTGCGCTCGTCGACTTCGCGCTGGGTGATTGCCGCGAGCAGCATCCGAATCGTGACGAGCCGGACCTTGTCGCCCGACCGCATCGCAGCCTTCATCTCCGCCTGAACGCGACCCTTAAGGGCTGACGCGGGCGGTTCTGCTGCAGGTGGGGCTGACAACGCGGGGTCCGGAACAGTTGAACGACGTGGTAGCTTGCTGGTCACTAAGTGGCGACCATAAGTGCCGACTAGTAGAGCCGCGTCCGCCGGTTGGTCTCCCGGGCGACACGCTTCTGCTGGCGCTTGACCGCGGCAGCCTTCTTGCGCTTGCGCTCCTGCGTCGGCTTCTCGTAGAACTCGCGACTACGGAGTTCAGTGAGGACGCCCGCTTTTTCGCAGGCCCGCTTGAAACGCCGGAGGGCGGCGTCAAAATGCTCGTTTTCTCGTACTCGTACGCCGGGCAAGGTCCTGTTCCTCAAGTTAATGGCCCTATGCTCAGTCCAGGCTCTGCCCGGTCGGGTACCGGTCAATCTGGGCTGGCGGGCGAGATAAGCCGGCTCTTCCGGCCGGACGAGCCGGAAAATATAGCTACTCGGCCAGACATTTGCAAAGTTCGCGTATCGATATGATCGTTCTGGGCATCGAAACCAGCTGTGACGAAACGGCCGCAGCCGTGTATGACAGTGCCCTCGGCCTGCGCAGCCACTGCCTTTACAGCCAGGTGGCGACTCACGCGCCCTTTGGTGGGGTGGTCCCGGAATTGGCCTCCCGGGACCATATCCGCAAGCTTATCCCGCTGGTCGACGCCGCCCTGGCCAGCGCGGGTGTGACCCCCTCTGACCTGGGTGGTGTGGCCTATACCGCGGGTCCCGGGCTGGTGGGCGCCCTGCTGGTGGGCGCTACGGTGGGTGTTGGCCTTGCCCTGGGCTGGGGCGTGCCTGCAGTCCCGGTCCACCACATGGAAGCCCACCTGCTGGCCGCCCTGCTGGAAGCTGAGCAGCCGGCGTTTCCTTTCGTCGCCCTGCTGGTTTCAGGGGGCCACTCGATGCTGGTCGAGGTGGCTGGTATCGGCCGCTACCGTATCCTGGGCGAGACTCTGGACGACGCCGCCGGTGAAGCCTTCGACAAGGGGGCCAAGCTCCTGGGATTGCCCTATCCCGGCGGGCCGGAACTGGCCCGGCTGGCCGAGCGGGGACGGGTGGGCCAGTTTCGTTTTCCGCGGCCAATGCTCAAGGCCCCAGGCCTGGATTTCAGCTTCAGTGGTCTCAAGACGGCGCTGGCCCTTCGGGTCCGGGATCTCCAGGCCTCCGCCACCCTGAGCGAGGGCCAGCGGGCCGATCTGGCCGCCGACTACCAGCAGGCGATTGTCGACACCCTGGTTGGCAAGTCCCTGCGCGCGCTGGAAGCCACCGGCCACCGGCGTCTGGTGGTCGCCGGCGGCGTCGGGGCCAACCGCAGCCTCCGGGAGCAGCTGCGCGAGGACCTGTCCCGCATCGGGGCGACTGTCTACTATCCGCGCATAGAATTCTGCACCGACAACGGCGCCATGATTGCCTACACCGGCTGCCAGAGACTGGTGCGGGCGCCTGCTGCTTACTCGAGCGTCCGTGTGGAAGCGCGGCCGCGTTGGCCACTGGACGAACTCACGGAACCCTGAATGGACACAATCTTTCTGCGGGATCTCCGCATTCGGACGATCGTTGGTATCTGGGAGTGGGAACGACGCCTGCCTCAGGTAGTAAGTATCGATCTCGACATGGGGACCGACATTCGCCGCGCTGCCGGCAGCGATCAGATCGGCGACACGCTGGACTACAAGGCAGTCACCCGCCGCATCAAGACGTTTGTGGCTGATTCGCGTTTCAGCCTCATCGAGACCATGGCTGAGCAGATCGCGGGCATCATTCGCAGCGAGTTCGCTGTGCCCTGGGTGCGGGTCGCCGTGCACAAGCCCTGGGCCATCAGGGGCTCACGGGATGTAGGGGTGGTCATCGAGCGGGGCACCAAAACCTGATGGCTGAAGAGTCCCGGTCTGCAGTGGACGTGTACCTCAGTGCTGGCAGCAATGTGGCGCCGGAGAAGAACCTGAGTCTGGCGTGTCGGGAACTCGCGCACCGTTTCGGGCCTCTCCGCCTGTCCGGTGTCTACCGCAATCCGCCCGTGGGGTTTGCCGGGGATGACTTCCTGAATCTCGTTGTGCACTTCCGCACGACCGAGCCACCGTCGGTCATCGTGGCCGAACTCGAACGCCTGCACACGCTGGCGGGGCGGGTCCGGGGGCTTGAGCGCTTCGCACCGCGGGCCCTGGACCTGGATCTCCTGCTGTACGGAGCGGCGGTGCTGGCCGAGCCCGGCATTCGGGTGCCTCGCGAGGACATTCTGGACTACGGGTTTGTCCTCGGGCCCCTCGCAGAACTTGCCCCTGACCTGCGGCACCCGGTCACCGGCGACACGATGGCCCAGCTCTGGGCTCTCTTCGACAAGGCCAGCTGCCCGCTGCAGCGGGTGAGTGACCTGGCCGTCTAACCGGGGCCGGGCCTCTTACCAGCCGACGCTGCGGCCCCCGTCCACGGCAATGATCTGGCCGGTAACGTAGGGGGCATCCCGCACCAGATAGAGCACGCAGGTGGCAATGTCGGTCGGGTCGCCGAGGCGCTTCAGTGGTATCTGCCGCAGCACGCTGTCGCGCATCTGATCCGAGACTCCACCCTCGGGCCACAGGATCGCGCCGGGAGCCACGCCGTTCACCCGGACGTCCGGCGCCAGATCCCGGGCCAGGGCGCGGGTCAGGAAAGCCAGGCCCGCCTTCGCTGCTCCATAGAGGCCGTAGTCCGCGAGCGGCCTGATCGCGTGTATATCGACGATATTGATGATCACGCCCCGGCTCGCCTTCAGGTGGGGCAAGGCCGCCTGGGCGAGGAACAAGGGAGCCTTCAGGTTCGTGCCCAGCAGGTCCGTCCACTGCTGCTCCGTGACCGCAGGGAGGGGTGTCGGATAAAAGCTGGAGGCATTGTTGACCAGGATATCCAGCCGCCCGGCATGGGCGATGAGCTTGTCCACGAGTGAGCCGAGCGCAGTGGTGTCCAGCAGGTCAGCCTGGACAGCGAGCGCTGAGTGCGGCCGGAGCGCATTCAATTCCCGTGCCAGCGCCTCCGCATCCACCGCTGAGTTACGGTAGTGAATCGCTACCGAGGCGCCCTCGCCGTGCAGTGTGCGGGCGATGGCGGCACCAACGCGCCGGCCAGCGCCGGTCACCAGCGCCCACTTGCCTCTTAGTCCGTGTGCTTCAGTCATGCAAATAGCCTTCTGGCAGCGTGAATGGCGAGCAGCGAAGAAACAGCAGTTAAGATTACACCACCATGCAAAGCGGATTCGATCTGCCGGCGCCAGGGGCCGACGCTCTCGCGCACAGCGCACGGGTCCGGGACCTGGTGGCAACGCGCATCGCCGCCGGTGGCGGCTTCCTGAGCTTCGCTGACTACATGGACGCCGTCCTCTACGCGCCGGGACTCGGCTACTACAGTGCCGGTGCCCGGAAGTTCGGGGCGGGGGGCGACTTCGTCACAGCGCCGGAACTCGGCTCGGTCTTCGCCCGGTGCCTTGCCCGCCTGGTTCGCGCGACCCTGCGACAACTGGGTGGTGGCGTAATCCTGGAGGTCGGAGGCGGTTCCGGCGCGCTCGCAGCAGACCTGCTGGTGGCGCTCCGGGATGAGCCGCCGGAGCGTTACCTGCTCCTCGACATCAGTGGCGACCTTCGCGAACGGCAACGGCAGACGCTGGCCGCGCGGGTCCCGGAGTTACTCCCACGGGTGGCCTGGCTCGATGCGCTACCCGCGGAGTCCCTGGACGGTGTATTGCTTGCCAACGAAGTCCTGGATGCCTTGCCTGTGGAACGGTTCCGGATGCGCGGGGGTCATGCGGCCCAGCTGGGTGTGCAGAGCGCAGGTGGCGGGCTTGCCTGGGCCGAACAGCCGGCTCCCGGGCCGCTTGCCAGCGCAGTCGCGGAGCTGCAGGCGGCACTCGGTGCCCCGCTGCCGGAGGGCTATACGACGGAGATCGGCCTGCGGCAACCGGCATGGCTGAGCGCTCTGCTGGGTACTGTGGGGCGGGGCCTTGCCCTGTGCATTGATTACGGCGGCACGCGCCGCGATATCTACCACGCCGGGCGCAGCGCCGGGACTCTGGTGTGCCACTACCGTCATCGACAGCACACCGATCCATTTTTTCTCCCGGGGCTGCAGGATCTGACGGCCTGGGTCGATTTCTCTGCTGCTGCGGGCACTGCTGCAGCTGCCGGGCTGGAAGTGGCTGGCTACGCTACCCAGGCTCACACCCTGCTCGCGTCCGGGGTCCTCGATGACCTGCCGGGAGCTGACACGCCGCTCGACTCCGACCGGTTGCGGGAACTGCAGGAGGTTCAGCGCCTGCTGATGCCCGGCGAAATGGGCGAGCGCTTCAAGGTGCTTGCTCTCAGCCGCGCATTCACCCCGGACTTTCCGCTCACGGTGCGTGATCTCCGGACGCGCCTCTAGGACGAGAACCGCTCCCGGGCCGCAGCAACGGCGGCCAGGCGCGCCTCCCGGATGGCTTCCCCGAGTGCTACTCCACTGAGCCCTGCGTCGCCCGTCCCGGCGACGGTGCGGGCGTTGACGGTGAGAGCCGCCTGCCAGGCTGCGAGCACGAGTTCACGCTGAGGGTAGGGCCGTGATTCAAGCCCCGTGCGTCCCCGTGCGTCGGCCTCGCAGGCATCGAGGAACTCGGTTACACGATGCCCTCGCCGGAACCCGTCGAGGCTCTCGATGAGGCGCAGGAGCGTGTCCGGGCGAAGTTCCAGGGCGCGATGGCACAGTCCGTGACTCCGGGCCACGGCCAGCGCCAGGTCACGGAACCGGTTCGGTACTGCGAGGCGTTCGCACAGCTTCACGACCAGATCGACGCTCCGTTGCTCGTGGCCCACGTGCCGGGGCAGCTCCGCTTTTGGTGTCGTGCCCTTGCCCAGGTCGTGAACGAGGATGGCAAAGCGCACTTCGGTGCTGAACGCCAGCTCCGCGGCCTGCCGTAACGCCAGCAGCACATGCACGCCCGTGTCGACCTCGGGGTGCCACCGGGCCGGTTGGGGCACGCCAAACAGCACATCGATCTCCGGAAAAACCACCCGCAGCGCGCCGCAGTCACGCAATACCTGAACATAGACATCCGGCCGGGGCTCGCCCAGGGCAGAAACCGTTTCCTGCCACACCCTCTCGGGCACGAGAGCGGTGAGTTCGCCGCCCTCAGCCATCTCACGCATCAGGTCGAGGGTGGCCGGGGCCACGCGGAAGCCGAGGGCGTGGAAACGCGCCGCAAAGCGGGCCACGCGAAGAATCCGGACCGGATCCTCCCGAAACGCGTCGGAAACATGGTGGAGAAGCCGGGCCTCCAGATGCCTGCGACCACCAACCGGGTCAATCAGCTCGCCGTCGGCCGTCTGCGCGATGGCATTGATCGTCAGGTCCCGGCGCTGGAGATCCTCTTCCAGGGTTACCGAGGGAGCGGCATGGACCTCAAACCCGCGGTATCCGGACCCAGTCTTCCGCTCCGTGCGGGCCAGCGCATATTCCTCCTGGGTCTCCGGGTGCAGGTAGACAGGGAAATCCCGACCCACTCGCCGGTAGCCGAGCGCGTCCATCTGGTCCGGTGTGGAGCCCACCACCACCCAGTCCCTCTCGCGCACCGGCAGCCCCAGAAGCCGGTCACGCACAGCCCCGCCAACGAGGTAGATCTGCATTGCAGAATTGTAGCCGCTATCCTCGGAATACCGTGCCCGAGCGCTCCTCATTGTCGAACCTCGCCCGCGTCCTGCGGACCGCCCTTGTCCTGCTGGTGGCAGTCGGCCTGCTTGCCGGCTGTGCCGGCTATTACCTGCAGGCTGTTGCTGGCCAGGCTGAGCTGATGCGCGCCCGCGTGCCTGTGGCGGAGGTACTGGCAGACCCGGGCACACCGGCGGCGTTGAAGCAGCAACTGCTGACTGCCGAGGAGGCCTTGCTCTTTGCGCGGGTTGAGTTGGCCTTGCCCCCTACGAGGAGCTACCGCCAGTACGCCGATCTGGGCCGACCCTACGTGGTCTGGAATGTCTTTGCAGCCCCGGAATTTTCCCTGGAGCCCCGCGAGTGGTGTTATCCAATCGCAGGCTGCACTACCTATCGGGGGTGGTTCAGTGAAGAGCGGGCCCAGCGCTATGCCGACCGGCTGGAGGCGGCGGGCGATGACGTCTTCGTCGGAGGCGTTGCCGCCTACTCGACCCTCGGCTGGTTTGCAGATCCGGTGATCAATACCATGCTGGGCGACAACCCGGAGGAGCTGGCTGGACTGCTCTTCCACGAACTCGCCCATCAGAAGCTCTATGTGCCGGGTGACACCCTGTTCAACGAAGGCTTCGCCACCCTCGTTGAAGAGGAGGGGACACGCCGCTGGCTCGCTTCGCGAAACGACAGCGCAGCTCTGTGCGCCGTCGACGTCCGGCGGTGGCGCCGGGCGGCCGTGCTCGGGATCGTGGCGGAACTGCGGACGCGGCTCGCGGTGGTTTACGGCGGTGAGAGGCCGAGTGACCTGCGCCGTCAGCAGCGGGCTGCGTTATTCGACGAGGCGCGCGCCAGCTATGCCCGACTTCGGACAGACTGGCCCCAGCCCCCCTGGTTCGACAGCTGGTTCGAGCCTGGCCTGAACAATGCCCGCCTGGCCGCCCTGTCGGCCTACGAGGATTACGTGCCGGCTTTCCGCCTGCTTCTCGCCCGCGAGGAAGGCGACCTGCCGCGCTTCTATGCCAGGGTTCAGGAACTTGGCGATCTCGAGCCGGTGGCCCGGGATCAGGCCATGCAGGATCTGCTGCGGGAGTCCCCTGCCCCGGTCAGCGGCCCGCCGTCTTCCGATAGCTGTCCATGATTCCGGTCAGTCCGGCGCCCCTCAGGGCGTCGGTGAGGTTTGGGCGAAGTGCGCGCGGTCTGATGCCCAGTTGCTGCAAGCCGTCCGCGCTGCCCACGCTGTCGGTAAGGAGCGAGCGGTAATTATCCGTGGAGAATGGCTTCCCCGGCACATAGTCCATGACCGCTGCCTGCAGTCGCGAGAGGAAGCGGGGCAGGCCTATCACCCGGCGCTCGAGTCCCATTGTTTCCGCGACCAGTTCGACGAGTTCACGCAGCGTGTAAGTCTCTGGACCATAGAGCTGAAAGGTGTGGCCGAAAGCTGCAGGCTGATCCAGCACCCGGATGATGGCTTCCACCACGTCGTCCACATGAACGGGAGCGAAGCGTGCGCCCGGCATCGCCAGGGGGAAGGCCAGCGGTACGCTGCGCAGCAAGCCGGCAAAGCGGTTAAGGAACGAGTCGCCGGGGCCAAAAATTACCGAGGGCTGCAGAATGGTCCAGTTGAGGCCGGAAGCCCGGAGCACTGCCTCGGCCTCACCCTTTGAGCGCAGGTAATGACTGGTCCCCGGGTCCGGCCTGTCGGGGCTGACTGCATTCAGGGCGCTGATCTGGACGAGGTGCCGGACGCCTGCATTGCTGCAGGCATCGATCAGCTTTTGGGTGAGTTCTACATGGGCCCGGCGAAAGCCTGCCCCATCCCGGCCCGGCTCGTTCAGTATCCCGACCAGATTAATCGCTGTGTCCACTCCCTTCAGGATTGCCCTGAGCGTCTCCGGCGCATGGATGTCAGCACGGAGCACACGGACGGTGGGCAGCACGCGGAGGTGTCGGCAGCGTTCCGGGTCCCGGGTCGGGACGGTAACCCGGTAGCCGGCATTGGCGAGTCTGGCCACCAGTCGGGAGCCGACGAAGCCGGTGCCGCCGATGACGCAGCAGTTCACCTAGCGGATCTGCAGCAGCAGATTCCGGTTACCCCGGCGGATGCTGAGAATGAGCAGGCTCTGCTGCCCTGCCGCCTGCTGGAGTTCCCGGACGTTGCGTACCCGGATCCGGTTCACCGACACGATGATGTCGTTGGCCAGGAGTCCGGTCTGGGCGGCCGGGCTCTCCGGCTCCACCGATTCGATCAGTACGCCGGGTCCGGCGAACTGGTTTGCCTTGCCTTCATGATTGCCGAGCTGGGCACCAGCCAGGCCGGGATGAATATCTTCGCCATCCACCTGGGCCGCGGTTGCGACCTCGCTGAGCAGCGCCGTGATCTGGCGGCGCTTGCCGTCCCGAAGGACTTCAACGCTTACGCTCTCGCCACTGCGCTTCAGTCCCACGGTGTTGCGGAGATCAGAGGCGCTCTTGATCCGCTGCCCATCCACCGACAGGATGACGTCACCCACCTCGATGCCTGCTTTCTCCGCGGCGGAGCCATCGGCTACTTCCTGCACGAGAGCACCTTCTGCGGTCCCCTCGATGCCGAAGGCCTTGGCGCTCTCCGCGTTGAAATCGGAAATGCTGACGCCGAGCAGCCCGCGCTTCACTTCGCCGAACTGCAGGATCTGGTTCATTATGGATTTCGCGATGTTTACGGGTATCGCGAAGCCGATGCCGATATTGCCGCCACTGTTGCTGAAGATGGCGGAATTGATTCCCACCAGTTCCCCTCTGAGGTTGACCAGCGCGCCGCCTGAATTGCCGGGGTTGATTGAGGCGTCGGTCTGGATGAAATCCTCATAGCCGTCAGGGTTTATACCGCTACGACCCAGCGCACTGACGATGCCGGAAGTCACGGTGTGCTGAAGCCCAAACGGGTTGCCGATGGCCAGCACGAAATCACCAACCTGCACCTGGTCCGAGTTGCCCAGCTTCATCTGGACCAGCCCCTTGGGGTTCTCAACCTGCAGGAGGGCGATGTCGGTGCCCGGATCAGAGCCGACAATCTTCGCTTTCAGACTGCGGTTGTCTGTGAGGACGATTTCGATTTCTTCAGCGTTCTCGACCACGTGGTTATTGGTGAGGATGTAACCCTTGGCCGCATCCACGATGACCCCGGAGCCAGCGCTCTGAACCTGGCGGCGCCGCTGCTGCTGTTGCTGCTGATCGGGAAAGCCGAAGAAGCGGCGGAAGAAAGGGTCCTCCATCAGCGGATTGGCGGGCGCGCTGACCGTGCCCTTGGTGGCGATGCTCACGACGGCGGGTTCGACCTGCTTGACGAGCGGCGCCAGCGTCGGCAACTCCTGCCCGGCGACCCTGGCCGGCAGCTGCGCCTCGGCCGATCCTGCGCCGGTGGCAGCCACCAGGGTTGCAAGCAGAAGCGGGACAAAAGCCGCCCGGGCAGTGACCACTGTCATGCGCGAAAACCTTCCGGAATATGGTGCGAGGACTGAGGAATCATAGCGGTTTTCGCTCCCGTACAAGGCTGTCGGCAGCGGTGTACAAGCTGTGGAAAACCGGTGTAGTTGCTGGGGACGGCTTAACCCAACATCTTGTGTTGCAAGAGGATCCCGGCAGGGCTTGGCCAGGCGTGCAATTTGCCTTGGACGGAATTGGCTAAGTTTTGAGCAAACTTATGATTTATATAGCAAATATGCCGGTCAACAGGGGTGACAAAAATCTTGACACCGCACGGCACGATGCCTAATGTACAGACCACGCCGGCACAACATCTTGTGCCGGCGTTTTCATCAACGCGGCGGGCCAGAGCAAGCACCTGACGGGGCACATCTGGCGCGACTGATCCGGACGACGGGTACCAGGGACTGGCGCAGGGGGCAGAGTCCATCATGAAATCGGCAGTGCAATTGGAGAACATCCGGGGAGCCACGATTGGCTTCCAGGAAGCCTCGATCGACATCTGGGACAAGAAGTACCGGTTGAAGTCGAAGGCTGGGGACGTGGTCGACGAGACCATGGACGATACCTACCAGCGCGTCGCGCGGGCGCTGGCGGACGTGGAGGCGGAGGGCGACCGGGACCGCTGGTTTGAGCAGTTTCTCTGGGCTCTCCGGCGCGGCGCTATTCCCGCTGGCCGCATCATCTCCAACGCCGGGGCCCGGGAGCACAAGCCAGCCACGTCCACGATCAACTGCACGGTGTCCGGCACGATCGGCGATTCCATGCAGGACATCCTGACCAAAGTACACGAGGCCGGGCTGACGCTGAAGGCCGGTTGCGGCATCGGCTACGAGTTCTCGACGTTGCGGCCGAAGGGGGCCTATGTGTCCGGGGCCGGCGCCCACACCTCTGGTCCGATGTCCTTCATGGATATCTACGACAAGATGTGTTTTACGGTCTCGTCGGCTGGTGGCCGCCGCGGCGCCCAGATGGGCACTTTCGATGTGGGTCATCCGGATGTACTCGACTTTATCCGGGCTAAGCGGGAGGACGGCCGCCTTCGCCAGTTCAACCTGTCCCTGCTGGTGACCGACGAATTCATGCAGTCCGTCAAGCACAATCGGGACTGGGTGCTGGCCTTCCCCCTGGATGAGCGCGAGGTCGGCCAGCTCGGTCTGGACCTGACCGACACGGACCAGGTGCTGTGGCGCGAATGGCCGACCGCAACAGGTTACGTCACCAACGACAAGGGGCAGGTTGCCTGTCGGGTCTACAAGAAGCTGCCGGCCCGGCGTCTGTGGGACATGATCATGGCGTCGACCTACGACTTCGCCGAGCCCGGGTTCGTCCTCGTTGACCGGGTCAATGAGATGAACAACAACTGGTTCGAAGAGAATATTCGCGCCACCAACCCCTGCGGCGAGCAGCCGCTCCCTGCGTATGGGTCCTGCCTTCTCGGGTCGATCAACCTGACCAAGTTCGTACTGGATCCCTTCGCGGACACGGCCCGGTTCGACTGGGATGAATTCCACCGGGTGGTTAAGGTCTTTACCCGGATGCTCGACAACGTGGTCGAGATCAACGGCCTGCCCCTGCAACGGCAACGGGAGGAGATCCAGCGTAAGCGGCGGCACGGCATGGGCTTCCTCGGTCTCGGCTCCGCGCTCACGATGCTCCGGTTGCGCTACGGCTCCAGGGAGTCCGTGAAGTTCACTGAGGACGTCTCCCGGGAGATGGCACTGGCGGGCTGGGAGACAGCTCTCGATCTGGCGCGGGAAAAAGGCCCCGCTCCTATTCTTCTGGAAGACTTTAAGGTCACTGGTGAGATGTTGCTCAAGCGCCCGGAGATGACCCGGGACGGCTGGAAGGTCGGGGACGTGATTCCAGGCCGGGTCCTGCACGCGCGGTATAGCCGCTATATGCAGCGCCTCGCGGAGGTAGCCCCTGAACTGGTCAAGGATCTGGAGCGGGTCGGTGCCCGGTTCACCCACCACAGCTCTATTGCGCCGACGGGGACCATATCGTTATCCCTGGCCAACAATGCCAGCAATGGCATCGAGCCCAGCTTTGCTCACCAGTACTCCCGCAACGTGATTCGGGAAGGCAAGAAGTCCAAGGAGAAGGTCGACGTCCTGTCCTTCGAGTTGCTGGCGTACCGTCAGCTGGTGAATCAGGCGGCGATGCCGGGCGGCACCAGGCCCGAGGAACAACTGCCTGACTACTTCGTGACGGCAGACGACATCAAGCCGAAGGAGCATGTGGATATCCAGGCTGCTGCCCAGCGCTGGGTGGATTCTTCGATCTCCAAGACGGCCAACGTGCCGACGGACTTCAACTACGAGGAGTTCAAGGACATTTACATGTACGCCTACGAAATGGGTCTGAAGGGCTGCACCACCTTCCGCTTCAATCCCGAGGCCTTTCAGGGCGTGCTCGTGAAGGAGAAGGACCTGCAGAACACCAAGTACACGTTTGTGCTGGATGACAGCTCGGAGGTCACGGTCCGGGGCGACGAAGAGATTGAGTACGACGGCGAAATGCATACCGCCGCCAATCTTTTTGATGCCCTGAAGGAAGGCTACTACGGCAAGTTCTAAGTCCGTAGACAGTGGTAGAAACAGGAAACCCCGCCATGGCAAAGATCAGGATAGACAAGAAAATCGTCGGCTATCGCGTTGAGTCCGCCGACGACAAGGCGGCCGCGAAAAAGGCTGCCCAGAAGTCCGGCCAGAAGGCTGACCAGAAAGCCGAAGATGGCCCGGCCGGCAGACGGTTGTCAGTTGAGGGCAACGTCGTCCGCATGCACGAGAAGCTCGAGCGTCCGGAAATGCTCCAGGGCTCGACCTACAAGGTCAAGACGCCTGTCTCTGATCATGCGATGTACGTGACGATAAACGACGTCATTCTCAATCCGGGTACCGAGCATGAGCAGCGTCGCCCCTTCGAGATTTTCATCAACTCGAAGAACTTGGACCACTATCAGTGGATCGTGGCCCTCACGCGGCTGATGTCTGCCGTGTTCCGCAAGGGCGGCGATGTGGCCTTCATGGTTGACGAACTCAAGGCCGTGTTCGATCCCCGGGGCGGCTACTGGCAGCCCGGCGGCAAGTTCATGCCCTCAATCATTGCGGAGCTCGGGCATATCGTTGAGAAGCACCTGCGCTTTATCGGGTTGCTCCCCCCTGATTCCATGGACGAGCACAAACGGAAGCTCGTCGAGCAGAAGCGCCGGGAGTTCGAGGACCAGAAGCGGCAACAGGACGCCTTCGCCCGCAGCGAGTACCCGGCCGGCGCTCAGATGTGCGGTGGGTGCAGCGCCGCGGCAGTGGTCTTTCTGGATGGCTGCATGACCTGTCTGGCCTGCGGAGACTCTAAATGTGGCTAGTCCAGCTCCCGCTGGGGTGACCGTCCGAAGATGACCCGCTAAAAAGATGACCCGCTAAAGATGACCCGCTAAAAATGACCCAGAGCGTTCCTGACTTCAGCCGCGTCGGGGTACTCGTTGCCGGCGATGTCATGCTGGACGAATACTGGTTCGGCCCGACGTCCCGGATTTCCCCTGAGGCTCCCGTGCCTGTGGTCCGGGTCACGGGCTCCGAAGCCCGGGCCGGGGGTGCAGCCAACGTAGCCATCAATCTGGCCAGCCTGGGCGCGCGGACGTCGCTGACCGGGATCGTGGGCTGCGACGCCAACGCCGCCACTCTGGGCGAGCTGCTCCGTAGACAGGGCGTGACGGTGGATTTTGTGGCGTCCGCTGCGCGCCCGACCATTACCAAACTGCGCGTCCTCAGCCGCAATCAGCAGCTCATTCGCCTCGACACGGAAGAGAGCTTTTCTGCGGAGGACGCTCTACCCCTTACCGGCGCCCTGGAGCGCCTGTTGCCTCCCGCTTCCGTCTGCATCCTCTCGGATTACGGCAAGGGCACGCTAAGCCAGGTCTCTGCGCTGATCGGTATCTGCCGGCGGCGCGGCATCCCGGTGCTCGTTGATCCCAAGGGCACGGACTTCGCCAGGTATCGGGGCGCAACGGTACTGACGCCAAATCTGGCCGAATTCGAAGCGGTAGTCGGCAAGGTGGGGAGTACCGACGAGATTGCCGCGCAGGGCGAGGCCCTGCGGGAAGCCCTCGACCTGCAGGCGCTGGTGATCACCCTCGGGGAACGCGGGATGGCGGTGATCCCTGCCGAAGGGGAGCCAGTGTTCCTGCCGGCCCGTGCTCGCCAGGTGTTCGACGTCACCGGCGCCGGGGATACGGTGATCGCGACCCTGGCAGCGGGCCTTGGTGCGGGCCTGACCGTCCAGGACGCGGCGGGACTGGCCAACCTGGCCGCAGGCCTGGTCGTCGGCAAGATCGGCGTGGCCACCGTGACCCCCTCGGAACTGCGCCTGGCGCTGCATGAGCACGGCCAGGGCGGGCGCGGCCTGCTCCGGCGGTCTGAAGCCCGCCAGATCGCGGCGGAGGCGCGAGGGCGGGGTGAGCGCATCGTCATGACCAACGGCTGTTTCGACATCCTCCACGCAGGCCATGTGGCTTACCTCGAAGAGGCCAAGCAGCGGGGTGACCGGCTCCTCGTGGCCGTTAATGACGATGCCTCTGTGGCGCGGCTCAAGGGGACTGGCCGTCCTATCAACCCCCTTGCTGACCGGATGGCCGTGCTTGCCGGCCTGGCCGCTGTGGACTGGGTGGTGCCCTTCGGGGAGGACACACCAGAAATGCTGGTGGGTGAGGTCCTGCCGGATGTCCTGGTCAAGGGCGGCGACTACCGGCCCGAGAATATCGCAGGAGCGCGCCAGGTGCTCGACAACGGGGGGACTGTCGAAGTCCTGAGCTTCCGGGAAGGACGCTCCACGTCCGCCATCGTCGAGGCCGTGCAACGGCTCGCTGTGAAGTAGACCCGCTATCGTGCTCCCGCCTAAGACCGACTCGGGCCAGCTGGGAGCGGCCGGAGCCACGTCCTGGCTGCGGGTCGCCTACGTTGCCCTGACTTACCTCGCCGTTCCCTTCCTGCTGCTGCATCTCCTCTGGCGCGGGTTTAGCGTGCCCGGCTACCGGCGTCGCATCGGCGAGCGCTTTGGTTTCGGTCAGCCCCGCCTGGGACGCTCCTCCATCTGGGTCCACGCGGTATCCGTCGGGGAGGTTCAGGCGGCCGCGCCCCTCGTGCGTGCCCTCCTGAAGCGTCACCCGGGCGTGCCCCTCGTGCTCACCACGATGACGCCGACGGGGTCGGAGCGCGTGCGGGCGTTGTTTGGCGAAGCGGTGCGGCACAGCTACGTGCCTTACGATCTGGCAGGGGCCGTAGGCCGCTTCTTCAACTGGGCCCGGCCGTCGCTTGCCATCATCATGGAAACCGAACTCTGGCCAAACCTCTACCACGAGTGCGGGCAGCGACAGGTCCCGCTGGTGCTAGCGAGCGCCAGAGTGTCGTTGCGCTCCGTCGAGCGCTACCGTCGCGTGATTCCCCTGTTTCGGGACACCCTTGCCAACGGCATCCTGATTGCGGCGCAGACGCCAGCAGACGCGGAGCGCTTCCGGTCCCTGGGCGCGAACCCGTCCCGGACGCATGTCACCGGCAACATCAAGTTTGATTTCGAACTGCCGGCGGAGATCCCGGCCCGTGGCAGTCAGCTCCGGCAACTCCAGGCTGGAGGACGGCCGGTCTGGGTTGCAGCGAGTACCCACGACGGCGAGGAAGCCGCGGTTCTGGATGCGCATGCCCGGATTCTCGAACACCACCCGACGGCGCTGCTAATCCTGGTACCGCGGCATCCGGAACGCTTCGGTCAGGTGGCGGCGCTGCTGGCGGGGCGTGGCATCAACTACGTGACTCGCAGCAGCGGTGTGCTGGCGAGTCCGGCCACCCGGGTCCTGCTCGGCGACACGATGGGCGAGCTCACAACTTTCTATGCGGCGGCCGACGTGGCCTTTGTCGGCGGTAGCCTGGTGCCGATTGGTGGGCACAATCTGCTGGAGCCGGTGGCCCTGGCCCTGCCAGTGGTTACGGGACCCCACAACGAGAATGCAGCGGATATCGCCGAACTGCTCTTGGTGTGTGGCGCAGCGCTGATCGTGCCTGACTGGGCCGGCCTCGCCGCGGAGGTGAGCTGGCTGCTGGGGGACGAAACCGAGCGCCGTAAGAGGGGTACTGCGGGGAGCCAGGCAATCCTGGCCAATCGTGGCGCTCTCGACCGGCTACTGGCCCTCGTGGATCCGCTGATCCACTGACGCCAGAGCAGCATTACCTCAGCCGCCCGGTAGCCCCTGGTTGGCGGCCGGCGCTACCGGCGCCGTTGCGTTGGCGGTAAGAAGCGCGTCGATCTGGGCGATGTCTGCCACGGTCAGCGTGCCTGCAGCCTGCTTCAGGCGCAGGCCGTTGATCAGGTAATCGTAGCGGCTGCGCAGATAGTTGGTCTCTGCCACAAAGACCGTGCGCCGCGCGGCCAGCACGTCCACTGTCGTCCGGGTGCCCACGTCGTAGCCTGCCTCCGTGGCCTTGAGCGCCGTTTTGGATGACTCCAGGGCCTGCTTCAGGGCCTGGACCCGGGAGATCTCCGAGATCACACCCAGGTAGGCATCCCGGGTCTGGCGCTCGGTCTCCCGCGCCGTCCGTTCCAGGCGTTCCCGCGAGGCCCGATGCTGGTACACCGCCTGCTGCACGCGGGCGGAGGTGGTGCCACCCGTGAAGAAGGGCATGGCGAACTGGAGCGAGACTGAGTCCGTCGCCAGATCTGTTCCGGTGTTGCTCCGAACGATGGTGCCAATGTCAGCACCGTTACAGCTCGCCGGCGTACGACATGGGGTGCGGGCAAAGCCATCGTTGTTGACATTGTTGCGGCTGGCCACCAGGTCCACCGTGGGGTAGCGAGCCGTCCGGGCCAGGCTCACGTTGTCCTTGGCGATCTCCGTGCCAATCTGGCTGGAAATGAGACTACGGTTCTGTTGCATGGCCAGGTCTACCCAGCGGTTCTCGTCCGCCGGATCGGGGCTGAGCAAGGGCAGGTCAGGGCCGGGTTTGGCCAGAGCCGGGGCAGGCTCGTCGATGATGGAGCGGAGCAGTTCCTGCCGATTGGCCACGTTGCGCTTGGCCAGGATCTCCGCCGCCAGGGCCTGGTCATAGGCGGCCTGGGCCTCCTGCACATCCGTGATGGCAATCAGGCCGACCTCAAAGCGTTTCTGGGCCTGCTCCAGCTGGCGGCCGATCGCATCCTTGGCAGCCTGCTCGGATGCCAGCGTGTCTTCAGCAGCCAGCACGTTGAAATACGCCTCGGCAACCCGGATCACGAGATCCTGCTGGGCAGCCTCGTAGTCGACGTCCGCCTGCGCAGACTGCTTGCCCGCCTGGGACAGCTGGACCCACTGGTCCCAGCGGAACACCGACTGGCGAAGCTGGACGTTCCAGAGTCTGGTGTAGTAGTTGCGGGAATCGATGGGGCTGGCCGCGATGAGGTCACCAATCTGGTTGAAGGTGGAGCCGTTAGCGTTACTGTCGCCCCAGGCCGCCGTGCCGTTGACCTGCGGCAGTAGCGCACCCCGCGCGATGGGTTTGCCCTCCTGAGTGGCCAGCTTGTTGGCGTCCGCCTCCCGCACGAGGGGATCGCTGCGCACTGCCTTCTCGTAGATCTGCATGAGGGTGTCGCCCGACGCCAGGCTGGAAACCAGAAGCGCGGTCAGGGGCAGCAGCGTTATTCTCATGACATCCCGTCCTTGAGTTTCAGAATCTGAACTTCGATAGTGGCGGCGCGTGCAGCAACGCCGGCAGCGATGTTTCGAACAGTGTGGTCTCGGCCCACTGCTCCGGGCCCTGGCGCGTCAGCAGCCGGGCCTGCATCAAGGGTCCTTCTCCGGTCACGAGGAACAAACGGCCCCCAGCGGCCAGCCACTGCCAAAAGCGGTCGTCAGGCTTCGGCAGGGACCCCGTTACGGCAATCACGTCGTAGGGCGCGTCAGGACGGTAGCTGAAAACGTCACCAATGTGGACTTCGGTGTTCCACGTAGCCACACCCCGGAGGTTCCGGCGGGCACCCTCGGCCAGGTCCGGCAGGATTTCCAGGCTGGTCACCTGGCGACTCAGGCGGGCCAGGCAAGCCGTGAGGAAGCCACTACCGGTGCCGACTTCCAGGACCCGATCGGTCCCCTGCAGGCGGAGCGCCTGCAGCAGCCGACCCTCGATCTGGGGGGTCAGCATGAACTGGCCATGCCCCAGGGGTACCTCGGTATCGGCGAAGGCCAGGTTGCGGAAACGGGGCGGGACAAACTGCTCCCGCGGGACTTGCGTCAGCACGGCCAGCACGGCCGGGTCGAGTACGTCCCAGGCACGCACCTGCTGGTTAACCATCTGGGTGCGGGCGGCTTCGACGTTGATGCTCATTTGGGGCCGCTTAGGGTAAGGAGATTGGTGGGTACAGACAAGATTATGGCCCAAAGCGGCGCCCTGCGGATTATGGTGAACGGCGCCGACCCCGGAATGGACCATCGGCTATGCTTCAAGCCGTCCGCGAGGCCGGACCGCGCCAGCTTTCAGCGCATAAATCCGAGAGGAGCAGGGCCCGGCTGACTCCTCCGTAGCAACACCATAAATGACCGAGACGTGGTTGATACTGGCCCTTGCGTTGGCCTGCCTCGGGCTCGTTGCTACCTGTTTTTACCTGTGGCGCGGCCGCAGGGACTATAGCCGCGGTGTGGCGATCCTCAACCGCGAGATCATCGAGGCGGCGGAGACTGCTGCCTTCGGCAAGCGCGTTGCCATGCCCGCCAGTGACGTCCAGGAAATTGGCCAGCTGGGCGACAACGTCAATCGGCTCTTCGACTCCCTGAATACCAAGGACCGCCAGTTGCGGCAGCGGGAAGCGCTGTTTCAGGATCTGGCCAACACGATGCCTGAGGTGGTCCTCGTGCACCGGGATCGGGTGATCTTTGCGAACAGCGCGGCGGGGGCTCTCATGGGCCTCACGGCAGAGCAGCTGGCTGGCCGACCGGTGACCGATCTGGTCCGACCAGCCTACCGGGCCATGACCCGCAAGAACATTGCCGGGCGGCTGGCCGGGGAGGTGGTTCCTGAGCGCTACGAGATCCAGCTCATCTCCGGGGCCGAGGGGGGGCTGTGGGTCGAAGCCGCGGGGACGATGATCGACTACCGGGGCCAGAAGGCCGTCCTTTCGATTGCCCGGGATGTGAGCTACCGGAAGAGCATCGAAGCAAATCTTGGCAGGGGGAAGCAGCAGGCCCAGATCACCCTGGAATCCATTGGCGAAGGCGTCATCACAGCCGACACCGAGGGCGTTATCGACTACCTGAACGGTGCGGCAGAGAAGCTCACCGGCATGACCCGCGAGAATGCCATCGGCAAGCGTATGACTGACCTCATGACGCTGGTCGACGAGAATGACCGCAAGGACCTGGGTGATCCCGTGGCGCGCTGTCTTTCGGAGCGGCGCCAGGTTGGCCTGGGCCGACGTGCCCTGATGATCTCGACGGATGGCAGTCGGGAGTTGTCGGTGGAGCTGACCGCCTCGCCAATCATCGGGGCAGGAGACACGGTAGCCGGAGCCGTGGTCATCATGCACGACGTCACGGAGATCCGGGGCATGACGCGCCGGATCTCCTATCAGGCCGCTCACGACGCCCTGACGGGGCTGATCAACCGCATGGAATTTGAGAGGCAACTGGCCGAGGCACTGGAAGGCGGTCGCGGCGACTCGCTGAATTCGGTGCTTTGCTACATGGACCTGGACCGGTTCAAGGCGGTCAACGACACCTGCGGCCACCTGGCCGGCGACAACATGCTGCGGGAGATAGCCAAGCTCATTCGTGACCAGGTCCGCGACTCGGACTTTGTCGCCCGCCTGGGCGGCGACGAGTTCGGGATGCTGTTGATTCGCTGCCCCCTCGACAAGGCCCGCCAGATTGCTGACGACGTGTGCAACGCCATCAGGGACTACCGGTTTGTCTGGCAGGACCGGATCTTTACGGTCGGTATCAGCATTGGTCTGGTGGAAGTGTCCAGGGAGACGGGCACCCTCAAGGACCTGCTGAGTGCTGCCGACTCGGCCTGCTATGTGGCGAAGCAGCAGGGTCGCGGGCGGGTACACGTCTATTCGGCACGGGACGAAGTCTCAGCCCGGCAGCGGGGCGATATCCACTGGCTCCGCCAGCTGCAGGTCGCCCTGCGGGAGAACCGGTTCGAGATCCATGCCCAGCCAGTCATCTCCACTGCCGGCCGGGTGACGCGCGGGCCCGCCCTTGAGGTCCTGCTCAGGATGCTGGACGACGATGGCAAGCTGGTGCAGCCGCGCCAGTTCATTCCTGCGGCGGAGCGCTACCAGTTGATGGCCAGCATCGACCGGTGGGTGGTTCAGGCCACACTGTCGGCGATAGCCCACGGCGCCATTCGCCTGCCGGATGAGCGGAGTTGCAGCATCAACCTCTCAGCTCAGGCGCTGGGGGAAGACGGATTTCTCGACTTCGTGGTTGACTGCCTTGATCACAGTCAGGTGCCTCCGCACCGGATCTGCTTCGAGGTCAGCGAGTCTGCCGTTATGGAACGCTTCGATCAGGCCCGCCGCTTTGTGGCAGTGGTCCATGGGATCGGCTGCCAGTTTGCGCTGGATGATTTCGGTAGTGGACTCGGTTCGTTCACCACCCTGCGGGACCTGTCCATCGACTATCTGAAGATCGACGGCACCTACACCCGGGACTTGCGGCCCGACACCCTGAATCACCAGGTAGTGACGGCCATTGCCGGAGTGTCCCGCATCCTCGGCTTCAAGGTGATCGCAGAGCAGGTGGAAACCCAGGCGGATTTTGAGACCCTGCGCTCCATCGGTGTGGATTTCATCCAGGGTAACTTCATCGACCGGCCGCACCGGCTCGGCGAGCCGGGCACCGCGCTTACCACCCCGTAGGAGCGGCTTTAGCCGCGACAACCCACTCTGTGGCCCGCGGCATCGCGGTCGGGATCCCTTCCGCAGAAATGGGGACATGCCTCATTTCCCCTAGGATATGGCCCACTCAGGAAATGAGGCATGTCCCCATTTCTGCGGAAGGGACACCCGCCCACGCTGCCGCTACTGCGGCGGCGTGGTGGTCGCGCCAGTCGCCGCTCCTACAGGAGCGGCACCAGCAAGAGGGCCACGATGTTGATGATCTTGATCAACGGGTTGATGGCGGGACCGGCGGTGTCCTTGTAGGGGTCGCCAACGGTGTCGCCAGTGACGGCAGCCTTGTGGGTCTCGGACCCCTTGCCGCCGAAATTGCCCTCTTCAATGTACTTCTTGGCGTTATCCCACGCGCCACCACCGGTGCACATCGAGATAGCCAGGAAGATGCCGGTGACAATGGTGCCAATCAGCAGGCCACCCAGAGCACGGACGCCGGCTCCCGGGCCCATGAGGATGTTCATGCCGAAGCCAACCACCACGGGAACGAGAATCGGCAGCAGCGACGGGACGATCATTTCCTTGATGGCGGCCTTGGTCAGCAGATCGACGGCCTTGGAGTAGTCGGGTTTGCCCGTGCCCTCCATGATGCCCTTGATCTCCCTGAACTGACGCCGTACCTCGACCACCACGGAGCTCGCAGCCCGGCCGACCGCCTCCATCGCCATCGCGGCGAACAGGTACGGAACCAGACCACCGATGAACAGGCCAATGATTACGGCGGGATCGGAGAGGCTGAAGACCTCCAGTTTGCCCACCGCTTCCAGGTTGTGGGTGTAGTCAGCGAAGAGCACGAGGGCAGCGAGTCCCGCTGACCCAATGGCGTAGCCCTTGGTAACTGCCTTGGTGGTGTTACCCACTGCATCCAGCGCGTCGGTGATGGTCCGCACGTTCTTCGGCAGGCCGGACATTTCGGCAATACCACCACCGTTGTCCGTGATGGGACCGTAGGCATCGAGCGCGACGACCATGCCTGTCATGGACAGCATGGAGGTCGCCGCAATGGCGATGCCGTAGAGCCCGTCCAGCTGGTAGGAACCCCAGATGGCTGCACAGACTGCGAGTACGGGCAGCGCGGTGGACTTCATGGAGACCGCGAGGCCGGCAATGACGTTGGTGCCGTGACCGGTCTGGGAGGCAGCGGCGACATAGCGTACGGGCCCGTACTCGGTGGCGGTGTAGTACTCGGTGATCCAGATCAGCGCGCCGGTAAGCACCAGTCCGATAACCGCACACAGGAAGAGGTTCGTTGCGGCATCACCCATGACGATCTGCGTCACCGGGTAGAACGCCGCCAGGGCCAGGATGCCGGACACCGCCAGACCCCGGTAGAGGGCGTTCATGATTTTGCCGCCGTCCCGCGCGTTCACGAAGAACGTGCCGACAATCGAGGCGACGATCGATACGGCGCCGAGCACGAGCGGGTAAAGGATGTAGCGGAGATCAAGGCCGCCATCGGCGCCCTTGAACATCAGTCCGCCGAGAACCATGGTGGCCACCACGGTCACTGCATAGGTTTCAAACAGGTCGGCAGCCATGCCGGCGCAGTCGCCGACGTTGTCGCCTACGTTATCGGCAATGACGGCGGGGTTTCGGGGGTCATCTTCCGGAATGCCGGCTTCGACCTTGCCCACCAGGTCAGCACCGACATCGGCGCCCTTGGTGAAGATCCCGCCGCCCAGTCGCGCAAAGATGGAAATCAGGGAACCACCAAAGGCCAGGCCAATCAGCGAGTGCAGAGCCTCGTCGTCACCGATGAAGCCCCGCATCACCGCGAAGTAGCCTGCCACGCCGAGCAGGCCAAGGCCGACCACCAGCATGCCCGTGACGGCGCCACCGCGGAACGCGACCTGCAGTGCAGGGTTAAGGCCGATGCTGGCCGCATGCGCGGTGCGGACGTTGGCCCGGACCGACACGTTCATGCCGATGAAACCGGCCGCGCCCGAGAGGACCGCACCGACGACAAAGCCACCCGCCGTGGGCAGATCAAGCGCCAGGGCGAGGATCACCGTCAGCACCGCGCCGACTATGGCGATGGTGTAGTACTGGCGATTGAGATAAGCCTTGGCTCCCGCCTGAATCGCCGCGGCGATCTCCTGCATGCGGGCATTGCCCGCGGATTGCGCGATGATCCAGCGCGACATGAGGGCGCCGTAGAGCAGGGCGAGCAAGGAAGCGCCAATGGCCAGAGTAATGGCCAGGTTGGTTGACATAGTTGAGTCCTCGAAGATGAAAAGCTGGCCAAAAAATGGCGCGCAATCATAGCACTAACATTTGGCGTTGTAGGAGCGCCTTCAGGCGCGATCGCCTCGCCGCCCCTGCAAGGGAGTTCGCGCCGGTCGGCACTCCTACGTGCGCGGTTTCAGCTTTTTCTTCACCGCCACGAGCTTGAGGGACGCGTAGGCGGGGAGCCCCTGCCGGTAGGGCGGGTAGTCCTCCCCCTGGATCAGGGGGGCCAGGTAGCGCCGGGCGGCGGCCGTGATGCCGAACCCATCCCGGGTTATGTAGCCCCTCGGCATCATCTTCTCCTGGTTCGCAACGTCCGTCAGGGCGGCCTTCCCGACGCTCCACCGGTAGGGCTTGTCCGAGCGTCGCACAATGGTCGGCATGACGGCGTTCTCGCCCTTGAGGGCCAGTTCTACTGCAGCCTTGCCCAGAGCGTAAGCCTGCTCCACGTCGACGCGGGCAGCAATGTGCCGGGCCGAACGCTGCAGGTAGTCAGCAATGGCGTAGTGATACTTGAGCTTCAGTTCGTCACGGACCATGGTGGCAATCACCTGCGCCACCCCGCCGAGCTGCTTGTGGCCGAAAGCGTCTACCGTGCCGGCGTCGGCCAGAAAGCGCCCGTCGGCGTAGCGTGCGCCCTCGCTGACCACGACGACGCAGTAGTCATAACGGCGCACGCACTCAGCCACGCGAGCGAGGAATGCCTTGGCGTCAAAGGCGATTTCCGGGAAGAGGATGATGTGCGGGGCATCCCCGGCCTTGCTGCCGGCAAGGCCCGCGGCGGCGGCAATCCATCCGGCGTGGCGGCCCATCACTTCCAGGATGAAGACCTTGGTTGAAGTGCGGGACATGGAGCGCACGTCCAGCGCGGCTTCCAGTGTGGACACGGCTATGTACTTGGCGACAGAGCCGAACCCGGGGCAGGTATCCGTAATCGGCAGGTCGTTATCTACGGTCTTGGGGACATGGATGGCGACTATCGGGTAGCCGAGCGTCGCGCCGATCTGGGACACCTTCAGGCAGGTGTCCGCGGAATCGCCACCCCCGTTGTAGAAAAAATAGCCGATATCGTGCGCCCGGAAGACGGCGATCAGCCGTTCGTACTCGGCCCGATTCTGCTCCAGTCCCTTCAGCTTGTAGCGCGCAGAACCGAAGGCACCCCCGGGCGTGTGGCGGAGGGCGGCGATGGCGGCAGCGCTCTCCCTGCCGGTATCCACCAGTTCTTCATCCAGGGCGCCGAGGATCCCGTTCCGGCCGGCGTAGAGCGTACCGATCCGGCCCCGGTGGCGCCTGGCTGTCTCGATGACGCCACAGGCCGAGGCATTGATCACAGCTGTGACGCCGCCGGACTGGGCATAGAAGGCATTCCGTTTGGCCATGCGTGTTCCTATTCTCGTTTGACGTCTACGGAGGGGGCACTGTAGCTTACGCCGCCACTGTTGCTGAATAGGACCGGACTATTGCGCATTGTATTTCTCGGGGCCCCGGGTTCGGGCAAGGGTACCCAGGCGCAACGGCTGATGGCCCAGCACGGCACCGTCCAGCTCTCGACGGGCGACCTGCTGCGCGAGGCTGTGGCGGCCGGCACGCCGCTCGGCCTGCGGGCGAAGGCGGCAATGGACGCGGGGGAACTGGTGTCCGATGACATCGTCCTCGGCATGATTCGCGATCGTCTCAGGCGGGATGATGCTGCTGCCGGGTTCGTCCTGGATGGGTTTCCCCGCAATCTGGCCCAGGCCCGTGCCCTGGAAGTCATGCTCGCGGAGATTGGCTGCCCGCTGGACGCGGCAGTTCTCATCGACGTAGACCTGGACAACCTGCAGAAGCGCCTGACGGGCCGCCGCACCTGCTCAGTCACGGGCAAGCTCCTGAACATCCACTTTTCTCCCCAGGCCGACCTCGATGCCTGCCTGAAGGCGGGCGGGCAACTGATTCAGCGGGTCGATGACAACGAGGAGACGATCGGGAACCGGCTGAAGGTCTACCGTGCACAGACCGAGCCGGTAGTTCAGTACTACCGCCAGGCAGGACTGCTCCACGAGGTCGATGGCGAGGGTTCGGTGGACGAGGTCTACGCGCGCGTCACCGCGACGCTGCGTCCGTAGGAGCGGCTTTAAGCCGCGACGGTTGATGCTCAGGATACTCGACGTCTTTCTGCAGATCGTACTGCGCCGCCGTGGGCCAGAAGACCTGCCGGATTCCCTGTTTCTGCTCCTGCTGGCAGGCCTGGTCTACGTGCTTGCCCAGGGCCTGCTGGCGCTGCCCGTTTACCACGCCTCGGTAGCCCTGGCCCGCAGTCTCGTCCTGGATCTCCTGTTGCTGTGTGGCTGTCTCTGGGGGTTGCTGCGCCTGACGGGTCACGCGTTGCGCTATCGGCAGACACTGACTGCCATGTTCGGCACCGGGGCCCTGCTGGGGGCCTGCATGATCCCGTTCAGCTACTGGCTGGATATGGCGACCGATCCCGGAAAGCCGGCGATCGGACCCACGCTCGGGCTTCTTGCCGTGGTCAGCTGGTCCCTGGCCGTGAACGGCCATATCTTTTCCAGGGCACTGTCTGCGCCTTTTGCGGCCGGTCTGGCAATCTCCGTCGCGTACTTTTTTCTCAACTACCTGGTGTTCGCCCAGTTCGGGCCGCCGCCAGTCTGATCCTCAGGGCTGGCAACTCTTCATATGCAGCACGTACATATCCTTGGAGTCTGCGGGACATTCATGGGCGGTGTGGCGGTCATCGCCAGGGAAGCCGGTTACCGGGTAACGGGCTCGGATCGCAACATCTACCCGCCGATGAGTGACCAGCTGGCCCGTCTGGGCGTTGAGTTGATCGAGGGCTATGAGGCAGCCCAGCTCGAGCCTGCGCCGGACGTGGTCGTGGTTGGCAATGTCATGACTCGTGGTATGCCAGTCATCGAGGAACTGCTGAACCGGCGTATTCCCTACATGTCCGGGCCTGAGTGGCTGGCGAACGCAGTCCTGCGCCACCGCTCGGTGATCGGTGTCGCCGGTACCCACGGCAAGACCACCACGACCAGCCTGCTGGCATGGATCCTTGAGTGCGCCGGCCGGCGCGCAGGCTTCCTGATCGGTGGCGTGCCGGCGGACTTCGAGTTCTCGGCCCGACTGGGGACAGATCCGGTCTTCGTGATCGAAGCCGACGAGTACGACACTGCGTTCTTCGACAAGCGCGCCAAGTTTCTTCTCTACCGCCCCCAGACGCTCATCGTCAACAATCTGGAATTTGATCACGCGGATATCTATCCCAACCTCGAGGCCATCACCCACCAGTTTCACCAGCTGATCCGTGCTCTCCCGGCCAATGGCCGGCTGGTCGTCCCGGCGGGCGATGCCAATGTGACCGCTCTGCTGCAGCGCGGGTGCTGGACGCCACTGGACACCTTCGGGAGTCGCAGTGAGGAGGGTGCGGACTGGGTGGGGATCGAGTCTCCTGCGGGCACGCTGCGCGTAACGCACAAGGGTCAGGAGGTTGGCCGCTGTCAGTGGCAGTTGTCGGGAGCTCACAATGCCGAGAACGCGGTGGCCGCTTTGCTGGCCGCCCGCGCTGTCGGCGTCGACCCGGCAGTGGCACTGGAGGCTATCGGGCGGTTTCGGGGCGTCAAGCGCCGTCTGCAGCACCTCGGCGAGTTTGGCGGGGTCCAGGTCTTTGATGACTTCGCCCATCATCCGACCGCGATTCGCAGGACTCTGGAGGGCATCCGGCAGCGTGCCGGCGTGCGGCGGGTCATTGCGGTTTTCGAGCCGCGCTCCAACAGCATGAAGCTCGGCATCTACCAGGGGACACTGGGTCCGGCGCTCGGCGCCGCGGACCAGGCCTGGGTTCTGCGCCCTGCCGGCCTCAAGTGGGATCTGGATGCCGAGTTTCGGTCTGATCCCCGCATCCGGGTTTGCCCGGATACCGAAACGATCATTGCTGGCATTGTGGCGGGCAAGCATCCGGGGGATGCCGTGGTGATTATGAGTAACGGCGATTTTCAGGGCATCCACGGTGCGTTGAGTCAGGCGCTCGGTTTGAGCCCGTGACCTTGTCGGCTATTCCCCTGTTCCCATTGAGCACGGTTCTGTTTCCCGATGGTCCCTTGCCCCTGCGCGTCTTTGAGCCGCGTTACCTGGATATGGTCAGTCGCTGCCTGCGGGAGGATTCGGACTTTGGTGTCGTGCTGATTCTCGGCGGCGGGGAGACGGGCCCGGTGGAAACCAGCACCATTGGCACTTTCGCTCATATCATCGACTTCCATCAGGGCAGCGACGGCATCCTGGGAATCACGGCCCAGGGGAAACGGCAGTTTCGCCTGCTTGGGGTTTCCCGCCAGGCAGACGGTCTCTACCTCGGCGATGTTGAGCTGTTGCCCGAACTGCGCCGGGAGGCACTGCCGGAGGAGTTTCGCCCCTTGGCCACGCTGCTCGCCTCCGTGATCAACGATCTCGGTGGGCTCTATGATGCCATCGACAAGCGCTACGACGACGCGGCCTGGGTTGGCTGCAGGCTGGCAGAAATTCTGCCGATGCCACCTGCCGACAAGCAGCGTTGTCTCGAACTCACGGATCCGGTCGAACTTCTGCAGTTCCTGCGACCGATGCTCCGCCCATTACGCCGCGAAAAATCGCCATAGGAAGCGTTGTCCCGATGAAAACCTACATGTGCCTGATCTGCGGTTATCTGTACGACGAGCGGGCCGGTGCGCCCGAGTCCGGGCTGGCGCCGGGCACGGCCTGGTCGGATGTTCCCCTGTCCTGGCGCTGTCCGGACTGCGGAGCGGGCAAGGAAGATTTCGAGATGGTCGAGGTCTAGGGGCGGTCTACCGGGCTGGCTGCGGGTCGCCCGCCAGGAATCTGTCTCGACTGTATGCCCTTGCGCCCCAGCAGGCTGAGTACGCTGTCGGGGCCCACCAGGTGCAGGGTCCCGACGACGATCAGGTAATCCTTCGAGTCATCCTTAAGGCCACCGATGGCGCGGGCAAAGTTCTCGTTGCGCTGAACAATCAGTGCCCGATACACCTCGGGCTGCTCGCGGACGCTTTCGAGCAGGTCTGCATCCAGCGTCACCACGTCCCCCGTCTTCCATGCGGCGATCATCTCGTCGGCCACCTCGCCCGCTTCCCTAGCTTCCTCGAGGGTGGTCTGGAGGAAGCCGCGCTGGGCGTCTGGTGACAGGTTGTCGAGGGTTCGCAGCTGACCTTCCAGGGTTTCGAGACCGCGGACCTCCTTGCCCCGTTTTCTTGCCTCTGTGGACAGTTGCGCTTCAACGCCCAGAGACTGGTCGAACCCGAGCTGGGCGAGGCGCAGCTGGGTGACGGCGATGGCGGCGTACCAGGGCTCAAAGGGGGCCAGGGAGGACAGGTCCAGTCCCAGTTTGCCCGCTTCGGCAGACGCCGCCCGCCAGGCGTTGGGGCCCAGCAATTCCTGTAACTGGCGCCCCTTGCCGTCCCTGGCGAGTGCGGCGATGGTCTGCGCACTGATCCCAGGATCGAGATCGTCCATGTCGATCTCCATGAGCACGATGTCCGCCTCATCAAAGGCCTGTCTGATCGCGGGGGCCAGGGGGTAGTCAGCAGCGCGGAGCAGGTGAATCGAGCCAAGCACCATGATGTGATTGCGGGTGCCGGTTAGTTCCCACAGGGGCAGGGCGGGGACTGACTGGGTCCAGAAAGCTGCCGCCGTGACCAGCATGGCCAGCGGCGCAGAGGCCAGCCTCCGGCGTGATGGTAGGACCATTGAGTTCAGGCAACCCAGACTACTGATGTACTGATCCTGCCATCCGGGTGGAGATTCAGCCACCGGTAGCCTGGTGGGCGCGCGTCCAGGGCAAAGTGCTCAGATTCCGGCTTGAACTGGGAACAGGTGGAGGGTGTGCTCATCAACTGGACTCCACGCCGCTCCCGGTCCGAGGCCTGATGGACGTGGCCCCAGACGATGCCCCGGACGTGGGTATGCCGGTCGCAGACCCGGAAGAACTCGTCCGCGTTGCGCAGGGCGACGCCGTCGAGCCAGCGGCTGCCCATGGGTACCGGCTGGTGGTGCAGGGCAATCAGGCAATGGCCTGAAGGGCGGCTCGCCAGGGTCCGTTCCAGAAACTCCAGCTCCGGGTCGGCCAGCACGCCGCCGGCATCATTGCTGGCGAAACTGCTCAGCAGCACCAGCGTCCAGTCACCGTGCTGTGCGACCCCACAGAACTGGAAGGGTGGTTCGGACAGCACCTCTCGCATGAGGTCGGGGGTGTCATGGTTTCCTGGCAGGCAGTACACCGGCAAACCCAGGCCGCCGGTGAGCTCCCGAAACCGTTCATAGCCGCCCCGGGTTTCGTCCTGAACGAGATCGCCCGTGGCGAGGATTGCGTCTGGACGGCGCGCATCGGCCATGGCCTGCTTGAGCGTGGCCACCAGCGTGTCGTCAGTGTTCACACCGCGCATCCGGGCGTCCCGGTGCTCGTGGAGGTGGGGGTCGGTGATGTGCAGGATGCGGAGGGGAAGTGACATGGGGAAACTATAGCCGGGGCTGCGTCTCGCCATCGAATGGGTTTCGCAAGGACCGCCCCGGCCAGCAGAGGCAGAGGCGAAAATGCGACGAAGATCGCGTTATAGGGCGGGCTTCATCGCGATGACTCCCGCGTGCTCCCGACCCGTCGCACTGCGGGTGCCACCCCGGAGAAACCGGGCCTCGAGCACCTCGAAGCCGGCTTCCCGGCAGACCCGGCTGAGGATGTCGGGGTCCAGGGGATGAATAAAGGAGGAGTGCTTCGACGGATCGGTGCCTGCTGGCAGAAGCGCAGGATAGTTGCTGACAAACCCCGGCCAGGGGCAACCCTCGCGTTTGCGCCGCTCGTATTCCGGCGCGCTTTGCCACCAGGGCCCTGCGTAGGGACTGTCTGTGATCAGGAATGCCCGGCCGCCTGGCAGCAGCCAGTCGAACATCTTGCGGACGGTGCTTTCGATATCCCGGGCCAGGAGAAAATGCAGGGCCCGGGCGCAGAGAATCGCCCCGAAGCTGCCCGCCGGAAAGTCGATATCCGGCAGTCTGGCCGGCTGGCTGCGGAAGCGGGCGCGATCAGCTGGCGGAACCCGCTCGGCGAGGATCGCCAGGTGCCTGGGCTCGAGATCACTGGCGAGAATGCGGGCGCCCTTCGCCAGCGCCGGCAGGGTCGCCACGCCGTAGGCGCAGCCGATGTCGAGGCACTCCGCCTGCTGAATACCGGCGTACTCGGTGAAGTCCAGTGAGTAGTCGTCCAGCGTCTCGGTCATCCACCCCGTGTTGTTCAGGGTGGGGATCAGGCCGGGGACGCTGGACTTCGGCAGCATCGACTCAATAGCGGTAGTGGTCCGGCTTGTAGGGGCCCTCGACGGGCACGCGGAGGTAGTCGGCCTGCTTCTGGGTCAGCGTGGTCAGTTCGACGCCGATCTTCTTCAGGTGCAGCCGGGCGACTTTCTCGTCGAGATACTTCGGCAGGACATAAACCTTCTTCTCGTACTTGGTCGGGTTCTGCCAGAGGTCCATCTGCGCCAGGACCTGGTTGGTGAAGGACGTCGACATGACAAAGCTCGGGTGGCCCGTGCCGCAGCCCAGGTTAACCAGGCGTCCCTCTGCCAGCAGGATCAGCCGCTTGCCGTCCGGGAAGATAACGTGATCCACCTGGGGCTTGATGTTTTCCCACTTGAGCTTGCGCAACGATGCCACGTCGATCTCGCTGTCGAAGTGACCGATGTTGCAGACGATAGCCTGGTCTTTCATCTTCGCCATATGATCGTGGCTGATCACGCCGAAATTGCCGGTGGCGCTGACAAAGATATCGGCCTTGGGGGCGGCCTGTTCCATCGTGACCACGCGGTAGCCTTCCATGGCCGCCTGCAGCGCGTTGATCGGATCGATTTCCGTGATCCACACCGTGGCACCCAGGCCGCGCAGCGACTGGGCGCAGCCCTTGCCCACGTCGCCGTAGCCGGCTACCACGGCGATCTTGCCGGCGATCATCACGTCAGTGGCGCGCTTGATGCCGTCCACCAGGGACTCCCGGCAGCCGTAGAGATTGTCGAACTTCGACTTGGTCACGGAGTCGTTGACGTTGATGGCGGGGCACATCAGCCGGCCTGCGGTCGCCATTTCGTAGAGGCGGCTGACCCCCGTCGTGGTCTCCTCGGAGATGCCGCGAACGTCCTTCATCAGTTCGGGGTACTTGTCGTGCAGGATAGCGGTCAGGTCGCCGCCGTCATCGAGGATCATGTTGGGCACCCAGCCGTCCGGTCCCCGCACCGTCTGCTCGACGCACCACCAGTACTCTTCCTCCGTCTCGCCCTTCCAGGCGAACACCGGCACGCCGGCGGCGGCAATCGCCGACGCCGCATGGTCCTGGGTGGAGAAGATGTTGCAGGATGACCAGCGAACACTGGCCCCCAGCTTGACCAGGGTTTCGATCAGCACGGCGGTCTGGATCGTCATGTGCAGGCAACCGGCAATCCGGGCGCCCTTCAGAGGCTTCGACTTGCCGAACTCCTCGCACAGTGCCATGAGGCCCGGCATCTCGGTTTCCGCAATGGCGATTTCTTTCCTGCCCCAGGCGGCGAGGCTCATGTCGGCAACGCGGAAGTCGTCCTTGGTGGCTAAAGCGGGCTTGGTGCTCATTGGTGAGTCCTTAGGTTTGGTGCTGTTTGTTCAGGTCAGGTGACTGGCAAATCGGCCGCTAGCGCTTCACGCGGGCATCCCGCTGCAGCGCCTCTGCCTTGTCAGTTCGCTCCCAGGTGAAATTCGGTTCTTCCCGGCCAAAGTGGCCATAGGCCGCCGTGGCCCGGTAGATGGGCCTGTGCAGATCCAGCATTTCCCGGATGCCGTAGGGGGTCAGGTCGAAGTGCTTACGGACCAGCTGGTCGAGGCGTTCTTCCCCGAGCTTGCTGGTGCCAAAGGTATCGACACTGACTGAGGTCGGCTGGGCGACGCCGATGGCGTAGGAAACCTGCACCTCGCAGCGGTCGGCAATGCCGGCGGCGACGATGTTCTTGGCAACATAACGGGCGGCATAGGCCGCCGAACGGTCCACCTTGGTCGGGTCCTTGCCGGAGAAGGCTCCGCCCCCGTGGCGGGCCATGCCGCCGTAGGTGTCGACGATGATCTTGCGACCGGTGAGGCCACAGTCGCCCATGGGCCCGCCGATCTCGAAGGCGCCGGTCGGATTGATATGGATCTTCTCCTTCTTGAGGGAAGCAAACCACTTCTTCGCGATGACTGGCTTCAGGATCTCCTCGATCACGGCTTCCCGGAGGTCCTTCAGCTTGATGCCCGGCGCGTGCTGGGTCGAGAGGACGACGGCGTCGAGACCCACCGGTTTGTTGTCCTCGTAGACCACGGTGACCTGGCTCTTGGCATCAGGCCTGAGCCAGTTGAGCTTGCCCTTGCGGCGGACGTCTGCCTGGCGCTTTACCAGCCTGTGGGCCAGCGTGATGGGTAAGGGCATGAGCACGTCGGTTTCCCGGGCGGCGTAGCCAAACATCATTCCCTGATCACCGGCACCCTGTTCCCGCTTCTTCTTCCGGGACACGCCCTGGGCGATATGGGCAGATTGCTTGCCGATGGCATTCAGCACGCCACAGGAGTGGCCGTCGAAGCCCTTGTCCGAGTGGTCGTAGCCGATCTCGCACACGACCTTGCGCACCAGTGCCTCCAGATCGACCCAGGCATTGGTGGTGATTTCCCCGGAGACCAGCACGAAGCCTGTCTTGATCAGGGTTTCACAGGCCACGCGGGATTCCGGCTCCTGGGCCAGGATGGCATCCAGGATGGCATCGGAAATCTGGTCAGCCATCTTGTCCGGGTGACCTTCGGAGACGGATTCGGAGGTAAAGAGCTTGCGGCTGGCCATGGGATATCCGGTTATGGTTGTTTGGGGCCTGGATTATAGACTCAGGTCCGGCAGCCTGTCGGTGTCCGGTTTGGCAGTGACATAAGCCGAGGCCCGGCCAACCCGTTGCGGGTCCAGCAGTGTTACGCGACAATGCGCGCCCGCTGCGGGCTTTCGCGAGCATTCCTCCCCACTCGTCCCGGAGCGCTGGGGGTTCCATGCCAGCCAAAGCCCGAACGACCCGCCCTGCCGCCGCCCGTCGGCAGCTGGCCAATGCGATCCGCGTACTCTCTCTGGATGCCGTCGAGGCCGCCAAATCCGGTCATCCGGGCATGCCCATGGGCATGGCCGACATGGCGGAGGTGCTCTGGAACGACTACCTCCGGCACAACCCCGCCAACCCGACCTGGCCCGACCGGGACCGCTTCGTGCTCTCCAACGGGCACGGGTCGATGCTGCTCTACTCCCTGCTGAACCTGACCGGCTATCCGCTGTCCCTGGACGAGATCCGCCGCTTCCGCCAGCTCGGGTCCCATACCGCGGGTCACCCGGAGCGGGACCTGCACCTCGGCATCGAGACCACCACCGGACCCCTGGGCCAGGGGCTGGCGAACGCTGTGGGGATGGCCTTGGCAGAGAAACTCCTGGCCGCCGAGTTCAATCGCCCGGGCTTTCCCGTGGTCGACCACCACACCTGGGTTTTCCTCGGTGACGGTTGCCTGATGGAGGGCATCTCCCACGAGGCCTGCTCTCTCGCTGGGACTCTGGGTCTCGGCAAGCTGATCTGCCTCTACGACGATAACGGCATCTCGATCGATGGCCACGTCAAGAACTGGTTTACCGACGACACGCCGGCCCGTTTCCGGGCCTATGGCTGGCACGTGGTCGCCGATGTGGACGGCCACAATGCCGACGCCGTGAGCGCCGCGATCGAGGCGGCCCGGAATGAGACCGGGCGGCCGTCGCTGATCTGCTGCAAGACCGTCATTGGCTGGGGCGCGCCAAACAAGCAGGGTACGGAGAAGGTGCATGGCGAGGCCCTCGGCCCCGAGGAGGCCGCCGCGGCCCGCAAGTTCCTCGGCTGGAACGCGCCGCCCTTCGAAGTGCCGGCCGACATCCGGGCCGGCTGGGATGCGCTTGCCGTGGGTGCGCGTCTCGAGCAGCAGTGGCAGGAACTCTTCACGGCTTATGGCAAGGACTACCCGGAGCTTGCGGCCGACTTCAGCCGGCGCATGGCGGGGGAGCTGCCCGCTGCCTGGCCTGCCCATGCTGAAATTGCCCTGGCAAAGATTGTTACCGACACCGCAGCCAAGGCCACCAGAAAATCCTCGGAAGATGCACTGAACGCCTTTGCACCGGCTCTCCCCGAACTGTTTGGCGGATCGGCGGACCTGACGGGCTCCAACCTGACCCGCACCAAGGCGGCCGTCACCGTAGGCCCCGGTCACGTCGCCGGCAACTACCTCTCCTGGGGTGTCCGCGAGTTCGGCATGTCGGCAGCCATGAACGGCATGGCGGCCCACGGTGGCTACATTCCCTTCGGTGGCACCTTCCTGACCTTCTCGGACTACTCCAGAAATGCGCTGCGCATGGCGGCACTGATGGAACTCCGCTCCATCTTCGTCTTTACCCACGACTCCATCGGTCTGGGGGAAGACGGGCCTACCCACCAGTCGGTGGAGCAGACCGCCAGCCTGCGCCTCATCCCCAACATGCGGGTCTGGCGGCCCTGCGACGCGGTCGAGACCGCCGTCGCCTGGCGGGAAGCCATCGAGCGTGCCTCGGGCCCCACGAGCCTTGTGCTGACCCGCCAGGCCTTGCCTGCGCAGCCCCGGGATGCTGCCCAGATTGCGGCCATCCGGCGCGGGGGCTACGTGCTCCGGGATGCTGCCCGCGTGGACCTGATACTCATTGCCACCGGGTCGGAGGTGGCGCTGGCGGTTGCCGCTGCCGATGCCCTGACTGCACTGGGCCACGGCGTGCGCGTGGTCTCCATGCCGTGCCCCACGTTGTTTGCTGCCCAGGACGCCGCGTGGCGGGCGTCGGTGCTGCCCGCCGCCGTGACGCGCCGGATAGCGATTGAGATGGGCGTAACGGAGACCTGGCATCGCGCTGTGGGTCCGGCCGGCCGCGTCATCGGTATCGACGTCTTTGGCAAGTCAGCCCCCGCCAAGGACCTGTTTCAGTACTTCGGGTTCACCCCGGAGCGCGTTGTGAAGGAAGCGCTGGAATTGCTCAGCGCATAAGCAGCCAGGAGTCGTTTGCATGCCCGTTAAAGTTGCCATCAATGGTTACGGCCGCATCGGCCGTAATGTTCTTCGCGCCCTCTACGAAGCGAGGCGCACTGGCGAGATCGCCATAGTGGCGATCAATGATCTGGGTGACGCCAATACCAATGCACACCTGACGCGGCACGATACGGCCCACGGCAAGTTTCCCGGGACCGTGGCCGTCGATGGCGACTGCATGGTGGTGAACGGCGACAGGATCCGGGTGCTCGCGAAGCGCAACCCTGCGGAACTGCCCTGGGCTGAGCTTGGGGTAGACGTTGTTCTGGAATGCACGGGCCTCTTCACGACCAAGGAAAAGGCGTCGGCTCATCTCAAGGCCGGGGCGAAGAAAGTGATCATCTCCGCGCCGGGCGGCAAGGACGTGGATGCCACTATCGTGTACGGCGTGAATCACCAGTCGCTGAAGGGTTCCCACACCGTCATCTCCAATGCCTCCTGCACGACCAATTGCCTGGCGCCGCTCGTCAAGCCCTTGCACGAGAAGCTGGGTCTGGTTCAGGGTCTGATGACCACGATCCATGCCTACACCAACGATCAGGTCCTGACCGACGTGTATCACGAGGATCTGCGGCGGGCCCGTTCTGCCACCATGTCCATGATTCCCACGAAGACCGGGGCCGCTGCCGCCGTCGGCCTTGTGCTCCCGGAACTCAATGGGAAGCTGGACGGCTTTGCCATGCGCGTCCCGACGATCAACGTCTCGGTGGTAGATCTGACCTTCACGGCGTCCCGCGCGACCACCGTGGACGAGGTCAACGGCATTCTCAAGGCGGCCTCCGAGGGCGAGCTGAAGGGCATCCTGGGCTACAACACGGAGCCGCTGGTGTCGGTGGACTTCAACCACGATCCGCGCAGCTCGATCTTCGATGCCACCCAGACCCGGGTTGGCGGTGGCACCCTCGTCAAGGTCTTGAGCTGGTATGACAACGAGTGGGGCTTCTCCAACCGCATGCTCGACACCACCCTTGCGCTGATCCAAGCCAAATGACCACTAAAGTCCTGCGGATGACTGACCAGAGCCTCGCGGGCAAGCGGGTGCTGATCCGGGTGGATTTCAACGTCCCCGTGAAGAATGGGCGCGTCACCAGCGAGGCGCGGATACTCGCCGCGTTGCCCACCATCCGCCTGGCTCTGCAGCGTGGCGCCGCGGTGATTCTGCTGTCGCACCTCGGGCGCCCGACCGAGGGCCAGTTCGATCCGGATCTCTCGCTGCGACCCGTGGCAAACCGGCTGGCGGAGTTGCTCGGTCAGTCTGTGCCGCTGCTGCGGGACTGGCTGCAGGGTTTTGAGATCGCCGACGGCGAAGTGGTGCTGTGCGAGAACGTGCGTTTCAATACCGGCGAGAAGAAGAACTCGCCCGCGCTTGCGCGGCAGATGGCCAGACTCTGCGACATCTTTGTCATGGACGCCTTTGGCACGGCCCATCGCGCTGAGGCCAGCACCCACGGTGTCGCGAAGTTCGCGCCCATCGCCTGCGCCGGCCCACTGCTGATGGCCGAACTCCAGGCGCTGGAACGGGTGCTCCGCAAGCCGGCGCGACCGGTGGTCGCCATCGTTGGGGGCTCCAAGGTCTCGACCAAGCTCAAAGTGCTGAAATCCCTGGCCCGGCAGGTGGATCAGCTGATCGTCGGTGGCGGCATCGCCAACACCTTCAGCGCGGCAGCCGGGCACGCCGTGGGCAAGTCGCTTTACGAAAAGGACCGGCTCGGTGAAGCCCGACGACTGGCCGGCAAGGGGTTCCGGGCCTCCATCCCCCTGCCCACCGACGTGGTCGTGGCGAAGGCCCTGTCACCCAAGGCGGCGGCCTCCACCCGGTCGGTCAGCAAGGTGGGTCCGAACGACCTCATTCTCGACATCGGTCCGCGCACGGCTGAACTCTATGCGCGGCTCATCGCCCGGGCCGGGACGATCATCTGGAACGGCCCCGTCGGGGTCTTTGAGATCGACAAGTTTGGTCGCGGGACGAAACGGGTCGCTCAGGCTGTGGCCCAGGCCACGACCCGATCGAAGGCCTTTAGTGTGGCTGGTGGCGGCGACACGCTGGCAGCGCTCGAGAAGTACGGGCTCACGGACCAGCTGTCCTACGTTTCCACGGGTGGTGGCGCGTTCCTGGAGTTCCTCGATGGCACCGTGCTGCCTGCCGTGGCCATATTGGCTCAACGTGCGGCTCAGCGTGCGCGCACCCGAAAGTGAGCTGCTGACCCGGCTATTCCACGCCGGTCTTGCCGCGGCGGATCCCGCTCACTGCCTGCCACCGTTTCTACCGACGCAGCCCCCCGCTGGCCGGACGCTGGTGCTGGGTGCCGGCAAGGCGGCCGCCCGCATGGCGGCAACACTGGCAGCTCATCACGAGGCCCACCATCTTGGGCCCCTGAGCGGCGCCGTAGTGACGCGCTACGGCCATGGCCTCAAGCCCGGTGAAGACGCGCCAGGGATCGCGATCCTTGAAGCAGGACATCCAGTCCCCGATGCAGCGAGTGTCGTAGCGGGTTCGCACATCCTCCAGCTGGCCCGGGACTGCCAGCCTGCGGACCGGTGCATCGTGCTCTTGTCCGGCGGGGCGTCGGCACTGCTGGTGCAGCCGGTCACCGGTGTGACGCTCGCTGACAAGCAGGGCATTACCCGCAGCCTCCTGGCCTCTGGCGCGAGCATTACCCAGATCAATACCGTGCGCCGCAAGCTCTCGGCTATCAAGGGTGGTGGCCTGGCCCGGCAGATCCGGGCCGGCGAGATCCTGCTGCTGGCAATCTCTGATGTACCGGGGGATGTGCTGGCGGATATCGGCTCCGGTCCGCTGTCGCCGGATCCAGCCACCCGGGCCGACGCGTTGGCGATCCTTGCCAGGTTTGGGATCTTGCTGCCGCCGGCGGTGGTTCAGGCCCTTGACGTCGGGGAGGAGGGCCCGCCAGTGTCTGTCCCGCGAGTGACTGCCAGGGTCGTCGCCAGTTCCGCGACGACCGTGGCGGCCGCAGCCCGGGCCGCTGCAGCGGCAGGCTGGCAGGCCGTGATTCTGCCGGACGTGACGGGACCGGCGCGGGTAGCGGCGCAGGTCCACGCGGGGCTGATCCGGGATTTCAGGGCGCGCCGGCAACGGACCGTGCTGATCTCTGGTGGCGAAACCACCGTCAGCGTGACGCACCCTGATGGCCGGGGCGGCCGCAACGGCGAGTACCTGCTGGCTCTGGCGCTGGCCCTGGGGAATGAGTCCGGGGTTCATGCCCTGGCCGCCGACACGGACGGCCTCGACGGAACGGGCGACAACGCCGGCGCGCTGCTCACCCCGGATACCCTGCAGCGGGCGATCGCGGCAGGTCAGGATGCGGCGGCTCAGCTCGCGGCGCAACGCAGTTACGACTTCTTCGCCGGGCTTGGCGACCTCCTGGTCACGGGCCCCACGCGCACCAACGTCAACGACCTGCGAATGGCCCTCATCACCTGAAGGCTTCGGCGTCCCGGGGCCTGTGTGATAATGGCCGCGGGTTTTGTTGTGCCGGTGGTGCGTTCGTCATGCGCAGGACGAAGATCATTGCCACCCTCGGTCCCGCCACCGACGATCCCGTCACTCTCGGGAAACTCATCGCTGCGGGCGCCGACGTGGTGCGGATTAATTTTTCTCACGGCGGCGCCGGCGATCGCGAGCGGCGGGTTCGCATGGTCCGCGAGGCTGCCGATGCGGCCGGCAAGCACGTTGCAGTGCTTGGGGACCTTCAGGGGCCAAAGATCCGCATCCAGCGCTTTCGCGACGGCCCCGTGCAGCTTGTGGAGGGGCAGACCTTCATTCTGGATTCCGAGATGGACCCGGAGGGTGGATCCATCGAAGGGGTCGGCGTTGCCTACGCCCCCCTGAGCAAGGACGTCGGGCCGGGCGATGTGCTGCTGCTGGATGATGGCTTCATCACGCTGACCGTCGAGCGGGTGGCCGGCACCCGCATCCACTGCAGCGTGACCCAGGGCGGGCGGCTGGCGGACAACAAGGGCATCAACAAGCAGGGCGGTGGCCTGTCGGCACCGGCGCTGACGGACAAGGACCGGGAAGACGTGCGCCGGGCGGCAGAGCTCGGCGTGGACTGGCTGGCCGTCTCCTTCGTGCGCCGGGCCGAAGATCTGCACGAGACCCGGGCGCTGCTGCGGGAGGCTGGCAGCAATGCCTACCTCGTGGCCAAGATCGAGCGGGCCGAAGCCCTCACCAACCTGGAAAGCATCATCGACGCGTCCGATGCCGTGATGGTGGCGCGGGGTGATCTGGGCGTCGAGATGGGCTACGCCGGGCTCACGGGCCTGCAGAAGAAAATCCTGAAGATGACGCGGCACCGGCACAAGGTGGCGATCACTGCCACCCAGATGCTGGAGTCGATGATTCACAGCCAGGTGCCCACCCGCGCCGAGGTGTCGGACATTGCGAATGCGGTGCTGGATGGCACCGACGCCGTGATGCTCTCGGCCGAGACGGCCGTGGGCGAGTATCCCGTGCGGGCGGTAGCCACCATGGCAGAGGTCTGCATCGGCGCTGAAAGCTACTACCTGACGCTCGGCCGGCCCAGCCACCGGAACGACGACCGCTTCCAGCGTTCCGACGAAGCCATCGCGATGGCCGCGATGTACACGGCCAATCACCTGCCCGTGACGGCGATCATTGCCTTCACCGAGTCCGGCTCCACCCCGTTGTGGATGTCCCGTATCCGGTCCGACATCCCGATCTTTGCCTTCACCCGGCACGAGGCCACCCGCCGCCGGGTGGTGATGTACCGGGGCGTGTACCCGGTGGCCTTCGACATCACGCACACGGATGTGGAGCAGATCTACCAGGAAGTCTTCCGGCTGCTGCTGGCCAAGGGCCACGTCCGCGTGGACGACCTGGTGATCGTCACGAAGGGCGAACTCACCGGGGTGGCCGGCAAGACCAATGCCATGCAGATTTTGTCGGTGACGCAGGAGAGCTGACCGAGCAGTGAATAGGGGCGGCCCCCGGGGTAAGCCCGGTTTGGCCGCGGCTATACTGCCGCTCGATCCTCTTTTGGAGCGGGCATTCATGCGGAACAGCGCGACTATTCGGGCCTGGTTGATTGCGGTGATCCTCCTGCTGGGTAGTGGCCCGACTCTTGCGGCCGGCGACCTCGTTCTCGTGGCGGGAGCCACTGGGCGCACGGGCCAGCAGCTGGTTCGCGAGCTGACTGCCGCGGGCTTCACGGTGCGGGCCCTGGTCCGGGACCCCACTAGTGCCCGGAAGGTCCTCGGAGACGGCGTCGAATACGCCACCGGCGATGTGCGTCAGAGACCAACTCTGGATGCTGCCCTGCAGGGCGTCCGCTACGCCATCTCTGCCATCGGTGCCACCCGCAAGGATCCGGCGAACTCCCCGGAGTTCGTGGATTTCCAGGGCGTGCAGAACCTGGCCAACGCCGCCGCCGCCGCGAAGATCGCTCAGCTCGTCATTGTGTCGTCCGCCGGCGTGACCCAGAAGGATCACATGCTCAACAAGATGTTTGACAACGTTCTTCTCTGGAAGGCTAAGGGCGAGGCGGCGGTCCGGGCCAGCGGCGTGCCCTATACGATCGTCCGGCCCGGTGGCCTCACCGACAAGCCCGGCGGCCAGAGCGGCGTGCGCCTGGAGCAGGGTGACCGGGGCACCGGCCTGATTCCCCGTGCCGACGTGGCCCGGGTGTGCGTTGCGGCTCTGAAATCGCCCGCCGCCCGCAACCGCACATTCGAGGTTTATAGCGCCCAGACACCACCCGACGTGGACTGGAATGCGTTGTTCGGCAAGCTAGCCGCTGAAGGGACCCAGCCATGAGCGGTATCCGAAGTAACGCGGAGTCACCGTCCCTTCTCGGGCAGTTGCTCGGCAAGACGGCGCGAATCGAGCCAGGCGAAGTCAAGATCGTCGTTACCGCGTTCCTTCTGTTCTTCTGCGTGCTCGGCGGCTACTTCGCGGTGCGGCCGGTCCGGGAGACGGTCGGTACCATCCTGGGTTCTGATCGGGTCAGCGATCTCTACGTGGTCACGTGGATCGTGTCCTTGGCCGTGGTCCCGCTCTACGGCTGGGCCTGCACAAAATTCCGGCGCAGTGCGTTTCTCCCCTGGATCTACGGCGTGGTTGCCCTGTCCCTGGCCGGCGTCGGGGTCGCGCTCGCCGCCGACGAGACCAACGCGGTCGTGGCGCAGTTTTTCTACGTCTGGGTCAGCGTCATCAACCTGTTCATCGTCTCGGTCTTCTGGAGCTTCCTGCTCGAGATGTTCGACGCCAACCAGACCAAGCGCTTGTTCGGCGTGATCGCGGCGGGTGGCACCACCGGGGCCCTCGTTGGTCCGCTGCTCACGGACCTGAGCGTTACCTGGATTGGCAACCCCGGCGTCCTGTTCATGGGGGCTGGTTTCTTCGTCGTCGCCATTTTTTGTCAGCGCAGGTTGCTGGGCGTGTGGGCAGGTATGCCGATCGATCCCGCGGCACCCCGGGCCCCCGACCGGCCCATGGGGGGGAATCCCTTCTCCGGTTTCTCGCTGGTGCTGAAGTCGCCGTACTTGCTCGGTATTTCGCTGTTCGTCATCCTGCTGGCGTCGGTGAACACCTTCCTGTACTTCGAGCAGCTCCGCCTGGTCAGCGAAACCTTCACCGACAACGAGGAGCGCACCCAGGTCTTTGCGCGGCTCGACTACATCGTGCAGGGGCTGACCGTGCTGCTGCAGCTCTTCGTCACTGGCCGGGTGGCGTCGAAACTCGGGGTCGTGGCGCTGCTGACCATCGTGCCGGTGATCATGGTGGGCGGGTTCCTGAGCCTGGCTGCCGTGAATACCTTTGCCGTGCTGGCCGTCGTGTTTGTCATCCGTCGGGTTGGCGAGTACGCCTTCATCCGGCCGGGCCGGGAGATGCTCTTCAGCCTTGTGGATACGGAGACCAAGTACAAGGCCAAGAACCTGATCGACGTCCCGGTCTACCGGGGTGGCGATGCCCTGGCAGCCCAGGTGAAGACCGGGCTGGAAGCCGGCGGCATGTCTCTGGCTGGCGTGGCGTTGCTCGGTGCCGCACTGGCCTCTGCCTGGGCGCTGAACGGCTGGTGGCTGGGCCGTCGTCAGGCGACCGGTGGGGCTGCGCTGAAGGCTTCACCGCCCCGACCGTAGGAGCGGCTTTAGCCGCGATCCCCGGCCCGGCCTTTCTGGCGATATGCGCCGGATTCGGGGCATTGCCTGCTCCCGGACCGACGCGTAGATTCACCCCATGGAGATCGACCTCAGCAAGCTTCTCGCGCTCTCCGCCGCGGAGCGGCTGGAGCTGGCAGAAATGCTGTGGCAAAGCGTCGATTCAGCCTCAATCAGCGACGCGCCTCTATCCGGTGCTGAACAAGCCGACCTCGATGAGCGGCTCGATGAGTACGAAGCCGAGGGCGAACCGGCGGAGGGCCGGCCTGTCGAAGAGGTGTTGGCCGACCTGCGGCGAAAGACATGGTCTGGACGCTAGATCTTCGCCCTCGAGCAGAGCGCGATGTGGTGAGTGCGGGAAGGCGGTACGAGACACTTCGTCGCGGCCTGGGTGGGGAGTTTATCGCGGCCGTCTCCGCGACCCTTCGGGCGGTGGTTGAGGAGCCGCTCCAGTTTCCTGTAGCCCATCGGGACACCCGGCGGGCGTTACTCCGGCGCTTTCCCTACAACCTCTACTTCCGCATTCACGGAAAGGTTGTGGTGGTGATTGCCGTTCAGCATGGCCGCCGTCACCCGCGGCGGTGGCAGGTGCGGGATGAAGCAACTACCTATCTGAGCCCCGTTCTCCGAGAGTTTGCCAACGAAGGCGCAGGGGTGCCCGTCCAGGAATGATCATCGCCACGGAACTTCTAGCCTTGCCCGCTGCCAGACGCCTGGAACTCGCGGAGATGCTGTGGCAAAGCGTTGGCTATCCGGGTGACATCGAGACCCTCACATTGCCGGCCTGGCGTCAGGCAGGGCTTAAGCAGCTGCTCGATCGTTATGCCAGCGACTAACCCGCGGGCTGACTTCCTCTGAAGCCGACGCGGCTTAAGCCGCTCCTACGGGACAGACCTGTCAGCCAGACTTCTTGGCTCCAAGAGCCTTCAGGTCCGCCAGCACTTCCTTTGAGTGGGCCGTGGGGTCCACCTTGTCGTAGTGCTTCGCGATCTTGCCGTCCGGCCCGATCAGGAACGACTGGCGCTTGGCAATCTTCATGATGCCGAGGTTGTTCATCACCCCGTAAGCTTCGGCCGTCTTGCCATCGATATCGGCCAGCAGCGGGAAGGGCAGGCTGTACTTTTCCGCAAACTTCTTCTGATCCTTGATCGCGTCGATGCTGACGCCGAGGATGGTGGCGCCGATTTCCTCGAAGGCAAAGATATTGTCGCGGAACTCACAGGCTTCCTTGGTACAGCCCGGGGTGTCGGCCTTGGGGTAGAAGTACAGGGCTACCCATTTGCCCTTGAACTCGTCCAGAGTGCGCCAGTTGCCGTTCTGGTCCTGGAGCCGGAAGTCGGGAGCAATCTGACCTGCGGCCGGCTGTGCCGCCCTGGCCGCGTTCAGCCAGGTGTAGCCAAGGCCAAGCACCAGGGTCAGGCCCGCAATGAGAACCACTTCACGCAACATGTCTGCCAGCTCCTTCGGTGACGGCTACGAGCATAGCATCGGGGTCCGATTGCTTGTGGCGACGATTCCGCTGTGACTATGATCCGCCGCATGGCAGCTGAGGGCGCTTCCGGGAAGCACGGCCTATGACCGCAGACCGCAGACAGAGCAACGGACCCGCAGGTCTGAACAAGCACATTGGTCTGGTGCTGCCCGGTGGCGGCGCTCGCGGCGCCTACCAGGTGGGCGTACTCAAGGCCCTGGCCGAACTCCTCCCGCGGCGGTCGGCAAATCCTTTCGCCGTCCTGAGCGGAACCTCAGCGGGCGCGATCAGCGCAGCGGTACTCGCTTCCAGGGCCCGTTCCTTTCGTCGCGCAGTGACTGATCTGGAGCGCGTCTGGGCCAACTTTCACTCCAGCCAGGTGTTTCGGTGTGATGCCCCCACCATGCTCAAGAGCAGTCTGCACTGGTTCGCGGCCGTGGTGCTCGGCGGGCTTGGGCCCCGCAACCCCAGGGCCCTGCTGGACAACGATCCCCTCTGGGCGCTGCTGCGCGGCCGGATCAACTTCGATTCGATCCAGGACGGCATCGATAAGGGCTATCTCGGTGCTTTGGCCATCACCGCTGCCGGCTATGGCTCGGAGCGCTCAGTGACTTTCTACCAGGGATCCCCCGATCGCCAGCCCTGGGAGCGAGTCCGACGGAAAGGGCGGTCCACCCGTATTGCTCTCGAGCACCTGATGGCGAGCGTAGCGGTGCCGATGGTGTTTCCCCCGGTAAGAATCGGCCAGGAATACTTCGGCGATGGCGCCATGCGCCAGGCCACGCCCCTGTCGCCGGCGCTGCGTCTCGGTGCCCACCGGCTCCTGGTCATCGGTGTGCGGAATGAGGCGCCGGAACCCTTGCCCGGCCCGGATGAGGCAGTGCCCTATCCAAGTTTCGGCCGGATCGCGGGTTACATCCTCGACGCGCTCTTCATGGATGGCCTGTCATCGGATCTCGAGAATCTGATCCGCATCAACCTCATTCTGGAGAGTGTTCCCGGGCGCGTCATGCAGGGTGAATTTGGCCAGCTGCACCACACCGACGCCTTCATCTTGCTGCCCAGTCGCGACCTGCGCGCCATAGCAGCCCGCCACGTCAGGGAGATGCCGCGACCCATCCGCATCCTGATGCGGGGCATCGGTGCGCTGAACTACGGCGGCAGCCAGTTGCTGAGCTACCTGCTCTTCGAGTCCGGTTACACGCGGGAGCTCATTGAGCTGGGCTATGAAGACGCCATGGGCCGCCGGGAAGATCTCCTGGATTTCATGGCGGGCCAGCCGATCCAGTCGCCAGCGGGGATCACCGGGTGGCGGGATCTGAGCGAGGAATACTCGCAGCGGGTCCGGGTACTGAAAATGGCCGACGCATCGTAGGAGCGCCTTTAGGCGCGATTCATATCGATCGCGCCTAAAGGCGCTCCTACAGGGCTAGCGGTCCCCCAAACTGGGGTACCTGAATTCGCCCTTCCTTCTCGGGCAGCTCATTGTGGCGGGTCATTACCGGTGAGTAACGCTTCGCCAGCTCGGTTGCCAGTTTTTCCGTCATGTACACCGACCGGTGCTGGCCACCCGTGCAGCCAATGGCCACGGTCAGATAGTTGCGATGGAAGTCGATGTATTCGGGAATCCAGCGATCGAGAAAGCCGAGGATGTCGCCAAACATCCGCTGCACGCTATCGGACGCGCCGAGGAATTCGATGACCTCCTCGTCCTTGCCCGTCAGGTCCCGCAGGGCCTGGTCCCAATAAGGGTTGGGCAGGCAGCGGAGGTCAAAGACAAAGTCCGCGTCCGCCGGGATCCCGTGCTTGTAGCCAAAGGACTCGATGAGAATGGATAGCCCCGGCTGTTCGTGCGCGCCCACCCGCCTCCGGATGATGTCCCGCAGCTCATAGATGCTGGTCCGGGTCGTATCCAGGACGAGCTCTGCGGAGGCGATGATGGGACCCAGCAGCTCCCTCTCCCGATCGATGGCCTCGCGCAGGCTTAAACCGGCAGCGCTCAGCGGGTGCTTGCGGCGGGTCTCGCCATAGCGCTTCAGAAGAATGTTGTCGTCCGCGTGGAGGAAGATGACCTCGCAGCGAATGCCCCGGGTGCGCAGGTCGCCGATGACCTCCGGGAGCCGCGCGAGATCGGCGGCGCGATTCCTGGCGTCGATCCCGATAGCCAGGTTGGCATACAGCGGGTCGCTGGTTGCCGCTATCTCGCCGATTACGGTGGCGATCAGGGCAGCCGGGACATTGTCGATGCAATAGAAGCCCAGATCCTCGAAGTGATGCAGGGCTACCGTCTTGCCCGAACCCGAGAGTCCACTGACGATGATCAGCCGCATGACGTTCTGGCTGGCGGTAACGGACTCAGGGGATGACGTCGCGTTTGCCACTGTCCCGGGCATGGTGGTCCGTCAGTTTCTCCTTGTGCTTGCGGACCTGGCGGTCGAGCTTGTCAACCATGGCATCAATGGCGGCGTACATGTTTTCCTCAGTGGCCTCAGCAAACAACTTGCCGCCTGAGAGATTCACAGTGGCCTCAGCGCTGTGGCGCAACTTGTCCACGGTCAGGATGCAGTGCACGACGGTCACGTGATCAAAGTGTCGCTCGATACGGGCCATCTTTGACTCGACGTACTGCCGCATGGATGTCGTGATCTCGACATGGTGGCCAGTCAGGTTGAGTTGCATCGTGGCTTCCTTTTATGTTGTTTGCCGGACTAACGCTGGGGGCGCCGTTTGCGCTCGCTGGATGGTTCTATGTGCATTCCTTCCCGGTATTTTGCCACTGTTCGACGGGCAACCTGTATACCCTGTTTTGAGAGTAAAGCAGCAAGCTGGCTGTCCGACAGCGGCTTTCCCGGGTCTTCCTGGCTGATGAGCTTCTTGATCCTCGCCCGGATGGCCGTTGAGGACTGCTCGCTGCCGTCGTCGCCGGTAACCTGGCTGGAGAAAAAGTGCCGGAACTCGAACAGACCCCGGGGGGTGTGCATGTACTTGTTGGCGGTAACCCTCGAGATAGTGGATTCGTGCATTTCCACAAGTTCCGCCACGTCGCGCAACACCATGGGCCGCATGGCTTCTTCGCCACGCTCGAGAAAGGCGGCCTGGCGGTCCACGATGCACATGGCCACCTTCAGCAGGGTGTCATTACGAATCTCGAGACTGCGAACCAGCCACCGTGCTTCCTGTAGCTGGTTGCGCAGCGTGGCGTGATCATTGTCACCACGGACCAGGTCCGCGTAAGCCTGGTTGACCTTGAGGCGCGGGGTCGTGGAGCGGTTGACGTCGACGGTCCAGCGCCCGTTGCGTTTGCGGACGAAGACGTCCGGCACGATGTAATCCGGCGACGACGGCTGGACCGCGAGCCCCGGCTTGGGATGGCAGTTGCGGATCAGTGCCAGCGCTACGTCCAGTTCCGCCTCCGACACGCCGAGGCGCCGGCGCAGCATGCCAAGCTGCTGCTCGGCGACCAGGTCCAGACCGTCCACGGTGATGGCGAGAGCCAGAGTCAGGCCCGGGACGCCAGGCGAAAGCTGGCGCAGCTGAATCCGGATGCACTCACCCAGGTCCCGGGCACCGATGCCCGCCGGGTCCAGCCCCTGGACCTTGGTGAGGGTTTGCTCGAGTTCATCCAGGCTGAAAGTGCCGGATGACTGCAGGTTTTCCAGGACCACCGGCAGGGACTCAGTGAGGTAGCCTGCATCGTTCATGGCGTCTACCAGCGCCTGCCCCATGAGCACTTCCCGGGGCTCGAAGTGCTCGGTTTCCAGTTGCCAGAGCAGATGGGCGTGGAGCGTCTCGTTGGCCCTGTCACTGGGTTCCGGCCGGCCGTCTTCCCCATCCCAGTTGCTGCTCCCGCCTGCCGAAGACTCGCTCCAGAGCAGTGAGTCGGACTCGTCCCCCGCAGGGGAGTCGGCGACGGCGCCGGACTCGCTCTCTGCATCGTCCCAGTTATCCGCCGGGGTTTCGTCATCCGGGGTTCCGCCGCTGGCGGGGTCTGGCGGTGGTGCGTCAAGTTCCAGATTGCCCTCGGCAGGCGAGGGTCCCGGCTCGTCCAGATCCAGCATCACGTTTTCGGTCAGCAGCTGCTCCAGCTGGGTATTCAATTCGGCCACCGGCAGCTGCAACAGGCGGATAGCCTGCTGGAGCTGCGGGGTCATGGTCAGCTGTTGACCGATTCTGAGCTGTAGAGCCGGCTTCATCGTCATCCCTGAAGCGCCGCCGTGCGTCCCGGCGGATCCTATAGTTTAAAGCCCTCACCAAGGTAAACCTCGCGAACCTGGCTGTTCGCGAGAATGTCCCCGGGGGTACCTTCGGCAATCATTCCGCCGTCGTTAAGAATATAAGCCCGGCTGCAGATTCCCAGTGTCTCGCGCACATTATGGTCTGTGATCAGGATCCCGATACCCCGGGCAGCCAACTGACGGATGATGCGCTGGATGTCCAGGACCGAGAGCGGGTCGACGCCCGCAAACGGCTCATCCAGCAGCACAAAGCGGGGTTCCGCGGCCAGTGCCCGGGCAATCTCGACCCGCCGCCGCTCCCCGCCGGACAGGCTGACCCCCATGCTGGTGCGCACATGGGCAATGCGGAGTTCCTCGAGAAGCTCCTCCAGGAGCCGCTCCTGGGCGGTCCGGTTCAGCGCCGGGCGGGTTTGCAGGATGGCCAGGATGTTGTCTTCGACGCTGAGCTTGCGAAAGACCGAGGCTTCCTGGGGCAGATAGCCGAGCCCGAGCCTTGCTCTGCGGTGCATGGCCATCCCGGTAAGGTCGTGCTCATCAAGCGTGATCCGACCCTCGTCGCAGGAGATCAGGCCAACAATCATGTAGAACGCTGTCGTCTTGCCGGCGCCATTCGGCCCGAGCAGTCCGACGATTTCGCCGCTCTCCACCGTCAGCGAGATGCCCTTGACCACCTGCCGCCGCTTGAAGCGCTTCTTGATCAACTCCGCCCGCAGTGTGCTCACGGTTTACTCGCTGGCGGAGCTGGCTTCTGCTGGGGCGTGATCCGCATGCGGACCGCACTGTCCGGGCTGCCGCCGGCGGTCACCACTTCCCGCTGCAGGTCGTAGGCGATCCGGTTTCCGGAGATTTCGTTCTTGCCATCGCTGAGGACGGCGTTGGTGGTCAGCTGGATGGTGCCGGCATCGAAGTCGTAGTCGAGCAGGTCAGCCTGGCCTTGCGTGGGGGGATTCCCTGCGGTCCCGGACTGGCTGAAGGTCGCGGGTAGCCCGCTCAACACAGCTCTGCGCAGGCGGTTGCCACGGAACGTCAGTTCGGCCCGATCACAGGTGCTGCGGGTTTCCCCATTCTTGATGCTGACATTGCCGGTGAAGATCCACACGCTGTTCTCAAAGTCTGCCGGATCAGCCGTAGCCTGGTCTGCCTGGATGGCAAGTGTGCCCTGGGTAATGTTCAGCTGCCGGAAGACGAGCCGGTTGTTACGCCTGTCGAATTCAGAAAACGCGGCGTCGAGTTCGATCGGGAGAGCCGGATCTGCCGGTGTCAGCAGAGGTCGCGGCAGGGCAGGGGGAGTTACCGGGGAGGTGTCAGCGGCGAGCACGCCTACCGAGACCAGCGCGGCTATTAGACCGACCACCAACGCGGTCACTCGCAGGCCAACGCTGCAGGGAGCGCGCTCAGGGGAGAAACCGTCCGCGCACCTCGGCGTTGAACTGAAGGCGATCCTGCTTGAGATAGACACGCATCCCCTTGGCATTGAGCGTATCCCGGTTACGCTCCACCGCCACGAAGCTCTCAGTACTGGCGACGTAGGCTTCCGGATCCAGCTCCAGGTAGTCGGTTCGGATCACTAGCGGGGCCCCACGGGTGCGGCCCTCGGCGGTGGCTCTGGCAGGTTCGGCGGCGGTCGAGGCTGTCGTCGCCACCACGTCTCCAGCGAGTTCAATGATATTACGATCCGGTGGTATCTGCCCCCGGTTGGCCCTCAGTTTCCAGGGGACCTCGGCTGCCGGCTCATAGTCCACCGTGACATCCCGCATGGTGATTGTCCCGTCCGCCAGTAGCTGCTCCGCTGCAGTTGTGCCGACCCGATAGAGCACTTTCCCATCGGTTCCGGTACCCGTGAGGCGTGCGTCCTTCACGTAGTAGCCGAGGCCCAGGCGCGGTGCCGGCCGGGATGAGTCGTCCTGTGGCCCGGTCCGGAAGACCAGGAACCCCGTAAACAGGGCGGCCACGACGAGCGCCAGGAAGCGCAGGGGGTGCTGAAATTCAGGGGTCGTGGGCATTCAGGCGGGCTGCCGTGCGGCCAGCAGGTAGTCGCAGACCTCCCGGACGGCCCCCTGGCCGCCGGCGGCACCAGTGACCCAGTCGGCTGCGCGCCGCACGTCCGGGTGGCTGTCGGCGACGGTGATGCCGAGGCCCGCGAGACCCATGATCTCGAGGTCGGTGACGTCATCGCCCACGCAGGCCACGTTGGGGAGCGGTATACCAAGCTCCGCCACAAGGTTTTGCAGGACTTCACGCTTGTCGTTCCGACCGAGATAGACATGGGGTACCCGCAGCTCCGCAAGACGGGCAGCAGCCGCAGCTGAGCGCCGGCCTGAGATCACGGCCACGAGCAGTCCCGCCGCCAGTACCTGCTGTATGCCGTAACCGTCACGCACATGGAAGCTCTTGGTCTCCCGACCATCAGAGTCGTAGTGCAGGCGCCCGTCGGTCAGCACGCCGTCCACATCCAGCACCAGCAGTCTGATTCCGGCGGCGACGGAGCGGAGTTCAAGCAGTTCCATGCAGGTTCGCCCGGCTCACATCACGCCCGCGCGCAGCAGGTCATGGACGTTGAGGGCCCCAACTACTTTTCGGTCTTCGTCCACCACGAGCAGACCGTTGATCTTGTAAAGCTCCAGCAGGTGCACGGCCTCTGCTGCCAGCACTCCCGGTGCGATGGTCTTGCAGCTGGTGGTCATCACATCGCGCATGGTCGTGCGATGCACGTCGACACCCCGGTCCAGAATGCGGCGCAGGTCTCCGTCCGTGAAGATGCCGGCCAGCCGGTCGTCTGCCCCGACGATGGCAGTCATGCCGAGCCCCTTCCGCGTCATCTCGACCAGGCCCCCGGCGAGCGGGGTCTCCGGTGTCACGCGTGGGATACCGTCACCCCCGTGCATCAGGTCGTCGACCCGCAGCAGCAGCCTCCGCCCCAGCGAGCCGCCCGGGTGTGCCAGGGCAAAGTCTTCCCGGGTAAATCCCCGGCTCTCCAGGAGGGCGACGGCCAGGGCATCGCCCATGGCGAGCGCGGCGGTGGTGCTGGCGGTTGGTGCGAGGTTGAGGGGGCAGGCCTCCTCACTGACACCGACATCGATGGTGACCGTCGCAGCCTCGGCCAGCGTCGAGCGGAGGTTACCCGTCAGAGTAATCAGCGGGATACCGAGGCGCTTGAGCAGGGGGAGTATCGTTACCAGTTCGTGGGTCTCGCCAGAACTCGAGATCGCGATGAGCAGGTCGGCACGGGTGATCATGCCGAGGTCGCCGTGACTCGCCTCCCCGGGGTGGACGAAGAAGGCAGGTGTGCCGGTGCTCGCCAGTGTCGCCGCCACCTTGCCTGCGATGTGGCCGGACTTGCCCATGCCGGTCACGATCACCCGGCCGCGGCAGTCCAGACAGAGCTGGCAAGCCTTGTCGAAGCTCGCGTCCAGCCGCGGGGCCAGGCCGGCAACTGCCGCCGCCTCGATTTCCAGCACGCGCCGGCCCCGGGAGCGGAAGTCTGGCAGGTCGCTGCTCATGTTCTGCTGCTCAATTTCTGCTGCCCAGTTTCTGCTGCTCAGGGGACGATGCTCATGGGCTGGGATTGTAAGTCATCTATAATGCCGCGCCTCACCTGCCCGGTCCCCGATACCTGCATGACTCCACAAGAGATTGAAACGCTGATCCGGGCCTATCTGCCCGACACGACCGCGACCGTCCAGAGCACCGATAACGTGCACTTTGAGGCCCTGGTCGTCAGCCCGGCCTTCGCTGGCAAGCGCACTCTCCAGCGCCACCGGCTGATCTATGGCGCCCTCGGCGACCGTATTGGCGGTGATATTCACGCACTGTCGATCCAGGCCTATACACCAGAAGAATGGAGTGCCCGGGGGCCCTAGTCCGGCTCGCGGCGCAGACCATGGAAAAACTCGCGATCACTGGCGGCAAGCCCCTGGAAGGGGAGGTGCGTATATCCGGGGCGAAGAACGCCGCGCTGCCCATTCTTGCCGCGACCCTGCTTGCCGACGAGAAGGTCACCCTCAGCAATATTCCGCACCTGAACGACATCACCACCACCATCGAACTCCTGGGCCGGATGGGGGTAGGGATTACGGTTCACGACGGGATGCGCCTTGAGGTGGATGCCCGGTCCATTACGGATTTCGCCGCGCCCTACGAGCTGGTGAAGACCATGCGGGCCTCGATCCTCGTGCTGGGTCCGCTGGTCGGTCGCTACGGCCATGCGGATGTCTCCCTGCCCGGTGGCTGTGCCATCGGCGCCCGTCCCGTGGACCTGCACGTGGCCGGTCTTCGCGCGATGGGTGCCGAGGTCGAGATCGTCGATGGGTACATCCGGGCCAGGTCTGGCCGGCTCCGGGGTGTGCACCTGCTGATGGACAAGGTGACCGTCACGGGTACTGAAAACCTGATGATGGCTGCCTGTCTGGCGGACGGCGAGACGGTCCTTGAGAACGCGGCCCGCGAGCCTGAGGTGGTCGATCTCGCTGGTTTCCTGACGAGCATGGGCGCCCGGATCCAGGGTGCGGGCACCAACCGTATCGTGATCGAGGGCGTCAAGCGGCTGCACGGTGCGGAGTACGAGGTGCAGCCGGACCGGATCGAGACCGGCACGTTTCTGGTTGCCGCGGCGATTACCGGCGGGCATATCCGGGTGCGCCGCACTCGCCCGGAACACCTGGAGGCGGTCCTGGCGAAGTTGCGGGCAGCGGGGGCGACGATTCACTCCGGCCCGGACTGGATAGAGCTGGATATGCGGGGCCGGCGGCCGCTGGCAGTGGACATCAGCACCGATCCTTATCCCGCGTTTCCCACCGACATGCAGGCCCAGTTCATGGCCCTCAATTGCGTGGCCAACGGCGTTGGCACGATCATCGAAAATGTCTTCGAAAACCGGTTTATGCACGCCCTTGAGCTGCAGCGCATGGGCGCCAATATCAGGATTGAAGGCCATACGGCGATCGTCCAGGGCGTCGCTCAGCTGCGGGCAGCCCCGGTTATGGCAACGGACCTGCGGGCCTCGGCCAGCCTCGTCGTAGCCGGTCTGGCCGCCGAGGGCGAGACGATCGTCGACCGGATCTACCACATTGACCGGGGCTATGAGTGCATCGAGGAAAAACTGCAGCAACTCGGTGCCCGGATCCAGCGCAGGGCCTAGTCGGACTCTGGCCAGCACTCAGGCCGGAGCCTGGCCTGAGTGCTGGCCTGACCGTAGGCAAGTCTGAAGCCCCCCGTGTATAATTTTGGGGCTTTCTGCGGCCCCACCGCAGTGGATTTTGGACGGTCTGCCCTGAAGGGCAGTCAGTCGGAATCGGGTAGCGAGCCACCAGGGTTTTTCTAGAGGATTAGCTCGATGAGCGAAGAGGCGTCTGTCAGCCGTCGTCATTTTCTGGCCGTAGCCACCGGCGTGACGGGTGTGGTGGGTTTGGCGCTGACGGCTGCGCCGTTCATCGCCTCCTTTAAACCCAGCACCCGGGCCCAGGCGCTCGGTGCGCCGGTGACAGTGGATATCAGCAAGCTCGAAGAAGGTGCCATGGTGCGCGTGATCTGGCGAGGGCAGCCCGTCTGGGTGCTCCATCGCAGCAAAACCATGCTCGATGCGCTCCTCGACAGCACCATTGGTCTCAAGGATCCGGATTCCAACAAGTCCATCCAGCCGTCCTATGCCAAGAATGACGGGCGCGCCCTGCGACCGGACTACCTGGTGGTGATCGGCAATTGCACACACCTGGGCTGCGCCCCACTGGAGCGGTTCGAAGTGGCGGCGTCGGACATGGGTTCGGACTGGCCCGGCGGCTTTTTCTGCCCCTGCCACGGCTCCAAGTTCGATCTGGCCGCCCGGGTCATGGATGGCTCGCCGGCGCCAACCAATCTCACCGTCCCGCCCTATCGCTTCGTGGGGGATGAACTGGTCATCGTCGGCGAGGATGCAGGAGCGGCAGCATGAGCGCAGGACCGACCGGCGTAACGTCCACCGGCGGCGGGGGGCGGGGAGCTCGCTTCATCGACTGGATAGACGAGCGCTTTCCGCTCACGGCGATGATGAAAGAGCACGTCACCGAGTACTACGCTGCCAAGAGTTTCAACATCTGGTACGTGTTCGGGGTGCTGGCACTGGTGGTGCTGATCATCCAGCTGGTGACCGGCATTTTCCTGACGATGAACTACAAGCCGTCCGCCGACGATGCGTTTGCCTCCGTCGAGTACATCATGCGGGAGGTGGAGTGGGGCTGGCTGATCCGTTACATGCATTCCACCGGCGCGTCCATGTTCTTTGTGGTGGTGTACCTCCACATGTTTCGCGGGCTGATGTACGGCTCCTACAAGGCGCCCCGCGAGCTACTCTGGGTCGTCGGCATGCTCATCTACCTGGCGCTGATGGCCGAGGCCTTCATGGGCTATCTGCTGCCCTGGGGCCAGATGTCCTATTGGGGTGCCCAGGTTATCGTTTCCCTCTTCGGCGCCATCCCCGTCATCGGTGAGGGACTCGTCGAGTGGATCAAGGGTGACTACTTCATCTCCGACATCACGCTGAACCGGTTCTTTGCGTTCCACGTGGTGGCCGTGCCACTGGCTCTGATCCTGCTTGTGGTCGTGCATATCCTGGCCCTGCACACCACCGGCTCCCTGAATCCCGACGGCATCGAGATCAAGGAGAAGAAGGGGCCCACGGGGATACCGCTGGATGGCGTGGCCTTTCATCCCTACCACACCTCCAAGGACCTGGTCGCGATCATCGTGTTCGCGATCATCTTCGCCTCCGTGATGTTCTTCGCGCCGGAGATGGGTGGCTATTTTCTGGAGCACGCCAACTTCGAGCCGGCCAACCTGCTGAAGACTCCCGAGCACATTGCGCCGGTCTGGTACTTCACGCCCTTCTACGCAATTCTCCGGGCAGTACCGAGCAAGGGCTGGGGGGCATTTCTGATGCTTGCCGCCATCGTCTTCCTGTTCCTGCTGCCCTGGCTCGACCGCTGCAAGGTCAAGTCCATCCGGTATCGTGGCTGGCAGTTCAAGGTGGCCCTTGGAGCTCTGGCCATCAGCTTCGTGGCTCTGGGCGCTCTGGGTCTGCAGCCAGCTACGCCACTGGTCAATACCGGCGCGCGGATCTTCACGATCATCTATTTCGCAGTCTTTATTTTGATGCCGTTGTACACCTCGCGGGAAAGGACCAAGCCGGTTCCGGAGCGCGTCGTTTACCACGGGCACGAGTGAGTTGGTCATGAGCAGTCATATTCTGAGACAGCGCCTGCGGTCCGGCCTTATCGCGCTTGCTGGTGTGCTGGCGGTGGCGGGTTCCCCGCCGGTGCTGGCGTCCGGTGCGGAAGCGGGCTTTCAGCAGTACGCCAATAATGACGTCGCCAACGTCGCCTCATTGCAGAGGGGTGCCCGTAATTTCGTCAATTACTGCCAGGGTTGCCACTCCGCCAAGTACGTGCGTTACAACCAGCTGGCCCGGGACCTCGGCATGACCGAGGAGCAGGTGATTAGCAACCTGATGTTCAGTGCAGCACGGCCTACGGAGACGATGGGCATCGCAATGCGGCCGGCCGACGCTGAGCGGTGGTTTGGCATTGCCCCGCCGGACCTCTCCCTGCTGGCCCGGTCCAAGGGTCCCGACTACATCTACAACTTCCTGCGCTCGTTCTATGTAGACCCTGCACGACCCACTGGCGTGAACAACATCATGCTGCGGAACACTGCCATGCCCCACGTGCTGTGGGACTTGCAGGGCATGCAGGCGGGCAAGTTCGAGGAAGAGAAGCATGATGGCGTCACTCACGTCGTGTTCCGGGAGTTCACGGAAGTTTCTCCAGGCAAGCTCAAGCCCGAGGCTTACGACGAGTTCGTGCGGGACACGGTCAATTTCCTGGACTACATCGCTGAGCCCATGAAGCTCAAGCGGCAGAGCCTGGGTATCCTGGTGATTGCGTTCCTGCTCGTCTTCGGCGTGTTTGCCTATCTCCTCAAGCAGGAGATCTGGAAGGACGTCAGGTAGGTGTCCGAGGAGTGGAATTCTTCGGCGGGCAGCTCCGGACGGCGGGCAGCCATGACGCTGTATTCCGATCCCACCTCCATAGACAGCCACCGTACGCGGATAGTGCTCGCCGAAAAGGGCATCGTCATCGACATCATCAGCGTGGTGGACGGTGAACTTCCCGAGGACCTGCTTGACCTCAATCCCTACCATTCCACCCCGACGCTTCTGGACCGGGATCTGGTGCTCTACGACTCCCGGGTCATCATGGAGTACATCGACGAGCGTTTTCCCCACCCCCCCCTGATGCCCGTCGACCCCGTAAGCCGGGCCCAGGTGCGGCTGGCGCTCTATCGGGTCGAGAAGGACTGGTTCGAAATGGCCCACCAGTGCGCTTCCGCAACGGATCGCAAGCAGACGGCCCAGACCCGCAAGGTTCTCCAGGAAAGCCTGCTGTCCAGCGCTGAGCTGTTTGCCGTCAAGCGCTTTTTCCTCAGTGAGGACTTCTCGCTCGCCGATGCCAGTGTCGCGGCACTCCTCTGGCGTCTCCCGTTGTATGGGGTCGAGCTCAATGGCAACGGCGCCCAGCCGATCCGCAAGTACATGGATGGCATGTTCGCCCGGCGTGCCTTCCGGGAAAGCCTGACTGAGGCCGAACTGGAGATGCGCCAGTAGTCACGCCGAAGCGGCCCTACCTCCTCCGGGCCCTGCACCAGTGGATGACGGATAACGGCCAGACGCCGCATCTCGTCGTGGACGCGACTCAGCCGGGGGTTGCCGTTCCGGAGCAGCATGTCCAGGACGGCCGCATCATCCTGAATGTGAGCTATTCAGCCACCAGTCGCCTGGAGCTCACCAACGACGAGATCAGTTTCGACGCCCGCTTCGGCGGCGTGCCGCGCACCGTGCGCGCGCCTCTGGCTGCGGTTCTTGGCATTTACGCCCGGGAGACGGGCGAGGGCCTGGTGTTTCCCGTCGACGAGTACGCCGCGTCCGGCGCCGAACCCGCCCCGGAGCCACCGGCGGCGCCCACCCCAGCGCCGGCCGGGCGGCCGTCGCTCAAAATAGTGAAGTAGGAGCGCCGACCGGCGCGACCGATCGCGCCTAAAGGCGCTCCTACAGCGCGCCGTAGAGCGTCCTGTCGATCCCGTCGCAGAGGCAGTGGATCACGACCAGGTGCACCTCCTGAATGCGGGCCGTGCGCTCCGCCGGGACGCGGATCTCGACGTCCCCGGACCGCAGGGCTCCTGCGATCTGTCCACCGTTACGCCCCGTCAGGGCGACGACCCGCAAGCCACGCTCATGGGCGGCGCGAATGGCGGCCACCACGTTGGGTGAATTGCCCGACGTGGATATCGCCAGCAGCACGTCGCCGGAGCGGCCCAGGGCCGTGACCTGCTTGGAGAAGACCTGCTCATAGGCATAGTCATTGGCGATGGAGGTGAGTGTGGAAGTATCCGTCGACAGTGCCATGGCCGAGAGCGGAGGGCGCTCGCGCTCGAAACGGTTCAGCAGTTCCGCAGAGAAGTGCTGCGCGTCGCCGGCGGAACCACCGTTACCGCAGCTCAGAATCTTCCCGCCGGCTCCGAGTGACTCGCTGAGCATTTTCGTCGCGGCTGCTATCGGGTCGACGAGCACGGCCACTGCCGCCTGCTTCGTGGCGATGCTCTCGGCGAAATGGCCACGTATGGCGTCCGTCAGGGACATGGTCGGCTCCAGTCTGGTTAAAGGGTCATGATACTGCCGGTGTTCAGCGGCCCGCCACGTCATCCAGCGAGAAGGCGGCGCGGGTCCAGCGTATCCGGGGGTCAGACAGCTCCCCGGTGACCTCCACCACGTCGAAGCGCACCGGCCACGACGCGTAGTGCCTGTGGCGCAGAAGGAAGTAACGGGCGGCGCCGATCAGCCGCCGCTGCTTCCGGAAATCGATGGTGCCGCCGGGCAGGGTGACGTTGGTCTTGCGCCGGGCTCGCACCTCAACAATGACGAGGACGTTCCGCTCCGTCATGACCAGGTCCAGTTCGCCGAACCGGGCCCGGAAGTTGCGCACGACGAGGCAGAGTCCCTGGTTTGCCAGGTGGCGCGCGGCCAGCGCCTCAGCAGCCACGCCATACTGAAGATGCCGGGGCCCCGGCATCATGGCGACGCACCCCGACCTCTCAGGGATCCCTGGGTGGCGCTGGTGAGCTTGCCGGCAGCGGTGCCGGCAGGGACATCGGGCGCCCTCCCCGGATTTCCGCAAAGGTGAGCCGCCTGTGAATGCGTCCCGTCGCATCCGCGTAGAGCATGCCGGAAGCTCCGGGGATTTCGCCAAGAGCGAAGGGCCCCGGAGACGGCTGGCCCAGGACTTCGGGCAGGAGCTGGTAGGCGTCGTAGCCCAGACCGTAGAGCCGGGACACGGTGAGCAGGGCCCGGCCCCAGTGGCGGACCACGCCATTCTTCACCAGCAACTGGCGGCTGTTCGGGGCAATGACCCATGGGCTGTCCGGAAAAATCACGCCGTTCAGATCATCGTCGTCTGCGCCACCGTCTTCCCAGATTGCAGAGGTGCTGTAGGTGGGGAGATCGCTGGCGCCAAAGAACCTGAGCTGGGGCAGGATCTGTCTGCCGTTGCTGCGATTGGCCACCACCAGAATAAAGTCCACGTCCTGCCGCCGTCCCGGTGACAAACCGGGTTTTTCCGCAGGATTTGCTGCTGAACCCGCGGCGGCCGGCCCGGGTTCGGTCGTTAACAGAAGGCTGCGGATGGGTACCGTAAAGTCTGGAGCTCCCGGAAGGTACGTCCGGGTGTCCACCACGACGCCGCCGCGCAGGGCGAACTCTGCAGAGAACGCCGCGAGCAACCGCTGGCCCCACTCGGTCGCTGGAATGAGCACAACCGCCCGCAGCTGCCTGAGGGCGACAGCCCGGGCCGCAATCTCCCGGGCCTCGTCTTCCGGCGCGAGGGCGAACTGCCACAGAACGCCATTGCCTGGATCGGTGTCGGCCAGATTATTGAGCGCAAGGACTGCCATTTGCCCTGGCAGGGGTCCTGCGCTGGCGCCCACCAGCGGCGCCAGGGCGACGACAGACTCCTTGAGCAGCGGTCCAACCAGCACCTTGGCCCCCGCATTCAGGGCCTGGGCGTGGGCCTCTGCGGCGCTCACCCGGGCTTCGTCGATGATCAGGGTGTTGAACCGCCTGCTCTCGGGCACCTCAAGGCTGGCGGCTATGAACCCGTCACGGATCGCCATGCCCAGCGACTCCTGGCGGCCGGATAACGGCACGACCAGGGCCACGAGAGGCGCACCGGCAGCAGCCGGCTGCGCCGCCGGGGCGGTGGTGGGTTGCAGGGGCTGGCCTGCTGCTCCGACAATGAACCCCATGAGTGACATTGCCAGCAGCGAGCCTCCGGCCGGCGACAAGGCCGACCGGCGCGGCGGTCGTGCTGGCGCACCGTTGCGGCCGGGCACGCTGTATGTCGTGGCAACGCCGATTGGCAACATGGGAGACCTGAGTCCGCGTGCGCGCGAGGTTCTTGGTAGCGTCGCACTCGTCGCCGCCGAGGATACCCGGCACACCGGGCAATTGCTAACCCACGCCGGCATCACCGCCCGCCTGGTGTCCCTCCACGAACACAATGAGGCGGGCCGGGTGGACGAGATCCTTGCGCGCCTGCGTGCCGGCGATACCGTGGCGCTGGTTACCGATGCGGGCACGCCACTCATCAGCGACCCCGGCTACCGGCTGCTGGCAGCCCTGCGGTCAGCCAATCTGCCGGTCAGCCCCGTGCCGGGCCCCTGCGCCGCTATTGCTGCCCTGTCGGTGGCGGGCTTGCCGACCGACCGGTTCTACTTCGAGGGCTTTCTGCCAGCCCGTTCCGCCGCCCGGACTGCCCGGCTGCAGGAGCTGGCCCCGCGGGGAGAAACCCTGGTCTTCTATGAGTCCACCAATCGGCTAGGGGACACTCTGGCCGACGCGATTGCCGTCTTCGGCCCGGAGCGGGCTGCCGCGGTCGGCCGGGAGCTGACCAAGCTCCACGAGACCGTCTACCGGGGCAGTCTGGCGGAGGTGCGGGCTGCCGTCCTTGCCGACCCGGGCGGGGACCGCGGGGAGTGCACCTGGCTGCTGGCCGGCAGCGGTGCGGAAAAGAGGACGGACGAGGCCGAACTGGCCCGCGTGGTCGGCATCCTGGCAGCGGAACTGCCGGCCTCCCAGGCCGCCAGCCTCGCTGCGCGGTTGACCGGGGCTTCCCGGAAGGCGGCCTATCGCCTGGCCAGTGGCCAGGCTCCCGCCGAGGACTGAGCGCGCTAGCGAATCAGGCCGTCGCTGGACAATCTGGCGGCGATCGCCGGGGCGATTTCCGCGATGGCCATTTCGCGGGATGACAGGTTCTTGGCTTTGGTGACCAGGGTGTAGACGATAGTGGCGTCATCGGCCTTGAACAGCCGCGTTGAAAGCCGCGCTGTGCCGGTGATCGAGAAGACAGACGGCGCCGTCACAAACTCGCCATAAACCACGGGCACACCGTAGGCGCCATAGAAGCCGTAGTCATAGCCGAAGTCCGTGGCTTTGTAGTAGCCACCGCCCCGCGCATCGGCGGAGCCACCTTCCTTGGCCTTCTGTGTGGACGCGATCAGGGTGGTCGCGAGCACTGCGTCCGCGCCGAGAGAGGCGACGGCACCCTCCACAGCCTCCCGGGTGAGCGGCTCCTTGGTGTTCAATACCGAGCAGCTCATGGTGGCCTTCACCGTTGCGCTCCGCAGGACCGCAGCCAGCGCCTGCTCGAAGGCACAGCGGCCGTTGACGTCCGGACTCACGCCCACCACGAGGATGTTGGAGTAGCCCCCGACCCGCGTCGCCCCCTGGTTAAAGGAACCGTCGACAACGACGGACCGCGAGCAGCCACTCAGGAGACCGGCGGCCAGCAGGGCAATGACCCACCCCGGCAAGGCGCCGGGCGGTGGGGCGATACGGGTGGCGGCGGGGCTGGGCACGAGGTACTCCTGTTGTGGTCGGTGAGCGCGGCAGAGTACCCGGTGTTTCGGCCCATTGCTAACGGGCAACCGAGTCGTGGTACCGTGCCCCGGCGAGTCGGCCAGGCAATCGCTCGCGTGCTTGCACGCGGGAGGAAAGTCCGGGCTCCGGCGGGCAGGGTGCCAGGTAACGCCTGGGAGGCGCGAGCCTACGGAAAGTGCCACAGAAAATAACCGCCTAAGGATTCCCGGGTCACTCCGGGGTCCCGGTAAGGGTGAAAAGGTGCGGTAAGAGCGCACCGCGCGGGTGGCAACACATCGCGGCACGGTAAACCCCACCCGGAGCAAGACCAAATAGGGAAGCAGCGTTCCGCAAGGGACGCACCGTCGCCCCGCGGGCTTCCGGGTAGGTCGCTTGAGGTGGTTGGTGACAACGATCCCAGAGGAATGATTGCCCTCGACAGAACCCGGCTTATCGGCCGACTCGCTCTTTCCTAAGCAATCAACAGTTGTTCGACCCGTATCCGGAGCGCCGCAGCGAGCTTGACCCGGGTAGCTTTGCGAGGGCGCAGCGACTTTTCCATCTGGGCCAGTGCGGCCTGGGAAATCTTCATCCGGCTTGCCACCTGTGTTTGGGTGAGTCCCAGATGTTCGCGCCAGGCTCTGGCTGCAGAGGCGCCGTCCACCATCAGGCTGACGACCTCGTGGGGAACTGCCCCCTGCTTGCGTAGCCCGGCGGTGCGCGCCCGGACCACCAGTTCCTTGTAGTCGGCGATGGGCACCACGGCATAAACCGTCGTCCCGTTCTGATCCCGAATCGTCTGAACCTCAGTACGTGTGGTCATCGCGTTTCCGTATTTCTTCAATCGTGACTACCTGTATGACGCCGTCGAACTCAAAAAACACCCGGTAGTTGGCGACACGCAGTCGGTAGGGATACTTATGACCCACCAGTCGCTTGATGTTGGCGGTTGCCGGAAACGTTCGCAGGCCCTGGACCCCATCCCGAATTCGGCTCTGAATCGCCTTCTCAAGCTTGAGCAGCTGTCGTGCGGCCCTGATGGTCCACTCGATGCTATTCACGAGGAAATATAAGCCTTTATAAGTAAAGTCTCAAGCATGCGGACTACTGATCAACCAGTCGAGCGTCAAATCTGCCCGGATTACACCGATTCGAGTGCAGAGCCTGTAGGAGCGACGACCGCCGCGACCCCGTCTGAACCCTCAGAGCGCCAGCCAACCAGTAGCCGGCGCGGCGTCGCCACCTGCCACCAGCCCGTGGGTGCCGACCCCAAGCAGACGGACGGGGCGGGAGGCGGCGTCGGTCCGTCCCAGGAGCAGGAGTGCACGCCGGGTAAGCGCCGCCGCGTCACACTGGAGCGTGTCATCCGTATGACTGCGGGTGACGGTGGCGAAATCGGCGTAGCGGACCTTGATCGTCACGGTGCGTGCCCGGAGTTCCTTCGCCTGCAGTGACGCCGCCACCCGCGCGGCGAGTCGCTCAAGCTCGACATGCATGGCCGCGACCTCCCGCAGGTCGTCCGCATAGGTTGTTTCAGCGGATATGGACTTCCAGGGCCGGTCGGGAGTGACCTCCCGGGGGTCGTCGCCCCGGGCAAGCCGGCGCAGCCAGTCTGCAAGGCTGCCCACGGCTTCCGCGAGGAGTACCGGGTCGGCAGTCCGGACGTCCACCAGTCGTCCGATGCCGATGGCTCTTAGCTTCTTGGCGGTTACCGGGCCGACACCCCACAGCGCCTCCACCGGGAGCTTCTGCAGGAAGGCTTCAACTCGGCCGGGCGCGACCACCGTCAGACCGTCGGGCTTCTGCCACCCGGAGGCGATCTTGGCCAGAAACTTGTTGGGGGCGACGCCGGCCGAGGCCGTGAGGGACAGTTCGGCGCGGATCCGGCGCTTCAGTTCCTTCGCCACCTCGGTGGCCAGCGGCTCACCCCAGAGGTTTTCAGTGACATCCAGGTAGGCCTCATCCAGGGACAGCGGCTCGACCAGGGGAGTGGCGGACCTGAGGATGGCCATGACCCGCTGGGAGGCCTCCCGGTAACGGGGGAAATCGGGCCGGACGATGACGAGATCCGGGCATTGCCGGAGCGCCCGGGCCATGGGCATGGCTGAGCACACGCCGAAGGCCCGCGCTTCGTAGCTTGCGGCGGCCACCACCCCGCGGCTCTGGGGCGAGCCCCCGACCGCCACCGGCCGGCCCCGGAGGCGGGGGTCGTCCCGCTGCTCCACGGACGTGTAGAACGCGTCCATGTCCAGATGAATGATGCGGCGCTGGCCCCCGGGCATCCCCCGAACGATACCGAAGGGTCGGGTCACCGACCCGGGTTTGCGCGATTGCCTCGCGGGAGATCCCCAGGGTTGTGGCAGACGCCCTCCAGCGGGCGGGTGAGTGCAGTGCACCCGGGCTGGAGAAAGCTGTTCTAAGCCGATGATTTAGTGCCCGTGTTGTCCGCCGAAGGACCGGGTCGAGAAACGTCTCCCACCCCTAAGCACCTGTCGCCCCACCTTTTTTCCACAAGTTGTGTTGACGCTCGTACAGCCGAAACATATAGTGTCGCGAAGTGGCGTCTAGTGGGAGAACGTGGGCCGAAAGGCCCTAAAGACCATGTTTAGGGGGGCAACCCAGATCACCCTGGACGCCAAGGGGCGGCTCGCCATTCCCGTGCGCTACCGGGACCGGCTGGCCACCCGGTGCAGCGGCCAGCTGATCTGCACCGTGGACCAGGATCACTGCCTGCTCCTCTACCCGCTGCCCGACTGGGAAGAGATAGAGCGCAAGTTGATGCGCCTCTCGAGTTTCAACCAGAGCACCCGGCGTCTCCAGCGGCTGATGGTGGGCTACGCCAGCGAGCTGGAGCTGGACGGCAGTGGCCGCGTGCTGATTCCCCGGGAGCTGCGGGATTTCGCGGCTCTCGAACGAGACGTGATGCTGATCGGGCAGGGCAACAAGTTTGAGTTATGGGCTGAGCAGCGCTGGAACGAGCGCCGCGACAGCTGGCTGGACGGCGAGGGCGGCGGCGGGTTGGGACTGCCGGCTGAACTCGAATCGCTGTCGCTGTAGGGCCCAAGGCCTGACAGCGACGACACGGGGCACTACGCCGAATACGTCAATAAACGCGTCCTCTATGAAAGGCGCGGGGTGCTGGGGTGGTTCTACATGTGCCTGTCCTCAAGGACGAGGTGCTGCAATTTCTGGCCATTCGGCCCGACGGCCTCTATGTGGATGGCACTTTCGGCCGCGGCGGACATTCCCGCGCCATTCTCGGGCAACTCGGCCCTGAAGGCCGGCTCCTTGCCCTCGACCGGGACCCGGAAGCGGTCGCGGTTGCGCGCGAACTGCAGGCAGAGGACTCCCGCTTCCGGATCGTGCACAGCGCCTATTCAGCCCTGGCAGAAGTCCTCGCCGGGGAGGGACTCACCGGCCGTCTCGCCGGGATCCTGCTCGATGTTGGCGTCTCGTCCCCCCAGCTCGAAGACCCGGCCCGGGGTTTCGCTTTCCGCGCGGCCGGACCGCTCGACATGCGCATGGATCCCGGGAGCGGCAGTTCCGCAGCCGACTGGCTCAACGCCGCTGACGAAGCCGAGATTGCTGCCGTACTCTGGCGCTTCGGTGAAGAGCGGTCAGCCCGGAAGATCACGCGGGCCATCGCAGAGGCCCGGGCCCTTGAGCCCATCCGCACGACGACCCAGCTCGCCGGCATCATCGAGGGCGTGGTTCGCGGGGAGCCCGGACGGCACCCGGCCACCCGCACGTTCCAGGCCATCCGCATCCACATCAATCGGGAGCTGGACGAACTCGAAGCCGTCCTGCCCGCCGCCCGGTCCGGCCTGGCTGTTGGGGGCCGGCTCGTCGTCATCAGCTTTCACTCCCTGGAGGACCGGCTGGTGAAGCGCTTTCTGCGGGATCATGCCCGGGTGGATCCGGCGCTGCGGGCCCTGCCGGTAGTCCCCGCCTCAGCGCTGCCAGATCTGGCCCTGCTCACCACGCGGGCGGTCCGGGCGAGCGAGGCGGAGGTGGCGCGCAACCCACGGTCGCGGAGCGCCGTGCTGCGCGCCGCGGAGAAACAGCGATGACTCCGGCACAGCGTTCCCGTGGCATCTTTTTCGCGCTGGCGCTCGCAGTACTGGTGTCCGCACTCGCCAGCGTCTATGCGAAGCACAAGTCCCGGAAGCTCTTCGTCGAGCTGCAGGCTCTGGTTGCCGAGCGGGACCGTCTCGAGATGGACTGGGGTCGCCTGCAGATCGAGCAAAGCACGCAGTCGAACCCCGCCCGCGTCGAGCGCCTCGCCCGGGAGCGACTCGCGATGCGGACCCCGACCCCGGACGACGTCGAGCTGGTGGCGCGATGAGCAGCTCTGACCGGCCGCAGAAGCCCGCCTATCGCAGCTTCGTGTGGCGCCTGTGGACTGTAGGTGCCCTGCTCCTGCTCGCCAGCGGCGGACTGGTGGCCCGTGCCGTCCACCTGCAGGTCTTCAACACCGAGTTTCTCACCAAGCAGGCGGCCGCGCGCCACCTGCGCGTGGCCATCCTGTCGGCGACCCGTGGCGTCATCAAGGACCGGAATGGCGAGCCCCTGGCGGTCAGCACGCCGGTGGACAGCGTGTGGGTGAACCCACCCCAGTTGCTGGAGGAGCCGGACCAGATCCGGGGCCTGGCAACAGCACTCAAGCTCGACAGCGGCGAACTAACGGCGCGCCTCACCCGCAACGTCCGCAAGGAGTTCTACTACCTCCGGCGGCACATGAATCCCGCTGCTGCCGCACAGATCGATGCCATGCAGGTGCCGGGTGTGCACCTGCTGCGTGAGTACCGGCGCTACTACCCGGCGGGCGAGGTGACCGGGCACCTGCTGGGCTTCACGAACGTGGATGACAAGGGCCAGGAGGGCCTCGAACTGGCCTTCGACACCTGGCTGCACGGCGTGCCGGGCAAGAAGAAGGTGCTGCGGGATCGCCTGGGGCGGGTCATTGAGGACGTCGAGAGCATCGTGCCGCCAAGCCCGGGCCAGGATCTGGTCACGTCAATCGACCTCCGGATCCAGTACCTCGCCTATCGCGAGCTCAAGGCCGCGGTGCAGAAGTACCGTGCAGCGTCCGGTTCTGCGGTGGTGCTGGATGTTGCAACGGGCGAAGTCCTGGCGGACGTCAATCAACCGACGTTCAATCCCAATGACCGGGGCCAGATCAACCCGAAGATGTTTCGTAATCGCGCCCTTACCGACATCCTCGAGCCGGGTTCAACCTTCAAGCCCCTGATCGTGGCTGCCGCTCTCGAGAGCGGGCGCTTCAGTCCCCGCAGCCTGATTGATACGAACCCGGGGTTCATCAAGGTCGGGTCGAAGACCATCGAGGACAAGCATAACTACGGCGTGATGAACCTGGCCACGCTCCTCGCGAAGTCCAGCAACGTGGGTGCCGTCCAGGTGTCCATGAAGCTGGACAAGGAGATGCTCTGGAGCACCCTGAGCCGCTTTGGCGCCGGGCGCCTGACCTCGAGCGGGTATCCCGGCGAGTCGGCGGGCATGCTCCCGCCCTTCCAGGGCTGGCGACCCATTGGGCAGGCCACCATGGCCTTTGGCTACGGCTTGTCCATGACGCCCCTGCAGCTGGCCCAGGCCTACTCGGTGCTGGCGGGTGACGGGCTGTACCGGCCCGTGTCCCTCGTGCGCGTGGAGAAGCCGCCCATTGCCCGCCGGGTGGTCAGCCCGGAGACCGCACGGAACGTCATCGACATGCTGGAGCAGGTGGTCAGCGCGGAGGGTACGGGCCTGAAGGCCACGGTCGCCGGTTACCGCGTCGCAGGCAAGACCGGCACGGCACGCAAGTCGTCCGCCGGCGGCTACGCCGACAACCGGCACACCGCGGTGTTTGCCGGGCTCGTGCCGGCGACCGCGCCCCGCCTGGTCATAGTCGTCGTGGTCGATGAGCCCCAGGGGGGCGTCTATTACGGGGGCGATGTCGCCGCGCCGGTCTTCTCGGCAATCGCCTCCGGCGCGCTGCGCATCCTGGCAGTGCCGCCGGATGATGTGGACGCCGCTGCATCCAGGCCGCCAACCCGGCTGGCTGCCAGCGTGCCATGAACCTCGCCAGCATCAGCACCATGGATCTGCACAAACTGTTCAAAGGGCTCGGCGCAGAAGCGCCGAGCCTCGACGTGGCAGACATCACGCTGGACAGCCGGACGGCGGTTCGCCACGGACTCTTTATCGCCTGTCGCGGCACCCGCGAGCACGGCCTCGACCATGTGGGTGACGCGTTGCGCGCCGGAGTCGACGCGGTGGCCTGGGAGTCGGGCGAGTCGCGACCGGCCCCGGCGTTGCCTGCTGGCGTCGCCAGCCTGGCCGTGCCCCGGTTGCGGGAGCAGCTCGGCGAAGTGGCCAATCGCTTCTTCGCCCGGCCGTCGGAGGCGCTCCGGGTTCTGGGCATCACCGGTACCAATGGCAAGACCACTACTGGCTGGCTCGTCACCCAGGCCATTGGTCACCTCGGTGGCAGCGCGGGCTATCTGGGCACCCTGGGCCACGGCCTGAATGGTCAGCTGAGTCCGGCGGTGCTGACGACGCCTGACTGCATCAGCTTCCACCGGCAGCTGCGGGAACTCGCTGACGCGGGCGCCGGGCACGTGGTTGCCGAAGTCTCATCCCACGCACTGGATCAGGAGCGGGTGGCCGGCGTGCGCTTCGCCACGGTGGTGTTCACCAACCTGACGCGGGATCACCTGGACTATCACGCCGATCTGGCTGCGTACGGGGCCGCGAAGGCGCGGCTGTTTGCCCTGGGCGCGCAGACCGCCGTGATCAACCTCGACGATGCCTTCGGCCAGGCCCTGGCAGCACGGCTGCCAGCGGGCGTGAGGCTGACGGGCGTTACGCTCGCGGGCCGGGCCGGTGCGACGATCGCCGGCGTCCTGCAAGCCGTCGGGCCCGAAGGTCTCGTGCTCGAACTGCGCGCTGGCAAGGATGTCGTGCGCCTGGATAGCCCGCTCTGGGGCCGATTCAACGCGGAAAATCTCCTGCTCGCGGCGGGGATCCTGGTGGCCCAGGGCTGGTCCCTGGCAGAAGCGGCTGGGGCCCTTCGCCAGTGTGTTGCGCCGCCCGGCCGTATGGAGCGCGTGCCGTCGATGGCGCATCAGCCCTTAGTCCTCGTCGATTTCGCCCACACGCCGGATGCGCTGCGCAAGGCCATCAGTGCTGTTCGCGAGCACTGTTCCGGGGCCATCTGGTGCGTGTTCGGGTGTGGCGGTGACCGGGACCGGGGCAAGCGTGCAGAGATGGGCGCAGCAGCCATGCAGGCTGACCACGTGATCATCACGGATGACAATCCCCGCACCGAAGACCCGCAGCAGATCATCGCTGACATTCTTTCGGGCGTCGTTTCACTGGATCGGCTGCAGGTGGTACCTGGCCGTGCTGCCGCGATCCAGCGGGCGATTCGTCTGGCCCGGCCGGGTGATGCCGTGCTCATTGCGGGCAAGGGTCACGAGACCGTGCAGATCACTGGCGACGAGCGCCGGCCCTTCTCCGATGTCGAGGTTGCTCGTTCGGCCCTCAAGGCCGGGGCAGCATGACGATGGCCACGCTAGCCTGGGTGGCGGAAGCTGCGGGCGGGAAACTTGTCGGGTCCGACGTGGGCTTCGACTCGGTCAGCACAGATACCCGCAGCATCGGGCCAGGCCAGTTGTTCATTGCGCTCCGGGGGGTGCGTTACGACGCGGCGGCTTTCGTGCACACCGCGGCGGAGCAGGGTGCCGTCGCTGCCGTCGTGGAGTCCAGCCAGCCGGTGGCCATACCCCAGGTGGTGGTCGCCGACGCCGGCAAGGCCCTGCGGGACCTTGCCACCGTCTGGCGCCAGCGTTTCGCGATTCCGGTCCTGGGAGTCACCGGCAGCAACGGCAAGACCACGCTGAAGGAAATGATGGGCGCCATCATGCGCGCCCATGTGCGCCAGCCCGGCGAAGACGGCGGGGTGCTCGTCACCTGGGGCAATCTCAACAACCACGTCGGCGTGCCCATCACCCTGCTGTGGCTCAACGCGACCCACCGCGCGGCCGTTATCGAGATGGGGGCCAGCGGGACCGGCGATATCGCCCTGCTGACGGCCATTGCCCGCCCCACGGTGGCTGTCCTCACCAATGCCGGGCCTGCCCACCTGGCCGGGTTTGGCGGGACGATCCGGGGCGTTGCCGAGGGCAAGGGCGAACTGTTTGCCGGCCTGGACCCTGGCGCCCTGGCCGTCGTGAACCGGGACGACCCGTTCCATGCCTACTGGCGGGGCCTGCGGCAGGACGTTCGCTACCGCTCCTTCGGCCTCGACCCAGGGGCGGACTTTCGCGCCATAGAGATTGCTACGACGAACGGCGATGGCCAGCATTTCCGGCTGGTGTCCCCCGTGGGCGACGTCGTGATCCGCCTGCCCATGGCCGGTGGTCACAACATCCAGAATGCGCTGGCCGCTGCGGCGGCGACGACCGCCGCGGGCGCCACACTGGACGCCGTCCGGGACGGGCTCAACCGCATGGTCAACGTGAAGGGTCGGCTGCGGCCGGAGCCCGGCCCTGCCGGCAGCACCATCTACGACGACAGCTACAACGCGAATCCCGGCTCCGTGGGCGCCGCCATCCAGTTCCTTGCCAGCCTTTCCGGCAAGCGCTGGTTCGTGCTGGGCGACATGGCTGAGCTGGGTCCCACTGCCGTCGAGTTGCATCGGGACATCGGTGCGCTGGCTGCCCGCTGCGGCATTGACCGGTTCTACGCGGTGGGCCCGCTGGCTCAGCACGCCGCCGAAGCCTTCGGTCCACGGGCGCGTTGGGCGGCGGACGTGATCACCATGGCCGACGCTATCCGCCCGGAGCTCGCTCCGGACGTCCGCCTGCTCGTCAAGGGATCCCGGAGTGCGGGTCTCGAACGCCTGGTCAAGGCACTGAACGGTGAGAACGCTGACGACGGAGGCGCGCACTGATGCTCCTGCTCCTTGCCGAGGCGTTGACGCCCCTGATCTCCGGCTTCAACGCCCTGACCTATCTGACCCTGCGCGCCATCCTGGCGGCACTGACGGCGCTGGCCATTGCACTGCTGCTTGGCCCTGCGCTGATCCGGCGCCTGACGCTCCGGCAGATCGGCCAGAACGTCCGGGATGACGGCCCCCAGAGCCACCTGCAGAAGGCCGGGACCCCGACCATGGGCGGTACGCTGATTCTCCTCGCAATACTGGTCAGCACGCTGCTCTGGGCCGACCTGCGCAGCGTCTTCGTCTGGGTCGTGGTTGGCGTGACCATGGCCTACGGCCTGATCGGTTTCGCCGACGATTACCGCAAGCTGGTCCTGAAGAATCCCAAGGGCCTCTCGGCCGGGCAGAAGCTCTTCTGGCAGCTGCTCATTGCGCTGGGTGCTGGCGTGATCCTTTACCTGCGGGCCGACTCGCCCCAGTCGACGGCCCTGCTCATTCCATACTTCAAGGACGTGGTGATTCCCCTCGGCTGGCTCTTCATTCCGTTTGCCTGCCTCGTCATTGTCGGCACCAGCAACGCGGTCAACCTGACTGACGGCCTGGATGGCCTCGCCATCATGCCGACCGTGCTGGTGGGCGGTGCCCTGGGAATCTTTGCCTGGGTGGCTGGTAATGCCATCTTTGCCCGCTATCTCGGCGTGCCCTATGTGGCCGGTGCGGGCGAGCTGCTGGTGTTCTGCGCTGCCATTGCGGGCTCGGGCCTCGGCTTCCTGTGGTTCAACACGTATCCGGCTCAGGTCTTCATGGGCGACATCGGTGCTCTGTCACTTGGCGGAGCCCTGGGCGCGGTGGCGGTCGTCGTCCGCCAGGAAGTGGTCCTGCTGATCATGGGCGGGATCTTCGTCGCCGAAACCGTCTCGGTGATGATGCAGGTGGCCTCGTTCAAGATGACCGGGAAGCGCATCTTCCGCATGGCACCCCTGCATCACCACTTCGAACTCAAGGGCTGGGCGGAGCCGAAGGTGATCGTGCGCTTCTGGATCATCACCGTGATCCTGGTCCTCGTCGGCCTGTCGAGCCTGAAGATCCGCTGATGATGGCTGCTGCACCAAGGGAAGCCCGCATGCCATCGAACCGTCAGTCCGGTGGCGCCACGCTGGTGCTCGGTATGGGGGGTACCGGCGTGTCCTGTGCCCGGTTCCTCGCGGCCCGGGGTGTCAGGGCTGTCTTCGCCGATACCCGTGCGCTGCCACCCGGGCTGGCCGCCATACGCGCCGCGATGCCGGCAGCCGAGATCCTGTCAGCCGGGCCACCAACTGCGGTTCCTGCGGGCGTCGACCGGATCCTCGTCTCGCCGGGTGTCGACCTCCACCTGCCAGTTTTCGCCGCTGCCCGCCAGCAGGGCGTCCCGGTGCTCAGTGACATCGACCTGTTCGCCGGCGAAGCGTCGGCGCCGATCACGGCGATCACCGGCTCCAATGGCAAGAGCACGGTGACGTCCATGGTCGGGGCCATGCTCAAGGGCGCCGGTGTGCGGGCCGCCGTGGGTGGCAACCTGGGGACTCCCGCGCTGGAGCTCCTCGACCCGGCCGTCGAGCAGTACGTCCTGGAGCTCTCCAGCTTTCAGCTCGAGCGGAGTGCGCCGGTGCCGGCTGCCGCGGCAGTGGTGCTGAACATCACCCCCGATCATCTGGACGTCCACGGCGACCTGGCGGCCTACCGCCTGGCCAAGGCGCGCATCTACACGCGGTGCGAGCTTGCTGTGATCAACCGCGACGCGCCCGAGCTCGCGGGCCTGGTCCAGTCCGGGATCAGGACCCTGAGTTTTGGCCTGGATACCCCCGCGGGGCAGGACTTCGGCCTGCTGGTCCGGGACGGCAGCCCCTGGCTGGCCCGGGGCCGGGAGCCGCTGCTGCCGGTCGCCGAACTGCAGGTTACGGGCCGCCACAATGTCGCCAATGCCCTGGCCGCCCTCGCGCTCTGTAGTGCCAGCGGCACGTCTATATATGAGCTGCTACCCGGGCTGCGCGCCTACCAGCCCTTGCCCCACCGCATGGCAACGGTCGCCCGGTGGCAGGGCGTCACCTGGATTGACGATTCCAAGGCCACCAATGTCGGGGCAGCGGTCACGAGTGTTGGCAGCGTTACCGGACCCCTGGTTCTGATTGCAGGGGGTGATGGCAAGGGCGCGAGTTTCGAGACCCTGGCGGCGGCGTTGCGCGGCCGGGACTGCGTTGCCGTGTTGCTCGGGCGGGACCGGGAGGCGCTGGCTGCCGAACTGGCGACCGTCTGTCCGGTGCACCTGGTCGCCGACATGCAGCTGGCGGTCAGCACCGCGGCGACCCTGGCCCAGCCTGGCTGGACAGTGCTGCTGGCCCCGGCCTGCAGCAGCCTCGACATGTATCGGGACTACGCCGCCCGGGGCACAGCGTTTGCGCTGGCCGTCCACAGCCTCGTGGCCAACGCCAGCGGCGGTACCCCATGAGTACGCGGCAGCTCGCCATTCCCGGGCAGGACCGCCCCGATGCCCTGCTCATTGGGGTCACAGCGATCCTTCTGACCGTTGGGTTGCTGATGGTGACGTCGGCGTCGATCGCGCTGGCGGATCGTGCGTACGGCAATGCCTTTTACTTCCTCGAGCGCCAGCTGATAGCGGCCTTCCTGGGGCTGGTCGCTGGCTTTTGCCTGCTCAAGATTCCCACCCGGCTGTGGCAAAGCCTGGGCTCCTGGCTGGCGGGCCTCGCTTTGGCACTGCTGGTGATCGTGCTCATACCCGGGGTTGGCCACACCGCCAACGGCAGCACCCGCTGGCTCAGCGTGGCAGGAATCAATATTGTTCAGGTGAGCGAGCCGGCCCGGCTCATGCTGCTCATCTACGTCGCCGACTACGCGGTGCGCCGGAACCAGGAACTGCGGAGCGGATTTCTTGGTCTGGTGAAGCCTCTGCTGATCGTGGGCGCGGCCGCCGGCCTGCTGCTCATGCAGCCGGATTTCGGCTCAGCGGTGTTGCTGCTCGGCATGTCCTTTGCGGTGCTGTTCATAGCCGGCGCCCGGGTTCGCGATGTGCTGGCCCTGATCGTGCCCGTAGTCCTGTTGTTCGCGGCCCTCGCCAGGTTCTCTCCCTACCGTATGCGGCGGCTGATGGGGTTCTGGAACCCCTGGGCCGATCCCTACGGCGATGGTTTCCAGCTCACCCAGTCCCTGATTGCCATCGGCACCGGGGAATGGACGGGACTGGGCCTTGGCGCCAGCGTGCAGAAACTTTTCTACCTGCCAGAGGCCCACACCGACTTCATCTTCGCGGTGATTGCCGAGGAGTTTGGCCTGGTGGGCAGCCTGGTGATGATCGCGCTCTACGGGGTCCTGATCTGGCGCGCGCTGGCCATCGCCCGCGCTGCTGCCGCCCGGGAGGCAAACTTTCAGGCGTATGTGGCCTTCGGTCTCGGCATCTGGCTCGCCATCCAGGCCCTGATCAATCTGGGCGTCAACATGGGCGTGCTGCCAACCAAGGGGCTGACGTTGCCCCTGGTCAGCTTCGGCCGCAGCTCACTGATTGTGACTCTGGCGGCGCTCGGCCTGCTCCTGCGCGTCGATCTGGAGAATCGCGGTCTGGCGGGCACCACCGGCCGGCGCGTCAACGGTCGGGTCGCGCGATGAGCCAGGCCCCGGTCCTCATCATGGCGGGCGGCACCGGCGGACACGTTTTCCCGGCGCTGGCCGTCGCCCGTGCGCTGCGCCTTCGCAACGAGCAGGTGGTGTGGCTCGGCACCGAGCGGGGCATCGAATCCCGGGTTGTGCCCCCCGAGGGCTTTCCGCTGGCAACGGTGCGCGTCCAGGGACTGCGCGGCAAGGGCGTACTCAGCTGGCTGCTCGCCCCGGTGCGGATCCTCATCGCCGTGGCGGATGCCATGAGTGTGGTGCGGCGGTGCCGGCCCAAGGTGGTCCTGGGCATGGGCGGCTACACGGCGGGGCCGGGCGGTCTCGCTGCCTGGCTGCTGCGCCGCCCGCTGGTCATCCACGAACAGAATGCAGTCGCCGGATTAACCAATCGTCTTCTGGCTGGTTTTGCCCGGGAAGTGCTCCAAGCCTTCCCGGGCAGTTTTTCGCCCAGCGTGAAGACGCGCGTGACGGGTAATCCCGTGCGCGCAGACATTGCCGCCTTGCCACCGCCTGCCGTCCGTTTCGCTGGCCGGCGGGGGCCGCTGCGCCTGCTCGTCCTGGGCGGCAGCCAGGGCGCCCGCGCACTCAATGCCACCGTCGCAGCGGCCATTGCGCTCCTGCTGCCGGACCAGCGGCCCGACATCCGCCACCAGGCGGGGGAGGCCACCCGGTCGGTGGCCGAGGCGGCTTACCGGGCCGCCGGCGTCGAGGCCCTCGTGTTGCCGTTCATCACTGACATGGCAGAAGCCTACGGCTGGGCGGACGTCGTCCTGGCCCGGTCCGGCGCGCTGACCGTAGCGGAACTGGCGGCCGCCGGCGTCGGTGCGGTGCTGGTGCCATTTCCAGCCGCCGTCGACGATCACCAGACCCGCAATGCGGCCTGGCTGGTCGACGCCGGCGCCGCCACGCTCCTGCCCCAGTCCGAGCTGACCCCCAGCCGGCTGGCCGCGGAACTTCGGGCCTATGTAGTGAACCGGGACCTGGTCCTGGCGCAGGCCGAGCGTGCCCGGGCCCTGGCCATGCCCCAGGCAACGGAGACCATCGTTGCCGCCTGTCTTGCTGCTGCGACAGGAGGGAGCCGCAATGCGTGACCGGATGCGCCGAATTAACCGGATCCATCTTGTGGGCATTGGCGGCGTCGGGATGGGCGGTATCGCCGAGGTGCTGCTGAACCTCGGCTATGCCGTGCAGGGCTCAGACCTGAAGGAGTCCGCGGTGACGCGGCGGCTGACCCGGCTTGGTGCCCTGGTGCACATCGGCCACCGGGCGGAGAACGTCGGCGAAGCCGACGTGGTGGTCGTTTCCAGTGCGGTGGCAGACGACAACCCGGAAGTACTGATCGCAAGGGCCACTCGCAAACCGGTCGTGCAGCGGGCCGAGATGCTGGGGGAGCTCATGCGCTTCCGCCATGCCATCGCGGTTTCTGGCAGCCACGGCAAGACCACGACGACCAGCCTCATCGCGAGCGTTCTGGCCGAGGCGGGCCAGGATCCCACCTTTGTCATCGGCGGCCGGCTGAAGAGCGCCGACTCCAACGGCCGCCTGGGCGCGGGCCGTTACCTGGTGGCGGAAGCAGACGAGAGTGATGCGTCCTTCATCCACCTGCAGCCCATGGTTGCTGTCGTTACCAACATCGACAATGACCATCTCGCCACCTACGGCGGCGATATGGAGCGCCTCCGCCACACTTTCGTGGAGTTTCTGCACAACCTCCCCTTCTACGGACTGGCCGTGGTCTGCCTGGATGATCCGGGCGTCCGCCAGATTCTTCCGCTGCTGCACAGGGCTACCCTGACCTACGGCTTCTCACCTGAGGCGGATGTCCGGGTCGAGGACTGGGTGCGGGACGGGCTCCGGTCCCGCTTCACTGTCGTGCGCCCCGGTGCGGCGCCTCTCCCGGTCATCCTCAACCTGCCCGGCCGGCACAACGTGCTGAACGCCCTTGCGGCCGTAGCCATAGCCCGGGATCTGGAGCTGGACGATGCGGCCTGTCAGCAGGCCCTTGCCAGTTTTGAGGGCGTGGACCGGCGTCTCCAGGTGCTGGGTGAGATCTCCCTCGCCGGCAAGCGGGTGGTCCTGGTGGACGACTACGGTCACCACCCGACCGAGATTGCTGCGACTATCGAGGCCGTCCGCCAGGCCTGGCCGGACCGACGGCTGGTCGTAGCCTTCCAGCCGCACCGCTACTCCCGGACCCGGGATCTCCTCGACGACTTCGCCGAGGCCCTGTCGGCCGCCGACCGGTTGCTGGTCACCGAGATCTACGCCGCCGGCGAGGCGCCCATTGCGGGCGCCGATGGCCGGGCCATTTGCCGCGCGATTCGCAGTCGCGGGCAGATCGAGCCCGTGTTTGTGCCCCAGATGGAGGAACTTCTGGGGCTGCTGACCAGCGTGGTGCAGGAAGGCGACGTCGTGCTGACTCTCGGCGCCGGGAGCATCGGCAGCGCGGCACTCGGTCTTCGCGACGCGCACGCCTGTGCAGTGAGCACGCGTACTGGTGCGCCCGCGTGATGACAGCGACGCGTGAACCTGCCGGCAAGTTGCTCCGTAACGAGCCGATGTCGAAACACACAACATGGCGCGTCGGCGGGCCCGCAGACGTGTATTATTCGCCGCGTTGTCGTGATGAACTTTTGGATTTTCTCCGCAGCCTCGATGCGGACACGCCGGTCTACTGGGTCGGCCTCGGAAGCAACCTCCTCGTGCGGGACGGTGGCATTCGGGGCGCGGTCATTGCTACGGGACAGGCGCTGAACGGACTCCGCAATCTGGGTGGCGGGGTTATCGAGGCCGAGGCTGGGGTGCCGTGCACGGTGGTGGCGCGGCAGTGCAGTCGCTGGGAACTGGGGCCGGCCGAGTTTTTCGCAGGGATTCCGGGCACCGTGGGTGGGGCGCTCCGGATGAACGCGGGGGCTTTTGGCGGTGAAACCTGGGCCAAAGTCATCGACGTCGATGTGGTCGATCGCAGCGGGACGGTGCGCACCCGTGGGCGAGAGGACTATCGGGTCGGTTACCGGGACGTGCGCGGTCCGCTAGAGGAGTGGTTCCTGGCTGCGCGATTCAAGTTTGACGAACACTACACGGCGGCCGCGGACCGCATCCGCACACTTGTCTCTGAGCGCAAAGCAAGCCAGCCCCTGGGGCTCCCGAGCTGCGGTTCCGTCTTCAAGAACCCCCCGGGCGACCATGCCGCCCGTCTCATCGAGGCCGCCGGCCTCAAGGGCACCCGTATCGGCGGTGCCGAGGTCTCGCCGAAGCATGCCAATTTCATCATCAACACGGGCGGGGCGACCGCTGCCGATATTGAGGCGCTGATCCTTAAGGTCCGCGCTACCGTCGAAGCCCGCTCCGGCGTGCGGCTCGACACCGAAGTCCAGTTCCTGGGCGAGCCCGTCGACCGCGTCGCCGGCCCTGCCGGGCGGGAAGGGGGTCCGTCGTGACGACCTCCCGCTATCCCCGGGTGACGGACCCGGCCGCTTTCGGCCGGGTGGTCGTTCTGATGGGCGGTGAATCCGCTGAGCGGGAGATTTCCCTCCTGACGGGCGATGCCGTACTCAAGGCCCTGCGGACCAAGGGCGTGCAGGCCGAAGGTCTGGATGCCGGCCGGGATCTGGTGGCCCGCCTGACTGCCGGCCGCTATGACCGGGTGTGGATTGCCCTGCACGGCCGGGGCGGCGAAGACGGCACCCTGCAAGGTCTGCTCACGTTCCTCGGGTTGCCGTTCACCGGTTCCGGTGTGCTGGGGTCCGCCATCAGCATGGACAAGCTGCGGACCAAGCGGCTCTTGCAGGGCGCGGGCCTGCCAACACCCCGCTACTGTGTGCTCCGGAATGTGGCTGATCTCGCGGAGGCGGGCGAGCAGCTCGGCCTGCCCCTGATGGTCAAGCCCTCCGATGAGGGCTCCAGCATCGGCATGAGCAAGGTTGAGCGTCCGGACCAGATGCAGGCGGCCTGGGACCTGGCGGCCGGGTTCAACTGCGATGTGTTCGCGGAAGAGTGGGTGGCCGGCCCCGAGTTCACGGCGGCAATCCTCCACGACCGGGTCCTGCCGCTGATCCGCATCCAGACCGACAGTACGTTCTACGACTATCAGGCCAAGTACTTCAGCGCCGAGACCCGCTATCTGTGCCCCTGTGGCCTGCCAGCCGAGGGCGAGCGGGAGCTGGCAGACATTGCCCGGGCCGCTTTCGACGCCGTCGGCGCCAGAGGCTGGGGCCGGGTCGACATCATGGTCTCTCCCCAGGCCGGTCCGCTGATCCTCGAGATCAACACGGTGCCCGGCATGACCAGTCACAGTCTCGTGCCCATGGCGGCAGCGGTTGCCGGTACTGGCTTTGACGATCTTGTCTGGCAGATCCTCGAGACCAGCCTCGCCGCCGTGCCCGGAGTGACCGCATGAAGATCTTCGGGCGGGGCAATCGTAAACGCCGGGACGAACCCCGGGTAAAGCTGCCCCGGATCCCCTGGGTCGCGCTCTCCAGCCTGATTGGCCTGCTCCTGGTGACGGCGGGACTCTTTACCGCCGGCCGCTGGGTCCTCAATCGCCCCGTGGAACGCATGGTGTTCAACGGCAAGTTCGAGCGGGTCTCCGCCGATCAGCTGGAGTCAGTGCTGCGCCGCTACATGGGCAAGGGCTTCCTCGCGGCAGACCTGGACGCCATCCAGGCCCGGGTAGCCGCACTGCCCTGGGTGGCCACCGCCCGCGTCAGCCGGCAATGGCCAGACACGCTGGACGTGACGGTGACCGAAGAAGCCCCTGCTGCGCGCTGGGGCGCTGACGGGCTGCTGAACCCCCAGGGCCGCCTCTTCGTCAGGCACACGACCCACATTCCCGCCGAGTTGCCGCAGTTGAACGGTCCCGAAGGTTCGGAAGCGGATGTCGCTGCGCGCTACGTTGCGATCCAGGAGCAGCTTCTCGAGCGGGGCCTCGGGGTTGTTGCGCTCGAACTGGACGGGCGTGGCGCCTGGACCCTCCTGCTCAGCAACGGTATCGGCGTGCGCCTGGGGTCCCAGGATGTGGATGCCCGGCTCAACCGCTTCTACGAAGCTCTGGACACCGTGGTGACGCCGGTGGCGACCGATGTGCAGTTTGTCGACATGCGCTATACCAACGGCTTCTCCATTGGCTGGAAGCCGCAGCGGGCAGTGAAAGCTGCGGCCGACGAGGAACTGCCACCGACGGAGTTATTGCCCCGTGCCTAGGAAGGAAGGCAGGGGAATCATTGTCGGCCTCGACATCGGCACGTCGAAGGTTGTCGCTATCGTTGGCGAGTTGCAGGACGACAACCAGATCGAGGTCATTGGCTTCGGGAGTCACCCGTCCAAAGGACTGAAGAAGGGCGTGGTCGTCAATATCGAATCTACCGTGATCTCGATCCAGCGCGCGATCGAGGAGGCGGAGCTGATGGCGGGCTGCGATATTCATCAGGTCTATGCGGGTATCGCCGGCAGCCACGTTCGCAGCCTGAACTCCCACGGCATTGTTGCCATCCGCGACCGGGAGGTCACCCAGAGCGACGTGGACCGGGTGATTGACGCCGCGCGGGCGGTGGCTATTCCCGCCGACCAGAAGATCCTGCATGTGCTGCCCCAGGAATTCATCATCGACGGCCAGGAAGGCATCCGTGAGCCCATCGGCATGTCGGGTGTGCGGCTCGAAGCCCGGGTCCATATGGTCACCGGCGCCGCCAGCGCGGCCCAGAACATCGTCAAGTGCGTCCAGCGCTGTGGCCTCGAAGTCGAGGACATCGTCCTGGAGCAGCTGGCCTCAAGCCATGCGGTGCTGACGGATGACGAGAAGGAGCTCGGCATCTGCCTCGTCGACATTGGCGGGGGTACCACCGATATCGCCGTCTTCAACAACGGCGCTATCCGGCACACGGCCGTGATTCCGATTGCCGGTGACCAGGTCACCAACGATATCGCGATCTCCCTGCGGACGCCGACCCAGTACGCCGAGGAGATCAAGATCAAGTACGCCTGCGCGCTTTCCCAGCTGGCAAACCTTGACGAAACCATCGAGGTGCCCAGCGTCGGCGACCGGCCCCCCCGGCGCCTTGCCCGGCAGACCCTGGCTGAAGTCGTTGAGCCCCGGTACGAAGAACTGTTCGGCCTGATCCGCGACGAGCTTCGGCGCAGCGGGTTCGAAGACATGATCGCGGCCGGCATCGTCCTTACGGGCGGCAGCTCAAAGATGGAGGGTGCCGTCGAACTGGCGGAAGAGGTTTTTCACATGCCGGTCCGGCTGGGCGTGCCCCAGCATGTCAAGGGACTCGGTGATGTGGTGCGTAACCCCATTCACTCCACCGGGGTTGGTTTACTGGTTTACGGGAGAAGCAAAGCGGTGCGTGCGTCCGGCGAACTGCCAGTCGGACCGGGTCTAAAGGACGTCTGGGGTCAGATGAAGCGCTGGTTTCAGGGAAATTTCTAACGACGATTTGTTGTTGTCGCCAATCCTCAAAGTTAATGGAGACAGGATAATGTTTGAACTCATGGATGCAGTCAGTCAGAACGCGGTCATTAAGGTCCTCGGCGTGGGCGGGGGCGGCGGCAACGCCGTCCGGCACATGGTGGGCACCGGGATCGATGGCGTGGACTTTGTCTGTTGCAACACCGACGCGCAGGCGCTGCGGACCTCGAACGTCCGGACTGCCCTGCAGATTGGCTGCAACATCACCAAGGGCCTGGGGGCCGGAGCCAATCCGGATGTGGGCCGCCAGGCCGCGATGGAGGACCGGGACCGGATCATCGAGGTGATTGAAGGCGCCGACATGCTGTTCATCACCGCCGGGCTTGGCGGTGGCACGGGCACGGGCGCAGCGCCGGTGGTGGCCCAGGTCGCCCGCGAACTGGGCATCCTGACGGTGGCCGTGGTCACGAAGCCCTTTGCGATGGAAGGCAAGAAGCGCCTTGCCATTGCCGAGCAGGGCATTGCCGAGCTGGGCAAGTACGTCGATTCACTGATTACGATCCCCAACGAAAAGCTCCTGTCGGTACTCGGGCCTGAGACCACGCTGCTCGACGCCTTCAAGGCCGCCAACGAGGTTCTGCAGGGAGCCGTTCAGGGCATCGCCGAACTGATCACCCGCCCGGGTCTGATCAACGTCGACTTTGCCGACGTGCGCACCGTGATGTCCGAGATGGGCATGGCCATGATGGGTTCCGGCACGGCCAAGGGTCCGGACCGGGCCCGGGAAGCTGCCGAGGCGGCCATCTCCAGCCCGCTGCTGGAGGACGTCAACCTGTCCGGCGCGCGGGGCATCCTGGTGAACGTCACCGCGGGCGAGAACCTCGGCATTGGCGAGTTCCGCCAGGTCGGCGAGACCGTCAAGCAGTGCGCCTCGGAAGACGCCACCGTGGTCATCGGTACGGTCATCGATCCCGAGATGGGCGATACCATCCGGGTGACCGTCGTGGCGACAGGCCTGGGTCAGCCGGTGGTCAAGCAGCAGCCGCAGATGCGGGTCGTTGCCCAGGCAATGCCGGCGAGTCACCGGGGCCAGGGGCCGGGAGCCAGTCATCACGGGCACCAGCACCAGTCTCCCCAGGCCACCCAGGCGACCGAGCCCGCCGGCTATGGCGCCTATGACCAGCCGACCTGGCAGCGTCAGCGGGCCGTGGGTGATCAACTGACGGAGGGTGGAGAGGCCTCCTTCGACCTCCTCGACGTGCCGGCCTTCCTGCGGCGCCAGGCGGACTGACCTGCCCGGGGGTCCGGTAACCGGGGCGGACAGCCCCTGGTTGCCGGACCTGCGCCGTTGCGGGATTTTCGCCGCCTGTGCTAGGGTTTAGACCAAGGCGATGGGGCTTTTGCTTGGCAACAGGCAGGAAATTTCGCCTGTTTTCCCTGTATTTTCAGGGCCTTGGCTAGGTTGTAAGGCGTTCATTTCCGGCTGGTCTGCCCCCCTAGGGGCCGGCAGGCCCGCGCATTTACGCCTGTTGCTGGTCGGACACAGTCGGCTCAAGGCCGGCAGGTCCAAAGCCGACGACAGGTTGGGGCCGACAGGGAGCAGTTGGAGCGGTAAGTCATGGTCAAGCAACGCACGCTCAAGAATTCCATTCGCGCGTCCGGCGTGGGCCTCCACACGGGCCGCAAGGTCTATATGACCCTGCGTCCGGCTGCAGAGAATTCCGGCATCGTGTTTCGTCGCGTGGACCTCGATCCGCCGGTGGATGTGCGTGCCGATGCTGGCAAGGTCGGCGAAACCCAGCTGGGTACGACGTTGGTCCAGGGCGAGGTCAAGGTTGCGACCATCGAGCACCTCATGGCCGCCTTTGCCGGCCTCGGCATCGATAACGCCTATGTAGATCTCAGTGCCGGCGAAGTCCCGATCATGGATGGCAGCGCCGCACCCTTTGTGTTTCTGCTGCAGTCAGCCGGCGTGGCCGAGCAGAAGGCCGCCAAGAAGTTCATCCAGATCCGCAAGACTGTGCGGGTCGAGGACGGCGACAAGTTCGCCGAGCTGAAGCCCTTTGCCGGTTTCAAGGTCAATTTCCGCATCGATTTCGACCATCCCGTTTTCCGCCGGCACGCGCAGACGGCCACGGTGGATTTTTCGACGACGGCGTTTCTCAGGGAAGTTTCCCGGGCGCGGACCTTCGGTTTTGCCCGGGACATTGAAATGCTTCGTGCCCGCCAACTCACTCTGGGCGGCAGCATGGATAACGCGGTGGTGCTCGACGACTTTCGGGTGCTGAACGAAGATGGCCTGCGTTTCGAGGATGAGTTCGTCAAGCACAAGATTCTCGACGCCATCGGCGACGTTTACCTGCTGGGCCACAGCCTGGTGGGCGAGTTGACGGCCTGCAAGTCCGGCCACGGCCTCAATAACCAGCTGCTGCTGGCGTTGCGGGCGGATCCGTCGGCCTTTGAGATCGTGACCTTCGAAGACCAGCGGCAGTCGCCAATTTCTTACCAGGTGCCACTAGCCGCCGGCGTGTAGGCGCTCCTACAGCGCACTGCCCACCCGGAACACGACGCGGGCGGCTGCGGGCCACGCCTTCCGGCACCCCGTCAGGATCCCGTCGGCCTCGAAGCGGAGTCGGGCGGCCCATTCCGAACTGGTGGCTGACACCACCAGAGTCCCATCCGGCCGCAGATTGCAGTTGCTCACGGCAGCGGCCAGTGACGGTGACAACTGCTGCCGGACGCAGGCTGCCAGGTCCGTGCGACTGCTGGCAGCCCGGGCCAGTGCGCCCAGCGGGCTATTGGCTGCAATCAGCTCACCCAGGCCCCGCGGGCCATTTTTTGACGCAGTACTCATTCGGGAGTTGTGGGGTGTGAACCGTTCCTTGTTTAGTCAAAACCGGTGGGGCATAGTTTAGGCACACTCCAGCGCGGTGTCCGGACAGGTACCGGACTGGCTCAAGCAGCGGGAGGAAGGCAAACAACAACATGGACCACCCCGCGCCTCACCCGCTGCCCTGGCTCACTGCCCGACTAATGCCTGCGCTGCTTGGCATGGGGGTCGCGGCGTTGCTGGGTGCCTCGGGCTTTGGCCTGGGTTGTCTCTATGCCCAGCTGGACGTGCCAGCGCCGGTGGCCTCGCGCGTCGCTCAACGCGCCTGGCAGGAACGTGGCTGGGAGGTCCCCGCGTGGGAGGCCGCTCCGGTCCCTGCGGTCCCTGTCACTGCTGCGCCAGCCATGGGCGGTCCGGAAGACGCTGGCCCCTTCGAGCGTGCCCCCAAAACTGCCCGGCAGGCCTCCGCCGCGGCTGTGCTGGCCATGCTGCGACCCGTGGCCGGTGGCTGGGTGTCCAGCCACTATGGCCAGCGCCTGGACCCCTTTACGGGCCGGCCTGCAGTGCATCGGGGCCTCGACTTTGCCGGTCTGGACAACAGTGCGATTCTGGCTGTGGCGCCGGGCGTGGTGAGCTGGTCCGGGCGCCAGCGCGGCTACGGTAATCTCATTGAGATTGATCATGGCAATGGCTGGGTGACCCGCTATGGGCACAACGCCTTCAACCTGGTGGCGCCGGGCGACTATGTGAAGCCGGGCCAGACCATCGCACTGATGGGCTCGACGGGCCGGGCCACCGGCACCCACCTGCATTTCGAAGTGCTCTACCGGGGCCGGCACCAGAATCCCACCCGCTTCGTACCCCAGGACGCCTGACGGCCCCCAAACCGCCCAAGGCCCGGGAAATGCTTTGCTAGAATAGAGCCTCGTGGCCGACCGGTCGCGGAGGATGTACGCCTTGTTAAAGTGGTTTGCCCGGCTCTTTGGTAGCCGTAATCAGCGTCTATTACGTGGTTACAGCCGGATCGTCGCGGCTGCCAATCAACTGGAACCCGGACTGCAGGCCCTGGACGACACCGCCCTGCGGGCCAAGACTGCCGAATTTCGCCAGCGCCTGGCCGCCGGCACCAGCCTGGATGCCCTGATTCCCGAAGCTTTCGCGGTGGTCCGGGAGGCCGCCCGGAGGACCCTCGGCCTGCGCCATTTCGACATGCAGCTGGTCGGTGGCCTTGCGCTTCACAACGGGAAAATCGCAGAGATGCGGACGGGTGAAGGCAAGACCCTGGTGGCCACACTGCCGGCCTACCTCAACGCACTGCCAGCCAGGGGCGTGCACATCGTTACAGTGAACGAGTATCTGGCGCAGCGTGACTCGGACTGGATGGGCCCCGTCTACCGCTTCCTGGGCCTGGAGGTCGCCGTCATTCGCAACGGCCAGTCTGGCACCGAGAAGCAGGCGGCCTATGCCGCGGACATCACCTACGGAACCAACAACGAGTTCGGCTTCGACTACCTGCGGGATAACCTGGCGTTTCGCCGGGAAGACCAGGTGCAGCGACCACTGGCGTTTGCCGTCGTCGACGAGGTGGACTCGATTCTCATCGACGAAGCCCGTACGCCCCTCATCATTTCCGGTTCTGCTGACGACAGCTCCGAGCTGTACATGCGGATCAACAAGCTGGTCCCGGGACTGGTCCGGCAGGAGCGCGTGGCTACCGATGACGACGAAGGCGGTCCCGGCGATTTCGCCGTGGACGAAAAGGCTCGGCAGATCTTCCTCACCGAGGAAGGCCACCAGAAGGTGGAACAGCTGATGGTGCAGGAGGGGCTCCTCACCGAGGACGACAGCCTCTACGATGCGGCGAACATCCGCCTGATGCATCACCTGACAGCAGCCCTGCGCGCCCACGCGCTGTTTCGCAAGGATGTCGAGTACATCGTGCGCAATGGCGAAGTCGTCATCGTGGATGAGTTCACGGGCCGGACGATGCCGGGCCGACGCTGGTCCGATGGCCTGCACCAGGCTGTCGAAGCCAAAGAGGGGGTCCGGGTCCGGGAGGAAAACCAGACAGTCGCCTCGATCACGTTCCAGAACTACTTCCGGCTCTACGACAAGCTGGCCGGCATGACCGGTACGGCCGATACCGAAGCGTTTGAATTCCAGCAGATCTATGGCCTCGAAGTCGTGGTGATTCCCACGCACCGGAACATGATCCGCAATGACCAGGCTGACCTGGTTTACCTGACCCAGAAGGACAAGTTCCAGGCCATCATCGAGGACATCAAAGACTGTCGGACACGGGAACAGCCTGTGCTCGTCGGCACCACGTCCATCGAGACCTCGGAGTTTCTCGCCGATCTCCTGCAGAAGGACGAGGTGGTCCACCAGGTGCTGAATGCCAAGCAGCACGAGCGGGAAGCCCACGTGGTCGCTGAGGCTGGCCGGCCCGGCGCGGTCACCATCGCGACCAACATGGCGGGCCGCGGCACCGATATTGTCCTGGGCGGCAACCTGGAAGCGGAGCTTGCCCAGCTCGGTCCGGACACGACGGATAGCGAGCGCGCGGCGCACCGCGTCGGCTGGCAGGAGCGCCATGCCCGCACGCTCGCTGCCGGCGGCCTGCGCATCATCGGCACCGAGCGCCACGAATCCCGCCGGATCGACAATCAGCTGCGCGGCCGGGCTGGCCGGCAGGGCGATCCTGGGTCAAGCCGCTTCTACATGTCGATCGAAGACAACCTCATGCGCATCTTCGGGGACCCGGAACGCACCAAGGGCATGCTCCGGGGCGTCGGCATGCGGGAAGGGGAGGCGATCGAGAGCAATCTGCTGACGCGGCAGATCGAGCGAGCCCAGCGCAAGGTGGAGGGCCACAATTTCGATGCCCGCAAGGCCCTGCTGGAATACGACGACGTGGCCAACGACCAGCGGCGCGTCATCTACCAGCAGCGCAATCAGCTGATGCAGACCGACGACATTTCCGAGGCGCTGGCCGACATCCGCGCCGAGGTGGTCAATGCCGTCGTCAGCGAGTTCATTGCCCCGGAGAGCGTTGAGGAGCAGTGGGACGTGGCGGGTCTCAGCACCGCCCTGGAGACTGAGTTCGCTGCCACTCTGGACGTGAAGCGCCTGCTGGATGACGAACCTGGCCTGGACGAGGCGGGCATCCGGGTGCGGATCCTCGCTGAGGTGGAGGCCGGCTATCTCAAGAAGTTCTCAACGGTCGATACCGGGGAGCTCCGGCAGCTCGAGAAGCAGCTGATGCTCCAGCAGGTTGACCTGCACTGGAAGGAGCACCTGGCTGCCATGGATTACCTGCGTCAGGGCATTCATCTCCGGGGCTATGCGCAGAAGAATCCCAAGCAGGAGTACAAGCGCGAAGCGTTCGAGATGTTTGGCGCCATGCTGGACCGGGTCAAGCGCGACGTGGTCACGATCCTTGCCAAGGCACGTATCCGGAGCCCGGATGAGGTGGAGGCAGAGGAGACCCGCCGGCGCATGGCCGAGCAGCTGCAATACCGCCACGATGAGGCCCCCTCGGCAATGACGGCGGCCGCCAGTGAGCCAGAGCCAGGCACCGAAGCAACCAGTGACAGTGCGGCCCCGGCGCGCCGGCCTCTCGTGGCCCGGCCTGCCAGGCCGATGGCTCCGCCCGCCGAGCCCGCTGCGCCCAGGGTCCGGACCGAGAAAAAGGTGGGCCGCAATGACCCCTGTCCCTGCGGGTCAGGCAAGAAGTACAAGCAGTGCCACGGTCGTCTTGACTGACAGCGCGCCGGCGGAACCGCCGCTGATCCGGGTTGCTGCCGGCATCCTCCGGGACCCGGCGGGCCGCATCCTCATTGCCCAGCGCCCCCCGGGTGGCCACGTTGGCGGCTTCTGGGAGTTTCCCGGCGGGAAGCTGCACTCTGGGGAGCAGCCCGGGCAGGCGCTGTTCCGGGAACTCAAAGAGGAACTGGGCGTCACGGTCGAGGCGGCGACCCCGTTCATGACCTACCGGCACACCTATCCGGAGCGGAGCGTGGAGCTCCATGTCTTTCTGGTTGAGCGCTATGCGGGGGAGCCCCGGGGGGTCGAGGGGCAGCCGCTGCGCTGGGTGACGCTGGCGGAACTGCCGGATTCCGGTCTGCTGGAAGCCGATCAGCCCATCGCGGCGGAACTGGCCAGAGAGACCGGGATCAGCAGATCGCCCGCTGTCAGCAGATAGTGAGGCGGAAATTGACGTCCTGAGTGGCCTGGGTGGGCCGCTGGAGCGCGTCCGGCCACTGCATGAAGCGGATGGTGAAGCGGTGATGGCTGCCGCTGATTTCCGGGTACAGGTTGACGCCGGGCTGTAAGCCGACGCGCAGCAGTCCCGCCACGCCCTCGCCAATCATGCCGTGCTGGAAAGTGCCTTTGGCCGCCACCTGGTCCGAGGTCCGACCGCTCTCCCGGAGCAGCCACAGCAATTCCGCGATGCTGTCGCAGAGCGGCCGCAGATTCTTCATCCAGCTTTCGATGTCTGCCACCCGCTGTTCGTAGTCGTGGAGCAGCCAGTGACTGTAATCCGGCAAGTCGAACTCGCAGGTGCCACCGGGAATGGCACTGCGGTGCTTGATGGCCGCCAGAAACTCACTGTCACGAATCGGCTGCATGAACTGGGGGCCGAGGGCAAAGAGGCGCTGCCGCAGATCCTGCAGGTTGCGCAGGACGCGTTTCAGGCGGGCTTCGTCGATGCCCGCCATGTGCTGGTAGCGGTCATAGACGCCAATCTGGCGCTCCAGTTCCTTGAGCACGTCGCCCCTGACGTCGCCCCGGCCAAGGATCGCGACGATGTCGAGCATGCTGGTGATCGCCGCCCGGCTGCCCCATTCGGAGGTCTGCTCAAGATTGAAGCAGAACTGCTGATAGAGGAATTCCAGACGCAGAAACGTCCGCATCCGCTCGCTCAGGGGCTGCTCGTAGAGCCCGGTGGCGGCGGAGGTTGACGTCTCAGTAAACAAATCTGCGATGGGAATGCTAACCATGAATAGCCACTGTCGGGCTTGAGCCCTTGTTTTCCCAGCATTCTGCACCTCCCCGCCGGGGAGGGCAAATGCAGTTTTTGCCGGCGTTGACCGTCACTCGACGTCCTTCAATCCAGTCCCGCTGCCGCGCTGGGGGCGCGCGGCGAAGTTCAGGTAATTACCATGCAGTTCCTGAACCCGGCGGTGGAGTTCGTCACGGGTGCCCTCATTGACCAGCACGTCGTCACCCCGGCTGAGACGTGCTGCACGGTTTGCCTGGGCTGCCAGGAGACGGTCGGCACCGGCCGCAGATTCCCCGTCCCGGACCCTGAGGCGCGCCCGCTGAACACTTTCTGAACAGTCCACCACGAGCACGCGGTCCACGCGGGCCTCAAGGCCAGACTCAACCAGCAGGGGAATGACCAGGACCTGGTAGGGACCGCCGGAAGTGGCACAGAGCACTTCCAGGCGTTCCCGGATCCGGGGGTGGAGGATGGCCTCCAGCTGCTGGCGCCGCTCGGTCGTGGCGAAAGCCAGGTCCCGGAGTCGCCGCCGGTCGAGAGTGCCGTCGGCCTGCAGCACGTCCGGGCCGAACGCGCCGACCACGGCCGTGAGGCCCGGGGTCCCGGGCGCCACCACTTCCCGGGCTATGAGGTCCGTGTCGATGACGGGTACCCCCAGGGCACCAAACAGGCTGGCCACGGTGCTCTTGCCGCTGGCAATGCCGCCCGTCAGGCCGACCCTGAAAACCGACCAGTCGCGGAACTCAGGCCGGGTGCTCCCCATATCGCCCTGGTCCTTTCCCGGCCCGGCTCTAGCTGAAGACCCGGAGGAAGGGGACGGCGACCAGCAGGGGCTCGCCCCAGACGAGGGCCACGAAGCCGGCAGCGGCGAGAAAGGGGCCGAAAGGGATCGGCTCCTGGCGGCCGTGACGCCCCAACAGCAGCAGACTGATGCCGGTCAGCGCCCCGGTCATGGCCGAGAGCAGCAGGATTGGCAGAAACATCTGGTAGCCCAGCCAGGCGAGCAGGGCGGCGAAGAGTTTGAAGTCACCATAGCCCATGCCCTCCTTCCCGGTCGCCAGCCGGAAGCCCTGATAAACCAGCCACAGGCTCAGGTAGCCCGCCATGGCGCCGATCACGCCATCCGCGAGGCTTGGGGCGAAGGGACTGCCCTCCGGGTGGGGCCCAAACAGCAGGTGGAAGAGCAGGCCGGCCCAGAGGAGGGGCAGCGTGATCGAATCCGGCAGGAGCTGATGATCCAGATCGATCACGGTCAGGGCGATCAGCGCCCAGGTCAGCCCCAGCGCTGCAACGGCCTCCGGCGTGTAGCCGAAGTGCCAGACGAGATACCCGGACAGGAGGCCAGTGATCGCCTCCACCACCGGATAGCGGGCGGGGATGGGGGCGCTGCAGGCGGCGCAGCGGCCCCGCAGCCAGAGCCAGCCCAGCACGGGCACGTTGTGCCGGGCCTTGATCGGCGTCTTGCAGGCAGGACAGGCGGAGCGCGGCCGGACGAGGTTGAAGGGCTCGGCCTCTGGGCTAGTGTGTGGGCTGGCATCTCCAGGACTACCCGACAGGGCCGCACACTCCCGGCGCCAGGCCCGGTCCATCATCACGGGCAGGCGATAGATGACCACGTTGAGAAAGCTGCCGACCAGGAGGCCCAGCAGCGTCGCCACAACCGCCAGCAACAACGGCGTGGCCTGCAGGCTCGCCGGATCGATCAGACGACCGAACCGAGCTTGAAGATCGGCAGGTACATGGCGATCACGAGGCCGCCGACCAGGACGCCGAGAATGGCCATGATGAGCGGCTCGAGCAGGCTGCTCATGCTGTCCACGGCATTGTCCACATCCGCCTCGTAGAAGTCGGCGACCTTGGCGGACATCTGGTCGAGAGAGCCGGATTCCTCACCCACGGCGATCATCTGGACCACCATGTTGGGGAAGATGCCCGTGTTTTCCATGGCCCGCTGCAGGCGCTGACCGGTGGACACTTCGTCCCGCATGGACAGCACGGCTTTCTCATAGACGATGTTGCCGGTGGCGCCGGCAACGGACTGCAGGGCTTCCACAAGCGGGACACCGGCGCTGAACATCGTGGAGAGGGTCCGGGCGAAACGCGCCACGGCGGCCTTTTCGATGATGTTGCCCACGATGGGCAGCTTGAGCAGAAGCCGGTCTTCGAACTCCCGCAGCTTCTCGGAACGTTTGCGGGTGTAAACGTAAAAGCTGATGCCGCCACCGATCACGAGGGCCAGAAACCAGCCCTTGGTCTGTACGAATTCGGACAGGTTGATCACCATGCGGGTGAACGCCGGCAGGTCGGCGCCGAAGCCCTTGAAGAGCGACTCGAACTGGGGAATCACGAAGATCAGCAGGATGATGGTGACGATCACCGCGACGACCATGACGGCGGCCGGATAAAACAGCGCCTTCTTGATCTTCTTCTTGATGTCTTCGGTTTTTTCCTTGTACGTGGCGACCTTGTCGAGGAGCGTGTCCAGGGCGCCGGCCTGTTCGCCGGCAGTCACCAGGTTGATGTAGAGGTCATCGAAGTACAGGGGGTGGCGGCCTAGGGCCTCCGCCAGGGCGGTGCCGGATTCCAGATCCGTCTTCGTGCTTAGGATCAGCTTCTGCATCGCCGGGTTGTCGTGGCCGCTGCCCACGATCTCGAAGGCCTGGACCAGGGGAATACCGGCGCCGAGCATGGTGGCCAGCTGCCGGCTGAAAATCGCGATGTCGTAGGGAGTGACCTTGCCGCCACTCTTGAAGAGGGTAAATTCCTTGCTGATCCGGACCGGCACTACGCCCTGCTTGCGCAGCTGGGAGCGCACGGCGGCCTCACTGGCAGCCAGGGTCTTGCCCCGGACCTTGTTGCCCTTGGTATCTGTGCCTTCCCAGGTGAAGGGACTCTGATTGATGGCAACGCTGTTCGCCATGACCCGCAAACCCCAAAAATTTCTGACCCCGTCGGAGCGGCTGTAGGAGCGCCTTTAGGCGCGA
>JANNXJ010000021.1:0-5993 GCA_031409515.1 Gammaproteobacteria bacterium | reverse complement strand
CGGCCCCCTCGATGCCGGGAGACTGGAAAAGGCCGGGCGGCGGCGGCACGCGCGCCACCCGAAACTCCCCGCCCCCTTCGCCGAAGAAAGGGGGACATGCCACTTTTCGCAGGGCGAAATGAGGCATGTCCCCATTTCTTCTGTCCCCATTGCCGCCGAGTCGGAACTCATCCCCATTGCCGAGGTGGCACTCCGGGAACCCTTCGACCTGGCCTGCGGGCCGCTGGTCCGTCCGGTGCTCTGTCGGCACAGCGCAGAGTCCCACGTGCTGCTCGTGACTGCCCATCACATCGTGGCGGACGGTCTCTCCGTGCCCGTGCTCCAGGCCGACCTGGCGCGGCTCTACGACAACTCTGCCGCTGCCGGCCTTCCGGCCCCACTGTCTTACGCGGCTCTCGCCGCTCTGCCTGCCTGGCAAACGGGGACTGCCGCGCCGGCCGCTCTCGACTGGTGGCGGCAGCGCCTCGCGAACCTGCCACCGCCGGCGCTCAGTGCGCTGGTCCGGCCGCCCCGGGTGGAGCGAGTTTCCCGGCGCGTGCCCTTCACCCTGGAGGCGGAACTCGCCGACGGTCTGCGCCAGCTCGCGCGGACTGCCAACGCGACGCCCTACATGACGCTGCTGGCTGCCTTCCGCGTGCTGCTTGCGCGCCTGACGGGGCAGCCCGACGTCTGCATCGGCACGCCCATGACCCTGCGGGACACGCCGGACCTGCGGGAGGTCGTCGGCTGTCTCGTCAATCCGGTGGTGCTCCGCGTCCCGGTGAATCTGCAGCAGTCGTTTCGTACGCAGCTGCAGGTGGAGCGCGCCGCCGCCCTCGAGACGTTCCAGTACCGGACAGTCCCGTTCTCCACGGTCGTCGCCGCAGTCGCGCCGGTCCGGGAGCTGGGCGTGCACCCGCTGTTCCAGATCCTCTTTTCCTGGGAGCCTGCGACGCCTGCCCTTCAGGGGGCTAGTGATCTGGAGTTCGACATCCTGTCCGTGCCAGCGGCCCGCGCGTCCTACTACGACCTGGAGTGTGCGCTGCGGGATGCGGGGGAGGGCGCCGGGCTGTCCGGCTACTTCGCGTGGTCCTCAGCGGCGCTGGAGGACTGGGTGGCGGAGCAGTTACCCCACCGGTTGCGGACCCTGCTGACTGAGCTCCTCGCCCGGCCGGACGAACCGCTGGACCGCCTGGCGCTGCTCGACAGGGTTGAGCGCCAGCGGGTACTGGTGGAATGGAATAGCACCGCGTTCCCGGTGCCCGCCGAGCCGACCCTCCACGAATGGTTCCTGGCGCAGGCCGCCCGGACGCCCGACGCGGTCGCCCTGCGGGGTGAGCGGCGTGACTGGAGCTACGGCGAGCTGGCCGCGCGGAGCGCCACCCTGGCTGCAGAACTGCGGGACCAGGGAATCAGCGGCCGGTACGTGGGTATCGCGATGGGCCGGACGCCGGAACTGGTGCTGGCCCTGCTGGCGGTGCTGCGGGCTGGTGGCACCGTCGTGCCTCTGGATCCGGGTTTTCCGCCGGCGCGGCTCGAGTTCATTGCCCGGGATGCGCAGCTGGCGTTGACGCTGGTGGTGGTCGATGGTGCAGTGGTAGGAGCGCCTTTAGGCGCGAGCGAGAGCGGAATCGCGCCTAAAGGCGCTCCTACGGGCGTTCCGGCCGGGACCGGTGCTGCAGCCGCCTTCCTGCTCTACACCTCCGGTTCCACCGGTCAGCCTAAAGGGGCGTTCACGACCCACGAGTCAGCCGTGAGCCGGTGTCACTGGATGTGGACGAAGTTCGGGTTCGGCGCCGGCGAGGTGTTTGCGCTGCGCACGACCCTGAACTTCATTGATGCCTGGTGGGAAATCTTCGGCGCGCTGGGGCACGGCATGCCGCTGCAGATCGTGCCCGACGACGTCGCCACAGACCCGCGCCGGTTGCCCGCGTTCCTGGCCCGCACGGGCGTCACCCAGCTGGTGCTCGTGCCCTCCCTGCTGCGCGCCCTGCTGGACGAGCTTGCCGCGACGGCTACGCCCCTGCCCGCGCTCCGCTGGTGCATCGCCAGTGGTGAGCCGCTGCCACCGGCACTGGTGGCCGAGTGCCGGCGCCTGCTGCCGGCCATGACGCTTCTCAATACCTACGGCACGTCGGAGATCTGGGATGCCACCGCCTGCGACACGCGGGAGCTGGCGGCGGACGCCACCCGGGTGCCGGTCGGTCGCCCGGTGGGCAATGCCCGCGTCTACATCCTGGACACGGCCGGCGAGCCCCTGCCGGCGGGTTTCCCGGGGGAACTGCAGGTGGGCGGCCTCGGGGTCGGGGCCGGTTACTGGCAGCGGCCCGGGCTCACGGCAGAGAAATTCGCGCACCTCGCTTTCGCCGAGACTGGTGAGGAGCGGGTGTATCGCACCGGGGACCGGGCCCGTTTTCTCCCGGACGGTCAGGTGGAGTTGCTCGGTCGCCTCGACGCCCAGTTCAAGCTGCGGGGTCAGCGCATCGAGCCGGCAGAAATCGAACAGACCCTGGCGCAGCACCCGCAGGTCGCGGCTGCCGTGGTCGGCATCGCCGGCGAGGGGAGCGGGGCTACGCTGGTGGCGGGTGTGGTGAAGTCCGGTGCCGGGCCCCTGGCTGTCGAGGCCCTGCGGGCCCACCTGCAGGCGCAACTTCCCGCCTGGATGGTGCCGGCGGAGTGGCGGGAACTTGCCGCTCTGCCCCTGACCCCCAGCGGCAAGCTCGACCGGCTGCGCTTCGTCGCTGCCGGTGATGGGACGCCGCTCCTGCGCAACCTTGGGCCGACCGGCCTCGCGCCCCGCACGGCACTGGAGGCGCAGCTCGCTGGCCTTTGGTCCGAAGTGCTCGGCGGTCCTCTCCCTTCCGTTCAGGATAATTTCTTCGACCTCGGTGGCCACTCGCTGCTGGCCGCGCGCTTGCTGACCCGCATCCGCAGCGCCTGCGGCGTGGATCTGGAACTGCGCGCGCTCTTCGTGGCACCGACCATCGCGGGTCTGGCGGAGGAGATCGCTGCCCGGCTCCCGGTCGCGGTGGAGGAACCACCGCCGGCGGAGGAGCCGTCCCGGCCAGCCGCCGTGTCTTTTGGCCAGGAGCGACTCTGGTTCCTCGAGCAGCTGGATCCGGGCAGTCCCGCCTACAACGTGGCCTGGACCATCCGCTGCACTGGCCCGCTGGCTCTGCCGGCGCTCCGGGTTGCTCTCGACGCCCTCGTGGCCCGCCACCCGGCGCTGCGCACCCGCTTCCTGAACGTGGCCGGCCGTCCCCAGCCCGTGACGGATCCCGCTGGCCCGCTGCCGCTGGAAGTCCGGACTGTGGGTCCGGCGGACGGGCTGGCGACCACGCTCGCGACGCTTTCCCGCGCGCCCTTTGACCTGGAGCGTGGCCCGCTCTTGCGCGTAACGCTGCTTAAGACCGGCCCACAGGACCACCACCTGCTGCTGGTAGCACCCCACATCGTGACGGACGCCACGTCGAATCACAGTTTGTTTGCCGAACTGGCTGTCGCCTGGGCCGCCGCGCTGGAGGGCGTGGCGCCGGACTGGCTGCCGTTGCCACTGACCTATGCGGAGTTTGCGCGGCGGCAGCGGGAGCAGAGCGGTGCCCCGCGCCTTAAGCGGGCCCTCGACTGGTGGCGGCAGTGGCTCGCCAACGCGCCCACCGCTCTCGAACTGCCGACCGACCGGCCCCGGCCTGCGGAGCAGCGCTTCGCGGGGGCCTGGGTGCAGAGGACGGTGTCTCCCGCGCTGGCCAACGCACTGTCCGCCTTCGCCAGGCACGCGGAGTGCACGGCCTACATGGTGCTGCTCGCAGCCTTCAAGACGCTGCTCCACCGTTACTCCAGTGCGGTCGACCTGCTGGTCGGAACGCCTGTGGAGGGTCGACTGACGGCGGATGTAGAGCCCATCGTCGGCCTGTTTATCAACACGCTGGTGATGCGCACGGATCTGTCCGGTGATCCATCCTTCAGTGAGCTTCTCGCCCGCGTCCGCAACACGGCCCTCGATGCCCAGGCGCACCAGGAAGTGCCCTTCGAGCAACTGGTGGAGGTGCTGGCGCCCGAGCGCTCGCTCCGCCGCAGCCCGGTCTTCCAGGTGTTGTTCAACCTGGTGCAGGTGCCGGAGCGGACCCGGCGGGTGGGACCGCTGGAACTGCGGGTGGACCGGCTCATCGACCAGGGCGTGTCCAGCTTCGACCTGACCCTGACGGCGGCAGTCGAGCGGGACGGACTGGCGCTGACCTTCGAGTACGCGACGGATCTCTTTGATGCGGAGACGATCGAGCAGCTGGCAGACAGCTATCTGACGCTGCTCGGGAGCGCGTTGGGCGACCCCGCGCAGGTGCTCTCCCGCCTGCCGCTGCTCGGCGCCAGCGACCGGCAGGCTGTGCTGGCACTCGGGCGCGGTGCGTCTGCAGCCCCCGTCGGCGCTCTGGTGCACGAGCGGGTCGCAGCCCGGGCGCGCCGGTCTCCGGAGGCACCGGCTGTCATCCTCGGCGACGAGTCGCGGAGCTACGGGGCCCTCGACGACGACGCCAACCGCCTGGCCCACCACCTCATCGCCCGGGGCGCGGGCAGGGGCACCCGGGTCGGAATCTGCCTCCCGCGCTCCACCGACTATCTCGTCGCTGTGCTCGCCGTGCTGAAGAGCGGCGGCGCCTACGTGCCTCTCGACCCGGCCTATCCGCCGGCCCGACTGGCCGGCATGGCGGCGGATGCCGCGCTGTCGGGGCTCATCGTCAACGGCGCCACCCGGGGAGCAGCGGAGGCCATCGTCCTGCCCGGCACCTGGTGCGCCGATCTGGACGCAGACCGGGTTGCCATTGCGGGTGGTCCGCCGACAGCTCCGGCAGGAGGCGTGAACGCGGAGGATCCCGCGTATCTGCTGTTCACCTCCGGGTCCACCGGCCGACCCAAGGGCGTGGTGGTCAGCCACGGGAATCTCGGCCACGCCCTCAACGGCTGGCAGTGCGCCTACGAGCTCCAGCCGGGGGAGGCGCACCTGCAGATGGCCAGCGCCGCCTTCGACGTGTTTACCGGCGACTGGGTGCGGGCGCTCTGTACCGGGGGCTGCCTGGTGGTTTGTCCCCGGGACGTGCTGCTGGATCCCCCGGCGCTGCTGGCGCTGCTCCGGGACGCGGACATCCGCGTGGCCGAGTTTGTTCCGGCGGTCCTGCGGCTGCTGCTCGAACACTGCGCCGCGGCCGGCGAAAGTCTCCCGCCATTGCGCTTGCTCATCGTCGGCTCCGACCACTGGTACGGCAGCGATCTCGAGGCTCTGCGTCAACGTACTCTGCCGGGTACCCGTCTCATCAACTCCTACGGAGTGGCCGAGGCCACCATCGACAGCACCTGGTTCGAGGCCCGCACGGCGGCGGTTGAGGGCACGGTGCCCATCGGCACGCCGTTTCCCGGCGTGTCGGTCTATGTGCTGGATGCCCACGGGGAACTGGCGGCCCGGGGCGTGCCCGGCGAACTCTGCATCGGCGGTGGTGGTGTAGCGACCGGCTACTGGAACGCTGCTCGGCTGACCGCAGAAAAGTTCAGGACCGATCGTTTCCAGGGCAGTCCGGGCGCGCGCCTCTACCGCACGGGCGACCGCGCCCGGTGGAACCGGTCAGGGCAGCTGGAGCTGCTCGGTCGCAGCGACGCCCAGTTCAAGCTGCGGGGTTTCCGCATCGAGCCGGCCGAGATCGAGGCCTGCCTGACGACCCTGCCTGCCGTCGCCGCGGCGGCGGTGGGTGTGCAGACGCCCGCGGATGGGGAGCCCCGGCTCGTCGCCTGGCTCGTGGCCCGGGGTGAGCCTGCTACGCGGGACGAGTTGCAGCAGGCGCTGCGGCGTCAGCTCCCCGAGCAGCTGGTGCCCGCGGCCTTCGTCTGGCTGCCGAGCCTGCCACTGACCCCGAACGGAAAGGTTGATCGCGCAGCGCTTTCCTCATCGCCCGCAGGCGCGCCCGTAGGAGCGGCGTTATCCGCGCTCGCGGGTGGGATAGCGGCGCAAGCCGCACCTACCGGGGCGG
>JANNXJ010000020.1:0-35338 GCA_031409515.1 Gammaproteobacteria bacterium | reverse complement strand
TGCCGCGCAAGTTGCCAGATTGCAAACCCGGTGCCTCTGTCACCTCTGTCAGTCGCTGTTCCGGACCAGGTAGAGCTTCGGCGGGCCGCTGTCCTGGGTGGTCACGAGCGGCAGCTCGACGACTACCGGCGGAGTCGCCGTGGGGGCCTCCCCCAGTTCATCGGGCTTGAGTCGGCCCCGGACACCCGCCAGGGCGCGGTCAATCCAGGCGCGGCGACGCAGCGTCTCTTCGTTGCGAATCAAGGGGTAATCGCGTTCGTTGTCCGACATGACAGTCAGTTTCTCCCGCATCCGGTCTGTGCCGGCTTCGTGGCGGCCATCCGCCAACAGGTAGGCTGCTTACTTCTCTTCAGGGGTCCAGTCCCGGCGGACTTTCTCCGCCCAGTTCCGGTAGCCCTTCCAGGTGTAGAGGGCCGGATCCATCGCAATCCTGCGCTGGTCCGGCAACTTCACCCGACTCAACCATCGGCGGTAGGCGTCGAAGCCACTTACGTCCCTGCCATCCTGGGCAACGAGCTTGGGTCCGGAGCGTTCTGTCTGAGTCGTCGTGTAGCGCTGCGTCCCGTTCTTCTTCTCTTCGCGTTGTACCGGAAGGCTGGGGGATGGCGTCAGTTGTTTCTGGTCGGTCATTTGCATTTCCCCACTTCGTCAGCGTGGAGCAACTCTAGGGAGAAGAGCCCTTTTTCGGAAGGAACTGGATCACAAGCAAAACGCCGCTGGCGCCGCAGAACATGCGTGCACGTCGCAATGTGTAATCGGATTCGACAGTAGCGACAAGAGAGCGAGACGCTCCTCGCACTTCACACGACAACGCGATAGCAGGGCTCGTAGGCGCGACCAGGAAGCTTCATGCGGTGCTGCTCCACGAATGCCCGGAGCAGACCATCGAGCTGCGCAAGGATCGACTTGTCGCCACGAATCTCGAAGGGCCCATGCTCCTCGATGGCACGAATCCCGTCCTCGCGAATGTTGCCGCTCACGATGCCCGAAAAGGCCCGGCGCAGGTTTGCGGCCAGAACGGCCACCGGCAGGTCCCGGCTGATCTCCAGGCGGCCCATCGACTCGTGAGTGGCAACGAAGGGCTGCTGGAAGACGCTGTCCACGCTGAGCCGCCAGTTGTAGTAGTAGGCATCGTTGTGGCTGCGGCGAAAGTCCCGGACATGCCGGACACTGCCCAGCACCCACGTCGCGACAGCGGCCGGGTCACCGATGATGATCTGGTAGCGCTCCCGCGCCGGGGGGCCCAGCGTGGCAAGGATGAACTCGTCCACCCGCTGCAGGTAGGCCCGGCTCGACTCCGGTCCCGTCAGGATCAGCGGCAGCGGAATATCCCGATTATCCGGGTGCAGCAGGATGCCCAGCAGGAAGAGAATCTCCTCGGCGGTACCAACCCCGCCCGGAAAGATCACGATGGAGTGGGCGATCCGGACAAAGCCCTCCAAACGCTTCTCCATGTCCGGCATGATCACCAGCTCGTTCACGATCGGGTTCGGCGATTCCGCGGCAATGATTCCCGGTTCCGTCAGTCCGATGTAGCGTCCGTTCCGGATGCGCTGTTTTGCGTGGCCGATCGTCGCGCCCTTCATGGGCCCCTTCATGGCACCGGCGCCGCAGCCCGTGCAGACGTTCAGTTTGCGCAGTCCGAGCTGGTAGCCCACTTCCTTGGTGTAATCATATTCTTCGCGATTGATGGAGTGGCCGCCCCAGCACACGACGATATTGGGCTCGGAGCCTGCCTTGAGGACTCCTGCGTTGCGGAGCACGTGAAACACGGCATTGGTAATGCCATGAGTGGAATCCAGGTCGAACTGGCCGCCGGTCGCAAACTCGCTGTTGATATAAATTACGTCCCGGAGGACAGCGAACAGGAGTTCGCGTATCCCGCGGATCATTTCGCCGTCGACGAAGGCGCTGGCCGGCGCGTCCACCAGTGCGAGCTTCACCCCGCGATGCTGCTGAACGATGTTGATGTCGAAGTTGCGGTGCTTTTCCAGCACTTCACGGGTGTCGTCCGTCATGCTGCCGGAGTTCAGAATGGCGAGAGCGCAGCGCCTGAGCAGCTCGTGCTGACCACCCTCGCCGCTACTGCGCAGGCGATTGACTTCATGCTGGGAGAGAACTTCCAGCGTGCCTTCCGGCATGACTTCGATAAAGGTCGGAAGGGACACGGGAACCCCGTCAGGGCAGGATCTGAATGGGCGTGTTGTCCGGCGTCATCAGCCAGATGTCTACCATGTCGGCATTCGACACAGCGATGCACCCGTTCGTCCAGTCCTTCGTCTGGTAGTACTCCAGCGGCCGGGAAGGACGGTTGGGCTGGCCATGAATCATGATCAGCCCGCCCGGCGGGACGCCCTCGGCAGAGGCCCGGCGCTCATCGTCGGGCCGGGGATAGTCCACCTGGATAGCCAGAAAAAAATCACTGTTGGGATTGCGGCCGGAGAGCCGATAGTTGCCCTCTGGCGTACGAAAGTCCCCTTCCTGGCGCTTCGGGCCGGTGGGGGACAGGCCGAGGGCCACCCCGAAGGTCCTGAGAACCCGGTCGCCCCGCATCAACAGCAGTTGCCGCTCGGACTTGCGCACGACAACGCGGTCAGCCATCTCGATGGCCGACGCGCCTGCCGCAAATGGGGCGACCCCCAGTAGGGCGAGAAGCAGGGAAGGCAGGCCGAAGCGCCGGATCGACACTAGCCCCCCTCCGCGGCTGCCAGCCGCAGCCGCTGCCCCGGAAAGATCCGGTTGGGATTGTCGAGGGAGTTGATCGCCAGCAATCGACCCTGGGACACCCCCGTGCGTTTCGCAATACTGGCGAGGTTGTCACCCTGCCGCACCACGTAAGTCTTGCTCCCCGACTTTTTCCGGGGGGCGGGCTCGGTGCCCGCCGTGGCATCGGCCACGGCACCGCCGGGCAATTTCAGGTTCTGGCCAACCCGGATCAGATTGCGCCTGGAGAGCCCGTTGAGACTGGCAAGACGGGCGGGCGACGTGCCATACCGGGCCGCGATCCCGGACAATGTCTCACCGCTACGGACCCTGTGGGTCTTCCGGCCCGGCTCGGCGAGCTGGGCAGACCGACGCTCCTCCCCTGAAACTCCGGCGAGACGCGTCTGGGCCTGATCACTGGAAACAGACTCGGGCAGACGCAGGCTGTAGCCCCGGGGGATGTACTTTTTCCCCATCCAGATAGCCGGGAGCAGGGACGGGTTGTAGGCCTGCAGAGTCTCCCGGGGCACCCCCAGGCTCTGCTCGAGGGTCCGGGCGCTCAGGTAGGCAGGCAGTTCGATCGTCGTCAGCTGCACAGGCGCGTCCCGCTGGACAGGACCGAAATAATCCTCGGCATTCCGCTCCACTTCCTCAGCAGCCAGGAAGGACACGTAAAAGTTCCTTGAGGCGAAACCAAAGGTGCGGCCACTGTAATTGCGCACGATCGTTTCAATATCGTCCGTGCCCAGGTCCCGCTTCGCGCGGCGCATCCCCCCGGTCCCGTGGTTGTAGCCAGTGATCGCCAGCGGCCAGGAGTTCAGCTCGCCGTAGTTGGCCTTGAGCAGACTGGCCGCCGCCTCGCTGGAGACAAAAGGATCACGGCGCTCGTCCACCGCGCTGTCGATACGCATGAAACGCCGGCCGGTGGCGGCAGTGAACTGCCAGAGCCCGGCTGCACCCACATAGGAGCGGGCCTCCGGGTTGTAGGACGATTCCACGTGGGGCAGCGCTGCCAGCATCTCCGGCACGCCCGCCTGCCGCAGGCTATCCCGGATATGGTCCTCCCAGCGGCCGGAGCGGACGAAGCCCTGCAGGAACCGGTCCGAAAGGCCCTGCTGCACGCGCACCCGTTCCGCGGCCCCGCGGAGTGAGTTGCTGCCGGGCCGGCCGGCCCACAGGGCAAGGACCCGCCGCTCGTCCTTGCCCAGCCCGGACCGGTCACCGGCGGCGAGCCGGGTCAGTATTCTGGTGTACCGCGCCTTGGCAGCGTCCATTTCCCGCTGGCGAGCGCCATCGGACTGCAGGTCGGAGAGGTCCAGTTTCTCGTAGACGACGCCCAGATACCGGTTGTCGTGCACCAGCGCCTCATCGGTAGAGACTTCACCGAAAATCTTCCGCCAGAAGCCGATATCCGGCTCAAGGCCAGCAGGCCGGGGCAGGGCTTGGGCCGCGAGGACGAGGCTCTGGGGTGCGCAAAGGGTGGCCACCACCAGAGCTGTCGCCAGCAGGCAGCGGGACGCACCCCGGAAGGTCTTAACGACGGTTGGCCTGATCATCAGGTTCAGGTTCCGTTGCAACTGAAGGCCGGCTTCATAACACAACCCTTGAAAGAACCGACAAGTTACCAACCCGGACCCGGACAGACTGCCACAGGTTTCACAATAACTGACGACTCAACTCACAACCCCTGTGTGACACGCCACGCACTCCCGTATTCTTCCACAGCATGAGAGCACCGTTGTCATTTCTCCTGCTTGCCGCGGCATTAGCCAGCGGCTGCAGCGGCGACCAACCACCCGCCAGGCCGGCGGCGCCGGGCGCCCCGGCGTCCGGCGCAACGGACGTGCCGCCGTCAGGCCCTGCGCCACCGGCCGACCAGCGTGGTGGCGGCGGCGAAGTCATGGAAATCCTCGGGGAAACGATCCCGGCGGGCTCGAGTCGCCGCCTGCTCTGGGCTGGTGGTCAGGCTTTCGACGGCACACCCGGCGAGTCGCCCGTGCTGGTCGTCAACGGCGTCGGCAAGGGGCCCACACTGTGCCTGACGGGGGCCATCCATGGGGACGAGCTCAACGGCATCGAAATGATTCGCCGGGTACTCCAGGACCTGGATCCGGGCCGGGTCAAGGGAGCCGTTATCGGTGTACCGATAGTGAATCTGGAGGGCTTCCGGCGCGGGTCCCGGTATCTTCCGGACCGCCGGGACCTTAACCGGTTCTTTCCCGGCAATGCCACCGGCAGTTCCGCGTCCAGAATCGCAGCATCGCTGTTCACCGACATCATCCGGCACTGCGACGGGCTCGTGGATATCCACACTGGTTCGCTCAACCGCACGAACCTGCCGCAACTGCGGGCGGATCTCCGCAATGCCGCCGTGCGGGACTTTGCCAATGGCTTTGGGGCTTTCATGGTGCTGCATAGCGCCGGCGCCGCCGGTACCCTGCGGCGTGCCGCCGTGGATGCGGGAATCCCTGCGGTCACCCTGGAAGCCGGTGAGCCCGGTCGACTGCAATCGGCCCAGGTCCGGGAGGGCACTGGGGGCATCGTCCGCCTGCTCGACGCGCTGGGCATCGTCAACCGGATGAATCTGCTGACGGAGCCGCGGCCGGTGTACTACCGCTCGACCTGGGTCCGGTCCGACTACGGCGGCATCCTGTTCTCGCTGGTCCGTCTCGGTCAGATCGTGTCGACCGGGGATATCCTGGGCACGGTTACCGATCCCGTCACCAACAGCCAGAACCTGATCTATTCGCCGGTCCGTGGGCGAGTCGTCGGCATGGCGCTGAACCAGGTCGTGATGCCCGGCTTTGCCACCTTCAATCTGGGTATCGAGGCAGATTCAGGCCCCAGCGGCTCCCTCATGGAAAACCTGGAACCACCCCCGGAGCCCGTCGGCGCACCCAGACAGCCAGCCCCGGCGAGCGGGGGGGAGCCCGACGAACGACCGGAGTAGACCTGCCACCCCATAGGAGCGCCTTTAGGCGCGATCCCTACTGATAATCGCGCCTAAAGGCGCTCCTACGGGGTCCGCAGGGCAGCGATGCGCTCCGGCAGTGGCGGGTGCGTCATGAACAGCCGGCCAAAGCGGGCCGGGGCACCGGAAATGCCGAGAGCCTGCATGCCGTCCGGCAGTGCGGCGGGCTCGTGGGCTCGCTGCAGGCCTTCGAGGGCCGCCACCATATTCTGGCGACCGGCCAGTTTGGCTCCACCCGCGTCAGCGCGAAACTCCCGCTGCCGGGAGAACCAGGCCACGATGATGCTGGCAAACACGCCCAGCACCAACTGGGCAACCATCACGGTGATAAAGAAGCCCGGGCCGTGGCCACGCTCGCTCTTGAAGATAACCTGGTCCACAAAGCGGCCGATGATGCGGGACAGGAAAATGACAAACGTGTTGACGACGCCCTGGATCAGGGTGAGGGTCACCATGTCGCCGTTCGCCACGTGGGAAATCTCGTGCCCCAGCACCGCTTCCACTTCGTTCTGCTTCATCTGGCGCAGCAGACCGGTACTCACCGCGACCAGCGCGGAATCCCGCCGGGCGCCCGTGGCAAAGGCATTGACCTCAGGGGAGTCGAAGATCGCGACTTCCGGCATCCCGATGCCTGCCTGCGTGGCAAGCCGGCGGACGGTGGCCACCAGCCACGCCTCCTGGGCGTTGGCAGGTTCGGTGATCACCCGGGCACCCGTCGAGCGCTTGGCGATGAACTTGGACATCGCCAGGGAGATGAGGGAACCCCCGAAACCCAGGATGGCCGCGAAGACCAGCAGGCCGCCCATGTCCTGGCCTGTGCTGGCCAGATACTGGTCGATACCCAGCAAGCGCATGGACACCGAAAGCACTGCCAGGACAGCGATGTTGGTGGCTAGGAACAGCAGAATCCGCTTCACAGGGCATCTCCGGGGATTGGCAGGGAGCCTATTCTATGGGAGCGAGGCGCCGCTGTTTCAAGGGCTGCACTGCTAGGATGTCTGCTGCACTACATGACGACGGAAACCACATCTGAGGCCCCGCAGCCCCTCACCCGGTTCTGGCAGCCCCGTTACTGGCTGATCTGGCTGGGCCTGGGATGGCTGAAGCTGGCCTCCCTGCTGCCGGTGCGGGGCCAGCTGGCTCTGGGCCGGGGCCTCGGCAAGCTCATCTATGTGCTCCTCCCCGGGCGACGACGCGTCGCAGCCACGAATCTCGCGCTGTGCTTTCCGGAACTGCCGCTGGCGGAGCGCGCCCTGATTCTCCGGGAGCACTTCGCGTCCCTGGGGATGACGCTTATGGAGCAAGGCCTGGCCTGGTGGGCCAGCGATACCCTCGTGAAGGAGTGCATCGAGGTGCAGGGGGCCAACAACCTCCGGGAAGCACTTGCCACCGGTCGGGGCGTCGTGCTGCTCACGGGGCACTTCGGCTGCCAGGAGTTCACGGGACGCACGCTGCCGGAGCTGTCGCCCGCCCTTGGTTGTCTCTACCGGCCCAACAAGAATCCGTTTGCGGATGAAGTCCTCCGGCGCGTCCGCGCCCGGTCCGCCACCCTGATGATTCCGAAGCAGAGCATGCGGCGCATGATCCGGGCGCTGCGCCAGGGGGCGTCGGTCTGGTACGCGCCAGACCAGAGCCACCGGCGGGCCTTCAGCGCGCTGATCCCGTTTTTCGGCGAGCCGGCAATGACCACCACGGCACTGAGCGAAATCGTCCGGCTGGGCAACGCACTGGTCGTCCCGGTTTTTCCCCAGCGCTTGCCCTCGGCAGGGCGCTACACGCTCGAGATCCAGCCAGCGCTCACGAATTTTCCAGGAGCAACCCCGGAAGCGGATGCCCTGCGGGTAAACGCCCTGCTCGAAGCGCATATCCGCAAGGTGCCGGACCAGTACTACTGGATCCACCGGCGCTTCAAGGGCCGCCCGGCACCCCTGCCCGATCCCTATCAGAAAGGTACCGGCCCTGCAGGAGCCAGCGCCACTCCCGGGGAGTGAACTGCGTGGTGCCGTCCTGGCTGATCTTAGTCAGGGAACGGTGCAGGCGCGCCAGATTGGCGGCGCGCCAGTTGCTCCGGTCGGTCCGGATCCGGCCCCGGTCAAAGTCCAGCAAGAAGATCCGGTTGGCGCCATCAATCTGGAGGTTGTGGGCATTGAGGTCAGCATGGAAGACATTCGCCCAGTGAAAGCTGCGGATACACCGGCCCACAGCCATCCAGACCTCGGGCCCCACGTCGGCGCCGGTCGGGATCCGGCGCAGGCGGGTGGACAGCGACTCAACTCCGGGGATGCGCACGGTGATGAGGTCGGCCGTGTACACCGCGCCGCGCCGCCGGTATCGGGCAGCCACCGGCCGGGGCGACGGCAAGCCGAGAGACTGCAACCGGTCCAGCAGTCGCCATTCCCGAAAACAACGAGTGCGCTCCTCGCCCAGCCACAGAAACTGATCCTGGAGAACCCGACGGATGGCTCCGCCGCGGTAAAAATGCCGGAGTACCCATTGCTGACCGCCGTGCTCGATGAACAGCGTTGCCCCGCGACCACCGGCGTCGCCGGGCGCCAGGGTCGCTATTGCCCAGGTTGCGGAATCGAACAGGGTCGGGTCTGCGTGGCTGACGAGGGTGTCCTCGTATACGATGCCGTTCCCGTCCTGTCTTGCGATGCGCGTGGGCAAGGTGGATGTCATCCGGTGGTAACTGTCTGCCCGTGACCGCTCAGTCCAAGCCACGCCCGAATACCCAGAAGGGTCCGCAATCGGCGCCGGAGTCCGTCTGCCTCATCCGGCTATCCGCCATCGGCGACTGCTGTCACGCTCTCCCGGTGGTGCGCACACTGCAGGCCGCCTGGCCCGACACGCGGATCACCTGGATCATTGGCCGCACCGAACGTGGTCTGCTGGAAGGCGCCGAGGGCATCGAGTTTATCACCTTCGACAAGAGTGACCCCTGGGCCAGCCTCGCCTCCCTTCGCCGGCAACTGGGCGCACGACGGTTCCCGGTCCTCCTCCATATGCACGCCTCCATGCGGGCGAACCTGGTCAGCTGCGCGGTGCGAGCCGATGTGCGCTTGGGCTTCGACCGGGACCGGGCCAGGGACTACCAGTGGTTGTTCACCAACGAGAGGATCGCCGCGACGCCAGCCCAGCACGTCATGGACGGTCTGTTTGGTTTCGCGGAGCATCTGGGAGTCACGGAGCGGGACCTCCGCTGGGATTTCAGTCTCACAGCCGACGACCGGCGCCAGGCGGACGCCCTCGCGGTGGGCTCCGGCCCGCTGTGCGTCATCAGTCCCTGCTCGAGCCAGCGCTTCCGTAATTTTCGCAACTGGAGTGTGGCAAGTTATGCCGCCGTGACGCGCCATCTTATCGAAGAGCGGGGCGCCCGAGTCGTGCTGACCGGCGGCCCCACTGCGCTGGAACGGCAGTACGGCGAGCAGATTCACAGCGCCATCGGCGCCCCGGGGAAGGTCACCAATCTCATCGGGCAGACCCGCCTCAAGGCGCTTTTTGCCATCCTGGAAGCTGCAGACCTGCTGATCTGCCCAGACTCCGGTCCGGCCCACATGGCCACGGCGGCCGGCACGCCGGTGGTGGGGCTGTACGCCACGTCGAACCGCCACCGCACCGGGCCGTACTTCAGTCAGCGGCTGGTGGTGGACCGCTACCCTGAGGCGGTCGCGCAGGAGTTTGGCAAGCCCGTCGATCAGCTGCGCTGGGGTGAGCGGGTCAGAAGCCCGGGAGCGATGGACCTCATCCCGGTGGCGGAGGTCATCGAGCGGGTCGACGCGGTCCTCGATGGGCGGCTGCGGTGATAATGGGGACATGCCTCATTTCCGCTGCGGAAATGAGGCATGTCCCCATTATCCCATTGAGGCATGTCCCCTTTTGCCGAATTGCTGGAGGTAGCCCGTGATCAGGCTCCCGAGGATCAGGCAGCCCGTGTCCGCCACCGCCGCGGCCATCAGGGGCACCCAGTTCACGTTGCCCCAGCCTGAGAGGAACGTGTAAGTGCCGAAGAACCCCGCGATGCCGACCAGCAAGCTCGCATAGATCGCCCTGCCCGCCCAGCCAGACGGCTTCGACAGGGAAGCGGCCAGAAGCACGGCGACAAACTGGGGGATGAGAAACCCCACGACCATCTTCACAATGTTGATGCCGCCGGCCGCCTCGCCGACCCGCATGAAACCGTCGAAGCGTGGCATGGCCCAGGGGTTCAGCAGAAACGCGGCAATACCCCAGTTCAGGTTACTCGCCACAAAGTAGCCGACCAGAAAGGTCCAGATGAGACGCGGCCAGGTGGTGTGCAGCATATTTTTACTCCCGGGCGCGATACTAGCCGGATGAGGGGAAGCCTGTTCAGCCCGCGTGTGCGCCGGTTCGGAGAGCGGTTATCCCTGCTGATCTTCTTCACCGGCGGCGTGTATTTCCTGTGGCAGGGTTGGCAGTTCCAGGTCGTGGGCGCCGGGGCAAGAGCGTTAACCAGCCTGGGTCTTGGCACGCTGTGCCTGTTGCAGTTCGCCGTGCTGCTCTGGGTCCAGCATCGCCGGCGGACTAGTGGGCGCGCAGAAACGCCGTAACGTCCGCAAGACTGGGGCTCTGGTTCCGACCCAGAGCAGAAAAACCCCCAACCGTGCTGCCGTGGCCCAGCCCCGGGTAAAGCTTCAGCTCCGCGGAGCCTCCAGCCGCCCGGATCTGCTCCGTGAGGCGGATGGAGTGCTCGCTCCAGCAGACCTTGTCGCCAGTGCCATGCACCAGCAGCAACGGCGGGGCATCGCCGCGCACGAAACCTATCGGCTGGGTCTCGCGGGGATCCGGGACTGAACCGAACACCATGCGGAGCCGGTCGGTGTTGATCTTGAAATCGTAGGGTCCGGACAGGCCAATGGCGCCCCGGAGATCGTCGGCACTGGCACCAGCGTCCGCGAGATAGTGCCGGTCCAGAGCCAGCAACAGCGCAATGTGTGCGCCTGCCGAATGCCCCATGACAAACACGCGCCGGGGATCACCGCCATAGCGCTCGATATTGTGCAGCGTCCAGGCCACCGCCTGCGCAGCATCCTCGACGAACACCGGGAACTTCACGGCCGGACTGAGGCGATAGTTGGGCAGGACGGCGATGAAGCCCTGCTCCGCCAGGCTGCTCCCCACGAAGCGGTACTGGTTCTTGGATCCGGTAGCCCAGCTGCCGCCGTGAATGAAGACGATGACCGGGCGGGGCTCAGTCGCGGGGGCCTGAGGAACATAGAGGTCCAGCTCCTGGCGACTCTCCGGCCCGTAGGCGAGGCCCCCGGTCCGGTCGGACCCGCCGATGGCTGTCGGCAGGTTCGCCGCGAGAAACGCCGCAGAGGTGCACCCGCTGAGTAGCCCAATGCTCAGCATCAGGACGGGCAGAGAGCGCAGGGTGGGGGCCATACACAACGTTCGCCACGCAGGACAGGGCTGGATTCAGCTAGCTGGTGTTCCCAGCAGGTTATACGGCAGGACCTCTGCCATCGCCCCCTGGACACTCTCCGGGCTGATCTGCCGCAGGCAGTTCAGGTGGCCGAGCGGGCACTCCCGCTTGAAACAGGGACTGCAGTCGAGCCTCAGATAGTGAATCGTCCTGCGCGCCGTCAGCGGGGGCGTGAAGTCGGGCGAGCTGCTGCCATAGACGGCGACCACGTGGGTGCCCGCCGCAGCGGCCACATGCATCAGCCCGGAATCGTTCGTCACGGCAGCGCGCGTGGCCGACAGCAGATCCACGGTGTCCTCAAGGCTCGTCTGGCCGCACAGATTGAAGACGTTGCTGCCAGCGCCGCTGCGAATCTGCTCCCCCAGGGGCTGCTCGGCTGCGGAACCCAGAACCCAGACTTCAAGGCCATCAGCCGTCAGGCGCCGGGCGAGAGCCGTAAAGCTGTCGATGGGCCACTGCTTGGCAGGCCCGTAGGCCGCGCCGGGCATCAGGGCGATCGCCGGCCGGGCGCCGACGCCCAGGCGCACGAGCAGCGCCTGACAGTTCGCTGCATCCACCCGCAGTACCGGGGGCGGCGGCAGCGGCAGGGCGGTACCCACCGGCAGGCCAAGCGCCAGAAAGCGCTTCACCGTCTGGTCAAGAATCTGCCGGTCAAGCTGCCGCAGGTCGTTGAGCAGCAGTCCGCGCAGCTCAGCGGCAAAGCCTGTGCGCAGGGGAATGCGGGCGAACCAGGGCACCAGCGCCGACTTGAACGACCGCGGGAGGACGATGGCCCGGTCGTAACCCGCGGTACGCAGAGCCAGGCCCAGGTTCCGCCGGGCAGTGAAAGCGAGCTCACCATGGGCAACCGCCAGCGGAATTCCGCGGCGCACCTCGGGCATTCTTCCCACCAGGGGTACGGACCAGGGTGGCCCGACGACGTCGATCGCCATGGCGGGTTCCTGCATGCGCAGCAGGCGGAAGAGTGACTGGGCCATGACCATGTCACCCACCCAGGCAGGTCCGATGATGAGCGTGGCTGTCACCCGGTCAGCATTCCTCAGCCCAGGGCGTCGAGATAGCGCGGCACGCCCTCTTCGATCGGGATGAACGGCGCGTTATGGCCGGCCGCACGCAGCCCCGTGAGATCCGCCTGGGTATAGCTCTGGTAGCTACCCCGCAGGTGTTCCGGAAACGGGATGTACTCGATGCGACCGCGGCCATGCCACTTCAGCACCGCCCGGGCCACATCGTTGAAGCTGCGGGCCTGGCCAGTCCCGAGGTTGAAGATCCCGGACTTGGCCCCCTGCTGCCAGGCCCAGAGGTTGACCGCCACGACATCGTCCACGTGGATGAAATCCCGGGACTGTTCGCCGTCCCCATAGCCATCACTGCCCCTGAACAGGCGAATCTCGTCGCCGGTCTGCAGCTGCTCGCGAAAATGATGGATGACACTGGCCATCTTGTCCTTGTGCGCCTCGCCCGGGCCGTAGACATTGAAATAGCGCAGGCCCACGACAGGAGAGCGGAAGGCGGCAGTGACCTGGCGGACGTGACGATCGAACATCAGCTTGGAGAAAGCGTAGACATTGATCGGCCGCTCGCAGTCTTCGCTGACACGGAAGTCCCGCCCGGCACCGTACACGGACGCGGACGAGGCGTAGACCAGGGGCACCCGGCGCTCCGTCGCGTACCGGAGCACCTGGCGGGAGAACTCGTAGTTGGTGCGCATCATCAGCAGTCCGTTCCACTCGGTCGTGTCGGTACACGCGCCCTGGTGGAAGATCGCCTCGAGCTTTGGCGCAAAGTCCTGGCCCGCCGCCATGCGGGTGGCGAACTCGTGCATGTCCAGGTACTCGGCAAGCCGGCAGTCCGAGAGATTGAGAATCTTGTGGGCGTCCCGGAGATCATCGACCACGAGGATGTTGCTGTGACCCGCCCGGTTCAGGGCCCGGACCAGATTGCTGCCGATGAAGCCGGCACCGCCGGTAACAATGATCATGGGTTGGTCCTCAAGACGGTGTCAGGGCAGTGTCAGCGCCACATTCTGGCGCGCAGCCACGTCACGGTACAGCCGGGCATAACGCCCGGTCATCGTGGCGGCGGAAAACTCCCGGGCCCGCAGCCGGTTCGCGGCGGCCACCCGGGCGCGCAGCGCCGGATCGCCATGGAAGCCGGCCACGGCTGCCTCGAACGCCGCCGCGTCGTCGGGCTGGAACAGCATGCCATTCTCCCCATCCCGGATGATCTCGGGGATGCCGCCGACCGCCGTCGCCACCACCGGGAGGCCGGCCTCGAGGGCATCGATCAGGACCGAGCCCAGGCCTTCATGGCGGGACGGGTAAAGAAACAGATCGAAGGCTGCCAGATAGTCGCCGACATTGGCCACCTCCCCCGCAAAGTGCAGATTGTCGAGCCCGACGGCCGCCTCCCGCAGGCGGGCCTCGTCCCGACCCGCGCCCACCAGCACGAAGCGCACTCCCGGGCGGTCGGTGCGCCAGCGGCGGGCGAGCGCAATGATCTGCAGTTGACCCTTGTGGGAGTCGTCCAGGGCGCCCACGTGCCCCGCCACGAAGTCACCGCCGAAAGCGGCCCGCAGCTTCTCCGCCATGGCCCGGTTGACCGGCAGACTGCTGCCCGCGCTGGGGATCACGCTGACGGGCAGGCGCGCCTCGAGACGGGCCAGCGCAGCCCGGATGGCGTCGGAGATGGCCACCACTGCGGCGGCTGAGCGATACATCCGCCGGTTCAGGACCGAGGCCGTCGGGCCCTTCTGCACGCGCCGCGTGATGACGTAGGGCACGCCCCGGACGAGGCTGTTCAGCCAGGCCGCCTGGACACCCCGGCCTTCGTGGCTGTGAACCAGGCCAGCGCCGCGCAGGGCGAGGAACGCGCCGGCCACGCCACCAGAGGCTTCGGCGATGGAGAGACCGGGCACATCCCGGCAGCGATCAGCCAGCGGCTCACCACGCCGGGCCACCAGGCGCTGGGTCCAGCCAAGCGCAGCGAGGCCGCGAATCAGGAGTTCGGTCTGGCGCTCGCCACCCCGGAAGCCGCGGGACAGATTGAGGTGGGTGAGCGGGCCGTTCACCGCGCAGGAGTTAAGGAATACGTAGCGCCGCAGTAGCCACACTTGGCCCGCCCGTCGTCCTCGATGGGGAGGTACACCTTGGGGTGGGAATTCCAGAGGTGCATCCCGGGCATGGGGCAGGACAGTGGCAAATCCGCCCGGGTGACGTCGTAGTGGTTCTCGGCGTTCGGCTGAACCAGGGGAAGCCGGGAATCGTTCTGGCGCGCAACCATGGAGCGTTATTCAGCGACCGGTGGTGTTTGAGTATAGAACACCGCCTGCCAGTGCCGGACCACCGTGGCCGCGAGAGCTGCAGTTTCCGCCCGGGGGAGCTGCCCGGGCAGCCCGGCCAGGTTCAGGTGATGCAGCCGCTGGCGGTAGTTGCGGTAGGCAGAGGCCAGCTCTTCGGCGTCGCCGGGGGCCAGGATGCCGTGCGCGGCGAGCGCCTCCAGCTGCCGGATGTTGTCGGACCAGCGCACCAGGTCCGGGTACCTATGGGCGTCCCGGAGGACGAGGTACTGCACGAGGAACTCGAGGTCCGCGATCCCGCCCGGGTCCTGCTTGACGTCCATCACCTCGGCCGTGCCCCGGGACAGCTCACTGCGCATGCGCTGGCGCATTTCTGCCACCTCGGTGGCGAGTTTTTCCCGGCGCACGTAAGAGGTCAGGGCCGTCACCCGGAGACGCTCGAAGGCCGCCTTCACCCGGTTGTCACCGGCCACCGCCCGGCTGCGGAGCAAGGCCTGGTGCTCCCAGGTCCAGGCGTCATCGCGCTGATAGAGGTCGAAGGCGGCGAGGCTGGAGACCAGCAGGCCGGACTGCCCGCTGGGCCGCAGGCGGATATCCACCTCGTACAGCGGCCCCGAGGTGGTGTGCAGCGTGAGAATGCTGATGATCCGGCGCATGAGCCTGGAGAAGAAGACGGCATTGTCCAGCGGCTGGGGGCCAGCGGTCTGCTGCTGCTCCCCTTCCGAGTCGTGGAGGAAGACCAGGTCCAGATCGGAGCCGTAACCCAGCTCGAGGCCACCCAGCTTGCCGTAGGCCACCACGGCGAACCGCGCGGGGCGTGACTCGCCATTGACCACACACCGCGCTTCACCGTGGCGGGTGACCAGCTCCTTCCACGCCAGCGCCAGCGCCGCTTCGAGCACGAGCTCCGCAATGTCGGTCAGGCGGTCGCTGACTTTCATGAGAGGCAGAACGCCGGAGAGATCGACCACGGCTACGCGGAAGGTCGCCGCCTGCTGAAAGTTGCGCAGGGCATCCAGCTGGGCCTCGGCGTCGTCCACCGGCACCCGTGCCAGCCGGACCTGGAGGTCTGCCGCGAGCTCGCTCCGGGAGGGCGCCTGCTCGAAGACCCGGGGGTCCAGCAGTTCGTCAAGCAGCAGGGGGTGGGTCGCCACGAGCCGGGCCAGGAACTCACTGGAGGCGCAGATGCCGACCAGGCGCTCCAGTGCCGGCGGGTTCTCATTCAGGAGCGCAAAGTAGGCGGACCGGCGGCCGATGGCCTCGAGTACCAGCACCATGCCATCCAGTGCGCGGGTTGCTTCCGCCTGCCGACTGGCCACGCGCAGCATGGCGGGCACCAGCGCATCGAGCCGCTGGCGACCGGGCTGATCGAGCCGCTGCTGCAAGCCGCCCTCGCGCAGACGATGAACGCGTTCGAGCACCTCCGCTGGCGACCTGAATCCGGCCCCTGCCAGGCGCTGCTGCTGCAACTCCGGTGCCGCGTCGTCCAGCCACACCCGGGCGAGCTCCGCCTCGGGCCGACCTGACCCGCCATCGACACTGCGGACCTGCTCCCCATCCTCATCGTCAGCGCTGCCGGCGCCACTCGTCCCGCGAAAGACGATGTCGCGAAAGTGCCGGGCCACCCGGTCCCGCTGCCCCTGGAGCGCGGCGAGAAAGTCAGGCCAGGTGGCGGACCCCATGGCGAGGGCCAGGCGCTGTTGATCCCCGGGATCTGCCGGCAGGTCGTGAGTCTGGCGGTCGTAGAGCGCCTGAATCCGGTTCTCCGCCAGCCGGAGAAAAAAGTAGGCCGCCCGCAGCTCCTCGGCATCCCCCGCCGGCAGGCAACCGGCCGCCACCAGCGCCGGCAGCGCCTTGAGCAATTGCCGCTCACGCAGCGCGGCCACCGTCCCGCCCCGCACCAGCTGGAGGGCCTGGACGATGAACTCGATCTCCCGGATGCCGCCGGGGCCCAACTTGAGGTTGCCGCGAAACTCTTTCTTCGCCACTTCCGCCTCGATGAGCGCCTTCATCTCCCGCAGGGCGCTGAATACGCCGTAGTCCAGGTAACGGCGGTACACGAAGGGCCGGAGCACATCCCGATACAGCGCCTCCGCGTCGACCCAGGCATTGACCACCCGCGCCTTGATCCACGCGTACCGCTCCCAGTCCCGCCCGTGCTGGACGAGGTAGCTTTCCAGCGCAGAGACACTCACGGCGAGAGGACCGGCCGTGCCGAAGGGCCGCAGCCGGACGTCCACCCGATACACGAAGCCGTCCGCCGTGTTCCGGCTGAGAAGATCGATCACCCGCTGGGCGAGCAGCCGGAAGTACTCCTCATTGCTGAGCGCCCGGGCGCCGTCGGTCTCCCCCGCCGCCGAGTAGAGAAACACCAGGTCCACATCCGATGAGAAGTTGAGTTCGTGTCCGCCCAGTTTTCCCATGGCAACGATGCCCACGCCACAGGGGCTGCCATCTTCAGCGCGGGGTTCGCCGTGGCGGGCACGGAGCAGGTCGCTCGCGAACTTCAGGGCGGCATTGATCGCGGCATCGGCCAGGTCCGACAGGTCCTGCAGAGACTCGGTGACGTCAGCAGCTTCGTTGAGATCCCGCCAGATGATTCGCAGGAGCTCCCGGTGCCGGAACAGCCGCAGGCGGTGGAGGAAATCGTCGTCGCCGCTGCACTCCCGCAGCGCTGATGCCAGCATTGCGGCTATGTCTCCAGCGGCAGCGCTCCGCGTCAGCCTGCCGGTGGCGCTGAGATCGGTCAGCAACTCCGGGTACCGGATCGCGATATCGGCAGCAAACGGACTTAAGGCGACCAGTCGGTCGAGCCCCGCCTGGCTGGCTGGGGATTCATTCATGACTGCGATCGTCAGGCAGACCGCTTTAGAGCGATTGCTACCCTGAGTCCGGCATGGGGTACCAGATCGAACAGGGCATCCCATACGCTCGCAAATTTCTTCATGGCTTTATCCACTTGATCGTCACCTGCCGTCAGTCGGCCCATTGTATTGTATTGACTAACTTTATCCCGCAATCTACGTCTTGGGCGATATGCGGGATAAAACGTGCTGCCAGCATTCTCCGATGAGCAACTTCGGGCGGCGATAAACCTGGCCGACGCCTACGAGGCGTGGTTGCCCCTCGCGCGGACCGAGCCTTCCTACTCGGACCGCCTCCTGTGGAAGACGATCGCCGGCCGGCAGTACCTCTACCGGATTCGGGATCGTCGCGGCAATGGCACGTCCCTCGGTCCGCGCGGGCCCGAAACCGAGCGCCTTCATACCGAGTACCAAGCGGCCAAGTCCGAGCTGCGCGACCGGGTGGCACGCCTAAGCCCGGCCCTCGATGAAGCCGCAGCGGTTTATCGAGCGCTCCGCTTGCCCATGATCGACTCCTACGCCGGGAGTCTGCTCCGCGAACTCGATTTGCGAAAACTGCTCGGTCCTGTGGTCATGGCCGTGGGAACAACAGCGACTGCGGCCTACCAGCTTGAAGCAGCGAGCATGTTTGATACACCCGCCCACGCCACGCGAGACATCGACCTGACGTGGGTCGCCGAGCAATCTCCGGACGGGCCGGTGCTCTGGGAAGCCCTGCACACGCTCGACGACACCTTCGTGGTGAATCAGGAACGCACTTTTCAGGCCCGCAATCGGGATGCGCGGGAGATCGAGCTGCTGGTCGGCACGGAGCGGGCGGGTTCGGTTCTCTCGGAACCTCTGCACCCGATCCCCTTGCCGGAGCAGGACTGGCTCTATCGCGGGCAGCCTCTCCGCCGGATAGTCGCCGGCCTTGATTCCCGCCCGGCAGCGCTGCTGGTGCCGGATCCAAGATGGTTCGCCTTGCACAAGCGCTGGCTGAGCGACAAACCCGGCCGCGACGCGCTGAAGAAACCCAAGGATCGCCATCAGGCGGAGATGGTCTGGGTGGCAGTGCGCGAGCGCATGCCCCACTTCCCGTTGAACGACGCCTTTCGGGCCGGCTTGCCCTCCGTACTGCAGCCCGTCTTCGATCAACTCAGCGTGGCAGCACGCGGGGCGAGCTGAGGTCTTCGCTGTGCGAGGCCTCCAGCGCCTGAAGCTGGTTTCCCCTCGACACCGTAGATCGGGACTACCCAGCAGCTACGCCTTCAGCCCCTCAGCCAGCCGGGCCGCCTGCACCGCCGGCCGCTGCTGGACCCGCTCCCGGTAGGCGGCGAGGACGGGCCAGGCCGCCAGGTCGATGCCGCCGATTCGCGACCAGGTCAGTACCGTGTACAGATAGGCGTCGGCCACGGTGAAATGCTCGCCCACCAGGTACTGCCGGCTGGCCAGGTGCTGGGCCACGTAGTTGAGCCGCTTACCCAGCTTGTCCCGGGCGGCGGTCTTCACATCCTCCTCACCACCCGGCCGTAACAGGGGGCCGAAACCCTTGTGCAGCTCTGAAGAAATGAAACTGAGCCATTCCAGCAACCGGTAGTGGGGCATGGTGCCCGGCGGGGGCGCGAGTTGGGCCTCCGGCTTCTGGTCGGCCAGGTACTGGAGGATGGCCTGGCCCTCGGCGAGCACGGCGCCATCATCCAGCACCAGGGCGGGTACGTAGCCCAGGGGATTGACGGTCGTGAAATCCACCCCGCCCGCAGTCTGGCGGGTGCGCATGTCGACCTTGTCCGCAGTGAACGGCAGCCCGGCCTCCAGCAGGGTGATGTGGGACGCGAGAGAACAGGCGCCTGGACTGAAATACAGCTTCATGGATTTGCCCTTGAGTGATGAATGCCGGGAGAATCGCAGCTTTCCGGTCCCGGCTCAAACGAGACTTCCACCTATGGCAACTTATGTGCTCGTCCACGGCGCCTGGCACGGGGGCTGGTGCTGGGGGCATGTCGCTCCCCTGCTCCGGGCACAGGGCCACACGGTCATCGCCCCGGACCTGCCCGGTCACGGGGACGATCCGGCCCCGACAAACGCCCAGACGCTGGACAGCTACGTGCAGCGGATCAGGGCGACGGTCAGCGACCTCGGTAATGACGTCATCCTCGTGGGGCACAGCCTGGGCGGGCTCGTCATCAGCGCGGTGGCGGAAGCCCTGCCAGACCAGCTGCGGCACCTCGTGTATGTCACTGCCTTCCTGCCCCGGGACGGGGATTCGCTGGTGCGCATCTGCAGTGTCGATCCGGACAATCCCCTGAACACCGCCTCGGTCCGGACCCCGGACGGCCAGTGCGTGACGGTAGACCCGGAGCGCCTCCGGGAGATCTTCTACGCAGATTGCCCGGCAGCAGATCTCGCCCTCGCGAATGCCAGGCTTGGCCCGGAGCCCCTGGCCGTGATGTTCCAGCCGGTGCAGGTGACACCGGAGCGTTTCGGCCGCGTACCCCGGACGTACATTCACTGCTCCCGGGACGTGGCGCTGCCCCTGTTCGTCCAGGAGCAGATGGTAGCCGCGTCGCCCTGCGGCACCGTCCTGACGCTCCCAACGGGACACTCACCGTTCTTTGCCGGGCCGGAAGCGCTGGCGGCGCAGCTGGGCTCGTTGCCTCTCCGGTGACTGCGTGCTACTTTTGTAACTCACACGGGACAAATGGGACCTCAGCATGGCAGCAACCACCACCATCCGCCTGCCCCCCAAGTTGCGGGCACGGCTCAGCTCCCTCGCGAAACAAACGGGTCGGTCCGCGCATAGCCTGATCATCGAAGCCGTGGAACGGCACGCTGCCTACGAAGAGCAGCTCCGGAGCCTCGTAACGGAGGCGCTCGCGGCCGATGACGAGATTGAGAAGACTGGCGAGGTCTATCGGGCCGAGGACGTGCACGCCTGGATGAAGCGGTTGGCGCTTGGGGAGTCGGTCGCTCGGCCTAAGCCGTGGCGAAAGTAGTCTATTCAGCGCGCTCTCTTGAGCATATCGAACGCGCGTTTCAGTTCCTCGGCAACGAAAATCCGGACGCCGCAAGCGACGCAGTGACGGCGATTCAATCGGCAGTCGATAACCTTGCTGCGCACCCTCTCGTGGGTCGCCGCATAGAAGGCGAACTCCGGGAGCTGATCATTTCCTACGGGCAGACGGGGTACGTCGCCTTGTACCGGTTTGTGGTGTCAAAAAAGGAGGTTCGCATTCTGGCAATCCGCCACCAGCGGGAACTGGGGTTTCTGCCGTGAACCAGCGCCAGGCACAGGACAGACACAGCGCCAGCTAGCGGTCTCCCCGGCGCTTGAGCGCGACGCGGCACCCGCCGGCGCGTAGCCTCCCAGTCCCCGCCAGCTGTGCTGCCGTTTCCGGGTGGGCGAATTCGGATGGAACCCGTTGCACATCACCATTTTTGACACCCCCATCGTCAATACCGTCGTGCGGTATCTGTCGCTTGGCTTTATGCGCATCACCGGCTGGAAAGTCGCGGGCTCCCTGCCTGCAGGCGACGGGCGATTCGTCATGATCGCAGCGCCCCACACGAGTAACTGGGACTTGCCCTACATGCTGATGGTCGCATTCATATTGCGGCTGAATGTGTACTGGATGGGCAAATCGTCAATTTTTTCGCCGCCGTTCGGCGCCATCATGAAATGGCTCGGTGGTATTCCGGTCAACCGCGAGCAATCCACCAACATGGTTGCCACCTCTGCTGCAGCACTCACCAGTGCGACTGGCGCGATGCAGCTGGTCGTGCCGCCGGAAGGCACGCGGAGTAAAACGCGGTATTGGCGAACCGGCTTCTATTACATCGCACTGGGCGCCGGCGTGCCGATTGTGATGGCCTATATGGACTACGAGAAAAAACTCACTGGCCTGGGACCGACCCTTTATCCCAGCGGTGACCTTGAAGCCGACATGAAAATCATCAAGGCGTTCTATGCGCCGTTCAAGGGCAAGAATTCGACGCAGTTTGAAGCCGCAAATTGATGTCTATGCCCATGCAACAGGTCGCCCGCGACAGGCTGGGCCTGCACACCGGTGGCCCGCCACAGGGCCGCGATCGCGCCTAAAGGCGCTCCTGCGGGAGCCGCCGGACGACCAGCGCGGCGATGACGATCAGCGCATTGGCAACTGCCATCACGGCAAAGGGCGCTGCCGGCCCCACGCTGTCGAAGAGCTGACCACCGGCGAGGGAAATGGCCAGGATGCCGAGTCCGCCGAAGAGCGCCTGGAGGCCAAAAGTTGAGCCCCGCAGTGCGGGGGTGGCTTCCTGGCCGAGCAGCAGCGCGGGTGCGAGGATGGCGCTGGCCTGACCGATACCCAGGAGCACGAGAACCCAGCGGGCTTCCGGGGCGCCGGGATCCGCCGTGAACGCCAGCGCGCCGTAGCCCAGGGTCGCGAAGGCAAAGGCCAGTGCCATGACCGTGACCCGGTGCAGCCGGTCGCCGAGGAAGCCGAAGACTGGCGACCAGACCAGCGCCACCGCCTGGGAAACTCCGATGGCCAGTCCGGCCTGGGCAGCCGCCTCCGCCGGTGACGCCCCGGCCCGCGTCCGGAGCTGCACGATCCACAGGGTCAGGAAGAGAGTGACCATCACCAGATCGGCCCGGGCCGCAAAGGAGCTCGCGTAGGACAGGGCAATGCGTGGGTTACGGGCGGCCGCGAACCCTTCAGTCAGCAGTTGCCGGACGGGCTTGCGCCCGCTGACACCCGCCGGCCGTCCCGCCGGCATGCCGCGAAAAGCCAGCGCGGCGAGAACCCCGATGCCGGCCATGACGAGATAGGCATACCGGCCCGCCCAGAGCTCGGGCACGCCATCTGCAACGAAGATCGCCGGCAGTCGCGTGAGCCCGAAGAACACCACCGTGGCCCCGAGCCCCTGCACGAAATAGGTGAGCCCGGTCAGGCTGCCCCGGGACTGCTCATCGGGAAAGTCGCCGGCCACGACGGCCGTCAGCATCGCGCCCCCCGCAGCCACTCCAACACCAAACAGCAGGCGGTAGGCCATCAGCTCCGGCACGGACGTGGCGAAGGGGTACAGGGTGTAGGCCAGCGCCGTAATGCCGAACCCGGTCATCAGCACGAAGCGCCGGCCGAGCCGGTCCGACAAGGCACCCCACCAGCCCACGGCGAACAGGATGGCCAGCTCCTGGGCGAACTGCAGGTTGCCGGACAGGCGGCCGTGCTCCGCCTCCGGCAAGCCAAGGTTCACCTTCAGCAGGAACGGCGTCAGGGCCGTCAGGTAGGTGAACAGCCCGATGCTGAAGAAGGCGCCGACGAGATAGGCAGCGACGTGGCGCGGCTGGATACCGGGCGCCAGCCCGATGGGACCGATCCGCTGGTTCAAGACTGACGCGGCGCTTTAAGACTCGTCGTCATCGGCTGATTCCTGCTGCCGGGAAACCGCACGCAGCACTCGCCAGGGCGAGATCGGCAGGTCGACGGGCATCAGCTGACGGCAGCCAGAAGGGTTGCCCAGGTGGTGTCGATGGTCTGCTCAAAGCTGCCGTTGCCGTCTAGATCAAGCAGCAGGTCGACGCTTCTGGAACTGCTGACGTTGATCCGCACGCTGGCATTGTCGGCACCAATTATGTCGAGCTGGCCAGTGGTAACGTCGCCATCGGTTGATTGGATGCCAAACGGCAAAACCGTTACGAAGTCCACTGCCCCGTCGAAGTCTGTCGACTGCAATGTACCCGAGGCGGAGATGTTCGTAACCGTGCAGCCGCCCTGCGGCTGCCCAAGGTCGATCCCGCAACCGAGGCCAGTATCGATGGCGATGATTGCGAAATCCGTCAACGTCCAGTTGTTGCCGCCCTCGAAAACCCGCAGGCGCTGACCGCTTAGCGTGAACTCATCGGCGATAAAGCCACGCGTGTCGATCTCGATGCGCGCCGCACCGTCGGCGCCAACCACGCCGCGTTCGTCAGCCGAGGTAAATTCACTGAAGGTGGCATCGGCCACCAGCAGGTAGTCGTCGCCGTTGATCACGTCGCCTTCAAGACTTACCAACCGGAGCTTGACACCCCCATTCAGCAACTCGTTCTCGCCGTCGTCACACAGGTTGAAGCGGACGTCGATGACATCCCCTGGCGCCAGCGCGGCCTCATCTGCAAAACGGACCCGCGCGGTGAAGCTGCCCGAGACCGCACAGTCGATTGTGTCAGTGACCGTGGCCGCCGGCTGGACGCGGCTGGCGGTGCGACGCGTCAGGTTGGCCAGACGGCGGGCCACAGGCCCACTGCCGGCACCCGCAACCTGGGATCCGAGCCCCGCCTCACCGCCGATATCGGCGCTGGCGATGCTGGCGGCAATGACGTTGGCCGCGACGACCGGCGCATTGGCCGCGTTGATCTCCGTGGCGGAGGAGCCGCCCCCACCGCCACCGCAGGAGGCCAGGGCGAGGCTAGCCAGAGCCAGCGCTGCAGGGACGACCTGGGCCTTATGACGTTGCAGATTAAACATTGCGGTGACCACGCTGGATCTAAGACTCGTCGTCATCGGCGGGGTCCTGCTGCCGGGATACCGCACGCAGCACCCGCCAGGGCGAGATCGGCATTTCCCGGATCTGCTCGCCGACCGCCATGGCGACGGCATTGGCGATAGCCGGCACGGTGCAGACGATGGGGCCTTCGCCGACTTCCTTCGCGCCGAAAGGCCCAAAGGGGTCGTTGGTCTCGACCAGGATGTGCTCCACCACGGGCACCTCGAAGGCGCGGGGCAGCTTGTACTCGAGGCGCGAGGGGTTCAGCGGCTGCCCGTCGTCCATCAGCACTTCTTCGTAGAGCACCTGGGACATGCCGGAGAACACCTGCCCGTCGATCTGCCCTTCCACCACGCGGGGATTGATGGCGCGCCCGAGATCGTGGGCGACGATCATGCGGTCGACCCGCACGAAACCGGTTTCCGGGTCCACCGTCACCTCGGCGATCTGCGCACCGAAGGAGTAGGCCATGGAACCCGCCTCCTTGGGCGAGTTGTAGAAGCCCCGGCCCATCACTGCCCGCCCTTCCCGGCTGTGCAGCGTGTCGTAGACCAGCTGCTTGAACGGGATCGCCCGTTCCGGCTGCCCTTTGGGATAGACCTGCCGGGCGCGGAACACGAGCCGCCCCGGCTTGCAGTCGAAACGGCCCGCGGCGACTTTCATGAGCTGGGAACGGGCGTCTTCCGCCGCTGCTTTCACGGCGTTACCGGTGGTGAAGGTGCCCCGCTGGGCGAAGGCGCCGAGATCGAAGGGCGTCACGTCCGTGTCGCCGGCGATGATAGTGATATCGGTTGGTTCGATGCCCAGCACCTCGGCGGCGATGATCGCCATCGTCGTGTGCGAGCCCTGCCCCATGTCAGGAATGCCGGTCAGCAGGGACACCGTGCCGTCCTCCGCAACCTTGAGGAAGGCGGCCGACGTGTCGTGCTTGTACATGCCCTTGCCGCCGGAGGCCATGGCGCCGATGGCTATGCCAATGCCCTTGTTCGGCGGCAGCTTGCCGTACTTGCGCTTCCAGCCCGCGCGCTTCGCGGCCTTCTCGATGCACTTCTTCAGGCCGCAGCTGGCAAAGGTGGCGCCCTTGCGGGTGACGTGGCCCTTCTCCACCGCGTTCTTCAGGTGAAACTCCACCGGGTCCATACCCAGGTCCATCGCCACCTGGTTCAGGTGCTGGCCCCAGCCGAAATGCATCTGGGCGATGCCGCCGCCGTGATGCCATTCGTAGGGCAGGTTGTTGGTGTAGGCGAGGCGCGCGCGGTAGCGGATCGCGTCCACCTTGTAGAGCAGGTGAAAGAATGGGGCGGTGATCCGCGGGAAGAGCATCTGGGTCTCGATGTAGGCGCCGGCATCGATCAGCAGGTCTGCCTCCAGCGCCCGGAGCCGGCCATCCCGCATCACGCCGGTGCGGAATCTGTAGAGCGCCCGGCCGCCGGCCCGGCCCATCAGGAACTCTTCGTCGGAATAGGAACGCAGTTTCACCGGCCGCCGGGCCTTGCGGGAGAGCAGCGCGGCGATGAAATGATGGGGCCGTGCCATGCCGCGGCCGGTGAAAGCGCCACCGGTGTTCAGCGTCATCATGCGCACGTTGCCTTCGGTGAGGCCGAAGGCGGTGGCGAGGCTCTTCTGGAACAGCACGGCCGTCTGGGTGGGGGACCAGACGGTGAGTTTGTCGGCCCGGGAGAAATCCGCCACGCACACGTGAAACTCCGCGTAGCAGTTGTGGCTGGGATTGCTGGAGTAAGCCCCACTGACGATCAGGTCGGATTCGGCAAACATGGCGTCCGGATCGTCGAAGACCTCGTTGGCTTCCCAGGCCAGGTTCCCCGCGCCCTTGGCATGCAGCTGCGGAGCATCGGGGAGCAGCGCCTTCTCGAGATCCAGGACTGCGGGCAACGGCTCGTACTCCACCCGGATCAGCGCGGCGGCTTCGAAGGCGGCGTCGTCGTCCGTGGCGGCTACCGCCGCGATCTCCTGGCCAATGAAGCGCACGGTGCGGTTCAGCAGGGGCTGGTACATGCCGATGATCGGGTTGGGCTTGTCGTCGACCGTGACGATGGCCTTGACGCCCGGGACACGGGCCGCAGCCGAGGTGTCGATGTTCAGGATCCGGCCGTGGGAAATCTGCGCCCGGACGATCCGGCCCCGGAGCATGCCGGGCAGATGGATGTCGTCGGCGAACTCCGAGCGGCCGGACAGCTTGGCGAAGCCGTCGAGCCGCGGCTGGTTTTTGCCGACGGCGTTGAAGTCAGCCCGGCTGGCCATGGGTCTCCGTCCCGGCACTCGCCGCGATCTGCTGGATCGCATGGGCCACGGCCATCTTGACCTTGATATGCCCGGTGCAGCGGCAGATGGCACCCGCCAGTGCCTCGTCGATCGCGCGCTGATCGGGGTTCGGGTTCGTGTTGAGCAGCCCCATGGCGCTCATGATCAGGCCGGGAGTACACACCCCGCACTGGACGGCGCCGAGCTCGAGAAACGCCTGTTGCAGGGGGTGCAGCTTGCCGTCCCGTTCAACGCCCTCGACCGTCGTGATAGACCGGCCGTCACACTCCACGGCCAGCGTAATGCAGGAAAGAATCGCCCGGCCCCGTTCATCATTTACGGTGCACACGCCGCAGCTGCCGCTCGTACAGCCCCGCTTGGTGCCGGTCAGGCGCAGGCCATCCCGAATCACCTGGTTGAGGGTTTCCGTGGGCCCCACGGCGATGTCGTGGTGATCCCCGTTAACCGTCAAATGAATGATCTGTTTAGGGGACATGCCTCATTTCCTCCCCGACCTGGAGAAATGAGGCATGTCCCCATTTCTGCTTTCGGACATCTTCAAGGGCGCGCTTGAGCAGCACCCGCACCAGGCGGCGCTTGTAGCCGGCGGGCGTCCAGAGGTTGGTGATCTCACCCAGGTCCGAGCGGGCCACCGCTGCGGCGGCCTCGATGCTCGCCTCGTTGAGGCCCTGCTCCCGGATGATGGTTTCCGCCTCCCGCAGCGGCATGGGATGGGACCCCAGCGCGTTGACGATGATGCGGGCCCGTGCCACGCGACGGTTGCTGCCGGTGACCGCCACCGCGATGGTGCCCAGACCGAAGTCGATGCCCTCCCGGGGCGTGACCTTCAGAAACGCGGTGCGATCCGTGCAGGCGGGGACATGGATCGCGAGGATCAGCTCATCGGGAGCCAGAACCGTGGGGTTGGCGCCATCTTCCCGGTAGAACTCGGCCAGGGGCACCGTCCGTTCGCCGCGCACGCTGGCCAGCGTGACGCTGGCGCCGTGGGCGATCAGGGCCGGAACACTGTCGGCACTGGAGGTGGCAACACAGTGATCGCTGGTGGCCAGCACATGGCAGGCCTGGGTGTCGGTCTTGAAGCAGCCGGAGCGGGCGTCACGCCACCCTTCCGTCTGGTTGGTGTACCAGCACCGCGTGGGCAAGGCGAGATTGCCGCCCAGCGTGGCCATGTTGCGCACATGGCGCGAAGCGACGGCGTTGATGGCCTTCTTGAGCGTCGGAAAGCGCTCAGCCAGCAGCGGGTCGTGCTCGAGATCCGTCAGGGTCGTACCGGCGGCGATGCGCAGACCACCGTCCGCCATAGCCTGCACGCCCTGCAGTTCAGGCAGCCACCGGATACCGATGAGAAACTTCGGCTTCATCAGCCGCTGGCCCATGCTGGCCAGCAGGTCCGTACCACCGGCGAGGACCGAGGCCTGGCCGCGCAACTCGCCCAGCAGCGTCAGCACATGGCCAAGGCTGTCGGGCCGCACGTACTCAAATGGGGGCAGGTGCATACTCGACTGAGCCTACTCCTGGAGACCGCCCGGATGAACCCATTCCTGCGCGGCGGCCTCGTAGCGGTTATTCTTCTGTTACCGGTCGCGGGCCGGGCCGGGATCAGCGCCCTCGCCCTGAAGTACCGGGACCCGGCGGCGGGGGCGAGCGACGGTGCGTTCCATGTCCGGCAGGGGCGTGACGGCCGGCGCACGGTGCCGCTGGAGTGGGATCGGGCCGCAGCGGCTGCCACCGCATGATTACGTAACATCCACTACTCAGTCCGCTTGATCTCGTGCAATAGTTGCAAAAATACCAAGGAATATCGAAATGTCAGCCACTCGCTCACTGCCTGCCGCTGCCCTGATCCTGCTTCTCTCGGGCGGCAGCGTCTCCGCCGCCCTGGTGCAGGTCACGATTACCGGCACGCTGAACGCGACCGACGTCTACGCGAACACCTGGACGTCGGGCGGCGTCACGGCCATCACCAACCAGGCCTACACGGCCCGCATGGTCTATGACACCAGCATCCTGACGGAAGCCCGCGATGGGTACCCGGGCGTTGCCAATCTCGGTTACTGGGACAACCTGTACGCCTGCTGCGAGGCGCAGCTCTACGAATCCTTCATTGTCAGCAGCGACCTGACGATATTCGGCCAAACCATTGCCATGGACACGAACTTTGGCAGCAAGCTCGAGGCTTACGACCAGGCTGGCACGGACACCTTCCACCTGTGGGGCAGCGACACCCACGGCCCCGCGCCCGACAGCCAGGACAACGAGTACATGGTCCTGTACGGCCTGCAGCGCGCTGGGCTGTTCCCAGTGCCCTTCGTCGCCAACGAGGCGCCCTCGAGCCCGCTGTCGCTGGTCGTGACGTCGCCTGCTGCCAGCGGCTTCTTCGAGTTCAGGCTGTACGACTACGAGGGCTGCAAGACTCTCAGCACGACGTTCCCGGGCCAGCCCGCCGTGCGCAACTGCCCTGCCGACCGGTTTACTGACGGCGCCACGCACTGGGTAGCGGGCGGCGGCACCATCGGGTCCGTGACCGTCGCGCCGGTGCCCGCCCCAGCGGCGGCCTGGCTATTGGGGACTGCGCTTGGCGCGATGGGCTGGGTTCGACGTAGGGCTGCTGCCTAAACGCGGCCAGTGCCAGGATGGTCGGATAAGGTCGGAACCGCGTAGCGGCTGACGGACTGAGTCGCAGCGTCCTTGACCGGTGCCGGCGCTGCCAGCTGCAGGGCTGACGAGCCCGCTGGTACAGCCGCCGTCACTTCAGTGGCGCACAACAGCTTGCCATCGGCTGTGGGGCGCGAAGACCACGTGGGTGGTGCCGTCCCGGTAGGGCGTCTTTAAGGTGTCGATTACCTTTGCGCTACTTGATCATCGCTTCGACAAACAGGTGGGAAACCTCCTTGCCGCGGGCAGTCATCTTGTTGCTGAAGTCTTCTGCTTGGAGGTCAATGTAGGCATCTGCATCCATGTTGGCTGAGCCACCGGCGGCACGGCCAATGGCGCCGAGCAGACCCGCGCCGCGCGAGCCGCTGCCTTGGCCTTTTTCAAGCGCAAAAGTCAGATCCTTGATGATCACAGGCTGGGTCAGTGAATAGATAGTTCCACCTTCACTGCTGGAAAGTGCGACCAGATTGCCGCCATCCACAAATCGCGGATACAGATCAGCATCGAAACTGAAGCTGGTGGTCTGGGGGGTGACGCTATATGTTGAGCCACTGTTGCTCACGCGTCCCTTGAGCGTCGCCATAGCGACGGTCAGGCGCACATCGAGGAGCGGCACATTCAATGCCCTGGATACTTTCATCGGTGCGGTTACCAGGCTGACCTTGAAGCCGTCGCCGGCATTGGGCTTGAGCCAGTAGTCATCGATGGTGTTTCGGATATTGATAGGCAGGTTTTTGGCGGATACCAGCACGCTTACTCCCTGATGGTTGTTATCGCCCTTGCTGCCGCCCATGGATGATTCTTCCGTGTACGGCGAGACGCGCGCGACTTTGCGCAGCTCACTGAAGTCGGCATTGGCTTCGAGCGCTTCTGCCGGTACCACTTCAATGCCGACTGCTTGCAGTTCTGCAACGAAGCCGTCGTAGAGCGCATCAGCGATCTGCTGCAGAGTGGCGGTTTCGATGCCGCGAACCTGCGTGGTGTAAGAGTCAGAACCCAGACGGCCTTTACGTTCGATAGTCTGGTCGCGCACGAACTGCACATAGAAGTTGGGGATGGCTACTCGCGTGACGCCAGAGAGGTTGCCCTTGCCGCTGATCTTCACGAAGTCAGCTACGGTCAATACTGCGTCAGGATTCACGGCCGTCGGGTCATTCTTCTTTTTGTCAAAGATGCCTGCGTTTGCCGACGCAGCGATCAACGTGATGGCAAGCGCCACGGTGGAGAGTAGTGGTTTCATGGGAAGCTCCTATGAGCGGGCAGCTCGGGTGAGAAAGAGTATAAGTTGAACAAAGCCCTGTGAGAATAAGGCGGTCAACGCCTGCGGGTCCGCTGCACGAACTGCCACTACGATGGGTTCGTCAGAGCCTGTTCACAGTCCCGTGCCAGGCGCACCGTCCTGTAAGAGCGCCGACCGGCGCGATATTCCGGCTAAAGAATCGCGCCGACCGACGCTCCTACGGCGTTCCTGCGAGCCTTCCTGCGCGGCGGTGGATCCGCGCATGTGCAACTTGAATATCCGCAATCGAGTTGCTGGTTTTCACCCATGATTGAGCGCTAGGCGTGGCACCCAACACCGCCAGCAGCTACCTCGATGCTCTGGAACAGACTTTCATGGTCCGCCGCCTGCAACCGTGGTTCACCAACCTGGGCAAGCGCGTGGTCAAGAGTCCCAAGATCTACCTGCGCGACAGCGGCGTGCTGAGCGCGCTACTGGGCCTCGGCAACTCGAAGGCGTTGTTCACCCATCCGAAGCTGGGTGCCTCCTGGGAAGGCTTCGTTATCGAAGAAGTGCTCGCGCAGTTCAAGCCCGAGCAGGCGTGGTTCTACGGCATTCACGCCGGATCCGAGCTCGATCTCCTCTTCATGCACAAGGGCAAGCGCCTCGGCGTCGAGATCAAACGCGAGGACGCGCCAGGCATGACGAGGAGCATGCACGTGGCGCTCACCGATCTGGACCTGCACAAGCTCTACGTGATCTATCCCGGGTCGCGCCGCTATGCGCTCGGCCCTAAGGTGGAGAGCATCCCCGTGAAGATGCTGGCGGATATCTGAAACAAGCCTGCAGGAGCGCCTACCGCAGGTGCTCGTAGCGGGTCATGGGCCCAAACGAAAAAACCGAATCACCCAGGCGCCGTCATCGCCCACCGCCACGCTGCGCCTAACAGTCGGACGGAGCTCGTGCCGAGTATCCAGGTGGACGCGGGGTTTCGGCACCAGGGCGGCCAGACGGGCGATGAAGTCCAGCGGCGCAAAGACCACGTGGGTCGTGCCGTCCCGGTAGGGTGTCTTTAAGGTGTAGCGCACCCGGCCCTCGGCCGGCCGTTCACCAGCGTGCAGGCGCCATCCAGGCACAGCATGCGAAAGTGGATGGGCAGGACCGTCCGTTCGAGTGGTGCTGACTATGCCGCGCGCTTGTCCATTGCCAGCTACTCGCCTTTCAGCCTCTTCGAGCCCTCGATGAGGGGGTGCCACCCGTAGACCAGCGAGATCATGAACACGTCCAACTGCAGGTCGTCGGGCGCCTTCTCGCTGGCCGTCGACTTGTAGCCGAACGTGAGGCCCAGGTTGTCGTGGTCGCGCCGGTCGGCGCTGCCGGCCCAACGCCGTCGGGCCGCACGTACTAAAAAGGGGCAGGTGCATACGTGTTTGAGCGTACTCATGGAATGCGCCCGACGTGAATCTCCCCTGTCCCGCCACGTTCTCGCCCTGCACACCACGAGCGCAACAAGCCTATTCCCGTCGTTTTTGGCGCACCGGGTGGTGGTCAGTGAGGACGGCCTCGCCGTCGCGCAAAGTCGACCAGCCCACCCCACCCCGTCGCCAGCGTGTCGGCCAGGATCTTCTCGTAGTAGCCCTGCTCGAGGAGCCGGCCGCCAGGGTCGACGGCGTCCTGTAACCGGGGGGCGGGTCCGCAGCCGGTGTAGCGCTGGATCAATGCGGTGCTGCGCTCATTGTCGAAACGCTTGCTCGCCACCATGTAGGGCAGGTAACCCTCGAGCATCGCAAGTTCCATGGCCCGCTTGCGATAGCCCCGCCGGCGCGCGACGGCGTACAGCCCGCGGAACGAGTATTTGGCGAGCGCAACCATCAGCGTCAGGCTCCAGGCTGGCACGAATCGGATCCTCGGGATGACGTGGCCGGGCACGGGATCGTGCGCGACATACCAGGGGTAAGCCGCGTCATGGAGCTGGCGGACCGTGATGGCCTCAGGGCCGCTCGCGAGCCTGAGCACGCCTTGCCGGAGCTCGCCCCCGCTCATCACGTCGGAGACCACGGCGGCGACCCAGTCCACTGGCACGATGTCGAGCGTATTTCCGGGGGAGCACAGGAAGGGCAGCCTGCCGAGGTAGCCGAGCATCAGCAGCAGATAATGCAGGTGATAGGCACGGGTCCGGCCTGTCTGGGCTGAACCGCCAATTATGGTTGGTTCGATAATCAGGATCTGAGCGTCGAAGCGCCTGATCTTGTCGAGCATGAACTGCTTGGCTTCCGCCTTCGTCCGCGCGTAGCTATTGTCGGGCGGGCCGGGGTGGAAGTCCGGGTAGTCCTCGGGAATCAGGCCTGAGTGGATGCCGTAGGCATAAGCCGTTGAGAGGCAGTAGAGCGTGGGCGGGTTGCGATTCACTGCCGCACTTTTCTCGCGAATCTCGGCGAACAGGGCGTAGATCTGCTCTGCGAAATGAACATTCGCGATTCGGATGCTATCGTAGGGTTGGTCGAACCGGACGTCGGCGGCGCCGTGCAGGATGCTGTCCACGCGTGCCACCAGCTCGGCGCGCAGACCGGGTTCGATGCCAAGACCGTCAGGCGTGACGTCGATCTCGACCAGGCGTGAGCGGCTGCGGAGCAGGGCGAGTTCGGCGGACTGGAGCTCGAGAGTCGTAGCGACGGCTTCGAAGCGTTCGGCGATGGCGGTACCGGCCGTGTCTCTGCGGAGCGCGAAATAGAAGAACGCTTCGGGATCCTTCCGGACCAGGTCTTCGACGATTACCGGGACGACGGCGCCGGTGATCCCCGTCACGAGGTAGATCAACGGCGTGACCATTTCTTGTGCATTTGTGTCCTCGCCGATCCCCGGCCTTTTCAAGCAAGAATGACCCAGCAATCGGGTCTGCCACGGTGGTGTGTCTAGGTGCGCGGAGTCGCTCCCGTGGGTCAGTTCTGAGGGCAACTACCCTCGCGAAGTCGCTGCAGGCGCTCACCCGCATCTGGCCGCCGCTAAGGTTTCCACAGTCGCACGGTCCGCGAGCGGCGAATGCGCGCGTCATGGGTGGCCAGCGGGAGTTGGTAAGCTCTTGCTGTCGCGACGATCAGGCGGTCCGCCGGATCGCCGTGCAAGCGATCGGGCAGGTTGTCGAGCGCGGCGATCACCGGGACATCCAAGGGCAGCACGGTGACTACCGGCGGCGCGGCAGCGCGCCGCAACCAGTCGGGAAACGCCAGCGGCAGATCAAGCCGGCCCTTGGCGTGGAGCATCTGGGCTTCCCAGATGGTGATTGCGGAGAGAAACAACGCGCCGTCGGCCGCCGCTGCATCCAGTGCGGCCCGCTCTCTGGCAGTGAGATCTGAGCCCGCCGTCAGCCACCACACCCAAATGTGGGTGTCCAGCAGTGCCTTCAACGCAGCGCCTCGAAGTCCTCGTCACGCAGAACCGATTCGCCGGGTTCCGCCTTGAGTGTGCCACCCAGCGCGCGCAGCTGCTCCCAGGGCCGCATCCCGGCCGTGACGGGTGACGGAGACGGTTCCAGCTGGGCGACTGCCTTGCCGTGACGACGGATGGTGACAGGCCTGCCCGTCTTCTCCACGCGGCGCACGATCTCCAGGCAGCGATGTTTGAACTCGGTGATCGAAATGTCCATTTTTGAAGTGTAAATGGTCATTTTTGAGCTGGCAACCCACGGGTTCACGGGGTACAAGCCTTCCCGTCGGTTCTGTCGGCTGACACGTATGAGGCCCATGCCCCACTGTGTCGCGCCCGCGGTGCCCAGGCCAGTCGCGAAGCTCGTCAGTTCGGCCAGAAATTGGGGGGCAGGTGCATACTCACCGCAGCCTATTCCTGGAGAGCGCCCGGATGAACCCATTGCTGCGCCCCGCCCTCGTGGCGGTTGTTCTGCTATTGCCCGCCGCCGGCCAGGCTGAAGAGCCAGCCCGCCCCACCGTGCTCATAACAGGTGCCAGCCGCGGCATTGGCCTGGAGCTAGCCCGGCAGTACGCCAACCGGGACTGGCGCGTGATCGCCACGGCCCGGGATCCCGCCGGGGCTGCGGATTTACAGAAGCTGGCAGCGGCGGACCCGCATGTGGTGCTGGAAACCCTGGACGTCACGGACCAGGCCGGCATCAGCGCCCTCGCCCTGAAGTACCGGGGAGAGCCCGTGGACCTCCTGCTGCTGAACGCTGCCCAGGGCCCGACGCCCCAGACCGCCGTGCTCAGCCTCGCAAAGATCGACTTCACGACGGCGGCGGACAGTTTTGCCGTGAACGCCATCGGCCCAATGCAGGTGACCCAGGCCTTCTACGACTCGGTCGCCGCCTCCAGCCGCAAACTGATCGTCGCCATCTCCAGCGACTCGGGCTCACTGGAAGCCAGCGTGAAGAAACCCATCCTCTACAACTACAAGGCCAGCAAGGCGGCCCTGAACATGTACATGCACACGCTGTCCTTCGAAACGCCCCGCAAAGGCATCACCGTGGTCATGCTTCACCCGGGCACCGTGAAGACCAACCCCGGACTCATGCGCATCCCCGGCGCGCTGGAAACTCCTGAGGCGGTTGGCCGGATAGTGACTCTCATCGACAGGCTGACGCCGGCGGACAACGGCCGGTTCATGGATAACCGGGGCGAGACGATGCCCTGGTAGCGCTGCCCCGTAGGAGCGGCTTGAGCCGCGATCCGCCGTGCCCGGCGCGACCCCTAGGCGGGGCGAGTCTTGAGCGTCTTCGATCCTCGAAGCGCCGTCTTCAATTCGCTCTGGAGCAAACTCCTGAGTGCCCGGTTGACGGACTCGGAGTCGGGGAAAGCAGCCGCCACATCGGGGTCCAGGCGGACGTCGGCAAAAGTTTCGCGATAGACATTCAGATACTTGCCACGCACTCCGGGACCAAGCACTTTCTGCCGATACTCCGACCGTAGGGGCTTCTCAGTGACTTTTCCAGCCTTCCGCATAGATTTTGCGTTCATGTGACGTCGCCTCGCGGGCGCTGATGATTCGAATCCGACCCCCTCGTTCCGTATTGCTAACCAACAGGAGTCGCCCTAAAAAAGACTCACCGAATGTCAGCCATCGGTACTCGTAGATCGACTGATCTGGGTCTTCAACAGTGTATGCCAGAGGATCCCCAAAGACTGTCTTTGCTTCACGAAAATCAACGCCGTGGGTCCTGAGATTTGCCCTGGCCTTGCGCGGATCCCATTCGAACAGCATGGCCCCTGAATGGAAGCATTCGCTGCGCAATGGCGCAGCCTGAGAAACTTATGATTTCGGCGGGCGGTCTCAATGGGTCGATGCAACACCATTTATGTTAGTACGAACAGAGAGAGGTGTTGGCAATGCTGAAGGAAGGGCGACCTGGACTGACGGATGTGGAGAAAGCGGAGCTGTGGCGCCGATGGAAGGCAGGACAGTC
>JANNXJ010000019.1:0-40054 GCA_031409515.1 Gammaproteobacteria bacterium | reverse complement strand
CGCCGCTTTTGCCGAGCTGTCCCGGGGGGCCATCATTCGCAAAATATCGTCGGAGGGGTTCCCGCCGCCCCCCCGGCTGGGGGGGCGGGGCTCACGCCGCTCCTACGCAGGATCCAGCCGCTTCACCAGCCGGCCCCGGGGCAGCGCGGTGAAGCCCTGCCGCTCGTAGAGGGAGCGCACCCGCTCGTGATCCTGGTCGATCTCCAGGTCCAGCGCGGCGCAGCCGGAGGCGGTGGCTGCCGCGATCACGGCCTCGAGCAGCTGCGTGCCGACCCCGCCGGTCCGGTGTTCCGGCACGACATAGAGTTCCTCGAGCCACCCTGCCTGCCCGCCGTGCTCGAGGGCCCAGATGAAGGACGCGTAGGCGACGCCGATGCACAGCCCGTCCTGCAGGGCGACGAGGAAGAAGCCGCGCCTCGGCACGTCAAGAACCCCATGAATAGAGTTCGCCAGTTCCTCTGCAGAAATGTCGACGTGATGTTCGGCCAGCTGCACGGCGAGCAGGCGCTGGAGGTCAGATGCGTCTTCCGGGCCCGCGCGGCGAATGAGGGTTCTGAGCATGAATCCGGGCCGTAGAACTCCCGATCAGGCAGCAACTTCGACGTAGTCCACCCGGCTTGAAGGCAGAGGAACGGGCTGGCCATCCTCCCGGAGCCCTTCGAGATGAAACTGGATTGCTTCGCGGATACGTTCTTCGACTTCCTGAACCGAAGACCCGGTCGACACGCAGCCAGGAAGGTCGGGCACGTAGGCCGAATAATTGCCGTCGGCGAGTTCGATGACGATTGCGTACCGCATGGTGAGTTACCGCTGGCCCTTGAGGCCTGACTGTTTGAGGATACTGTTCAGCGTGCCGGCTGCCAAATCTTCTCCCGGCTTTCCCGGTACCGTTACTCGCCCCGGCTTAGTCGGGTGTTTCAACTGCAGGTGGCTACCCCGTTGCGCTACGGGGGTCCAGCCGTCTGTCGTTAGTATGCGCAGGATTTCCCTGACTTTCATCCCGAAAGCTTAGGGACTCCGGAAATGCAGTCGCCAGCCGAGAATCAGCCGATTCTCTCAACCTTCACACGACTCCCAGGCCGAAGAGCGACGTCCGTCCTCGAATAGCCTCGTCACAGCAGCGCCTCCTGCAGTGAAACCTGCTTCGTGTCTCCCGCGACCCACTGGGTGCCGACTTCCCGAAAGCCGAAGCGCGCATGAAACCGCCGGGACAATTCATTGGGGGGTTGCAGGTCGAATTCACAGACCACCCGCCCGGCGCCCGACTCCCGCGCGAACGCGAACAGGTCGGTGTAGAGCAGGGCGCCGTACTGGTTGCCCTGGTGGGCGAGGCTGACGACGATCCGGTCAACGTAGAGGAAGCGCTTCTCGCGAGCTGCAAACCAGAGGTAATTGGGGCTGTCGTAGCCCACGCCCTCCCGGAACGCGAGCAGGAAGGCCAGCACTGCACCATCGAGGACGACAACCCGGTGATAGGCCGCCAGCACATGGAGTCCGGCCAGCCGTGGCAGCGTCAGCGGGCTCAGGAAGTGCTCAGATTCGGCATTCAGCTGCAGGATCCGGGCGAAGTCTGCCTCAGTTGCGTTCCGCAGCGCCGGTTCCACCACCGTCAACGGACCTGCTCGGCTGCCGCCTTCAGGCGGGCCAGCCCGGTGGCGAAATCCCCGCCCACCATTTCGTCCATGCTGACGAACAGGCCCATGACCTTGGAGAAGAAGGGCGAGGGGCCGTAAATGGCCCAGGTGACCACGGTCGCTCCGCCCTGGTCCGCGAGGGTAAATTCGGTGGTATTGCGTGCCTCGAAGGGCTGCATGAAGTGCAGGTCGATCGTGATCTTCGCCGGGGCGACGGACCCGGTCGTCTCCATCCGCCCGGTGCCGACGTCCCGGTTGCCAGCCCATTCGTACACGGCCCCGGTACCACTGGCGGACCCGCTGTAGGTCTTCTGCATGGCCGGGTCCCGGGTCTCCCAGGGAGACCAGGCTGACCAGCGTCGGTAATCGTCGATGAGCGGGAAGATGGCGTTGGCAGGTGCGTTGATGGTGATGGAACGCTCAACCCGGAAACTGTCCGGCCGGGTGGCGGCGTAGCTGAGCAGCGCAACCACGAAAATGACGAGGAGATAGCCCCCGGTCCTGAGCATGGTTCAGTCCTCCTTCAGCGCCTCAACCTGGATGCGCAGCCGGACCTGCCCGGCCTCGCCCTCCGCGTACTGGGTCATGCCGAAGTCGGCCCGGTTCAGCTGGCCTTCCGCGTCGGCACCGCAGGCTTCCTTCTTGTAGAAGGGGTGCTCGATGCACTTGAAACTGTTGATGGTGAGCCTGAGTGGCCGCGTCACGCCGCGGAGGGTCAGCTGGCCGTTCACGGCTACGGGCTTGTCGCCCTCGAAGACGATCGGACCCGTGTAGGTCATCACGGGAAACTTCGCCACATCGAGCCAGTCCGGGCGGACCGCGTACTCCTGCATGGAGTCGAGCCCGAAATCGATGCTGCCCGTCTCCACCTGGACGTTGACGGCGCCCGTCCGGGCCGCCAGGTCGAGGGTGGCCGTGCCGGTGGTGCGGTTGAACTTGCCCCGCCAGATGGAAAGTCCCATGTGGGAAAACTCCAGGCTGGGAAAGCTGTGGTCGGGATCCAGCTTGTAGTTGGCTGCGGTGGCGGCGCCCGGCAGCAGAGCACTGGTCAGGGCTGTACCGAGAAGAAGTATCACAAACCGCATGGCGCGTATCCCTTCTACTAAATCTTCAGCGGCGCCTGGTACCGGCGCGGCTCCGCTTTGCCCCTGCAGCGGGCTTCGCCAGTCGAGCGGACAACGCCGCCTGCAGGACAATGCCGAGTGCTGCATTGACTGCGCGAGACGTCGGAAAGGCGGCCGCAATCTCCGGTTCGAGGATGACAGTATGCGCATTAGCCGAAAGGCGTGCCGCATACTTGCCCCGGACCAGGCCCGCAGGAAAGTCCGCTTTCCGATACTCGGCCCGCAGGTCCGCGACACCCGTTGCCTTAGTCTTCCTCATAAAGTACTCGCTCCCGGCGGGTGGCGACTCGTGCGCTGATTATGCGAATGGTATCGGATTCTTCCGTATGCATGACAGCCAGCAGGCGTCCTCGACTGGAACAGCCAAAAGTGACCCAGCGAAACTCACCTCTTGAGTGCTCTGGGTCTGCGCCTGTGGTGGCGAGCGGGTCGGCAACCGCTGTGGCGGCTTCCTCGAAGGCGACGCCGTGGCTAACGAGGTTGGCTGCTGCCTTGGATGAACTCCACGTAAAGCGCATCCCGGGAAAGGTGGCACTGTGACTGCCATGAAGCACGCTGCGAAACTTTAAGGGATAGCCAGATTCTGGCGGTAAAGCCGTTTCCTACCCGTCTCCATCCCAGTGAAACTTGTGCAGGATCCGGTGCATCAGGGGCGCGAGCATCAGGCCGGCGATCACCAGGAAGACCAGTCCGGCGTAGAGTGCATAAAGGCCGGCGAACAGTTTGCCCGCGTCCGTAGTGAGGGTATTCACAGGGCCCATTCCACCCAGCAGCATCGCCGCGTTCAGGAATGCGTCGAGCCACGCCAGTCCGTCAAAGTACACGTACCCTGCCATGCCTGCCAGCAATGAGAACAGGATGAGGCCGAGCGCTGCAGTGGCGTGCAGAATGAGGCGCCGGACGAACCTGGTCTGGCTGATCGGTGGGTGTTTCCGGGGCTCATACACGCCCATATTATCCTGCCGACCCGGGTTCCACCGCCACTGGCGCTAGACCAGGGTCCCGAAGAGCCGGCCTACCAGCGCTGTGCAGCCCATGGCCACTGCGCCCCAGAACATTACCCGGGTGGCGCCGATCAGCAGTGAGGCACGGCCAAGGCGGGCAGCGACGGCTCCCAGGACGGCGAGGAGCACGAGGGTGCTCCCGGTGACCACCGGGGTCAGCGTCGCCAGGGGCACGAACAGCACCAGCAGGAAGGGCAGGGCCGCGCCGAGCGCAAAAGCAGCCGCCGAGGCGAGCGCCGCCTGAATCGGCCGGGCCCGGGTGATCGCCGACAGGCCGAGCTCGTCCCGGGCGTGAGCCCCCAGCGCATCGTGGGCCGTGAGCTGATCCGCAACCTGGCGGGCGAGCTCCGGCGTGAGTCCGCGGCTGACGTAGATGGCGGCGAGCTCCGCGTGTTCCCGTTCCGGTTCGTCCGCAAGTTCCCCGCGCTCCCGCTCCAGGTCCGCCTGCTCGGTGTCCGCCTGGGAACTGACCGACACGTATTCTCCCGCGGCCATCGACAGCGCGCCGGCCACGAGCCCGGCCAGGGCCGCCAGCACGACCGGCTCGCTGGTCGTGGCCGCGGCAGCCACGCCGACCACGAGACTGCTGGTGGAGATCAGGCCGTCATTGGCGCCGAGCACGGCGGCGCGAAGCCAGCCGATGGCATCCGTGCGATGGAGTTCGGTGTGGGCCATGGGTTTAGTCTGCAAACTCGTGGTGCCGTCGCAAGCCGGCAAGCAGCATGGCGCGGCCCGCCTCAAAGCGCACAGGTTGAAACGCGTCAGACGTCATGCTTGCAGCACCAGTGCCACGCGGGCCTGAAGCTCCGGAACAAGTTCGGCCTCGAACCAGGGATTCCGCCGGAGCCAGAGGTTATTGCGCGGGCTGGGGTGGGGCAGGGGCACTGTCCCGGGCCAGTGCTTGCGCCAGGACTCCACGACCTCGGTGAGGGATCGGCCCGCGTCCGGCAGGTGCCAGGCCTGGGCGTACTGGCCGATGACCAGCGTCAGCTGCAGATTTTTGAGTTGGGCGAGCAGTGGGGCTCGCCACTGGGGCGCACACTCCGGGCGGGGCGGCAGGTCACCGGACGTGCCGGTCCCGGGATAGCAGAAGCCCATGGGCAGGATCGCGACCCGCCGCGCGTCATAGAACACCTCCCGGGAGATGCCCAGCCAGGCGCGCAGCCGGTCACCGCTGGCATCGCTGAACGGCACTCCGGTGGCATGCACTTTCCGGCCGGGTGCCTGACCCGCGATCAGGATGCGGGCCAGCGGGTGCACCTGGATGACCGGCCGCGGCCCGAGGGGGAGGTGCTCCGCGCACAGCGTGCAGGCGCGGACCCTGGAGAGCAGGGTCGTCAGCTGGACTGTTCCGCAGTGGTCGGACTGATAATTGTCCTGACTTCCGCCACCTTGTTGGCCGGAAAGCCGCCTTTACGGGCATGCTCGCGGACCAGGGCTTCGTTTGGGGCGATGTATACGCAATACACTTTGTCGTCGGTGACATAGCTCTCGACCCATTGAATCGACGGACCGAGTTCCCGCAAGACGCCGCAGGACTTGGCGGAAATTCCCTGCAGTTCGGCCGTGGTCAGCTTTCCGGCGGCCGGAATCTCACGTTCGATCACATACCTCGGCATCGACGTCTCCTCGTGAGTTGGGGGTAAGGCCAACTATAGACTGGATCCCGCCAGAGTATGTCCCCGGCGTCAGGGGTAGGGCGTGCCGTCCCGGTGGACAAACTGCCACTGTCCGGCCACGAGCAGGGCCCTCAAGTCTTCATCCGGATAGCTGGCCTCGTCCCCCGGGGTCCGGTCGCCCACTTCCAGGTACAGGACGTCCTCAGCGGTCTCGTTGATCAGGCAGTGGCCGTTGCCCGTACCCGCCTTGAACCCGGCGCACATGCCGGGAGCGAGCTCGGTCTTGCCCTCATCGGTATGGAGGGTGGGTCGTCCCTGCAGGATGTAGATGAATTCATCCTGCTTCGTGTGGGCGTGACGCAGGGCCGAGATCCCCTTGGGCGCAAGGCGCGTGAGGTTCACGCCGAAATTCGCCAGACCAAAGAGGTCGCCAAGCTGGCGCTTCTCTCTGCCGGCCATGCGGGCAGAGAACGGCATGGGATAGACAGACGGCTTGGTGCGGGCCGGGACTTCCGCCGCTGTGACGGCAACGGGTTTGAGCTGCAGCATCGGGGGTCTCCGCTGATTTCAGGTTGAGGAAAGAAGTATGACGCTGGACGCGGGCAGCCGTGAATAGGCCGGGCGGCATTACACTAGGCACCCCGAGGACGTACCCATTACCCTGCTGACTGCCGGAGAGAATCAGTAATGAAACGACCGATGCTGATCATGCTCGCCGCCACGGGGCTGTTCTTTGGCGCCCTGTTCGGCTGGAAGGCGTATCAGAACGCCCAGAGTCAGGCGGCCATGGCCACCATGCAGTTCCCCCCGGTCACGGTGTCGACCATCAGTGCCACCACCGAAACCTGGACCCCGGTCATCCCCGCGGTTGGGTCGCTGCGCGCGTCCCGGGGCGTCGATGTCACGGCCCAGGTGGCCGGGCAGATCACGGCCATCAACTTCGAGTCGGGCAGTCCGGTGGCGGCGGGCACGCTCCTCGTGCAGCAATACGCGGCGGACGAGCAGGCCCGGCTTGAAGGGCTGATTGCGGAGCGGAAGCTGGCGGAGATCAACGTCACCCGCGCCCGGGGGCTGTATGCCGAGAAGCTCATTTCGGCCTTCGACCGGGACGTGCGGGAAACCGACCTGCAGCGAGCCCGGGCTGCGGAGGACGACCTGCGGCTTAAGGTCGCCCAGAAGTCCATCCGCGCGCCCTTTGCCGGCACCCTGGGCATACGCCGGGTGGACATCGGTCAGTACATCGAGCCCGGTGATCCCATCGTCCGGCTTGAGGGCCGGGAGAAGATGGTCGTCGACTTTCCCGTTCCCCAGCAGCAGCTCCCCAATCTGCGCGTGAAGCAGCCTGTGTCCGTGCAGGTGGATGCCTGGCCCGGACAGTCCTTCCGCGGGGCCATCGAGGCGCTGGAGCCCCAGGTCGACAGGGACACCCGCAATATCCGCGTGCGGGCCGTGGTGGCTAACCCCGCGGGCAAGCTGCTGCCGGGCATGTTTGCCCGCATCGACATCGAGTTGCCCGTGCGGGACCAGGTCATCACGATTCCCCACGCGGCCGTCACCCACAGCCCCTATGGCGATGCAGTCTTCGTGGTCGCGGAGCAGAAGAACGCCGCCGGCCAGGCCGAATTGCGCGTCACCAACACCGCCGTCGTTACGGGCGCCACCCGGGGCGACCAGATCGCCGTCAGTTCAGGCCTGCCCGCCGGCGCCACGATTGTGACGGCGGGCCAGCAGAAGCTCCGCAACGGGTCGCTGGTCGTGGTGGACAACAAGGTGCCGGTCAGCAACAGCGCCAGCCCGACCCCAGACAACAACTGACGGCCCGGAGCATGCTCGCCTTCACCGATATCTTCATCCGCCGCCCGGTGCTGGCCACCGTCGTCAGCCTGCTGATCCTCATCGCCGGCCTGCGCTCCCTGCAGGTGCTCCAGGTCCGGCAGTACCCCCAGAGCGAGTCAGCGGTGATTCGCATCCTGACGAGCTATACCGGCGCCGAGGCGGAACTGGTCAAGGGCTTCGTCACGACGCCCCTGGAGCGGGAGATCGCCAGTGCCGACGGCATCGACTACCTGGAGTCGAGCAGCCTGCAGGGGGCGAGCGTCATAACGGCGCACCTGGAGCTCAACTACCCGCCCTACGACGCGCTCACCCAGGTGACGGCCAAGGTCAACAAGGTGCGGGCCGATCTGCCGGCGGGGAGCGAGGACCCGGTGCTGGAGGTGGCCATCGGCGAAACCACGTCGGCCATGTACCTGAGCTTCAACAGCACCACACGGCCCCAGAACCAGATCACGGACTACCTGATCCGCAAGGTGCAGCCGCGCATCGAAGCCGTGGCCGGCGTCCAGCAGGCCGCCATCCTGGGTGGCCGGAACTTTGCCATGCGGGTCTGGCTCGATCCGGCGCGGATGTACTCCCTCAACATCACCCCCGGGGATGTGAGCCAGGCGCTGAAGGCCAATAACTACCAGGCGGCCATCGGCAAGACCAAGGGCGACGCCATTTCCGTGAGCCTGACGGCGGCCACCGACCTGCACACGGCCCAGGAGTTCCAGGAGCTGATCGTTGCCGAGCGGGACGACGCGGTGATTCGCCTCAAGGATATCGCCACCGTCGTGCTGGGCGCAGAAAACTACGATTCGTCGGTGGCGTTCAACGGCGAGTTTGCCACCTTCATTGCGATCGACGTGCTGCCCACCGCTAATCCCCTGGCGGTCATCCGGCAGATTCGCGAGATCTTCCCGGAGCTCGAGGCGGAACTGCCCGATGACATCCAGGGCTCCATCTCCTACGACACCACGCGCTATATCGACGATTCCATCGGCGAGGTGATCCAGACCCTCGTCGAGGCCACGGCGATCGTCATGGTGGTCATCTTCCTGTTCCTGGGCACGCTGCGCTCGGTGATCATTCCCGTCGTGGCGATTCCGCTGTCGATGATCGGGGCGGCGGCGATCATGCTGGCCCTCGGCTACTCGATCAATCTCCTGACACTGCTGGCCATGGTGCTGGCGATCGGACTGGTGGTGGACGACGCCATCATCGTCGTCGAGAACATCCAGCGGCACATCGAGGAGGGCCTGTCCCGCTACGAGGCCGCGCTCAAGGGCGCCCGGGAACTGGCCGTGCCGGTGATTGCCATGACCATCACCCTGTTTGCGGTGTACGCGCCCATCGGACTGGCGGGCGGCCTCACGGGCAGCCTGTTCCGGGAGTTTGCCTTCACTCTGGCGGGGGCGGTGCTGGTTTCCGGCATCGTGGCGCTGACGCTGTCCCCGATGATGTGCTCGCGGATGCTCCCGGGACGGGCCGAGCAGGGCAGGCTGGCGCGATTTCTTGACCGGCAGTTCGAGGCCCTGCGGGCACGTTACGTGGAGCTGCTCCACCGCTGCCTCGAGATCGTGCCGGTCATGCTGGTGTTCAGCGCGCTGGTGCTGGTCAGCATCTGGTTCATGTTCGTTTCGACCCCGGCGGAGCTGGCTCCCACCGAGGACCAGGGCATCGTGCTCGTCTACTCCACGGCGCAGGCCAACACGTCCCCGGAGCAGCTGCCGCGCTACACCGGGGCTCTGGTGGAGGGTTACAAGACCATCCCCGAGACCGAACAGAGCTTTCTCTTCAACGGCAGCATCGGCAGTGGCCCCGCGTCCACCACCAATACGGCCCTGTCCGGCATCGTCCTCAAGCCCTGGAGCGAGCGGACCCGCACGCAGATGGAGGTGACCCAGTCCGTGCAGATGGTGGCCGACAAGGTGGCGGGGCTCCAGTCCGCCGCCTTCAACCTGCCGCCGATGCCCGGGGCGGGGGAGGGCCTGCCCGTGCAGTTTGTGCTGGGATCCACCCGGGAGCCCCTGGAGATCTATGCGAAGGGCCAGGAACTGCTGGGGGCTGCTTACGCCAGCGGCCTGTTCGTGTTTGCCGATCTGGACGTGAAGTTTGACCGCCCCCAGTCGACAGTCCGGATCGACCGGGAGAAGGCGGCGAGTCTCGGCATCAACATGGCGCAACTGGGCGAGGAGCTCGGCATCATGCTCGGTGGTAACTACACCAACCGGTTCAGCATCCAGGGCCGCAGCTACAAGGTGATTCCCCAGGTGGACCGGGAGCACCGGCTGAACCCGGAGCAGCTCGGTACCTTCCCTGTGCGCACCGCCAGCGGCGGGCTGGTGCCCCTGTCCGCCCTGGTCACCCTGGATGATTCCGTGCAGCCCCAGGAACTGAAGCGCTTCCAGCAGCAGAACTCCATCACGCTGTCCGCTGTGCCCGCGCCCGGTGTCACGCTGGGTGCGGCGCTGGACTACCTGCGGAGCACGGCAGAACAGCTGGCGCCGGAAGGCTATGAATTCGACTACGCCGGCCCGTCCCGGCAGTACATTCAGGAAGGCAGCAGCCTGATCGTGGCCTTCTTCTTTGCCATTGTGGTGATCTACCTCGTGCTCGCGGCCCAGTTCGAATCGTTCCGGGATCCGCTGATCATGCTGGTCAGCGTGCCGATGTCCATCGCTGGGGCCCTGGTCTTCCTGACGCTGGGCGCCGCGACGATCAACATCTACACGCAGGTGGGGCTGATCACGCTGATCGGCCTGATCAGCAAGCACGGTATCCTGATCGTCGAGTTTGCCAACCAGTTGCAGAAGCAGGGCCTGTCGAAGCGCGATGCGGTGGAGAAGGCCGCCGGGATCCGCCTGCGGCCCATCCTCATGACCACGGCGGCGACGGTGCTGGGCGTGGTGCCGCTCCTGCTGGCGAGCGGTGCGGGGGCGGTCAGCCGGTACAACATCGGTCTCGTCATCGCGACGGGGATGAGTGTGGGTACGCTGTTCACGATTTTTGTGGTCCCCGCCGTGTATGTCGTGCTCGGCCGCAACCACCAGCCTGCTACTGCCGGGGCCTGACCGCCTCCGCCACCCAGACCGCACCGCCGAGCGCCACCGCCCCATGCCGGTCGTGGGGGGCAAGCACCACCTTCAGGCGCTCTTCTGCGGCGGCCATCACCTCCCGGCTCGCCCCGGTGAGTGCTGAGCCTGTCGGCCCAATGAGGGTTGCCAGGCGCGCCGCTGCAGCAACGCCACCGTCGGTGGCGAAGCAGACGGAAAAGTCCCGGGGCTGGATGGTGATGCTGGTGAAGCCGGCGCGCTTCAGGATGCCGGCCAGCCGGTCGCCGTCGGCGAGGGCGAAGGGCCCCGGAGCATGGGGGTCGGCCGGTGGTGATTCGGGCAGCAGGTCCCGGAGGGCGCGAAGCGGCGTGGTGGCCCATTCGTTCTCCGCGACCGCCCGCCAGCACAGGAACAGCAGCCGGCCGCCGGGCCGGATGTTGGCCGCGATGTTGCCAAAGGCCAGGTCGGGATCGGCGAAGAACATCACGCCGAATTGGGAGATGGCCAGGTCGAAGGGTGCGTCGCCCCGCCACAGGGAGGCATCCGCCTGGACGAGCGTGGCCCTGCCCGCCGTCCGTCGCGCCGCCACGGCCAGCATGGCGGCGGAGACATCCACGCCGGTAACCTCGGCGCCGTCCGCGAGCCAGAGCAGGCAGGTGGCCCCGTTGCCGCAGCCGATATCGAGCACCCGCTGGCCCGCCACCGAGCCGGCGCGGACCTTCAGTTCTGCTGTGGCCTGGGCCAGCAGCGCGTCCATGCTGACCTGCATCGCGGCCCACTTGTCGCCGACGCGGCCGTTCCAGAGGTCGATCTGGGCCTGGTTTGCTTCAGTCATGTGGTCTCTCCGGCACCGCCTGCAGCCCGTACTCTCGGATCACATCTGCTATGGTCGCAGCGCTCCTGCCAGTGCAATGCCCAGCGCTATAGGGGCAAGGATCAGGGGCAAGCGCAAGAGCTGCCGTAACTGATTCCAGGGGCTCTTGCCCCGTTGGGGCCGGGCACGCGCAGCTACGCAGTATTTGCCTAGACTTGGCATCCAACGCCGTGTTTCAGCGGGCGCGTCCGCCGCAAGGCGGACGCGCCCGCGGGGTTCACTGGTTGGGCATATTCCGACCAGAAGAGCGTCAAAAGAACGCTCTGCAACCCGTTACTTCTTGGATGGAAGGTTGTTCCAGATATCGCGATGGAGCTTCCAAGAGCCGTCGGCATGGCGTTTCCAGACCACGACGTATTTTGCGGCCGCCGTGGTTGTCGGCTTTCCCTCGGGCTGAATCGTCAGGGAAACCGTTCCTACCTCGTAGGCGATGTCGCCGCTCCTGCCGACGTCAAGCGTCGTGAGAGTAGCACTCGTGACACCACTATTCCTTGTAGCTTTCCAAAACTCCCCGATCGCCTCATTTCCCCGGACCATCGCGCTATCCGGCGGAAAAACAATCGCATCCGATGTGTACATGCCGGCGAGGGCCTTGGAGTCTCCGCGCTCGAACGCCTTGCTGAATTTGGTATTCGCTTCCTCGATAGCAGCGCGCGTCTCGGCCAAGCCGTCATCCTTCGCTTTCGATCCTGCGTACGCAAGCAGCGGAAGCACTAGAAAGAATGTGAGGAAGACCCTTTTGGTAGTCGTCATTTGCCACCTCCTTCGGAAACAAAAATGGAGCTGTACGAAGCATGATAGGGCTGCACCTGCAGGCTCGACAAGCAGATTCTAATGCGTTTCTCAATATGCCTAACGATTGAACTCAGCCACGCGCGGAGGCCGAAGGCCGGAAGCGGTCGGCTCGACCGAAGGGGCTGCCTCACTGCGCGCTGCGTCCAACACGGATGATTACGTTGCCCCTCTTGCGACCGCTGTCGACGTAGCGGTGTGCTGCGTGTATCTCTTCGAACGGGTAGCACCGATCGACAACGGGTGTGAACCTGCCCGCTGCCGCAAGCTGGCCCAGTTGGTGGACGTACTCAGTACGCTCCGCAGCAGGCCCGGCGATCACCTTTCTGGTACTAGTGAGCCCTACCCAAGGGGCTTTGAGCATTTCGGTGAGGCCTGCGAGAACGAGAAGTAAGCGTCCGCCACTGGATAGCGCACGACCGCTGCGCGAGAACGGCGCGGTACCGGCCACATCAACAATCACATCGTAGATCTGTTCTGATCGAGCAAAGTCGTCCTTGGTGTAGTCGACGACTTGATCTGCCCCAATAGATCGAACCAGCTCAAGATTCGCGGTGCCACAGACTCCGGTGACGTGCGCGCCAAAGTGCTTTGCAAGCTGCACGGCCGCGGTGCCAACTGCCCCGGAAGCACCATTCACAAGAACGCGCTCGCCACTCCGTAGTGCCCCTCTGCGGAAGAAATCCAGCATTGTCGAGCCTCCGAAGCAAAGAGCAGCCGCCTGCTCATAGCTCAGGTTGGTGGGCATCATGGCAACGGGACCGTTGGCGGGAATGCAGCGATACTCGACGTAGCTACCCATGCCGGCGCCCGGGAACGCGAACACCCTATCGCCAGCCTTGAACTTCTCGACCTCGCTGCCGACGGCGTCAACTTCCCCGGCGAACTCGGTCCCGAGAATTGGTTGCCGAGGGCTTCGAAAGCCAAAGGCGGCTCGACCAAGCGGGCCGAATCCAGACGGCAACTCCAGCGACCTTACCCTCCAGTCGGCGGAGCTGACGGTGGTAGCGCAGATCCGAATCAGGAGATCGCCCTTGCCTGGTACTGGTTTCGGCAGATCGGTCATTTCGAGAACCTCAGGGGGCCCATACCGTCTGTAGATAATCGCCTTAATTAGAGCTCCTAGAATGAGTAGAACGCACTGCGATGGCTTCGTGAGGCCGACCGCTTCATCGCATAGTTAGGCGACAAAGCGCTTATGCCAGGCTTACTGTGCATGGCTCAGAATGTCTTCCAACTCCACCAAGGCCTCAGTTACTCTCCCCGAAATGGCCACTGGCCGAGCTATGACAGTGCCCCAACCCGTGTTCTTGGAAGAGACCTCCAGCACTGTTGAGCCGTCCTTGATGAGCGCGATTCGAACGGTGACGATGGCACCGGCCTTGATGGAGAAGTCTAGATAGTACGTGGCAGCTGCTCGATCTTTTGCCTGCTCGTAGCCATATTTCTCAAAGGTCCGGAGTACTTCGTTTATGTGGCGCGACTCGTACTCTGATTGGTAGGTTGATACAAATATTGTCTTGGCAGTGTGGGCGGATGCGAACGACGGGTTGGTGCGACCGGACGAAGTACATGCGGCCAGCACCAGGACTGCAGCAAAGAGAAGAACTCTAAGGGCCGCCATCTCTTGATCTCCCTTGTCGCCTAACGTGGCAATAACCGGACGGCCGTTAGGCCGGTCCGGTTATTGCAGGGTTATGCATTTGTTTTTCTCACGTGCGCTACGAGGCGCAGAAAAAAAACGACTTGGAAAGCGACGATTTCGATGGAGGTAAACCATTCACCTTGTATCGTCGTCAACTCCGCAGCCTCCAAAACGGCCACTACTAGACCTGGGGCAATAGCAGCAGCCAAAACTCTCATTAGGAGAGGAAATGAAATCGAAACTACTTTTTCGAGGAACCGAGTGCCAGATGACCCGCCGTTGGCAGCGAATGCAGCGTTTAGGCCAACTATCGTGGCAACCAGAACCCCGAAAGCCTCCACCGCGAGAGCATACAAATTGTCACGTGGCGCAAGCGAACCGATGTAGTAGCAAACCGATACGAAAACTGCCGTCGCCAAATAGTAACGTTGTAGGGTCCTCTCTTCTAACGGACCCTTTGCCAATTCGTCTACCAGCAAGCGCGTTTTCCAGAAATACACTTGAATCCTCCCGGAGAGGGCATAACGTTTGAGGTAACCGGCACGCCGCGGGCCGGCGGGGCCTTTGCCCCGCAAAGGGCGTGACGGACAAGGCGCGTCCGAGTCGAACGCATGGTTAGGGCTCATTGGTCGAAGCGCCCTGCACATTGTTCTTGCTCCAAAGCCGAGACACGAAGATTCTGAAGAAGACATACGAGATTGGCGCGTTCACGAGAAGTGAGAAAACACCTAGCAGCAATATACCTTTGCGCTCCGCTACCGCGGCGCCAAACAGCGCACCCATCGCGCCCCCGGCGACTGCGCCTGCTAGGGCTCCAAGAAGTGTCGTGCAAAGAAAAAAGGGCGCCCACGTCTTGAAGTATTGTCCTTCAGTAAGGTGTTTCATTTTATTTCTCGTGTCGATTGAGCCCTAACATCTGAGTTCAGGTGCGTTTGACGCGATGCCTGTTTTTGCGGTAGCAGAAATCGGCAGCGGGTCAAACGTCACCTGTAACGACTTGTTAGGCTCGGCTCCCACCCTGTTGCCTCCCTTGACGCGGAACCAGGTTTCATTGCCGCATCATAGTCCTCGAAAGTATCAAGAAATTCCTCTGTTGCGGTGAGCTTCTCATCATTTGCGCCAGCTTTCGCCAGAAGACTCATGATCCGCACCTTAGTAAATGGGCCTAGCTCCGGATCAACAAACGTGTATGGGTTTATGAAAAACCTGCTCTGATACATACATAATAGACGGTACGTATGCTCAGAGGTTCTGGCGTTTACTAATGCTGCCGGAGAAAGCTGAACAGCACAAATATCTTTGAAATCCTTGCCCCGAGCTTCCGCTGACTTATAGGCATCGATGAAACCACTCCCCAATATCATGTCATTTCTTCTTAGAACGTAACCTGCGCCCAATCCTCCACGTGGGATGAAACCAGCCACCAACATTTGCTGATACAAAAGTGATGATGCGACAAAGTACTTGTGGACCGAGTCTTCAATCGGAACGGGCGAATACATGACGAACATGTCGTTCAGCCGAATTGAGCTGAACTCTCCAGTTCCCCAAACCTCGCGCTTAATCTTGCTCTCGAGCACAATGCTGTTTGGCATACGCCGTCTGAATTTGTGATATTGCTCATCAAGCAAGTCTGCAAGCAGGATTAATTCACCAACACTGGCTTGAGCGATTTTGTCACTTACTCCGAGCGCATCTAAGACAAGCACAGGAGTGATATTTGGCTTGTCGGTCTTCACTGGTTTAACCGGGCACCCTAGAGCCTAACGATTGAGCTCAGCCGCATTTGACTGCGACGACCGGAGCGGTAGCGCAGGGAGGTAGCGGTCAAATGTCGGACTGGAGCGATTAGTTAGATGCCTGCTCACGGTTTTGCGACCACTTCTCGACAAGTGTTGATCTCCATCGGGTGGGCCGCTGGTGGTACGCGTCGCCGTGCTTCGGCTAGGAATCTTTCGATAACGGACACTGGCACCACCGAGTCAAAGCACCTTAAGGAAAACGTTTGATCCTTGTCGGACCAGAACGCCTCTGCCACCTCCCGCATCGGCCCTGGCTGCTCCTGAATCAACTCGGCAAAGAAGCCATCACGCTCAACGTCAGACCCGACGGTTATGCGAAAAGTCAGTTGACCGCTCTCTAGCTGCATGATGTTGGCATCTAACGACTGAGCTCACCGGCGCTTAGCGGCCGGTGGAGTGATTGGTTAGGCGGCAACATTGAGCGCACTGCACATCCCCCAGGCGGCGTGAATGTAGCTCTCAATCTTTAACGGACCCGTTAGTGGAAGCTGACTGGGCCGTACCAGCAGTAAGAATACCGAGACTGGCTCGGCGGCGCCAATGTCCTTCCCAAGCCAGCGCGAACGAATCAACAGGTACTCCGTTTCGATAAGTTCCCATTTGGGCGGAGTCGGCGCCTCCAGTTGATAAGAGATAAGTTCGTCGAGGTGAACAAGGAACCAGTTATCGGCCCCCTCTGTGGAGGAGTATTGGCCTCGTACTTCGCCAGTTCGAGGCAAGCAGCGAGCGAAGCTCTCATTCTGGTCGAAGTAGTCGATACGAACTCGAACCACCCGGTTGCCGCCTAACGCCTAAGCTGAGCGCGCCGCGCCCGGTCGCCACGATAGGGCGGTTTACCGTTCAGGGGTGCGCTCCAGCGATGGGTTACGCATCTCACGGCCAGAACCGCCCTCTTTCCAGTACCAGGTACTTACCGTCATATGTGATGTAGGTTGCATATTCGTCTTTACCTGGCCTTTCGATAGCGAGTTCGCAGGGAGCAAAGCGTACCCCACGATAGTTCGAGTGATTCAAAAGGACGTCGTTTTCTGCGCCAGGGGTGCTTGGCGCGGTCCACAGTGGCCGCTGTTCGCAGTACTCAGCAACTTTCCTTCTATCTAATTCGCCAGGGATAATCCGCCACAACGTCGATTCAATGCCACCATCTATGCTTGGGATAAAGGAGGAGCCGTAGTTCACGACAACAACTTTGTCGCTTAGTGGAAACGGCATGTATCGATCCAGAAGTTGCGTTGGCTCGACGCTTCGAGTCTGAAGGGCGCCCCATCCCCAGTAGGCTCCAGCAATTGCTAGCAGGGCAATAGTGGTGCCTGCGGCAAGGCTAATAGGCTTCACGTGGAAATGCCTAACGACCCAAGCCCAGCGACGGCGGCCACGAGGCGTGCCGATTGCAACCTGGATGCGATGCTGCCGTTCGCTGCAGCGCGTGGTTAGGCGTCAACATCGTCATCCTCTCTCAACATCCTCAATGTCGGATATGGAAAACCCCAGGTCCGACTCCGACTGAATCAGCCTCTGTCCAATCTTGCAGATGGCGTCAGCACCGATGATGACATCGTGAATCCGCCTGCCGCCTCTCAGCACGAGCGTCACTCGAACTGCGCCATACGAACACTCGGGAAACGACACGACCTTCGGGGCGAATCTGTCGGGCAACCTCGGATATGTATCTTGAGTGCTCAAAGTGTCTATCGCGGCGTGACGCCTAACGACTAAGCTCACCGGCGCCCTGCGATCGGTGGAGCGTAGAGTTAGGCACCAGCATGCTAGGCATTGCCGCCGCGCCCTCTGCTAAGGGGAGTAGGCGCGTGTTCTACAAGAAGACCCCGCTGCCGCAGTTCAGATAGTAACTGCGGGCAACCGGGCACAATTTCATTGACTCGAATCGGCCCCTGACTTCTAGTCGAAAGAATCCAATGCTTCATTGAATTGGAAAACGACACGCCGGTCAGTTCCGACCAGGGCACTAGGCGATTCGGTCGCCAAGGACTGACGCAACGCAGACCAACGGAGTCAATGCCAACTCGCCAGAAAAACGCCAGCGCAAACATTGGCAGTGCAAGCATGCCGAGCCCAAGCGCTGTGACAAAGCCAGTAATCGGCGTGCCGCGCTGGATGCCATCTGTCGCAATGAAGACGGTCATGCCGAGGCCAAAGGCGGCGCACAACTTGAATGTAAGACCGTGTCTTAGCCACAGCAAACCATCTTTTCTGCCCAAGGGTTGTAGGGCATCTCGCAACAACAGGCCAGTGCAAAGAAGCACAATCAACCCAATGAAGATTTGTATGGTGGTGTGCATATGCTTAGATGGTCACCAGCGTGCCTAACGTTTCGCGCTGAGCCGCGCGCGACGGTGACATGATCGCAGAAGACGATGGGCGCGACGGCTCCAGCGCGTGGTTAGGCGGCTTGGTGACCTCATACGGTCAGCGTGAATCCGCCATCCGGAGTCAGCGTCGTTCCCGTGATGTAGCTGGCCTCATCCGAGCACAAGAAGACAATGGACTGAGCGATCTCCTCCGGGCGGCCGGCGCGCCTCAGGTGAACGCTCGGGAGCACCGCTGTGTCGTACACCTCGTCGCCGAGTAGCTTTCGCGCGCGCTGATGCATCGGCGTATCAATGATCCCTGGGCAGACGAGGTTCACGCGGATTCCGTGCGGCGCCAGCTCCGCGGACACGCTCGTCGTCAGTCCGATCAGGCCGTGCTTTGAAGCGACGTACGGCGAGCCGGCCGCGAAGCCGAGGAAGGAGTTAATGGATCCGACGTTGACGATGGCCCCACCCTTGCCGCAGTTCAGGATGGCCCTGGCTTCATACTTCAGGCAGAGAAAGACGCCTCTGAGGTTGATGTTGAGCACCCGATCCCAGTCTTCTTCAGCCAGGTCAGTAATCCCGGCGAACCGGCCTTCGATGCCGGCATTGTTGACAGCGCAGTCGAGGCGGCCGAACGTCTCGATCGCGTGGGCGACCATGTGCTCTACATCCTTGGCCGCGGACACATCCGTCTTGACGGCCGTTGCTTTCCCCCCGCGAGCCTCGATCTCCGTCACCAGCGACGCGAGGTCGTCTTCCCGCCGCGCGGCCACCACGACGCTCGCGCCCTTCGCTGCGAAGGCCTCCGCCGTCGCCCTCCCGATTCCACTGCTCGCTCCGGTAATCAGGGCGACTCGACCGTTCATGTCTGACACGGATTCTCCCTTCCGCGGGTTTGAAGTTGCCGCCTAACGTCCGCGTTGAGCGGCGCGCCGCCGCGAGGCGCGTCCGCGCTCGAACGCATAGTTAGACAGTTCCCCATCAAAACTGACCAATGACCCAGCGCCCATCGGCTTCCATTCGAACAAAGGAAATCACCAGAATGGCAGCATTGTCGCCGGTGCCCTGTTGTATGGCTGCTTCTACGTAGTTGTTTGAGACGTACACAAACTCCAGCGCGGACCAAGACGCCGGGAGAGTATGCAACTCACTGCCGAGTTCTCGAAACCACGTCCGAGAGTTTTCTTGAGCGCCTGGTCGTATGAGTGACACTGCGCGCTCAGGATCATCGTCTTTTAATGCAGCTAGGAATTGTGACCAGACTAAACGTACCTCCTCCTTAAGCTGCTTTTCGTGATCTAGAGATGGAGCGTCAGCCAGGGCCGGGCGCACCATCGAGAAGGTAATCGCTATGCTGATTGCGATGCAGGCGACTACCGGGAGGAACGAAGTTCTTAGACGATAGGTGGACACACTGCTCTCTCTGTCTAACGACCTAGCTCACCGGCGTCTGGCGACCGGTGGAGCGACTGGTTAGGTGGCAACGGTTCACTTTGCTTTTGCAAGGACGGCACCGTCGCGCATCCGCACCAGGATCTCCTCATACTCTGCATCGCGGGCTCTGAGGGCATTCACATCTGCTCCCATTGGGATAATCTCAAGATGGAGAAGTTCCTTATCGCTATCAATCCAGTGTTCCCCGCCCCATTGAATTGAGCTGACCGAGTGCGGAAGCGAGTCAAAGTGTGATTTCGATATGAGATCGGTCAACGCGAACTGGCGCACGAGTTTGCCACGTTCGTCGTACACAACAATGGCATCGTTGCCCCAACCCGTGCCATGCCAATTGTCGAAAGTCACGAAGGCGCCTGTCGTATCGCTGACGAGAACAGATACTGGTGCAACATCGTTAATGAGTGGCTTCCTCCAAACGAGACGGTAGGCATTGTTCTCAAGAACCTCGAGTGTGGCCTCGCAGGAAGCTGGTCCCACTGGGCTTTGCCCAGGTTGTGGTTTGCCTTGAACTTTGTCTTGAAAATATGGCAATGGCCCTGCCAGGTCGCGAGGGAAGACTGTCAAGCGATATTCACCTCCGCTGGACGAGTACGTCGATGGTGTTGCTGGGAACCATTGGTCGCCGGTAGCTACCGAGAACACACATGTCGCGGCAACGGCGAGAATCCAAGCGCGCTGCTTCATAGGTGCCACCTAACGATTGAGCTCAGCCGCGCGCGGAGGCCGAAGGCCGTAGCGCGTCGGATGGAGTGATTGGTTAGCGGTCCTGAACACGTGACTCCCAATAGTCCGGGCGCCTAGACTGATGTGCCACGGCGAATATGACGATCCCTGCAGGAACTGCGCGGTAGACGACGGAGAAGGGAAATCCCTGGAGAAACACCCGCCGGGTATTCGCCGCGGCCGGCGACCCAGCAAGAGGAAAGGCCAGTGCGCGGACCGTTGCTTCCTCGACTGCGGCAGTGAAGCGAGCGCCAAGGCCACCCTGTTCCTGATTGTAGTAGATGATCTCGGCGAGGAACTCACGACGTGCAGCCGGTAAAAACCGGGCTGATTTCACCGCGACAGGCGCCGCGCTTCGGCGAATACGTCCTCGGCGGCGTAGGTCTGCGTTTCGCCACGGTCATAGGCGGCCACCCGCGCCTGAATCTCCCGGTTCCAGAGTGTCTCGATGTCGGATAGGGGCGGGACCTGCAGGGACGCGAGGAGGGATTCTGCAAGCTGGGCACGTTCCTCTACCGCCAGGGCCCGAGCCAGTTGCTCCACGTCTTTCAGGGAAGAGGGCATGTTATGTCTCCCTTAACAGATGCACAGATACTACTCCGCGATCCACGACCTGTCGCGGACCGCTAACGCCTGAGCTCACCGGCGCGCGTTGGCGCGTCCGGGTGGAGCGAATTGTTAGGCCTGGACACGCGTGGTGTCCTGGAATATCTGAGGACTACGAAATCCTAGAATTGCTATGGCAGCACACATAATCAGTGTAACCACGAGAGACCCCGGAACAAACCACCCCCACTGCTTGTAGTAATTGACATCAATCCAAGGGAAGAGAAATATGTTTGGACCCGGGATCACTGTGAGCGCGGCCGGCAGCGGAACCGGAGTAACTAGCCAGGCGCACAAGAGAGTGAACAAGACTCGCTTTGTAGCGAGTGACACGGGTAGCTTTTTCGTAACCAAGTAAGTTGGAAACCCGATAAGTAGTAGTGACAGGGATAGGGCGACGCACCACGAAAGTATTGCTGACACGCGGTTAATGGAACTTATGCGCCTGTACTCTGCCTCATCTGTCGGAGGGGGTTCGCTGATGATGGCGACATCGCTCGGCAAGGTAGTCTGAAGGTTCGTAAGGATCTTCCTGAAGAAGACGTGCCCGTCTGGACTGAATCCGCCAGGTCGCGATTCGTAGACTGCGAGCTCCAAGAAGCTTTTGAATGGGGCTCTGTAGGGTAGCTGAACAGTAGTCAGATCGGTGCCCGAATAGTCAGTCACTACTACCCTTAACCCGCGCTTGTCATTCAGATAGGTGTACTCCCTGCGAAGGCGGGTGATCCGTTCATCCTTGAGATCGGCTGTCATGGAGCCGCCTTTAATCAGGTCGATCATTTCGTCGTCGCTGCCGAGATCTTCAAATCCCTCACCTTTCAGAAGGCGAGACACTTCCTCAAAGACGCGGTCTCTCGAGGCCTGTCCATCGACATTCAAGCAAATCCGTCCTGGTTCAAGCACGTAGCCCTCTCCGCAGGCACTGAGCATGATTGGCAACAGAAGGGCAATGCAGAGAGTTTTCATCGAGGCCTAACTATTGAACCGAGCGGTGGGTCGAAGGCTTTTACCGGCGCACCCCGGTCCATCGACCCGACCGCTCCGGTGATTGGTTCTCTGACACCGGTGGAGATGTGGCCTCTGGGATCCGGATCGGTAGAACGGGGCCGGGAAATCGAGGGGGCGCTGCTCGAAACGAGTGGAGCATCTCTGAAGCCAAAACGGAGTCGAACCAAGCTTGCTTGATCGATCCGTTTTGGCTTCAGAGATACCACATCGTTCGTCGTAGCTCATCTTCATAAAACGGTGCTACTCACTGGATTCTCGCGTTGATATTGCCGGTGCTTAGAGAACGATTGAGCTCACCGGCGCCTAGCGGCTGGCGCGGGGCTTGCCTTGCAAGGCCCGTGACAGAGGCGTCGGGCGACCGGTGGAGCGATTGGTTAGACCTCGGGTGGCGCCCAGTCGGCTGAAAAGGAAGCATTGCACCGACAAGACGGCGACGGGCTGAAAGGTCGCGATTTGCAGCGCAACGACGAGAGGAATCGACTAACCGCGGCACTAGGAGCCTTCGCCTTCGTAATTGAAGAGTACAGCCTTCCCGTCGGACTTCCCAACCAAGCTGATGCACTTGTGGGTGGCGCCGCCATCCACAGAGATTCGCACCTCAAGATCCTGGTCCGCGAAGCTCTTTAACTCCTCAATAAGCTGACGCACGGTCTTGCCGCGCGTGATCCATTCTGGGGGAGTGGACATTCTGGATTCCTGAGGTCTAACTATAAGTAGACGACCCAAATGGGCCGATAAAACTGGACGAAAGCGTCGGATAGTCTGCTGGCGCTGGTGGCAACTCCCTGATTCCATTCCCTGACGGTGCGGGCAATGTCGCCTAAACCGCCGGAGGGATAAGGCGCATGAGCGATGGCGTGGGTTTGCTCCAGGTGGCCCGGGAGAAGATGCGTACGCGGCACCTGGCCTATCGTACGGAGCAGGCCTACCTGCAGTGGATCAGGCGCTACGTGCGGTTTCATCAGAGACGGCATCCCCGGGACCTGGGCGCGGAAGGCGTTGAGCGATTCTTGACCTATTTGGCGGTCGACCGCAAGGTCAGCGCGAGCACCCAGAGCCAGGCCCTGCAGGCGCTGCTGTTCCTTTACCGTAATGTGCTCGGTATTGAGCTCCCCTGGCTCGACAATGTTACGCGGGCAAACCGTCCCCAGCGGCTACCGGTTGTGTTGTCCCGGGACGAGGTACGGTCGGTGCTGGCGGGCCTTAATGGCACGTCGTTGCTGGTCGCGCAGCTTCTTTACGGTAGTGGGCTGCGTGTGACCGAGGCGCTGCGACTGAGGGTCAAGGACCTGGCGCTGGAGCGGGGCGAGCTGATTGTCCGGGACGGGAAGGGCGGAAAGGACCGCGTGACCGTGTTGCCGGAGGCGGTGGCCTTGCCCCTGCGGGCTCATCTCGTTCGGCTCCGAGCCTGGTTTGAGGAGGAACGACGCCGGCGCGAACCCGGTGTTTCGGTACCTGGTGCCCTCGCTGCCAAATACCCTGGTGCGGGGACCCAGTGGGGCTGGCAGTACGTTTTTCCATCGATGGTCCTGTGCAAGGATCCTTACTCGGGGCGCCCAATCCGCCATCACCTGCATGAGAAGACGATCCAGCGGGCCATGCGCACGGCAATCCGGGCTGCGCGCATCGTCCAGCCGGCGAGCCCCCACACACTGCGCCACTGCTTCGCCACTCACTTGCTTGAAGACGGCTACGACATCCGCACGGTGCAGGAGCTGCTCGGCCACAGCGACGTGAAGACCACGATGATCTACACCCACGTGATGGGGAAGGGGGCGAAGGGGGTGAAGAGTCCGCTGGATCGGGGTTAGGCGACGCCAATCTCGACCAGTGCCGCCCGCGAAGCCGGGGCCGGGACGGATTCGCCGTCTTTCAGCATCGCTCGGATGTGCAGCTCGATGACGACGAGATACTGCGTCATGGGGACTCCTTCTTCAGCCCGGCGCCTCTGTTCTTGAACGCCAATTAGCGATACATCCCGAGCGCAGCCAACAAACCATTCTCCACGGCCCTCATCTCATCGGTGGAAATCTGGGCAAGCGGTCCCTTGAGCAGGCGCTCCCGGTCCAGGGCCCGCGGGCTGTCGGTCATAACCTGGGACCTGTCCCGCAGGCCGCCGCGCGCCGGTATCGTCACATGGATCGGCTCGTACTCCGACTGCACGTGTGCAGTCATGGGGAGAACAATTACGGTCCTGTGTCCGCTCGCGGTGAGGGCGTTCTCCTGAACGATCAGCACGGGGCGCGTCTTGCCGATCTTGGCGCCCCGCGCAGGATTGAGCCGGCCGAGCCAGATATCGCCACGCTTCATCGTTTGGAGCGTTTGGAGCGTTTGGTCGTGCGGCGTTGCCTGGGTACCGCCTTTGCCTTCCGCCCGGCCCCATACAGGGATCGGCTCTCCCACGCGGCGAGCACGCGCGAGCGCCCCCCTGACTCATTGAGTGCCAGTGCCTCGTTCTCGAGGGGTAGGAACTCCTCTGCCATTTCGAGCGCCTCGGTGGGATCCCGCCCTACGGCGCTCTTCACGTACGCCGCCATGAACCGCTCCCGCTCCTGCTTCTCCAGGTAATCGGCGATGGCGGTCCGGGCGATTTCGGATTTTGCCCGCTTGCTCACCTTTGCCTCCTGGTTGAGCAGGGTGGTCAGGTCGGCGGGCAGGCGCAGGCTAATGAGGGCCATGGGGTGTTACCTGTATGACGGTGAAGTCGCGCCGGGCGGTGTCAGGGGGTAGGTCAACTCCATGAACTTTCGAGGGATTCGCGAGCTGGTGTAACAGATGGTGACACCACGGCTGACCTCGATGGCACCTGCATATCCAGGCTATTCCGGCAGTTTCTCTTCAGGTGAGGAAGTCTAGCCCCACGCATACGTCGCTTGTCCAGCTTGGGCACCGCAACACCAAAGCAAAGGGCCGGCACCTTGCGGGGCCGGCCCTCTGTTTAGCCGTCGCGGGTCGTGATGGTCGCGCGTGAACGCGCTCCTACATGTTGGCGATTAGTTTGTCGCCGAATACGGAGCACTTCACTTCGATGGCGCCGTCCATGAGGCGCGCGAAGTCGTAGGTCACGGTCTTGTCGGCGATGGTCTTGTCCATGGCGCTGATCACCAGGTCGGCGGCTTCGGTCCAGCCCAGGTAGCGGAGCAGCATTTCGCCGGAGAGGATGACGGAGCCGGGGTTGACCTTGTCCAGGTTGGCGTACTTCGGCGCGGTGCCGTGGGTAGCCTCGAAGACGGCGTGGCCGGTGGCGTAGTTCACGTTGCCGCCGGGGGCGATGCCGATGCCGCCGATCTGGGCGGCGAGGGCGTCGGAGAGGTAGTCGCCGTTCAGGTTCATGGTGGCGATCACGTCGAACTCGCTCGGGCGGGTCAGCACCTGCTGGAGCGTGATGTCGGCGATGGCGTCCTTGATCAGTACGGCGCCCTTCGCGAGCGCGGCCTTCTGCTCGTCGTTGGCAGCCTTCTCGCCCTTCTCAGCCTTGGTGCGCTCCCACTGGTCCCAGGTGTAGACCTTGCTGCCGTACTCCCGTTCGGCGACGGCGTAGCACCAGTTGCGGAAGGCGCCCTCGGTGTACTTCATGATATTGCCCTTGTGGACAATCGTGATGCTCTTGCGCTTGTTGCTCACGGCGTACTCGATGGCGGCGCGGAACAGGCGCTCGGTGCCTTCCTCGGAGATGGCCTTGATGCCGATCCCGGACGTGCCGGGGAAACGGATCTTGCTGTACTCCTTCGGGAAGTTGGCCTTGAAGAGGTCGAGGAACTTCTTGTTGCCCTCGGTGCCGGCCTCGAACTCGATGCCGGCGTAGATGTCTTCGGTGTTCTCCCGGAAGATCACCATGTCCACGTCTTCCGGCTTCTTCACCGGGGAGGGCACGCCCTTGAACCAGCGCACGGGGCGCAGGCAGACGTAGAGGTCCAGGAGCTGGCGGAGCGCGACGTTGAGCGAACGGATACCGCCACCGATCGGGGTGGTGAGGGGGCCCTTGATGGAGACGAGGTAATCGCGGCAGGCCTCGACGGTAGCGTCGGGCAGCCACGTGTTGTAGTTGTCGTAGGCCTTCTGGCCGGCGTAGACCTCGAGCCAGTGGATCTGCTTCTTGCCGCCGTAGGCCTTCTTCACCGCGGCGTCCAGGACCCGCACGGAAGCCCGCCAGATGTCGGGGCCGGTGCCGTCGCCCTCGATGAAGGGAATGATGGGGTTGTTGGGGACCGTCAGCTTGCCGTGGCTGATGGTGATCTTGGCGCCGCCTGCCGGGGGCGTGAGTTTGGGTTCTGCCATGGGGACTTCCTGTAAGACTGCCTTGCGAAGCCGGGCATTATCGCAGCCCCGCGTCCCGGCCGTAAACGTCGGGACGAAAATGGACCACCCCGGCGGGGGTCACCCAGCTGGTCAGGTAAACCACGTATATCGCTATCGGCCGGGGCAGGGCAAGCATGGTCGTTGGAGCGCCTTTAGGCGCGATTCCCGATGGGATCTCGCTTAAAGGCGCTCCTACGAGCGCTTCCGCCAGCTCCTCCGGCTTCTCCAGCCGCAGGCAGCCCGAGCTCAGGGTCCGGCTGTTCAGGTCAAAGAGGCGCCGCGACGGCGTGTCGTGCAGGAAAATATCCCAGGGGTTGCTGAGCACAAACTTCAGGCGACCCAGGCTGTTGAGTGGTCCCGGGTCCTGGCGCAGGCGGTAGGGGAAGCGGTCCGCGCTGACCTGCTGCCAGTCGATTCGTGTGGCGTCCAGCTCCCGGCCAGGGCCATCCGGTCCTGAACTGAAAACGCGGATGCCGAGTCGGGCCAGAAACGTCGGGTCTTCCTGCTGGGTGGGCAACAGGTCCTCCACCGCGATCCGGCGAGGTACGGACCAGGTCGGGTTCACCACGATCGCGGTCACCGTGTCCGCGAAGCTGGGCGTTTGCCTGTCCGGGTGGCCGGCGATGATCCGCATGGAGAGCGTCGGCACGCCGTTCTCGATCAGCTCCAGCGAGCCACCCGGCACGTTGGCCCAGAGATAGCGGTCACCGAAATTCCGGGGCAACCAGGTCCAGCGCAGCAGTGTGGCCTGCAGCTGCTGCACACGGGCGCCAACCGGCACATTGAGGGCGGCGAGCGTGCGCTCGTCGAGGCTGCCCGTGGCGGGCAGGCCGTGGCGCGTCTGGAACGACTGCAGGCTCCGTTGCAGGCCGGCGTCGAAGAACCAGGCGTCCGCCGTGCCCGGCAGGCCCTCGAAGTCGCCACTTTTGCGCAGGCGCTCCCGCAGGGCGACCACCCGGGCATCCCGTCGGCCCGGCTGGAGACTGGTGCCGGCAGGCAGTTCCTGCCAGCCGCCCGCAGTGGCGATGGTCTGGTAACGGACCAGCGCTTCCTGGAGGCGGGCGGCGTCCGGCGTTGGAGAGTCCCCGGCTGTGCCCGGTGTGATGGGAATGTGCCAGTCGGGATCCTGAGTCGGGGCAGCGAGGATGGGCGCTGCCGTCAGAAGCAGTACGCCGACCAGAGCAGCCGCCCGCACGGCTGCGCGCCTCAGGTGGCGGTGGTGCGGAAGCGCCGGCGCAAGGCGAGGGCACCCACGGCGGTGCCGAGCAGCCAGAGGCCGGCGGGCAGCGGCACGATGCTCACCTGGGCGCCAGTGATGAGCGGGGTGAAGCGCTGATCGGTGGGATCCTTGTTCACGAAACTGCTTTCGAAAAAGTCGTCCCCGTCGACGAGGCCCAGCTTGGCAAGCGTGCCTGGTGCGCCGAGCGCTGTGAACGAGAACGTGCCGACCATACCCACGTCGCCGGGCTTGACGAAGCCAAAGCTCACGGTCTGGCTGATCCCAATGGTGGCCAAGGCTGGCGGCAGGTAAAACGTGACGTCGTCGCTGGCGCCACTGGCGCCGAGGGCGGCCACGAAGCCACCGTAGCTGAGCTGGGTGTTGTTGAAGTCGAGAAGGATCTGGCCACTGAAGGTGCCCGGGTGCATGCCCGGTGCGCTGGTCGCGTCGAGCACCAGATCAACTGTGAACGCGCCGCCGGGTGCCACCGTGGCTGCAGAGGGCACCAGGGTGAGGCTGGCCGCCTGGGCGGTGGCGCCGGCAACGATCAGCAGCAGTGCGGCGGCAGGTTTACAGAGGTTCATGGGTCTTCTCAGTACTACGTTGTTACTTGTGCTCAGGGACCGATGGGCAGGCCGGGTACAACCTCCCGCAGCAGGCCCACATCCTTGATGCGGCCCTGGCCGGCCAGCGTGACGTCGATGATGTGGGCTATGCCCCGGGGACCGCCGGCTTCGCCCACCAGCGCGCCCTGGACAAAGTTGCCGGTGCCGACGACGTTGTCCGTGAACTTCGTGGGCTGGGAAATCAGGTTGGCGCCCGACACCACGCCGCCAGCGCCGAAGCTGTAGGCCGGATTGGTCCAGGTGCCGGACCAGGTGGGGCTCCCGCCGAATTTCAGGGTCATGTTCCCCGTCGTCGCATTGTTCACCGACATGGGGCCGCTGAAATTCAGGGTCACGTTGCCGGCATTGAGCGCATTGAGTCCGACGGCGCTGGTGGCGGTGCCCCAGGCAAAGTAACCGGATTGGGCATTGTTCCGGGTGCCGTGGGTCCAGATGTCGGCGGCGAGCAGCACGTCGCCGTCCTCATCCTGCTGCACCCGGGCAATCAGCCGGGAGCCCACGTCGCCCTGGGTGCCGGTGGCGCGCAGGTTGCCGTCACCGTCGGGCCGCGGGGTCACGGTGGTGGTCATGGGTACCGCGTTGATCTCGCCACCGCTCTCGGGCGACACGTTGAACGTGGTGCCATCCGGCGCCAGATTGAACAGGCCGAACTCCGTGTTCTCCGGATCACCCGTGCTGGTGGGGCCGCTCACGATGGTGGCAAAGCCGCAGGGCGTGCCGGGGGCGCAGCCTTCAATGGGCAGGACGGGTTCGAGTTTCGGGACGCACTGGGCAGCCAGTTCGGAGATCACGTCGCAGTCGATGGGGCTCTCGGGCAGGTTGAGGGCGACCAGCGGTGCGGCTGCGGCTGGCGCCAGCGCTGCCCAGGGGCCCCAGCACAGGACCGAGTCCCCGGCGTTGGGACCGGCGCAGGGGTCCGTGTCCGCCAGTGTGGCGGGCGCCGGGTCGGCGACGACTGGTGCCAGGTCGGTCGGGGACATGGCGGCCAGCTGGTCCTTGCAGGCATCGATGTCCCGCTTCGGTGCCGCCTTCGGATCACCCGCCCAGCGCTCGAGCAGTTCCGCACAATCGCTGTTGGACCGCGCCACGGGGTCCGCGTGGGCCACCCCACTCGTTGTGAGCAAGGGCAGGGTCAGCAAGGCGACTGCGGCCAAAGCCAGTAACTTCTGCATGGTTCTTCCCCGTCGTTCCGGTACCGCGTCTCTTGGGCTTGCAGCTGCCCTGGCGCGATTGGCCGGTAATTCTGTTTCTATTAAGTAGCTCTTCTACACCATGCCGCGCCGCTCTTCACGGTGCGGCGCAGGATTCCGTGACGCGGGTCTCAGAAATTCCGCGACAGGCCCAGGCTGACCTGATGGCGGTCGTACTCGAAGATCGGCACGTTGGACTGGTTGTCGGTATAGGCCCAGCTCCCGATCAGGGCCCACTTTTCCAGCCAGCCCTCCCGGAAGTCCTGCTGGAAGCCAATGACGGCCCGCAGTTCGTCATCGTCCCGCTGGGTGCCGAAGGCCGGTTCCTCGCCATCGAAGTGGTACCAGCGATAGCCGACCCGAGCGAAAACCGAGGCGTTGGTCCAGGCCGCACTGTTAAACCCGGCGAAGACTTCCGGGCCCTGGTAGCTGAAGGGTTCGTCATCGGCGTCGAAGCTGGCATAGCTGGCACCCACCTGCACCAGCAGGCTGCGCTGCCGGAAGTAACGGCCCACCGAGAGATTGCCGGCTTCGTACCAGCCCTCCCGGCCGCTGTCTTCCGCGTTCTGGTAGTCGCGACGGGTGACGATGGCGTCCAGCGCCACCTCCCAGTCTTCGCCCGCCTGCCAGACGGCGCCGGGGTTCAGACTGCCGAACAGCCCGAGGCTCTCACCGCCCAGAAAGATCTGATCCGCCTGCAGGGCCACGTAGGCCCGCCAGTGTCCGGGCACGATCCAGGCCGGGCCCGTGCGGCCCGTCAGCACGCCCAGGTTGAAGTCGCTGTCATCGAAGTACGCCCGGTAGTAGGCATTGGCTTCGCTCTGCCAGACGAAATTGCCCGTGTACTCGCCAGCTTCGAAAGGCCGGTTGGGGTTGAAGGTGTGGGCGATACCCGTGTTGACGACGGCAGCCCAGCCGCTCTGCTCTTTGGAATCCGGCGACACTTCAAAGGGCAGTCCGCCAATATCAATGACGTCCTGGGCCAGCCCGTAATTGATGTTGGAGTCGTACATCACACCGCCATAGAAGGACGGGGACCACTGGTGCCGGGCCGCGTAACGGCGTTCATCCGCATCGATCTGCGCGAGGAAGGCCAGCACCGTGGCGCGCACGGTGGGCGGCGTATTGGGATCGTCCAGCACCTGCTGGGCGTCGCTCCGGGCGGCCGCATAGTCCCGGGACAGGTAGTTGACGCGGGCCAGTTCCAGACGGGCCCGGCTGAGGGACGGATTGGCGGCGAGCAGGGTGGTGAGCTGCTGGCGGGCCGTGCGCAGCCGATCGGCCTCAATGGACTGCAGGGCGGCGTCGAACTCGGTCTGGATAGCACCTTCACTCGCGGCGTTCTCGGCCTGGGCCAGGGTCACACGCGGCAGGGCCAGGCCCGGAAGCGCCAGAACGAGCAGAAGGCAGGGACGCAGGACGCGCCAGACGAGGCCGTGCATAAGCTTGCTTTCCATAAGGCTTTTTGTTGTAGTTTCTTGGCCTTGCAGAACACTACAACACTCTTTATCAACTCGCCATTAACCCGGTCGCTTTCCAGCCGGGCCGGGGCCCGGATCGTGGCGTCGGTACTCTTATGTCTCCTCGCCACCGCTGCCGGGGCGTTTCCCAACGAGCTGTTTGGCTACCGGCAGCTGCCTCAGGAGCGCATCGCGGATTTTCCCCAGTGGCTGCGGGTGCTCGAACGCCAGCTCCGGGACGACCTGCAAGAGGGCGACTGCGGTGCGCAGACCTTCAATCGCTGCCATCTCAACGAGTGGCTGGCCTTTCTGGCCGAGGCCCGGAGCCTGCCGGAGCGGGAACAGCTGCAGGCGGTGAACCGGTTTGCCAACACGCGGGATTACGTGCTCGACCTGGATAACTACGGCGTCGAAGACTACTGGGCTATCCCGCGGGAGTTCTTCCGCAACGGTGGCGACTGCGAGGACTACGTCATCACCAAGCTCTTTTCCCTGCGCTGGCTCGGGTACCCGGAGGACGATCTGCGCCTCGTGGTCGTGCAGGACACCAACCTGCGGGTGCCCCACGCCGTGCTGGCGGTCTCCCGGGGCGGGAAGACGCTGATTCTCGACAATCAGGTCCAGGCAGTACTCCCAGACCAGGACGTGGTGCACTACGTCCCGGTGTTTTCCCTCAACGCCTTCCGCTGGTGGATCTACCTCCCGCCCGCATGACCACCGACCCGCGATGAACGCTGCGCCGGGCAACCCCAGGGCCGTATCGCCGGTGGCTATTGCGGTGGTCGCGCTGCTGCTGCTGATTGGTCTCGGCGCCCTCCTGATCAATGTCTATATAGAGGGCGAGCGGCAGCGGGATCTGTTGCAGTGGGAGTCCCGGCTGGGACTCGTCGCCGACACCAAGGCGGACTCGGTGGCCCGGCTGCTGGCTGCCGACCGGCGAGCCCTGCAGGAACTGGCGGACAACGCCTCGCTGCAGCTCTATCTCTGGCAGGTTACCCAGGCCCGCCAGTCTCCGGAACTGGGCGCCGAACCGGCCCAGCAGGCCTATCTGCGGAACCTGATCCTGGCGGCGGCGGAGCGGGGCGGCTACCTGCCGGATGCCGGCGCGCGGATTCCTGCGAACCTGCCCCAGTCGCCGACCTCCGGACTGGCCCTGCTGGACGCGAACCTCACCCCGGTCGCAGTCACGCCAGGTCTCGGCGGCGTAGAGGTTACCTACCGGGAGGTGGCGCGGCGCGCGCTGGCGACTCCGTCCCAGCCCGTGGTTGATCTGGTGCTGGATGCGGAAGATCGGGCCATGCTGGTGGTGGCGGTGCCGGTGAACCCGGTCTCGGGTTCCCGGGTACCCGGGCCGTTGCAGCCTGGTGGTGGGCCCGCTGGCGTAGTTCTCGGCGTGCGCAGCGCGGCGCAGGAGCTGTTTCCACTCCTGAGCCGGGGCCCTTCCTTTGCCGAGGACAGCGAGACACTGCTGCTCGCCCGCCGGGAGGACAGCGTCGTTTTCCTCTCGCCCACCCGGGAGGGTGCGAACGCCCTTCGCCGCAGCATGCCGCTGGACCGCCCCCAGGCGGATGCCCAGCTCGCCGAGGTGGTGGCCGTTCTGTCCCCTGACGGTTTCGCGAGCCTCGACAACTATCGGGGTGCGCCGGTGCTGCAGGTGAGCCGGCGGATCCGCGGCCAGGCCCTCCGCAGCGAGGCCAGGACTGGCAACGAATGGGTGCTGGTTCAGCAGGTGCAGGCGACGGAGGCACTGAGCGGCGCCAACGAACGGCGGACCTTCCTGCTGGCGACACTCTCCCTGCTCCTCGTCGCGATTGCCGCCCTCGCCGTGGCTGCCTGGCGCCACGGCAGCAGTGTGCGGGCCGGTCAGCAGGCGGCAGAACTCCGGGACAAGGCCGCGAAGCTCCAGCGCCAGACGGACCTGCTCCACACCATCACCGACAACGTGGACGTGCTCACGGTGCTGATCAACCGGGACCAGGAGGTGGTGTTCACCAATCAGGCGACGGCCACTGCCGCCCGGAGCAGCATTGCCGGACTGGTGGGTGGGCCCCTCGCCGGCATCTTCGGGCATGGCACGGCGGCCCTGCTCGCGCCGCTCAGTGAAGAGGTGCGCCGGCAGCGCACGTCGGTCCACCGCGTGCTGCCCCTGACGCTGGGCGGGGGGCTGCGCAGTTACCAGACCAGTCTCATTCCGGTGGAGCGCATCGGGGAGCGCCGGCAGCTGGTCCTGCTGGTGCTGAGCGACGTCACCGAACTGAAGGTGGTCGAGCAGCACCATGCAGACCTGCTGCGGGATATCGTCAGCACGCTGTCCGATGTGGTGGACCTCCACGATCCGTTCTCCGCGCACCACGCCAACCGCATGGCGGAGGTGGCCCAGGCGGTGGCCCGGGAGCTGGGGTTGCCGGATGCCGAGCGGGAAACCCTGGGTCTGGCCGCGACGCTCGCGAACATCGGCAAGATCATGCTCCCCAGCGAACTGCTCACGAAGACCGGGCCCCTGACGACTGCGGACCGGGAGTTGCTCCGCAAGCATGTGGACTACAGCCTGGAGCTGCTCAAGGGCCTGGACTTCGAGGGCCCGGTGCTGGAGGTCATCGCCCAGAAGCAGGAGCTCCTCGACGGGAGCGGCTATCCCCGGGGCCTCACGGAGCAGCAGATGTCCCTCTCCGGCCGCATTCTTTCCGTCGCGAACGCCTTCGTCGCGCTGGTCAGCGTGCGGGCCTACCGGCAGGGCGTGTCCATCGAGGCGGCGCTGGAGGAGTTGCTGCGCAACGCCGGTACCCAGTACGACCGGCGCGTGATCGCGGCGCTCTTCCACGTGGTCGAGAACCGGCGGGACTGGAGCCAGTGGTCCGTCGCGGCCCCGGTACGGGCTCAGTAGCTCGCGGCAGCCCGTTCGGGATCCCTGCCGCTACCGGGAGGACCCGGTGAGCGCGGCAGGGACACCCGCCCACGCTGCCGCTACTGCGTAGGCGCGCCGACCGGCCCGATGCCGTTCCCGCCGAGTAACCCGAGCGGCCAGTGGCTGGTGCCTCGCCCGCGACAAGACGTGTACTCACGTCAGCGGGCGGGGTCGACCGCCGCTGGCTGCGGGATGCACCGCCGCATTCGCGCCTTAAGGCGCTCCTACCTCAATCGCCAGGCAAGTTCCACGAAGGTGGCCCGCTCCCGGCCCGGGAAGTACCGGTAATTGCCGAAGGCGAAGTCCGCCCGGTCGGCGTAGAGCGTGTCAGTGACGTTGTTCACCCGGATGGTGGCCGTCCAGGCGGGCGTAAAGGACCAGGCGGCAATCAGGTTCAGCAGATCGTGACCGGGGTACTTCTGGTTTTCCTGGGCCGTCAGGAAATAGCCCCCCTGATGGACCCACTCAGCCTGGGCCAGCCAGGGATTACGCTTCCAGCCCAGGCGCAGACTGCCGAGGGTCTCCGGTGCCGTGTCGATGTCGTTGCCGTTCACGATGGTCTCGCCGGGGGTCGACGCGTTGAAGGCGTAGGTCTGGCGTGACCAGGAGCCGGCCAGCGACGCGTAAAAGCCGAGTTCACTGCGGGCCTCCAGGCCGAGTTCGACGCCCTGGTGCTTGCTGGCCCCGTTACTCACGTTGAAACGGTCCGAGTCCTGCAGGATGTAGTTGTCCTTGCGCATGGTGTAAGCCACGGCCTCGACCTGCAGCCGGGTTGACTGCCACCGCCAGCCCAGTTCCAGGCTGTCGATTTCCTCCGAATTCAGGTCCGCCACGTTCTGGGCTGCCTGCAGGCGATAGAGCTCCGCAGCCTGGGGCGCCCGGAAACCCCGGCGCCAGGTGGCGTAGACGGTGGTGTCGTCCCCGGGCCGGAACAGCAGGCCGATGTTAGGCGCGAGGTTCGTGAAGCTGTCACTCCGGTCGGCGGGCCGGTTGAAGAGGCAGGTGGGCGTGCAGGACGTGCCGTCGTCCCGGGTCGTGCCGTCCAGCATCCGGTTGTCGTAGTCGTAGCGCAGCCACTCGAGGCGCAGGCCGCCCACCAGGGTGAGGCGCCCCGTCAGCGGCAGTTCCGCCTGGGCGTAGGGTGACGCGAGCCACTGCCAGGCGCTGTAGTCGTAGTGCTGGCCGACCGGCCGGGGCGGGGTGCCGGTCTCCGGGTTCTCCTGAAACTCTTCAAGCCAGCCGTTGGCGATTTCCAGATCGAGACCGGCCGTGACCCGGGCAGAGCCCAGCGTGGCGTACTTGAGCACGGTCACCCCGCCGCTGGTCTGGCCGTTCTTCTCTACCGGCTGGCCCGGCAGGAAGTGCTGCAGAAAGTCCATGTCCGAGCGGCGCAGGAACGCGAGCACCTCCCAGCTGCTGCCGGCATCGTCGGCTGCGGGTTGCCAGCGCGCGAGCAGCCGCTGGCTGTTCGCATTCCGGTAGGACTCCGGATTGGCATTGGTTACGCGGATCGCCTCGTCCTCATAGGCGTCCTTGCCCACGATGAAGCCGGCAGTGTTCTGATTGAGGAGATTGCCGCTGAAGCCGAGTTCCAGGCGGCCCGCGTCCAGGTTGTTCGCGTACTTCAGAAAGCCCTTCGCCTGCCGGTAATCCGACTCGTCGCGAAAGCCGCCGTCGTGGTCGAAGAGCAGGCCGCCAACCACCCCGGCCTGGTCGCCGGTACCGCCCGGGAAGTTCCCGAGAAGCATTCCCCGGTAGTAGTCGTCCGGCCCGGTCTCGCCGCTCACGGCCAGTTCCCGGGCGCCCGGCTCTGGCAAGAGCACGTTGAGCGTGCCGTGCACGGCATTGGAACCGTAGAGCGCGGATGCCGGGCCGCGGATCACCTCCACGGCCATGGCCTGCTCCGAGGGCAGTTCGAACAGTTCGTTGACGTTGCAGAAGCCCGTCGGGCGCGAGGCGACGCCGTCTTCCAGAATCAGGAAGCTGCCGCAGGAGCCCGGGCCCGTGAGCACCGGCGAGCGGATGGCCGTGAGGTGTTCCTGGCCGCTGCCCCGGGAGATCCAGGTGCCGGGGATCTGCGTGCCCAGTTCGTGAATGTGGGCCGCATTCAGCAGGGCAATGGCCTCGCTGCCGATGCGGGTCGTATTCCCGGCCAGGTCCAGGGCGGGCAGGGGATAACGGGCGGCGGTGACGACGATCTCTTCCGGCAGTTCACCCTTGGCCGCGGCAGCCGGGTTGCCGCTGGCGAGCAGGGCCAGCGCGGCGAACGGCAGGGCGCAACGCGCGGGGGACTTCACGGCGACAGGCAATCCGCTAGCGTTCGATAGGGACGAGTCGAATGCTGGGGGTATCGCCGATGCGGCTGTAGGCATGGCGCATGCCCATCGCCGCCAGGGCGTCGTCCCGTTCCGCCCGGGAGGCGAACCAGTGTTCCTTGTGCCAGGTGTTGCCCAGCAGGCTCCGCATGGGATCGCTGGCAGACATCGTTACCCGAACACCGAATTTCAGCGCCGTGGGGTCCGGTGGCGTGGTCCGGAGGTTGTGACTGTTGCTGAGTTCCATGGCTTGGTCGGTACCCGAGGTAGGAGCGCCCGTAGGAGCGCCTTTAGGCGCGATCCCTAGCGCATCGCGCCTAAAGGCGCTCCTACAAGGCGCTCCTGCGGCATCAGAAGGTGGTCTCGGGCGCCGGAGCTGCGCCATCTTCGACCGCGTAGGTCTTGCTTTCGGTGCTGGCCGCTGGGGCCGTCGCCGGAGCTGGCGCCTGACTGGCCAGGGCTGAATCCTTCCAGTTGACCTGGGGTGCCATGGTCGACAGGGTGGCCAGCAAGGGCTGGGCGCCGGCCGGCGTGGCCAGCGTCGGGTCGGTGAAGATGCGGGTGGCGTCGCCATTCGCCGTGCTGCCGTACCACTCCGCATTGGCCTGTTTATCGATCGTGATCACACCACCGTCCACCGCGAAGCCGATAAACGCGCCGCGGCTGCGGGCATAGGTGTAGATCTCCGACTTGAACTCGCCATCGGTCATGGCCAGAGCCGTGCGGCCCACCGGACCGGCGGACGCGGAGGCGCTGCCACCCAGGGTCCATTTGCCCCGGGCAATGTTGTCGACGCCCTTCGGGGTCCGGAACACCAGCACCAGGTCGGCACCCTGCGCACCCCACTGGAGACCGAAGCCGACGTTGCCGAGCCGGATGAAGGCGGGATTGCTCCAGCTGCCATCACTGTGCCGGACCATTAACACGCCTTTGCCAAAGCTGCCGCCGACGATAAAGGCGCCCTTGAGGACGTTGGGCAGCACCGCCACCGCGTAGGCATTATTCAGGAGATTCGGCGGGATGGCCTGCTCCGGGATGCGCTGCAGTTCTTCCAGCACCTCCGTGGCAGCCTGGGCCCGCAGGCTCAGTTCGTCATTGGCCTGGGCAGCCCTGGGGGCGCCGAGGGCGAGCAGAGTGACAGTCCCGACGAGGGACAACAGAGTGGTCAGGGAAAATCCGGATACGAAGCGCGTCATGGTCTCCTCCTTAAGTAACCGCTTGCCCGCAGCCTTTCTTGGTGAGACCTTGCCGAGCGCCTATAGTCCTTTGGTGACGGTAATCTACAGTGAATCAGGTGCTTAAGTAAACGTCCTGGGCGGCCCGGTAGGTGCGCTGGAACTCAGCAAGGCTGGCCCCGCCCACGTTCAGGTTCCGGAGCAGGCCATCCTGCAGCGCATAGATCCAGCCGTGGACGGTCACGTCCTGGCCCCGGTCCCAGGCGTCCTGGATCACCGTCGTCTGGCACACATTGGCCACCTGCTCCAGCACGTTCAGTTCGCAGAGCCGGTTCACCCGCTCCGGAGCGGAGCCGGCCCCGCTCAGGGCAACTGCGTACTTCTGGGCCACGTCCTGCACGTGCCGGAGCCAGTTATCCACCAGCCCCATCCGCTCGTTTTGGTACGCGGCCCGCACGCCACCGCAGCCATAGTGCCCACAGACGATGACGTGCCGGATCTTCAGGACGTCCACGGCGAACTGCAGGACGGACAGGCAGTTCAGATCGGCATGGACGACCACATTGGCGACGTTCCTGTGCACGAACACCTCGCCGGGCAGGAGCCCAACGATCTGGTTCGCGGGCACCCGGCTGTCGGAGCAGCCGATCCACAGGTACTCGGGGCCCTGCTGGGCCGCCAGCTTGGAGAAGAACTCGGGATCCTGCAGCCGAATGCCTTCGGACCAGGTGCGGTTGTTGTCCAGGAGCCGCTGGAGAGTGCTGTTCATCGGTGAAAGCTTGCCGCATGACCCGCAGGTTTGCCAGCCGGCGGTGGGGCCATCGCGCCTAAAGGCGCTCCTACTTCATAAGGGGTTCAGCCCGATGCGCCGATAGTGTGGCGGCCATTGCCACGGCCCGACCGACCCTCGACAATGCCTCCCATGCCGACCTTGATCCCTCACTCTGCGCCCCGCCTTTGCCTGGGCCTGCTCCTGATTCTGGGGTTAACCGGCACGGCGGTCCGCGCTCAGGAGTCGCTGGTCCGCGCGGAAGTATCCGAGGATGCTGCCGTGGCCATGGTCCGCGAGCAGACCGATGGCAAGGTCGTCCGGGTTGACCGGAAGGTTGAGGGGGGTGCCGTGGTTTATCGTATTCGGGTCCTCTCGCCGGATGGCCGCCTGCGCGAATTCCGGGTGGACGCGGCCACCGGTTCCCTGCGCTGAGCGGTACCTGTGCGCCTCCTGATCGTTGAAGACGACACGGCACTCCGCCAGTCACTGGCCGGGAGCCTTCGCGCCGCGGGCTTCGCCGTGGACGAGGCCGCCACCGCGGCGGAGGCGGAGTACTTTGCCGCAGAATTCGCCGTGCAGCTCGCCATCGTCGACCTCGGACTGCCCGACCGCTCTGGCGTCGAGCTCGTCACGCGCCTCCGGGCCGGTGGGTCCGAGTTTCCTATCCTGATCCTGACGGCCCGGGACCACTGGCAGGACAAGGTCAACGGGCTCAACGCCGGGGCCGACGACTACGTCGTGAAGCCCTTTAACCTCGACGAGCTCAAAGCCCGAATCAGTGCGTTGCTGCGCCGGTCCGCGGGGCAGGCGCAACCGATCCTGCGCGCCGGTCCGCTGGAGATGAATACCCACTCGAAGGAAGTCCGCGTGCAGGACCGGGTGGTGCCGCTCACGGCCTACGAATATCGCCTGCTGGAGTTGCTGGTGATGCGCGCCGGCCGGGTGGTGAGCAAGCAGGAGCTTACCGACCAGCTCTACGACCAGGATCTGGAGCGGGACAGTAACGTGGTCGAGGTCCTGCTGACCCGGCTCCGCAAGAAGCTCGACCCCGACCGCTCCCTGGGACTTATTGAAACGCTGCGCGGTCAGGGCTATCGCCTGCCCCGTGCGCCGGAAGCTGACTGAGCCTTAAGGCCCCATGGCTCGCCGGCGGAGTTCCCTCAGCACGCGTCTGCTGGCCATCACGGCGGTGATGCTCGTGGCTGCCTTTGGCATCACCATCGTGGTGCTCGACCTGGTCTTCAAGCGCAGTGCCGAGGAGGCGCTGGTGGACCAGCTGGAGACCCAGGTGACCGCGCTGATCGGTGCGGTGGAGCCCGACGAGTCCGGGAATCTCATGGTTCCCCAGCGGCTGCTGGACCCCCGCCTCGGTAACCCCGGGTCCGGCCTCTACGCAGAGATTCTTGATGCCGCCGGCCTGCCCCTGTGGCGTTCCCCATCCGCGGTGGGCGTGGATCTGGCGACCGGCGCGACGCTCAATGCAGGTCAGCGCACCCTGACCCGGCGCAAACTCGCTGACGGGACCCGGGCCCTGATGCTTGGTGTGGCGATCAACTGGGAGCTGGGACCGACCGCCACGCCGGCCTTCCAGGTGTTCACCGCGGCGGATCTCGCAGCGTCGGAGCGCCAGCTGGGCCAGTTTCGCCGGCAGTTACTGGGCTGGTTCTCCGGCGTCATGCTGGTCTTGCTGGCCGCGCTCTGGCTTGCCATTCGCTTCGGTCTCCAGCCGCTCCGTCGCATGTCTGACGAGATTGCCCAGATCGAGAAGGGCGGCCTGGAGGCCCTCAGCGAGGAGTATCCCCGGGAACTCGATGGTGTCGGCCGGGGCTTCAATACCCTGCTGCGTTCGGAGCGCCAGCGCATGGAGCGCTACCGGACGACCATGGACGATCTCGCCCACAGTCTGAAGACGCCGCTGGCTGTGGTGCGCAACGAAGTCGAGGCGGTCGTGCCGGATCGGGCCGCGCTGACGGCACAGGTTGACCGCATGCAGAGCGTGATCGATTACCAGTTGAAGCGGGCCGCAGCGATGGGCCCCAGAAGTCTGGCTGCCAGGCCGGTCGCGCTGGCCCCGATTCTTGCAGAGCTCACGGCCAGTCTGCGGAAGATCCATCGCGACAAGCCGGTGAACTGCGTGCTGCAGGTTCCGGAGGGGGCAAGCTATCCCGCGGAGCAGGGGGACCTCTACGAGGTCCTTGGCAATCTCCTGGATAACGCCTGGAAGTGGTGCCGGAGCGAGATCGTCGTGACCGTGAAGACCGGGGAAAGCCTGGTGGTGGTGGTCGCGGATGACGGCCCCGGCATTCCTGATGACCAGACCGAGGCCGTGCTCGATCGCGGCAGGCGTGCCGACCAGCGCGGTGATGTGCCCGGCCAGGGCATCGGTCTCGCCGTGGTCCGGGAGATCGTCGGCCTGTACGGTGGCTCGGTCCGCATTGGTCGCGGCCCCCTGGGCGGCGCTGAAATCCTGGTCCACCTCCCAAAAGGTACCGGACCTTAGTTTTGTTTGTTGTTTATTTTTTGGGGCGGACAACTAAAAAAATAACAAAACTAATGTGCGGTGGGTTTTGTGAAGGCGGGTGGGGGCTGGGTGTGGTCGGGCATGTTGGTGTGGTGGG
>JANNXJ010000018.1:0-29871 GCA_031409515.1 Gammaproteobacteria bacterium | reverse complement strand
GGCGGCCAAATTGCCAGATTGCAAACCCGGTACCTCTCAAATCCCATGTTGACGTGCTCTGGAGTGTCTGTGAGCGTCGCCGGCCGGGCGCTGGTGCGGGATCTCACCTTTAACCTGAGCGCCGGGGACGTGGTCTGCCTCCTCGGCCCGAATGGCGTCGGCAAGACCCTGACCCTCCACACGCTGGCGGGCCTGCGGCCCGCAGGCAAGGGCTTCATCAGCCTGGGCAAGGACGCCATGAACCGCTTGCGGCGCCGGGAGATTGCCCAGCGCCTCGGCCTGCTCCTGCAGGATGATGCAGAAACCTTTCCCGCCACAGTGCTGGAAACCGCCCTGATGGGCAGGCATCCGCACCAGGCAGGCAGCACCACCGACTCTCCGGACGATCTGGCGCGAGCCCTGACGGCGTTGCTGGCCATGGGACTTGGCGACTACGGCGACCGCCTGGTATCAACACTCTCCGGCGGTGAACGGCGGAGGCTCGCCCTCGCCCGCCTTCTAACCCAGGATCCAGCCGTCTTGTTGCTGGACGAACCCGTCAACCACCTGGATCCCCGCCACCAGATCGCCGTGCTGGAGCGGTTGCGCTCGCTGGGTGCGGCTGGCCGGGGCGTGATCATGACGCTGCACGATCCCTGGCTGGCATTGCGGTTTGCCAGCCACGCCCTGCTGCTGTTCACGGATGGCACGTGGCTACTGGATACCGCCCGCGCCGCACTCACTCCAGCCAATCTGGCGCGCCTCTTCGATACGCCCTATGACGAGTACACCAACGCGCGGGGACTTACTGCTCTGCTACCGGGTTAGCAGCGGTGGTGCTTGACGGGCCAGAGCAGCGCGGCTAACGTGCAAACTGTTCCTGCCGGTGCCTGACGGTCAGCCTGACCGAAGGGTTTAACGGGAAGTGCGGTGAGTCAGCCTCTCCTCGAAGAAGGGCCGACAACGCCGCCGCTGCCCCCGCAACGGTAAGCGCAGGATCAGGGCCATCACACGAGCCACTGGGCACAAGCGCCTGGGAAGGCGATGGCTCCGGATGCAGTAATTCCCTCTCTCAGGGGAACAGTCTGCGTCCCCCGCGCGAGCCCGTATACCGGCCGGCAGGTGTCATCGGATCGTCAGGTCTCGGAGGGAGACCGCGTGACGGCACGAGCCCTGCTGGCTGCGTGTTGCTCCTGCGTCGGCTTCAGGCCAGCGCGGGCGTCACTGCTCTTCCCCCGTTGCCGACGATTCTCACGCTCGGGTGTGAGCGTGTCATGGGGAGAATCGTGTGCGTATTTCAGTCTATTTATCCGTGTTTATTGCCACCGCCGCCGCTACCACCACTGTCACCGCGGAGGAGATCCGGGACACCCTCGTCGTCACCGCCTCCCGCATACCCATTCCGCTCAGCGCGTCCGGCAGTTCGGTAACCGTCATCGACCGGGAGCAGATCGATGCCCGGCAATCGGTCTTTGCGGTGGATCTGCTGCAGGACGTGCCCGGCGTTGCAGTTAGCCGTTCCGGCAGCATCGGTGCCCAGACCCAGGTGCGCATCCGCGGCGCGGAGGCCAACCAGGTGCTGGTTCTGATCGACGGTATCGAGGTCAATGACCCGGCAGGTAATGACGAATTTGCCTTTCAGGACCTGACCACCTGGGACGTGGAGCGCATTGAAGTGGTCCGCGGACCCCAGAGCGCACTGTGGGGAAGCGATGCGCTGGCCGGCGTGATCAACGTCATCACGCGCCAGCCGACGGACGAATTCTCGGCAGCAGGATTTGCGGAAGGTGGGGCTTTCGACACTTACAGCGTCGGCGGCCGGGTATCCGGCGAGGTCCTGGGCGCCCGCACAGGGCTCTCGCTCTCGCGAGTCAACTCCAACGGCTCCAACAGCTCGCGCTCAGGCGAGGAGGACGATGGCTACCAGAACACGACGGGATCGCTGACGCTGGCAGGCAGCCCGACAGACAACCTGGAGCTGGACTTGGTCGGTCGGTACACCAGCACCAGCAAGGATTTTGACGCCAGCGACTTCTCGACGAGCCTGCCGGCCGATTCCACCGATACTACCGACGTAGACCTCGGTTACTTCCGCACGGGCGGTACGCTAAAGCTGATGGAGGAGCGCTGGACACAGTCGCTCCAGGCAGCCTGGACCACCACCGATTCAGAAAACGCCAACGCTTTCGGTGATAACGGCTCCACCGGCGCCGACAAGTACGGGATCTACTACCAGACGTCCTGGCAGTTCACGCCCCGCATCTCCGACGCCCCCGGGGACTCGGTGACACTCGCCCTCCTCCATGAGCAACAGGACTTCACTCAGCGGGGCGACGTTCTGACTTTCCCGGGACCCGCTCCCGGGGATCCGCCCCAGGTCTTTGACCCCAATCAGAATCAGGACCAGCGGACCACGGCAGCCGTGCTGGAGGCCATCTACAGCCCGCTGCCTCGATCCTCGGTTTCCCTCAGTGCCCGGTACGACAACAACAGCGACTACGACGACGTCGCTACCTATCGAGCCACGACTGCCTGGACCACCGCAAGCACCCGGACGCGCCTGCACGCCAGCTACGGTACGGGCCAGAAGGCACCCACCTTTGTCGAACGTTTCGGCTTCTTCCCGGACACGTTTACCGGCAATCCCGACCTGGAGCCCGAAACCTCCAAGGGCTGGGAGGCGGGTCTTGACCAGCCCCTGTTCGAGGGCCGGGTCAGTCTTGGCGCGACCTACTTTCACGAAGATCTGAAGAACGAGATCAACGGTTTCGTCTTCGATCCCGGTACAGGAGGCTTTACCGCAGACAATCTGCAGGGCGAAAGCCAGCGCCGGGGCGTCGAGATCACAGCCCTTGCGCGGCTCACCAGCGGGTTGCGGCTTGCGGGATCCTATACCTACCTGGACGCCACGGAGCCCGACGCACTGACCGGCGACGACAAGGGCGAAGTCCGCCGGCCCCGGCACGTCGCCACGGTGAATGGTGATTGGCGGTTTTTCGACAACCGGGCCGACGTCAATCTGAACCTGTCCTACGTGGGTGACCGGACCGACGTCTTTTTCGGGCCGCCGAACTTTGACCGGGCAACCGTCAACCTCGACTCCTACTACCTCGCCAGCGTGGCCGTCAGCTACCGGGCTACGGAGCAGGTTCGGGTCTACGCCCGGGTGGAGAACCTGCTGGATCAGAACTACGAGGACGTCTACGGCTACAACACGCCGGGTCTGGGCGCCTATGCCGGTCTCGGGTGGAGCTTCTGAGGATGGGTAACAGGATGCCCTGGCTGCTCATCGCACTGGCGATCTGCGCGCGCCTGCTGCCCCACCCCTTCAACCTGACGCCGGTCGGGGCACTGGGCCTCTTTGCCGGAGCCTACGTGCCGCCTCGACTCGCCTTGCTGGTGCCCCTCGTGGCGCTGCTGGTGGGAGACGCGCTAACCGGCTTCTACGACCCCGTGGTCATGGCGGGCGTCTATCTGGGAATGCTCGCCGGACCCTGCGTTGGCCACTGGCTGCTCCGGACACGGCGCTCCGTGGCGCGGATCGGGGGCGCCGTCACCGCCAGTGCCGTATTCTTCTTTCTCACGTCCAACTTCGCCATGTGGTTTTCCGGGCCCTACTACCCGCCCACTCTCGACGGCCTCCTCGCCTGCTACCTGAACGGGTTGCCCTACCTCGGCTACTCGCTGCTGGGCGACGGCGCCTGCGCCACCCTGCTCTTCGGGGGGTTCGAACTGGCCCGCCGCGGCTTCGCCGCGCACCAGAACAACGGTGCCCATGCCTGATCTGCGGCCGCGGATCGTCTCGCTGTTGCCGAGCGCGACGGAGATCGTCTGTGCGCTGGGGCTTCGAGAGCATCTGGTGGGCGTCTCCCACGAGTGCGACTACCCACCAGGCATCGAACTCCTGCCGAACGTCACGCGGACCCTCATACCCCCAAACCTTTGCAGCGGCGAGATCGACCGGCTGGTGCGCAGTGAATTGCAGGAGAAGCAGGCCCTTTACTCCCTGGACCTGGCGTTACTCACGCGGCTGCAGCCGGACCTGATCGTCACTCAGGCCCTCTGTGATGTTTGCGCCGTGGCCGCCGATGAAGTCGAGCAGGCGGCCTGCCTGCTGCCGGGCCGGCCCCGGATTCTCAACCTCGAACCGATGAGCCTTGAAGACGTCTATACGACGCTGCTCACCGTGGGCCAGGCCGCCGGCGTGGAACCCCATGCAGAGACCGTGGTCAGCGCCCTGCGGGCGCGGGTGGCCAGGGTCGCCGCCCTGGTTGCCGGCCTGTCCCCGGCGCCCCGCCGCCGGGTCGCCTTTCTGGAGTGGCTGGACCCCCCGTTCAACGGTGGCCACTGGACCCCGGAACTGATTCACATCGCCGGCGGGTTGGACTGCTTCGCTGGCGGCGGGAAGGCCTCCCGCACGCTCACCTGGGATGAGGTGGTGGCCGCACAGCCGGAGGTGCTGTTCATGGCGCTCTGTGGCTTTGGCATCGAGCGGGCCCTGCAGGACGTGCCGGCGCTGACCCACCAGCCGGGCTGGGCCGACCTGCCCTGCGTCAGGGCCGGTGAGGTGTGGCTCGCCGACGGCAACCAGTACTTCAGCAGACCGGGCCCGCGCCTGGTGGACAGCCTCGAACTGCTCGCAGCTGCCCTGCATCCGGAACACCCTGAGCTGGCGAATATCGGCCACCACGCACTCCACCCCGGCGCGGTTAAACTCGGCAAGCAGCGCAGGCAGGACAACTATTCATGGGCAACCGGCTGACGAAGATCTACACGCGAACCGGCGACGACGGCACCACCGGGCTCGGCTCCGGTGAGCGCGTGGCGAAGGACTGCCCCCGGGTGGAAGCCTACGGTACTGTGGATGAGCTCAATGCCTGCGTCGGTCTGGTCCTGGCGACTCCAGACCTGCCGCTCCTCATCAGCGCCAGCCTGACCGAGATCCAGCACCGGCTTTTCGATCTGGGCGGGGAGCTTGCCGTCCCCGGCCGGGACGTCATCCTGCCCGCCGACAGTTCGGACCTGGAGCGGTTGCTGGACGAACTCAACGACGCTCTCCCGCCGCTGAAGGACTTCGTACTTCCCGGCGGCACGCCCGGCGCAGCCTCTTGCCACCTGGCTCGCACCGTCTGCCGGCGGGCCGAGCGCCGGGTGATCACGCTACAACGGTCCGAGCCGGTTAATGCGGAAGCAGTGCGTTACCTGAACCGCCTGTCCGACCTGCTGTTCGTGATGTCGCGGGTCTTGTGCCGTGTCGACCACGGCACGGAAGTCATCTGGAAGCCCCGGCCAAAGCAGCCGTAGGACCGTCGTTAAGCAGGGCGCAGAGCTGCGTGATGCCCGCCAGCAGGCGCGGTCCGGGGACACTCATCAGATCGGGGTCAATGAGGAAGAGTCGCTCACGGGCGACGGCTGGTAACGTCTGCCAAGGTCGCCAGCGATCCAGTGGCGTCCCTGCTGCAGGGCTACCGGGTCCCCGGGTGTAGTCGTTCGCCACAATGGCCTCGGGAGCCAGACTGACCACCGACTCTGCGCTCACCACGGGGGTCAGGCCTGGAACCGCCGCGTAGATGTTCTGACCGCCGCAAACTTCAATGGCCTGGCCGATGAAATGCTCCCGGTTCACTGTCAGCAGCGGTTGCGGTGCAATCTGGTAGAACACGCGGCCTGGCCCGGAGTCTGCATAGCGCGCCTGCAACGCCGCTAGCCCGTCCCGAAACTCCCCGGCTGCCTGCCTCGCCTGCGCCTCGGTCCCAGCCAGGCGGCCGATGACCTCAAGCTGGTCGCCGATGTCGCCAAGCCGCCGGGGTTCAAGTTCAACGACCCGGTAACCCAGGCCGCGCAGACGGTCGAGGGCCGCCGGAGAGTTGCCGCTGGGCCAGCCCAGGATCAGATCCGGGGCCAGTCCGGCGAGCGCTTCCAGATCCAGACGGAATGCATCCCCCACGCGGGGCAAGGCCCGGGCCGCTACCGGGTAGTCGCTGAACTCAACCACCCCAACCAGCTGCGGTCCGGCGCCGGCGGCAAAGGCTAGCTCGGTCAGGTGGGGTGACAGGGTGACGATGCGCCGGGCGGGCTGGTAAGGGTCAACGGGCACCGGTGGTTTTTGACCGCAGGCAGCAAGTAGCACCGCGGTGAGCAGGAACAGGAAGTAGCGGGTCACGTGAGCCAGTCATAGAGGGTCAGGACGGCGATCACCGGGCACCAGATCATCCAGAGCGTCCGCATGACCAGGGACCGGGCGCCCCGAATCCGGTCCAGCGCTTCCACCGCATCAGCGCTGTCGAGACCACCGCGACCCGACGCCGCGCTCCCGACTCTGGCCACCACCTCCGTCGTCGCTTCCGCGAAGGACAGCGTTGCTTCCCTGCCCCGGTTGCGCCAGCTGGACATCGCCTCCTCGAAGTTGCCCGCCAGCACATAGCCCACCGCGAGCAGCCGGGAAGGAATCCAGGCCATCAGGCCATGCAATGTGCGAACCGCGTCCATGGTTGGCGTGGGCGCTGCGTCGCTCGCCTGCACCTCGGCCCGGTGGCGGAAGAGGTCCAGAACCCGGAAAGCCCAGGCGCCGGTGGGCCCCAGCAGCAAAAACCAGAAGACGACACCGAAAATCCGGTTGTTCGCCTGCACATAGATGGCACGCTCAACCGCCCTGTTCCGGTCCGCCGGCATATCCGGGGGCAGCCGCTCCAGCAATACCTCAGCGACGCTCCGCTGCGTCAGCGTATCCCCGGACTGGAGCGCGTCACCGTAGTCTTCCACCTCGTCGTCCAGATCCCGGGGGCCCAGGGAAAACAACAGCAGCACCACAGCAAACACGAAGTAGGGAATCTGGAGCAGTTCACCCTGGAGCACCGCCGACAGAATCGCGACGGGGGCCACGAGCAGGGCGGTCATGAGGCCGGTGAGGGCCAGCGCCACCCAGCGGGAGCCGGCCCCGGCTGCGGCAGTGCGCAGGCGGCGCAGGTGGGCATCAAACAGGGGGTCCAGCCAGCGGAATTCCCGGAGATGAAAGAGGTGCGTGAGCACGCGCTCCAGAGCCAGACCGAGCAGCAGGGCAAGAAAATTCATGCCGCTAGTCTACCGGCGCCGGGCCGTCCGGGGCGCGAGTCGCTGGCGGAACTGTGGCCAGTCGAACGCCGGTCCAGGATCGGTCTTGCGCCCGGGCGCGATAGCGCTGTGACCGACGATCGGCGCCGCGGCCAGCGTCGGCAGGCTCCGTCGCAGCAGGCGAATCACCGTCGCCAGACGCCGGTACTGGGCCTGCGTATAGGGTTTGGTATCAGTCCCCTCCAGTTCGATCCCCACCGAATAGTCGTTGCACCGGTCGCGGCCCCGGAAGCTGGATCTACCCGCGTGCCAGGCTCGCCGGTGCAGTGGCACGTACTGCACGACTTCGCCCGTCCGGCGAATCAGGAGGTGGCTGGACACCCTGATCCCCGCAAGATCACGAAAGTAGGGGTGCCCCAGCGGATCCAGGGTGTTGGTGAAGAGTTCGTCAATGTGCGCGCCGCCGAACTGGCCAGGCGGCAGCGAAATCCCGTGAATCACCACCAGGGAAGGCGGAACTCCGGCGGGCCGGTCATCGCAGTTGGGTGAGCGAACCTGCCGCGCACCCTGCAGCCACGCCGCGCCCGCCTTGAGGCCGAGGCGCGGGCGCCGCTTCGTGGTCCGTGCCCGTATCGGTAGTATTCGCCCCATGCAACGCCCCCGAATCTACACCCCGGCCACCCTGCGCGCCGGGACCACCCACGCGCTGTCCGATTCGGCTGCGGTGCACGTCACGCGGGTGCTGCGGCTGGCTGCGGGCGATCCTATCACCCTGTTTGACGGCTCCGGCATGGACTACGACGCGATTCTCAGGATCGTCGCCCGCAGCGGCGTGTCGGCGGAGGTGAGCGTGGGCCGGAACGTGGCGCGGGAATCGCCCCTGGACGTTACCCTGCTGCAGGGCGTGAGCCGGGGCCCCCGCATGGACACCGTCATGCAGAAGGCCACTGAGCTTGGGGTGCGGACCATCCAGCCGGTGCTGGCCGAGCGGAGCGTCGTGCGGCTCGACGCCTCGCGCAGCCAGACGCGCCTCGACCACTGGCAGCGCATCGTCATCAGTGCCTGCGAACAGTGCGGGCGCTCCATCGTGCCCGAGATCAGGCCAGCGACAACGCTGGATGAGGCCCTGGCAGGGGTCGGGCCGGAGACGGTGGGTTTGACCCTCGACCCTGCAGGTAGCGCCCCGCTGGCCGAGCTGCTGGGCAAGGCTACCCGGGTCGCGCTGGCGGTCGGCCCGGAAGGCGGCTTTACCGCAGCCGAAATCCGGACCCTGGCCCTGGCAGGGTTCCGTGGGCTGAGGCTGGGGCCGCGCATCCTGCGCACGGAGACAGCGCCGCTGGCAGCGCTGGCGATCCTGCAGTACGCAGCGGGGGATCTGGGCTGAGGCCCGAGGAGCGCCTTTATGCGCGATCGCTCAGGGGAATCGCGCCTAAAGGCGCTCCTACGAGAGAAGCTCTTCCCGGGGCCGCAGGCCATCCTCGATCAGGTCCTCAATGACCTCGAGGTCCGGAATCAACGGATATTCGTTGATCATGCGAATCTGACAGATGACCGGGCCGTTCTCCGGCCAGGCCTGCCGGGCCGCGGACTGCACGACGGCACGGTTCACCCGCACCAGCTGGGGAAAACCTTCGGTCAGCACACCGAAAAAGCCATTAGGCAGGCGGCCACCAATGGCATTCAGGATCGCTACCCGGGTGCGGCCCCCGGGCTCCGCAGGCGTCAGGCCAGCGAGTTCCTCAAAGGAGATGACGGGCACACGGAGTCCGTTCCAGGCGATATGACCCCGCAGCCAGGGCAGCGCCGACTCGTCCTCCTGCAGGGGGGCGTAGCGCACGACCTCCGCCACGCAGACCCGCGGCAGTATCAACCGCTCCTGATTGAGCGGGATCAGAAGGCTGTAAAGCTCGTCGCTGGCCGTCGTCATAGTGGATGCAGCTGATGCTGGACGGCTTCCAGCAACTCGCGCTCCTGGTAGGGTTTGCCCAGGTAGTCGTTGACACCGATTTCGATGGCGCGGGCCCGGTGCTTCTCACTGACCCTGGACGTAACCATGATGATTGGCACCCGGGACACAACCGGGTCGTTGCGGACGTGGCGGGCAAACTCGTAGCCATCCATGCGGGGCATTTCCACATCCAGCAGAATGATGTCCGGACGGTGATCCTGCAGGACGCTGATGGCCTCCACGCCATCCTTGGCAGTGACGACGCGGAAGCCGTTCCGCTCCAGCAGTCGCTGGGTAACCCGGCGCATGGTGATTGAATCGTCCACGACCAGGGCCAGAGTCTGCTTTTGCTCCGGCTCTGCCACCGGAGCGGGGGTGTCGGGTGCCGGCCGCGATGAGCGCACCAGGGCCCCGACGTCGAGAATGATCACGATGCGCCCGTCGCCCAGAATCGTCGCGCCGGAGATGCCCCGGATCGTAGCCAGTTGGGCACCCACCGGTTTCACGACGATCTCCCGGCTGTCCTGCATTTCGTCAGTGATCAGTGCCGTCGAGTTGTCCCCGGCGCGCACGAGGATGATGGATACCCTCTCCTGTTCATCCGGCAGGCGGGACGGCCCGAGGCCCAGGAACTGCCCCAGGTGGCGGAAGAAATAGCGCTGACCGCCATACTCGATGGCCGGTTCCGACCGCGCCAGCCGTTCTTCAAACTCGCTGCGGGCGATCCGGATGATGCCTTCCACGGTCGGCAGCGGGAGAGCATAGAGCTCGTGGGCGGCCCGGACGATCAGGGCCTGGGTTACCGCCAGGGTGAACGGCAGCCGCAGCGTGAAGGTGGTGCCCTTGCCGCGCTGGGAGGCAATAGACAGCGTGCCACCCAGCTTGGCCACCTGGTTGGCGACCACGTCCATGCCAATGCCCCGGCCCGCGGCCTGGGTGAGCTGATCCGCCGTACTGAAGCCCGAACGCAGGATGAACTGCATCGCCTCCTCGTCTGTCAGCGTCGCATCACGATTCACGAAGCCCAGTTCGGCTGCCTTGCGCAGGATGGCGGTGACATCCAGGCCGCGGCCATCGTCAGCGATCTCGATGACCACCTCAGCACCTTCGCGACGAATGGCGATGCAAATCGTGCCAGTGGGGGGCTTGCCCAGAACCTCACGTTCGGCGGGTGACTCAAGTCCATGAATTACCGCATTACGGAGCATATGCTCGAAGGGCGGGAGCATCTTCTCTAGCACCTGCCGGTCGAGATCGCCGCTGCCGACGATGCTGAGCTCGGCCAGCTTGCCCTGGTCCTTCGCTGTCTGGCGCACCAGCCGTGACAGGCGCGAACTGTGCTGATCGAAAGGCACCATGCGGGTGCGCATCAGCTGGTCCTGAAGCTCGGTCGTGGTCCGGCCCTGCTGAACCAGCAGGCCCTCGGTGTCCGCACTGATGTTCTGCAGGAGATCCTTGATGCTGCTCACATCGCTGGCCGTCTCCGCAAGTCCGCGGGACAGCTGCTGGATACTCGAGTAGCGGTCCAGCTCGAGGGGGTCGAAGCCGGACTCTTTCTGCGGCTCAGCCTTGTTGCGGTAAAGGATCTGCGCTTCGGTCTCGATCTCCAGGTTGCGCAGCTGGTCCCGCAGGCGGACGACCGTCTGATTGAGTTCTTCCAGGTTGAACTGGATCTGGGACAACTGCTGGGTGAGCCGCGCATTGGCAATGCTGATCTCCCCGGCGCCATTCAGGAGTTGCTCCAGAAGCCCCGCGTCGACCCGGGCAAAGTCCCGGGGTTCGGCCGGACGCTCCCGGGTAACGCTGGCGCGCGCGGGTTCGGCATCGGGAGCTGGCAGCGCCACCGGGGTTGGGGGTGCCGAGAGCGCCCGGGCCAGTTCGCCCAAACGTTCCAGTGCCGGTGGAATCGACGGTGCGAGGGGCGGCAGGCTGGGCTGGCCAGCGACCTCCACAGGGGCCTCGTCCTCAGGAACCGGCTGGACATCGGGCAAATGGATCTCGAGGTAGACCTCGTCGGGCACCCGGTCCGTCTGCAGCAGATCGTCAACTTCGACCTGAGCTTGAGCTGCAACTTCGGCCTGAACCTCCGGCACAGCTTCGTCGGCAGGCTTCTCAGCCACCGGTTCCGGCAGCACATCGCCACGCAGGGCAGCGGCCAGCCGCAGCAGCACGACGGCCGATGGCACTGCTGCAATGCCAGCGGGGATCTGGTCCCGCAGCACGTGCAGTTCATCCAGCGTGGACTGGACAAGTCCATAGGTTGCCGTGGTCCGCGGCAACAGCCCGTCGGCCATGCGCAGCAGCAGGGTCTCCAGGTCGTGACTGAGATCGCCCATGGCGAACAGGCCGGCCATGCGGGCGCCGCCCTTCAGCGTGTGCAGGCCGCGCTGCAGTTCGGCGAGCGCAGGTTCTTCGTCCTGGCGCGCCGCGAGCTGGACCACCGCCTGATCGCAGACCTCGAGGATCTCGCTGGCCTCCTCCGCAAAGATGTCGGCAACCTCCGCGTCCCACCCTGCGGCCGTGGCGCTGGCGGGAACTTCGGGCTCTAGCTCGGGCTCGGGCTCGGGCTCGGGCTCTGCCTCGGGCTCAAGTTCAGGTTCCAGCGGGGGAAGCGCCAGCTCCATCTCGCCGATGGCAAACACCTCGGTCAGATCAGTGCCGGAATCCGGGAGTTCGCTCGCGATGGGCAGCTCCGGAACGGCTGCCGTCCAGGGCGACGCTTCGCTCAGATCATCAGCAGCAGCTGCCGCCAGGTCCTGCTCGGAGAGCACGGGCATGGACGCCGTCCCGGGGTCGACGGACTCCGCAGACAGCACCGCCGCCCGCTCTCCCGTCTGGACCAGCAGATGTTCAAGCCGGGCGGTGAGGTCCCGGATAACCGCCTGCACATCGGCGGCGGACGCCCAGGAAGGCGGTTCCGCCGCCCGCAGCTGATCGATGATCCTGGCCACCACCGTCGCCGTTTCGCCCGTGGTGGCAATGATGGCGGCGTCTGCCGGCAGCCGGGCGGTGTAGAGCACGCCCATGAGGTCGTTGAGGGGGGCCGCCACTTCGACCGCGTTGGCCACCCCCGCCATGGTCAGGCTGCCGTGGAGCGTGTGGCAGGCGCGGAAAATATGCTCAGGCAGCGGCTGCGAGGTGGCGTCCCCCGCCCGGGCGACGAACTCCCGGATGGCCCCCAGATGCACGGCAACCTCGCGGGACAGGATATCCAGCAGTACCGGGTCCATGGCGGGCGTCGTCGGTAACGCCTGGGCCAGCAGGGTGGCATCGTTCGGGCCAAGGCTCGGCGGCCCGATAGGCAGCCGCACCACCAGGGTGGCGTCGTTCGGACCGAGCACCTCGGTAGCGACCACCGGGGGCCGCAGCGGGGTGTCGCCCGCGTCGACCGGCGGCAAGGCGCCGGAAGGCGCCAGGGCCGCATCCAGCTCGATTGCCGGCAGCACCTCCGTGGCGTCACTGCCAGCGGCTGTGGCCTCGGCCTCCGGGTTCACCACCGCCCGGCCCAGGTCGTCTGCTTCGGCCATGAGCGCACGAATATCACTGGACGGAATGGCGCCCACTTCCAGTTGCTCAAGCAGCTCCGCCAGAACCGGAATGGCCCTGCGCAGGTAGCTCATCAACTCCGGCGTGCGCGGCACAGTGCCATCAATCACCCGGTTGAGCAGGCGCTCAACACTCCAGGAGTAATCGCCAATCAGTTCAGCGCCCACCATGCGACCGCTGCCCTTCAGGGTGTGGCAGGCGCGGCGCACCGTGAGCAGTGAATCCCTGTCGCCCTCGTCAAGCTCCCAGGCCGAGAAATGCCGGGTGATGGCGGCAATAGCCTCCCGGGCTTCCTCAATAAACAGCTCGAGAATGTCGGGGTCGATGTCCTGGCCCGTACCCCCGACGACCGGCCGGTCGGCCGACGGCCCCTGCCAGGCGACAGCGGGCCAGGCGACAGCGGGCCCGGGTGCACTGGGAGGCGATGCCGCCTCGGGCAAGGGGAAGTCGACAGGCAGGTCGACCTCGGACCGGTCGATGACCAGCGTGGCGGGGAGCTCTTCAGCCGTAATCCGGCCGGCGCTCTCGAGCTCCGGACGCTGTGCCGGAGCCGGCAGCACCAGGGCGTCGAGGGAGCGGGCAGCGTTGTCCAGCATCCAGACAGGCTCGCGCCGGCCAGCCTGGAGGGTCTCCATGTAGTACTCCAGGCTGACGATGGCATCGGCGAGGCGCTCAAGCGCCGCCCGGGCCTCCGGCCCGGCACCGCGCTGCACCACCTCGCTGGCAGCCGCCGCGATGCGCTCCGCCACCCGGCCCGCGCTCTCCTTCTCCACCATCAGCAGGGCCGCGGTAATGCCGCGCAGCAGGGCCGGAATGGAATCCAGCGCGGCACCATCGCCCGCACGCTCCGTCACGAGGCTGATGGCTTCCTTGACGCGCGCCAGATTAGCCAGACACTCCCGCATGACGGCCTGGGTCACCACGATGCGATCCGCGTCGTCATGCTGCTCATCGGTGGTGGTGCCCGCGGCACTGTCGGGAGCGATCAGCCCGATGAGCTGATGTTCCAGCCGGTCCTCCACCTCCAGCAACGCCGTGGCGATGGCCACCATCGTCGGCTCATCCGGAGGCCGGCTGCCCACGACCAGCTCCTCCAGCTCGCCGCGCCGGGTCTGGACAACTTCCCGCAGGTCCCCGAGGCCAAGCACGCCCAGGGTGTCGCCGATCTTCTTCAGCAGCTCGATCTGGGGCGCCAGCTCTTCGACGCGCTCCATGCCGGTACGCACGTAGATGTCCAGCACGTCTTTGACCCGGGCGAGATCCTCCCGGATCGCGGCGGCCACCGTCTGCATGAGTTTGACGCTTGGCGCGGCGAGACTCTGGCGCGCAACTTCAATCTGTTCATCCCCCGGAATCAGGCCGGACAGATTGAAAGCCTCGCGGATGGCGGCAATCCGGGGCCCGGAACTGCTGGCGCGGGCGACGTAGTAGAGAAGGTTGTTTACGAGCTCAACCGGCGGCTGGGCAGAAAACTTGCGCTCGCCCTGGGTCAGTAGCCGCTTCATCTCCCGGTCTGCCTGCCCGATGAGCCGCTTCACCGAGATGCCCGCCTCCAGACCCCGGTCGGCAAGTGCCTCGAGTACCCCGCCGGTCACCCACCACAACTGATGCACGACCTCACTGCCCGCGGCGGCCTCAAGGCGGCCGACGACGTCCTGCAGGCGGGCGATGGAATCGGTGCCGCTCTCCCCGCGGATCCAGCCCAGCAGCGCCAGCTGAAAGCGGGGCCGGAGAACCTTGGCCAGCGCGGCTGAATCTTCCGCCAGGGCAGGCCGCGCCGGCTCCCGTGCCGGGGTGACGACGCGGTGGGCTGCACCCACCGCCCCCGGGGCAATGTTCAGCAGGAGCAAGGTACTTTCGGAGAGCAGTGGCCGGCCGCGGGCCGCGCGGAGATCGTTCAGCAGTGGCAGCAGCACGAGTGGCACATCGCGGCCCCCGTCCCGGATGCGCTCAACGTAGGCCGGCAACTGCACGGCTGCTCTGGACAACGCCTCGATACCGTCGTCAGTCTGCGCATCCCGCCGGGTCTTCATCAGGTGGCGGCAGGTTTGCTCCATCTCCTCCGCAAGCAGGCTGGCGCCCCAGGTCTCTGTGATCTGGAGGACCCCGCGTACCGTGTGCAGGAGTGCCGCACACCGCTCCAGCGGCTGGTTGCCAACCTCCCCTTCGGCGTACTGTTCGAGAGCTGCCCGGACGTCGTTCAGCGTGATGGCAAGCTCGTCGGCGACCAGCAGCAGCGGCTCCCGAACCGGATCGACCGCGCCTGGCACGCTGCTGGAGTCCGGGAAAGCGGCCACGATCAGGCGGTGCGCTTGCTCACGAAGGACACCGGCTCGCTAAACCGGACCGTCTGGGCCTGGGGTCCTTCCGGTGTTTCATCCGGAGAGCCCGGATCGAAAACATCGGCGGGGTCGACCAGGGCAGGAAAACTGCCTGTGAGGCTGTTGACGCCGGCCCGGGTAGCCGAGGTAACGGGTGGCAGCCGGAAGCCGGCTACGGAACGCCGCAGCTGGGTCGCAAGCTCGGCCAGCTTGCTGATGGCGTTGGTTGTTGCGCTCGTATTCGCCGCCGTTTCGGAATTGATCTCCTGCAATACATCCATGCTGCGGGTAACTGCAGAGGCTGCCTTGCCCTGCTCGTGGGCCGAGCTGGAGATGTTCTGGACCAGTGCCGCAATCTGGTTGGAAACCTGCTCGATCTCCTCCAGGGCGGCCCCAGCGTTTTCCGCGAGCAGGGCTCCGCCGACCACGTCTGTCGTGCTGCGCTCCATGGACACGATGGCCTCGTTGGTGTCGGCCTGGATGGTGCGCACCAGGAATTCGATCTGCTTGGTCGCATTGGCCGAACGTTCCGCCAGCCGCTGAACTTCATCGGCCACAACCGCAAAGCCCCGGCCAGCCTCGCCTGCCATGGAGGCCTGAATAGCCGCGTTAAGGGCGAGAATGTTGGTCTGGTCAGCAATATCGTTGATCAGTTCAACGATGTTGCCGATCTCCTGGGAGCTCTCGCCGAGGCGCTTGATGCGCTTGGAGGTTTCCTGGATCGTCTCGCGAATGGCGTTCATGCCCTCGATCGTGCGGCGCACGGCATCACCACCCTTGTGGGCCACGTCAACGGAGTGACGCGCAACATCCGAGGAGCGCTCCGCGTTACCGGAGACCCCCTCGATGGACGAGGCCATCCGCCCGATGGCGCGGGAAGCAGACTCGATCTGTTTGGACTGGGCCTCGCTGGCCGCCGCCAGCTGGCGAGCCGAGCCTTCCGTCTGCTTGGCGGCCCCGTCGACCAGGATCGCGCTCTCGTTGATCGTCGTCACCAGCTCGCGAAGGGCCTCGATGGCGTAGTTGATGGAGTCCGCGATGGCGCCGGTGATGTCCTCAGTCACCGTGGCATGCACGGTCAGATCGCCGTCCGCGAGGCTGCTCATCTCGTCCAGCAGGGTCAGGATGGCCTGCTGATTCCGCTCGTTCTGGGCGGTCTGCTGAGCGGCGGCGCGGCCGGTATCGGCGACCTTCCGGTAGATCCAGACCATGGCCAGCGCCAGGCCGATCCCCAGGGCCAGCAGTGCCGTCGCGACCAGACTGTAGATATTCGTGGGGCCCCGCACCGCGGCACCCACCACTTCCACAGGCAGCTGGGCAACGAGGCCCTCGAGTTGGCCCATGGACTGCCTCAGGGCACCCAGTCGATCGCTGCTGGCCAGGACATCCCGCAAGGTCTTGCTCAGGTCGGCGGTCTGCTGACGCAGGCCATCCAGCGCCCGAATCGCCTCCGGTCCGGCTACGGGCCGCAGGCCGAGCTCGGCGTTGCCCTCGCCGAGACCGCGCACGATCTGGGTCATGGCAAGGTCGGCATCGAGCATGGCGGGGTTGCGGGCATCAGGCCCAACCGTTCCCTGGGACAGCCCGCGAACGTCACGGCGCAGCCCATCGGCCAGCAGGCGCAGGCGCTCCAGCTGGGCAGTGGTGCCGGGCTGTCCCCGCACGGCGCCAGTAGCTTCCAGCGCGTCGATCTGGTCGGTGAGCCGGGGCAGCATGCGGTCGAGGCGATCAGCGGCCGAGCGCAGGCCGACCAGCTCGCCGCGGCCGGCTTCGAGCGTGCCGAGGCTGGCGCGGATCTGCTCCAGACGCCGGCCTGTCTCGTCCGGCACACCGTCGAGATCGGCCGCAGCAAGGCGCCGGTTAGCGGCTGCCAGTCCTGCGAAAGCGCCAGTGTCGCCGCGCATGGCTCCTGCCGCCAGCCGGTAGGCCGCATGTGCTTCGGCGAAGGCCGCAGCGCCAGGCACCGGACCCGGTCCCTGGGCCGAGTCCCCGGGCCGGAGGGCCAGCAGCGCGAGGACCGCCAGCAGGACCAGTATCAGGGCGACACCCAGGGTGGGCAGTAGTCGCATTCCGCCGGATTGTTCTGTCATTTTTGACTCGCTGAATTGAACGCGTGTTTCACTCGCCCGCCGCCCGCTGAAAGTCCCGTGCATCCAGCAGTCGCGTCAGGCTGAACACTGGCCACACTTCGCCGCCTCGGCGAAAGCTGCCAGCCAGAAATCGATCGGCGCGGATCACGGTGGCCGGCGCTTCGTCGGCCAGCTCCCGGTCCACGAAGCGGCGGAAGCCGAAGACCTCATCGACCACCAGGCCGACGGGAAACTCGCTGCTGTTGGCCACCAGCGCCCGGGCGCTGCGCTCGGTCCCGCCAACGCCGGAGCCGAGAAACTCCCGGAGATCCACCACCGGCAACAGGTGGCCCCGGACATTCGCGAGCCCCCGCACCCAGGATTTGGCGCCAGGCACCCGGGTCAGGGCCGGCGGCACCATCAGGACTTCCCGAACCTCGTCCCGGGGGACCACGAAGCGCTCACTGCCAAGCCGGAAACCCACTCCAACCCATTCCACCAGTCCGACGTCATCGACCTGGGCGCCGGCGGCGGCAGCCCGGGTGCGGCGCTCGATTTCCTGCAGAAGCTCGAAGGGATGCTCCCGGAGGGTGCGGAGACTGCCTGGCTTGGTGACGACCATCAGCGGTTCATGAGGTCTTCAGGGCGTCCCGCACGGCCGCCACCAGCTCATCATCCGAGACCGGCTTGGTCAGGTAGCTGACCGCGCCCTGACGCAGCCCCCAGACGCGATCGGCCTCCTGGGTCTTCGTGGAGACGATGACGATCGGGATCCCGGCAGTAGACGGGTTATGCGCCAGATGCCGGGTGGCCTGATAGCCGTTCATCCCGGGCATCACGATATCCATGAGAATGACGTCGGGCGACCGCTGCTCGGCGAGGCGAATCGCCTCTTCCCCATCCCGGGCTACCACCGTCTCAAAGCCGTGCTTCTCCAGGGCCCGGGAAAGGATGTGCTGATCCGTGGGGGAATCGTCGGCGATTAATACCAGTGACATGTCCGTTCCTTAGGCCTCGAGGTCCGCATTGTTCAGCGCGCTGCCTTGAGGGTGATCGCGCCGAGCAGCTCATCCTTGGTGAAAGGCTTGGTCAGGTAGTGTTCGGAACCGACGATGCGACCCCGCGCCCGGTCGAACAGGCCATCCTTGCTGGACAGCATGATCACGGGGGTGTCCCGGAACGTGCGGTTGTGCTTGATCAGGGAGCAGGTCTGATAGCCATCCAGACGGGGCATCATGATGTCGACGAAGATGATGTCGGGCCGGTAGTCGGCTATCTTGGCGAGGGCGTCGAAGCCGTCCACCGCCGTATAGACCGTACAACCCTCCTTCGTAAGCAGGGTCTCCGCCGTGCGCCGGATGGTCTTGCTGTCATCGATCACGAGCACTTTCAGCCCATGCAGCGCGGTTGCGGCGTCATTAGTCACAGGGTTCTCCAGGCCGGGCGCACCAACGCCCCCCGCACCATTAACTTTTAACATAACCAATGAGACCCGGCCATGCAGAAGCCGCCCAACGCACCGTCAAGACCCACAGCGATGATACTCCCCGCGTCCGTGCCATTTCAGCAGTAGCGGGCCAGAATAGGCACGGTGTCGCAAAAACGAGGTCGGCCGCACCGGATCACCACCAGCGACCCCATTTGACTTAAGGACGAAGCAATGACGACCGGTAAGCCGCAACTTGGCGTGGTGATGGACCCGATCCAGGGCATCAATCCGGCCAAGGACAGCACGCTGGCCATGCTCCTGGAGGCGGAGCGGCGCGGCTACGGGCTGTGGTATTTCGAGCAGCACGACCTGCGCCTGCGCAATGGCGTGGCGGCGGGCAGCGCCCGCGCGCTGCGGGTTGCGGACAGCAAGACAGACTGGTTCGAGCTGGGCCCCCGGGAAGAACGCCCTTTGTCGACCCTCGATGTGATCCTCATGCGCAAGGATCCCCCCTTCGGCACGGAGTACATCTACACCACCTACCTTCTCGAACGGGCCGAACTTCTGGGAGTCCTGGTGGTGAACAAGCCCCAGAGCCTGCGGGACATGAACGAGAAGGTCTACACGGCCTGGTTTCCCCAGTGCTGCCCCGAGACCGTCATCACCCGCTCGATGGGGGATATGCGGGCGTTCCTGGCGGAGCACGGGCGCATCGTGGTCAAGCCGCTGCACGGCATGGGCGGGCGCTCCATCTTCGTCCTCAGCCAGGGTGACAACAATGCCAACGTCGTCTTCGAGACCCTCACGGACTACGGCCAGCAGTACGCCATGGCCCAGACCTTCATTCCGGAAATCAACCGGGGCGACAAGCGCATCATCCTCGTGGACGGGAAGCCGGTAAGCCGCGTGCTGGCGCGTATTCCCGCCGCCGACGACAACCGGGGGAACCTGGTCGCGGGCGCCCAGCCGGAAGTGCGGGAACTCACTGAACGGGACGCGTGGATATGCGCCCAGGTGGGACCTGTCCTCCGGGAGCGGGGCGTGCTCTTCGCAGGCCTGGATGTGATCGGGGACTACCTCACCGAGATCAACGTCACCAGCCCGACGGGCATCCGTGAGCTGCAGAAGCTGGGCGGGCTGGACGTGGCAGCAACATTCTTCGACACGCTGGATGCCCGCCTCGCACAACGGACTGACGCGAGGCTGCGGCGCGCCTGAACGCAAGGCTGGCGGTTGCCACGCTGCTGGCCGTGGCCGGGCTGCTGGGCTGCGACAACGCGGTGGTCACCGAGCACCGCTTTCCGGCCTTTGGTACCGACGTCCGCCTGGAGATTCGCGCCGGGGAGCCCGCCCGGACCGCTGGGGCAGCCAGCAGCCTGCAAGAACGCTTTCGGGTTGCCGAACGAGACTGGTATGCCTTCGGCACAGGCGAACTCGCGAGGGTCAACGAGCGTCTGGCGCGGGGCCAGCCGGCTGCGGTCAGCGCTGAACTCGCACCGTTGATCACCCGGGCCCTCGACTTCTACACCAGGAGTGGCGGGCTGTTTGACCCGGGCGTCTGTGCCCTGGTAAAGCTCTGGCAGTTCGACAGTGAAACGGCCCTGGCTGCCGCCACCGGACCACCAGCCCCGGCCGCACTCCAGGCACTGCAAGCCCGGCAGGGCACCCTGGTGGATGCGCACTTCGACGGCCAAACCCTGTCAGCCCCAGGACCACTCTGTATCGACCTGGGCGGCATGGCCAAGGGCACGGCCCTGGAACAGGCCCGACAGATCCTGGGCCAGCACGGCATCCGCAATGCGCTGGTCGACATTGGCGGTAGCAGTCAGCTGGCGCTGGGACAAAACGGCTCCCGGGCGTGGTTCATAGGACTCAAGGATCCCCGGGCAGAGCGGGTCATGGGCCGGCTGGCCCTGGCCTCGGGCGAAGCAGCGTCGACGTCCGGGGACTACGAGCGTGGGTACACCCGGGACGGCCGTCGCTACCACCATATTCTCGACCCCCGCACGGGGGAGCCCACGACCGGGAGCGCAAGTGTCACCGTGGTGTCCCGGGACGCGGAACTGGCTGACGCGGCATCCACGGCACTGATGGTCGCCGGACCCGAACGTTTTCTGCAGGTGAGCGCCGCCCTGAAGATCACGGCGGCCCTGCTGATAACTCCCGGGGGTGAACTCCTGACCACACCGGAAATGGCGGCGCGCTTGCGGCATGCCAACAACGGCCGTCTTCCGCGCCCCGTCACCACCGGGCAAGGGCCGGATCTGTGACCTGCCGCCGCGGCAGCTTGCACCGGTGCGTATAATCAGCCTGTATCCCGGCTGGGCACCGGGAATTCGCTCACTCCCCATGCAGGACGCGCCGTCCCAAGCCGCACGTCAGACGACCTGGTCGGCCGGAGCCGCCGGGGACCGCCTGTCGTCAACGATCTTCCTGGCGGCCCTCTTCCACGGCGTCCTTATTCTGGGTATCACGTTCAGCGCGGGCCCCGCAGAACCGGACAACCTCACCAGTTCCATGGAAGTGGTGCTCGTGACCTCCGACTATGAGGACCGCACGCCCTCGGCCAGCGCCGTCCTTCTCGCCCAGCGGAATCTCGCCGGCGTCGGCAATGCGGCCGCGGACGCAGCGCTGCGGACGGCGCCGGGGCTGTCATTGCCGGCCAACACCCTCGGTGCGCCCCAGGATGGTGGCGAGGCTCCCGTGCGGCCTGGCCAGGCGAGCCCCTTGCGGAACCCGGAGCCGGTTCTGCTGACCCGGGAATCGACCCTGAAGGTCCCGGACGAAGGCGAACCAGAGCGGGCGCCCGAACGGCAGCAAACCATGCTGCCGTCCACCAGCAACGCCATTGAGATCATGGGACGCTTTGATACCAGCACGGCAATTCCAGACGCCCAGGCCCGGGAACTACTGATCAGCGCCAACACCCGGGAATCCCGGATTGCGACGTACCTGAGCACCTGGAAGAACAAAGTGGAACAGGTCGGCACCCTGAACTTCCCCTTTGCTGCCAGCCAGACAGCCACGGCGAAGTACCCGGTTCTGGAGGTTGCGATCAACGCCAACGGCCAGCTTCGGGAAGTCGTCGTCCGGAGCTCCTCAGGGCAGCAGGACCTGGATCAGGCCGCCATGCAGATCCTCAGGCTGGCGGCCCCCTTTGAGCCCTTCCCGGCGGGTTTGCGCGCCGACTACGACGTGCTGCGCTTCGCCTACGAGTGGCGGTTCTCGGAAGGCTCCGGCACAGTCCGCGCGAGCACCGCAGCAGCTTTTTGACCCTTCCCATCGGCAGCCCGCCCGCCGATACTTCTCCCATGACCTCCGCATCCAACCCGAACGCGAACTACCTGTCCGGTCACTTCCTGATAGCCATGCCCGCCATGCAGGATCCGAACTTTACGAAGACGGTCACCTACATCTGCGAGCACAGTGACCAGGGCGCCCTGGGTATCGTTATCAACCGGCCGCTCGGCATGGACCTGGGCGCGATCTTTGACCAGTTGTCCCTGGACTCGACGGACGCGGCCCTCGCCCGCCAGCCCGTGCTCCTTGGGGGGCCCGTGCACCAGGAACGGGGCTTCGTCCTCCACGAGCCCGATCAGGCCGGTGACCAGGAGTTTGATGCCACCGTTGCTGTGACCGACGCCATCCGGGTGACCACGTCCCAGGACATCCTGGCGGCCATGGCCCGCGGTCAGGGACCGCGACGGTCACTGGTTGCTCTCGGCTACGCAGGCTGGGGAGCGGGCCAGCTGGAACACGAACTGGTGCAGAACGCCTGGCTCAGCGTGCCGGCCTCGCCCAGGATCATCTTCGACACGCCCTTCGACCAGCGCTGGCGGGAGTCGGCGCGACTGCTGGGCATCGACCTCAACACCATCAGCCATCAGGCAGGCCACGCCTGACGCGCCGCCGGCCATGAATGGCTCGGCCCTGGTCTTCGATCATGGTGGCCGCCGCATCGGTGTGGCAGTGGCCAACCTGAGTCCGCGGCTGGCGTCGCCGCTCCTCACCCTGGCGGCCCGGGACGGGATACCCGACTGGCTGGAGCTGGAGCGGCTGGTCAGGGAGTGGCGCCCCGGTCACCTGGTAGTGGGCGTCCCTTACAATGACGCCAGCGTGCGCATCGTGGGTGGTGGCTCCAGCGAATCCTCCGACAGTGAGTCCGCGGCGGAGCGCTTTGCCACCGAACTCGAGGCCCGCTTCCGGTTGCCGGTGGCCCGGATCGACGAACGGCTGACGTCCGTCGAGGCCGAATCGAGACTGCGGGAGCAGCGGCGCAGCGGGGCGCGGACGAAGAAGGTCCGCACCGGCGACGTGGACGCGCTGGCAGCCTGCGTAATTGCAGAGATGTGGCTCGACCAGCCGCTTGTGAACAAATCACCACGATGACGATGGCATGAACCAGTCTCACCGCAACACCATTTACTCCGTCGAAGCCACAGTCCTGGAGCAGACGGTCTACCCGGGCGGACAATACGTCGTCCGGTTCCACGCCCCGGACTGTGCCCGGACTGCGACTGCCGGCTCCTTCGTGCACGTCCAGTGCACACCAGGTATTCCGATGCGCCGGCCGCTGTCGATCCTGCGGACCAACGCGGCCGAAGGCTGGGTGGAAGTGCTCTACAAGGTTGTCGGCCAGGGTTTGCAGGCACTGACCGTCGCTGCCCCCGGCGATACCGTGAGCGTGCTGGGTCCTATCGGCCAGGGCTTCCGGCCTGACCCTGCGCGGCCCCTGGCCCTCCTGATCGGCGGCGGCGTCGGCATCCCACCCCTGATGTTTCTCGCCGAGGTCCTGGCCCACTCCCCGGGCCCGCGGTGGGCCCCCCGGGCCTTCTTCGGTTCGGAACTTCCCTTCCCCTTCGAGATCAACGTCGCCAGCGGCACGCTGGTCCAGCTGGATGCAGTGGGGATTCCGAGCGAGCTGGCCAGCAACGCCGGCCTGCCTGGTGCGCAACGCGGCTACGTCACCGATCTGGCACGAACGTGGCTTGCGGGGCAGCCGGCCGAACAGCTCGGCCGCATGACGATTTACGCCTGCGGCCCTACGCCGATGCTCAGGGCCGTGCAGAAAGTGGCCGACGAATTCCTGATCCCCTCCCAGCTCTGCCTGGAGGAGTTCATGGCCTGTGCGGTGGGGGGTTGTGCCGGCTGCGTGGTGCCGGTGCTGGTGGCTGGCCAGCGCCAGATGAAGCGGGTGTGCGTCGACGGGCCTGTGTTCGACGGCGCCTCGGTCTACGCGAAGTGAATCTGCGCCTCGAGGTTTGAGCGGGAGTCCGCGTTGGCCAGCGCCTCTTCCATGGAGATCTTGCCGTCCTTGTAGAGCTTGAGCAGTGACTGGTCGAAGGTCTGCATTCCCTGCTCGGTGCTGTCGCGGAAAGACTCCTTGACCTTGTTGACGTCGCCGCGCTGAATCAGCTCCGCGATGCGGGGCGTGTTGAGCATAATCTCCACCGCAGCGACCCGCTGGCCATCCATGCCGCGCACCAGCCGCTGGGAAACAATGGCCCGCAGGTACTGGGACAAGTCCATGTAGACCTGCCCGTGCTGCTCTTCAGGGAACAGGTTGATGATCCGATCGAGAGTCTCCGGCGCGTTGTTCGAGTGCAGTGTCGCCACGGCGAGATGCCCGGTGCCTGCCAGGTCGATGGTCGTCTGCATCGTCTCCCGGTCGCGGACTTCGCCGACCAGAATGACGTCCGGAGCCTCGCGCATGGCGCTCTTGAGTGCCCGGGCGTAGGACTTGGTGTCGGTCCCGACCTCCCGCTGGTTCACGATCGACTTCTTGTTGGTATGCAGGAACTCGATGGGATCCTCAATCGTGATGATGTGGGAGGCGGTCTTCTCGTTCCGGTAGTTGATCATGCCGGCCAGTGTGGTGGACTTCCCAGACCCCGTGGCACCCACCATCAGCAACAGGCCGCGCCGGAACATCACCAGATCCTTCAGGATCGGTGGCATGCCCAAGGCATCGAGAGTCGGCAGCTCGTGGGTGATGTAGCGCATCACCAGGGCGACATTGCCGCGCTGATGGAAGATGTTCACCCGAAAGCGGCCGAGACCAGGCTTCGACACCGCAAAGTCGATTTCCAGCTCCCGGTTTAACTCCTCCAGCTGCTCGCCGGTCATGAGTTCCATGGCGGCCTGACGCACCATCTGGGGCGTCAACTCAAGCTTGTTGACGGGAATGATCTTGCCATCGATCTTGATCTTGACCGGGGCAAAGCAGGTGAGGAACAGGTCCGAAGCCCGTTTCTCCACCATCAGATTAAAAAGTGGCTGGACGTTCATCGACTGGGCGCTAGTAGCGCACTGCCTTCTTCTCTTCTTCCATGACAGTCAGGCCGCCGGAGTCGTCTGCCGCCACCGTCCTGTCCCGCTTGCTTTCGAGCTTGACCCGGAGGCGCAACTCGTTCTTCGAGTCCGCGTTCAGCATGGCTTCCGCGTAAGAGATCTTGTTGCTCTCGTAAAGGGCGTAGAGATCCTGATCGAAGGTCTGCATGCCCATGCGGTTCGACTTGGCCATGATCTCCTTGATGCGGGTGACTTCGCCCTTGAAGATCAGGTCGGAGATGAGCGGGGACTGCAGCATGACTTCCATCGCAGCGACCCGGCCTTCACCCGTCTGCCGCGGGATCAGCCGCTGGGAGATCAGCGCCTTGACGTTCAGCGACATGTCCATGAGTAGCTGGCCGCGCTTCTCCTCGGGGAAGAAGTTAATGATCCGGTCGAGTGCCTGGTTGGCACTGTTCGCATGGAGGGTTGCGAGGCAGAGGTGGCCGGTCTCGGCGAACTGGATGCCGTACTCCATGGTCTCCCGTTCGCGGATCTCACCGATCATGATGACGTCCGGCGCCTGCCGCAGGGTGTTCTTCAGCGCGGATTGCCAGCTCTCGGTATCGACACCCACTTCCCGCTGGGTAACGACACACCGCCCGTGGGGGTGCACGTACTCCACAGGATCCTCGACCGTCACAATATGGCCGCGAGTATTCATGTTGCGGTGATGGACCATCGCCGCCAGCGTGGTGGACTTGCCCGACCCTGTGGCGCCGACCACGATGACCAGGCCGCGCTTCGTCAGGGCGACATCCCCCATGACCGTCGGCAACTCGAGTTCGTCGAGGGTAGGAATCTTGGTGATGATGCGGCGAAGCACGGCGCCCACATGGCCCTGCTGAATGAAGGCGCTCACCCGGAACCGCCCGATGCCCTGCGGACTGATGGCGAAGTTGCATTCCTTCGAGGCATCAAAGTCCCGCGCCTGCCGGTCGTTCATGATGGAACGGACAATGACCGCGCTCTCGTCGCTCGTCAGGACCTGCTCTGCAGCACGGTGGATCTCGCCATCGATCTTGATGGCGGGTGGAAAACCCGTAGTGATGAAGAGGTCGGACCCGTTCTTGTCCACCATCTTCTTCAACAGGCCCTGAATCAGCTTGGTTGCCTGATCGCGTTCCATCGCATTAACTCCCGGGGGCCGCTCCGGCCCGCCGCAGTACTAGAAACTGTCCTTGTTCTGCGCCTTGAACCGGGCCTCTTCCTTGGTGATCACACCCTTGGAGAGCAGGTCCTGCAGGCACTGGTCAAGGGTTTGCATCCCTTCCTTCACGCCGGTCTGGATCGAGGAGTACATCTGGGCCACCTTGCCCTCGCGAATCAGGTTCCGGATCGCCGGCGTGCCAATCATGATTTCGTGGGCCGCGACACGTCCGCCACCAACGCGCTTCAGCAGCGCCTGGGAAATGACGGCGCGCAGGGACTCGGAAAGCATGGAGCGCACCATCTCCTTTTCCTGGGCCGGGAAGACGTCGATGATCCGGTCCATGGTCTTGGCGGCCGAGCTGGTGTGCAGGGTGCCAAAGACCAGGTGGCCGGTTTCCGCCGCCGTCAGGGCCAGGCGGATGGTCTCGAGGTCGCGCATTTCGCCGACCAGAATCACGTCGGGGTCTTCACGAAGGGCCGAGCGCAGGGCCTCGCTGAATCCCAGCGTGTCCTTATGGACTTCCCGCTGATTGATGAGGCAGCGCTTGCTCTCGTGCACAAACTCGATCGGGTCCTCGATGGTGAGGATGTGATCAGGCTTGTTGTCATTGATGTAGTCGATCATCGCGGCAAGCGTGGTGGACTTGCCGGAGCCCGTTGGCCCGGTGACCAGCACGATGCCGCGGGGATACATGGAGATGTCGCGGAAGATTGGCGGGCACTTGAGATCATCCAGGGTCTGGATGATCGAGGGAATGGTCCGGAAGACTGCGCCGGCGCCGCGTTGCTGGTTGAAGGCATTGACCCGGAAGCGGGCCAGCTTGGGAATCTCGAAGGAGAAATCGGTCTCGAGGAACTCTTCGAAGTCTTTGCGCTGCTTGTCGTTCATGATGTCATAGATCATGCTATGAACATCCTTGTGCGCCAGTGCCGGCATGTTGACCCGCTTGACGTCACCGTCAACGCGGATCATCGGCGGGACACCAGCAGACAGATGCAGGTCCGAGGCCTTGCTCTTCACCGCAAACGCCAGCAATTGCGCGATATCGACAGCCATTTTTTCCCCAGCCCCCAACAGAGTCCAAGCGCAGCCCAAGCTCCCGGTTTCCATAACCGGATCAGGCTGTGAACATAGTACAGGCGGGCAGGCAGGTCAGTAGTGACGGGAATCACGGATCATCTGGGAGAAATTCGCGACCGCATGACCCGGGCTCTGGTCCGCGCGGGACGCCCGGCGGGCGCGGTTACCCTCCTGGCCGTCAGCAAGGGACAATCTGTAGCTGCTGTCCGGAGTGGTCTCGCGGCCGGTCTCCGGGACTTCGGCGAGAACTACCTGCAGGAAGTCTTGCCCAAGATCGCGACTGTCGGGTGTGATGCAGTCTGGCATTTCATCGGCCGGATCCAGTCGAACAAGACGCGGGAGATCGCTGCCAGCTTTGCCTGGGCCCAGACTGTGACGGCTGCCCGGATCGCCGAGCGCCTGTCGTCCCAGAGACCCCACTACGGCGAGCCGCTGCAGGTGTGCATCCAGTTGGCGTCCAGCCAGGCCGGGGCGGCGGGTGACGCCGGCCGGGCCGGCTGCCCCTGGGATGAGGTGGGGTTCCTGGCTGACCTGATCGTCAGCCTCCCCCACCTCAGACTGCGCGGCCTCATGTTGCTGCCCCGGGCCGGACTCGATACGGGAACGCTCCGGGAGGAATTCCGCGGGGCCCGCAGCCTGTTCGACCAGCTGAATGCCGGGGGCCACTCGCTCGATACCCTGTCCATGGGCATGTCCGATGATTTTGAGATCGCGATTGAGGAAGGCAGTACGATGGTGCGCATCGGCACGGCATTGTTTGGCGCACGGCAATGAGTTTTGAAAATCTGACGATTGGCCTGATCGGGGCCGGCAACATGTCCCGGTCCCTGGTGCGGGGGCTGCTGCGGGCGGGCCACCCGGCCAGCCGCCTGCAAGTGGCCGACCCGGACCCTGCCCAGCTCGAGCAGGTGGGCGCCCTGCATGTCAGCGTGGGCATTCATGGCGACAACACCGAGGTGGCAGAAAGCGCTGACGTCCTGGTCCTCGCCGTGAAGCCCCAGCTGATGGCCAGTGTCGCGCGCCAGCTCGCGAGTGGCGCGCGACCCCGGGGGCAACTCATCCTGTCGGTGGCTGCGGGCATTACCCTGGATTCACTGCGTCACTGGTTCGGACCGGATACGCCGCTCGTCCGGATCATGCCGAACCAGCCCGCCACGATCGGTGCCGGGATCTCTGGCCTCGCGGCATCAGCCACCGTTGGCGCACGGGAACGGGAGATCGCCCAGTACATAGCCGCAGCGACAGGCCAGGCGGTATGGCTGCCGGATGAAACGCTGATGGACGCGGTGACCGCTGTTTCAGGCAGCGGGCCCGCCTACTTCTACCTCCTGATGGAGCACATGGAACGCGCCGCCATCGAGCTGGGCTTGTCGCCGGAGCTGGCCGCCGCACTGACCCGGGAAACTGCTCTCGGTGCCGCACGGGTGGTCATCGAGACCAGGGCCGAGCCGGCCGCGCTGCGTAGCGCCGTAACCTCTCCAGGCGGCACCACTGCGGCTGCCCTGCGGGTCTTCACAGCCGCCAGTCTGGACGCCATCGTGCTGGAGGCACTGACGGCCGCCAGGGACCGGTCAGCTGAGCTTGGGCGGTCGCCACCGGGAACTTAAGGCACCATGCAGAACCCACTCATCTTTATCCTGCGCACACTGTTCGACCTTTATGTGCTCACCTTCGCCCTCCGCCTGCTCCTGCAGTGGGCAACGGTGGACAAGCGCAATCCGCTGGTGCAGTTCATCCTGCGGGTCACCAACCCTCTGGTGGTCCCGCTGCGGCGTGTTTTGCCTGCCATGGGCCGCCTGGATACCGCCACGCTCGTCGCCCTCATCGGCCTGCAACTCGCGGGGACTGCGCTGCTCGTCCGTCTCGGGTGCGTCGGCGAGCCTTCCCTGTGGCAGATCCTGGCGCTCGCGGTGCTGACCATCGTCAAACTGGGCCTGGGCGTGTTCACCTGGTCGATCATCATCTACGTCGTCTTGAGCTGGGTGAGCCCAGGTGGGTACAACCCTGCAGCGGCCATCGTGGCAGCGGTAGTGGAACCGGTCCTGACGCCCTTCCGGCGCCTGATTCCGCCGATCGGTGGCATTGATCTGTCACCGCTTTTCGCACTGATCGCCCTCCAGGCCGTCACGATGCTGCTCCCGATGGAGCGGGTCCTGGCCGGCATGCTTTGCCGCTCGGTGTTCTGAGGCCTGCCGAGGGTTTATAGTTCTGCGTAAGTCCTGCTTGAGGACAACCAACAGGGGGAAAGCGAGCACCATGAACGAGAACAGTGTATTTGCCAGCCGCATGGGCCGCGCGCCACGCCTGGCCAGCCTCGCGACTCTGGGCCTCGCGACTCTGGGCCTCCTGACGGCCAGCCTCGTGACCGGCTGCGGCCCCGGCCCGACGCCGCCCCAGGCCAATGTCGCCGCAAGTACCGTCGAGCCAGACACCGCCTCATCCCGGGACTTCGGTGAGTACGTGCTGTACTTCAACGCGATCCGTACCGACGCGCTGACCCCGGAAATTGCCAAGATGAACAACATCGCGCGCAGTGCGAACCGCGCTCTGGTAAACATTTCTATGGTGAAGAAGGCCGAAGGCACGACCGGAGCTCCGGTGCCGGGCGCGGTAACGGTCCAGGCCGTCAATCTGAACGGTCAGTTCAAGGATCTGACGGTGCGGGAAGTCCGGGAAGGTGACGCCATCTACTACATAGGCGACGTGTCGGTAGCCAATGACGAGACCCTGGTGTTCACCGTGGACGCGACCCCCGTCGATACGACCAGCCGCCTGTCCCTGCGCTTCCAGCGCCAGTTCTTCGGTCAGTAGAGCGCCTTGTAGGAGCGCCTTTTGGCGCGCTTGCGCGAAATCGCGCCTGATGGCGGTACTGGAATGCGCGCTACAGACCGAAGAACTGGCGGGGGTAGCGCGGGGAGCGGCGGGGGGGGGTTTCGGGGGGGGGGGCGGCCTCGGGGTACGCGAGG